>CAMFHP010000016.1 GCA_945952225.1 uncultured Myxococcaceae bacterium
CCGGGCAAGGGTGTGTTGCCGCGCCGGACGGGGTCCGGCGCTACCGCGAGCGATCCATGCAGCGCCGGACGAAGTCCGGTGCGACCGCCCACGGTTGCCCGGGGTGACGCGCTGCGCGGAACCCCGGCCCGCCACGCGCGCGCATCATACATCCAGCGACCGGGGAGCGCGTTGGGGAGCGCCCACGGAGCGCGCCGATGCGCCCACGGAGAACGCCCTCACACCCCGATGCGGTCGAGATGCACGACGGCGCGGTCGCGCTCGCGCGAGAGGGCGAGGTCCACCGTCGCTTCGATCACCCAGTCGTTGTGCTCCTCGCTGTCGACGAGGATCTGCCGCACGCGCCAGGTGCCATCGGGGTTCACGTCGATGAGCGTGTTCTGCGGCGAGCGCGCGCCGTGGTCGACGCGCAGCGTGGCGTGCTCTTCGAAGAACGGCGCCATGGCCTCGTCGAAGTGCTTCGCGTTCCACGGATCATCGCCCGCGCGGGGCTCGACCTGGCGCGCGGCGGTGAGCCAGTCGCGGTTCGCGAGGGCCCGCACGAGCGCGTACATCGCGCGGCGGATCGAGGCCTTGAACGCGCGCTCGTTGGCGGTGATGTCCTTGCGCGGCGGAGGCTCGTCGGCGGCGGCGCCCTTGCGTCCCTTCGTGACGTCGACGAACTCGTCGTCGGGGTCGACGTGCAGCGCCTCCCACTCGTCGACGAGCGAGGAGTCCACGTCGCGCACGAGCGCGCGGAGAAACTGCATCACCTCGTACACCTCGGGCGTCCGCACCCCGAGCGGAACGCTCTGCACCAGCACCTTGTACGCGTCGCTGAGGTAGCGCAGCAGCACGCCCTCCGAGCGCTCCAGGCCGTACTCCTTGATGTAGTCCGCGAAGGTCGAATAGGTCTCGAACATCTCGCGCGCGACGCTCTTCGGCCGGATGTTCTCTTCGCCCACCCACGGGTGCAGCTTCGCGAAGTCGTTGAAGGTCGCGTACACGAACTCGCGGTGCGGCTTCGGGTATTCGAGCTTCTCCAGCGCCTCGATGCGCTTCTCGTACTCGACGCCCTGGGCCTTCATCTCGGCCATCGCCTCGGTCTTGATGCGATCGAGCTGCTTCTGAAGAATGATCTCGGGGTTCTCGAGCGTCGCCTCGACCATCGTGAGCACGTCGAGCGCGTGGTCGGGCTGCGTGGGGTCGAGCTTCGGCAGCGTGTCGAGGAGCCACAGCGCCAGCGTGTTGTGCAGCGAGAAGTCCACCTGGAGCTCGGCGTTCACCTCGAAGCGCTCGCCCGTGCCCGCCGCGTTGGGAACCTTGCGCACGACGCCCGCGCCGATGAGCGACTTGAACAGCGTCCACGCGTGCTGACCGTGACGGCGCCGCTCGACGGGCGTGCCGTGCGACGCGCGGATGATCCTCGCGAGCCCGCGGCACCCGTCATGGAGCCGCCCCTCGCGCTGGATCACGTTGAGCACCATCGAGTGCGTCACGCGGAAGCGCGACACGAGGGCCTCGGGCTGCGAGCTCACGAGCCGATCGAAGGTGGTCTTGTCCCAGTGCACGTAGCCGCGCTCCGGGGGCTTCTTGCGCACGATGCGTCGGAGCTTCGCGGGATCACCCGCGGCCTTCTTCTCCAGCGCGAGGTTCTCGATGACGTGCTCCGGCGCCTGTGCCACGACCCATCCCTGGTCGTCGAAGCCCTTGCGCCCCGCGCGTCCCGCGATCTGCTGAAAGTCACGCACGCTCAAGATCGCGGTCTTCTCACCATCGAACTTGCAGAGCTTCGTGAAGAGCACCGTGCGAATCGGAATGTTCACCCCGACGCCCAGCGTGTCGGTGCCGCAGATGATCTTGAGCAGCCCCGCCTGCGCGAGCTTCTCCACCAGCAGTCGGTACTTCGGCAGCAGCCCCGCGTGGTGGAGCCCCACGCCGTGGCGCACGAACTTCGAGACCTCCTTGCCGTAGGGGCTGTCGAAGCTGACGTCTTTGAGGGCCTCGTTGATCGCGCGCTTCTCGTCCTTCGTGCAGAAGTCGACGCTCATGAGGTTCTGGGCCTCTTCGGCGGCGGCGCGCTGCGTGAAGTTCACGAGGTAGACCGGGTGGCGAAAGTGCTTCACGAGGTCGGCCACGGTCTCGTGCAGCGGCGTCTCGCGGTACTCGAAGTCGAGGGGCACCGGACGCTTCGTCGAGCGCACCACGGCGGTCGGTCGTCCCGTGAGCTTCGTGAGCTCGCCCTCGAAGAAGGCCGTGTTGCCCAGCGTCGCGGACATCAACAGAAACGTCGCGCTCGACAGCACCAGCAGCGGGATCTGCCACGCGGCCCCGCGCTCGCGGTCCGAGTAGTAGTGGAACTCGTCGATCACCACGTAATCGACCGGCGCCCAGTGCCCCTGACGAAGGCACATGTTCGCGAGAATCTCCGCGGTGCAGCACAGGATCGGCGCGTCGCGGTTGATCGCCGCGTCGCCCGTGAGCATCCCCACGTTGTCGGGCCCGAACTCCTCGCAGAGCGCGAAGAACTTCTCGTTCACGAGGGCCTTGATGGGGCAGGTGTAGACCGCCCGCTTGCCCTCGCACATCGACTTGAAGATCAGCGCCGTGGCCACGAGGCTCTTGCCCGAGCCCGTGGGCGTGTTGAGGATCACGTTGCGCCCGGCGATGATCTCCAGCAGCGCGTCCTCCTGCGCGGGGTAGAGCGCGAGGCGCTTCGAGGTCACCCAGTCGACGAAGCGTTCGAAGATGTCGTCGGCGGAGACGTACTCCGACGGCGGCGGAAGCCGCGCGGCGAGCGGTGCGGTCGGGAGGGCCATGGCGCCGCGACGATGGGCTTGGCCGTCACTGCAACGCAAGCGCGTTCTCGGCCCCGCCCGTCACCGCGATGACACCGCCATGATACAAGTCGCTCCATGCGGAGAACCCTGCTGGCGCTGTGCGCCGCGACGCTCGCGGCCTGCGCCGACACGAGCACCGGCACCGTGTCCGACGCCGCGTCCGCCGAGGCTTCGACCGACGTCTCCACCGATGCGCGCCGCGATGCGCCCGACGACCTCGCCCTCGCCGATGTGCCCTTCGCGCTCGACGACACGGGCACGCTCCCGCCCCTCGACGACGTGGCCCCGGTGACCGACGCGGGCGCCGACCTCGGACCCTTCGAAGACATCGCCGTCGCCGACGTGCCGCCGCCTCCGACGGGGAGGCTCCTCCCGCGCTGCGAAGAGACCGAGAGCGCGCCCATCACCCTCGCGCCCGTGGCCTCGACGCTCGTCGCCACCGTGGAGCCCACCGCGTGGCGCGTGAGCGTCGCCAACCCCTTCGTGAACCCCTCGACGGAGTCGGGCGAGCGCTCGTACCGCAACCGCAACTTCGACCGCTACGCCGCGGGACCGGGTCGAGCGCGCGTGCAGCGCACCGACCTCGGCGGAAGCACGCGCTTCGGCGATCGCCGCTCGCTCGCGTGGTTCGTTCACGTGTCGGACTACCAGCTCACCGACGACGAATCGCCCGCGCGCTTCGCCGGGGTCGACACGCCGGGGCTGCTCTCGTCGGGGCTCCGTCCGCAGGAGTCGATGCTGCCGCGCGCGCTCGTCGCGATGAACCGCACGATCGCCCGCACGGCGCGTCCCGCGCGACCGTTTCAGTTCGGCGTGTTCGCGGGCGACTGCGCCGACACGGGGCAGCTCAACGAGCTCCAGTGGTTCACGCAGCTCATGGACGGCGCCCGCGGCGTACACACCGACTCGGGCAACGACGACGACCCGGTGCCGGGCCCCGACAACGACCCGAAGGATCCCTTCGACAGCCTCGCGTTTCCCGCGCCCTGGTACTTCGTGCCGGGCAACCACGACGTGCTCGTGGTGGGCATCTTTCTCCCCACCGAAGCGCGCCAGGCCGTCGCCACGGGGAACAACTCCACCACGGGCACGCGCGACTACTCGCGCTGGTACGCGCCCGTGCGCAACGGCACCGTGGTGCCCGACGCGCGCCGCCGCCTCGCCACGCGCGACGACATCGTTCGCACGCTCCGCGCGAGCCCGGCATCGCCCGGTCCCGTGGGCCACGGATACCCCGCCAACGCGGACCTCTCGCTCGGCGCGCACTGGGTCTCCGACGTGGTGCCCGGCGTGCTGCGCCTGGTCTCTCTCGACACGAGCGACGACACGGGCGGATCGACGGGCCTCGTGCACCGCCCCACCGTCGACCGCTTTCTGCGCCCCGAGCTCGAACGCGCGCGCCGCGACGGCGTGCTGGTCATGGTCACCTCGCACCACCCCATCGACGACATCACGCGCACGCGCAGCAAGGTCGGTCTGCCCGTCTCCGACGCGGTCGATGGCGACGAGCTCGGACGCATCGTGGCGGGCTACAGCAACGTGATCGCGTGGCTCGTGGGGCACCAGCACAAGGTCCGCGTGCGCGCGCTGCGCGGCGCCGACGCGACGCATCCGGGCTTCTGGGAGATCCAGTCGGGCTCCATCGCCGACTGGCCCTCGCAGAGCCGCGCCGTCGAGGTGGTCGACAACGGCAACGGAACGCTCTCGATCTTCGGCACCATGCTCGACTTCGACGCCACCACCTGCATGGAGCGCCGCTACCGCCGCCTCGCCCTCCTCGACTACCTCTCGGGCTGGGCCCCGGAGCTCACGGGCACGCCCGCCGATCGCAACATCGAGCTGGTGATTCCCGCCCCCGCCGAGGCCTCGGCGACGCTCACCCGCGCGCGCGCCACGGCCCCCGCGCGCATCGAGAGCGAGACCACGCTGCGCGGACAGCGCTGATCGGTTGTCACCGCCGCGCGATCGCCATAGAGACGCGCCCACGATGCACACCCCCACGCTGCGCGAGTGGCTCCGCGAGGCCCCGTTCACCCTCGCGATGTCGTCGGGCTTCTTCGGCTTCTACGCCCACGCGGGCGCCCTCGCAGCGCTCGAAGACGCGGGCCTCACCGCGCAGGGCTACGCGGGCAGCAGCGCCGGCGCGCTCGTCACGGGACTGCGCGCGGGCGGCGTCTCGCCCGACGCGATGCGCACCACGCTCGAAGCGCTGCGCCGCGACGATTTCTGGGACCCCGCGCCGGGCCTCGGGCTGCTCCGCGGAGACCGCTTCCGCACGATGCTCCACGGGCTCGTGGGCGACGCGCGCATCGAGACGCTGGGCGCGCCGTGGCGCGGCTCCGTGTGGCAGCTCGCGACGCGTCGCACGTGCGTGCTCGAACGCGGATCGCTCGCGGCGGCGATCCACGCCTCGTGCGCGCTGCCCGCGCTGTTTCAGCCCGTGGTGATCGACGGCGCGCGCTACCTCGACGGCGGCATCGAAGACCGCCCGGGCCTCGCGGGTGTGCCCGACGGAACGCGCACCCTGCACCACCACCTCGCCTCGCGGTCTCCATGGCGTCGCGAGGGATCGTCGGCGCTGCGACCGCCGCGACGCGCGAACCTCACCGCGGTGTCGGTGCACGGCATCACGCGGGTGAACCCCTTCGCGCTCGAACGCGGCGCCCTCGCATGGACGCAGAGCCACGACGCGATGCGCGCGAGCCTCGACGCACCCGTGCGCGACGGACTCATCGAACGTTCGCTGTAGCCTCACCGCCTCTCCGCGATCGTCCCGAAGTGGACCCCGCGGAGTGATCCCGGCACGATGCCTCGCAGCAGCACATGAGCACCGCAATGGCAGACGTGTTGGTTCTCACGCCCCCGACGGCCTCGCGGGGGTACGGCGATGACGTTCCCACGCAGATGCGGGTGAAGAAGCGCTCCGGCGCCTTCGAACCCGTCGACCTCAACAAGGTGGTTCGCGCGATCGCCCGTTGTTGCAGCGGGCTCGCCCACGTCGACGCGCTCCGCGTCGCGACGCGCACCATCTCGGGCCTCTTCGACGGCGTGACCACGCGCGAGATCGACGCCCTCGCCGTGCAGACCGCCGCGGCCCTCACCGCCGAGGAGCCCGAGTACGCGCGCCTCGCCGCGCGGCTCCTGTCGAACTCCATCGACAAGGAGGTGGCCTCCCACGAGGTGCACGCGTTCTCGGCCTCCATCGCGCTGGGCCACCGCGTGGGCATCGTGAACGACCGCGTGCGTGACTTCGTCGCGTCGCACTCGCGCAAGCTCAACGCCGCGGCGGATCCCGCGCGCACCGACCGCTTCGAGTACTTCGGTCTTCGCACGCTCTACGACCGGTACCTCCTGCGGCACCCCGAGAAGCGCACGGTCATCGAGACGCCGCAGTACTTCTTTCTCCGCGTGGCGTGCGGCCTCGCCGACACCCTCGCCGATGCGCTGGAGCTCTACGCGCTGTTCTCCTCGCTGGAGTACATCCCGAGCTCGCCGACGCTCTTCAACGCGGGCACGCAGCACGAGCAGCTCTCGTCGTGCTTTCTGCTCGACTCGCCGGCCGACGACCTCGCGGCGATCTACAAGCGCTACCTCGACGTGGCGATGCTCTCGAAGTTCTCGGGCGGCATCGGCCTCGCGTACCACCGGGTGCGCGCGCGCGGCTCGCTGATCCGCGGCACCAACGGGCTGTCGAACGGCATCGTGCCGTGGCTCAAGACCCTCGACGCCTCGGTGGCCGCGGTGAACCAGGGCGGCAAGCGCAAGGGCGCGTGCTGCGTGTACCTGGAGCCCTGGCACGCCGACATCGAAGACTTTCTGGAGCTCCGCGAGAACACCGGCGACGAGTCGCGCCGCACGCACAACCTCAACCTCGCGAACTGGATCCCCGACCTGTTCATGCGCCGCGTCGACACCGACGGCGACTGGTCGCTCTTCGATCCGAAGGCGGTGCCCGAGCTGCCCGACCTCTACGGCCCCGCGTTCGAGCGCGCCTACGAGGCCGCGGAGCTCAAGGGACTCGCGACGAAGAAGGTCAAGGCCCGCGACCTCTACGGCCGCATGATGCGCGCCCTCGCCCAGACCGGAAACGGCTGGATGACCTTCAAGGACAAGTCGAACCTCGCGTGCAACCAGACCGCGCTGCCGGGTCGCGTGGTGCACCTCTCGAACCTCTGCACCGAGATCCTCGAGGTGACCTCCGAGGGCGAGACGGCGGTGTGCAACCTGGGCTCGATCAACCTCGGTCGTCACATGCGCGACGGAGCCTTCGACTTCGAGCAGCTCGCTCGCACGGTGCGCACCGCGGTGGCGCAACTCGACCGGGTCATCGATCGGAACTTCTATCCCATCGAGACGGCGCGCGCGTCGAACCTCCGCTGGCGCCCCGTAGGCCTCGGCGTGATGGGCCTGCAGGACGTGTTCTTCACGATGGGCCTCGCGTTCGACGACCCGGCCGCGCGGGAGCTCTCGGCGAAGATCGCGGAGGAGATCTACTTCCACGCGCTCACGGCGTCGTGCGACCTCGCGGAGCGCCTCGGCAAGCACGGGAGCTTCGACGAGACGCGGGCCGCGCGGGGAGAGCTCCAGTTCGACGCGTGGGGTGTGACCCCGAGCGACACGGCGCGCTGGGATGCGCTGCGCGCGCGCATCCGCACCACGGGGCTCCGCAACTCGCTGCTCATCGCGATCGCGCCGACGGCCACGATCGCGTCGATCGCGGGCTGCTACGAGTGCATCGAGCCGCAGGTGTCGAACCTCTTCAAGCGCGAGACGCTGTCGGGAGACTTCCTGCAGGTGAACCGCTACCTCGTGTCGGAGCTCCGCAAGCTCGGTCGCTGGAACGACGAGACGCGCGCCGCGCTGAAGCAGGGCGAGGGCTCGGTGCAGGGCCTCGCGGGCATCCCCGAATCGCTCAAGCTCCGCTTCCGCACCGCGTGGGAGCTCCCGATGCGCGCGCTCATCGACATGGCTGCGGACCGCGGGGCCTTCATCGACCAGAGCCAGTCGCTGAACCTCTTCGTCGAGAGCCCCACGATCGGCAAGCTGTCGTCGATGTACATGCACGCGTGGAAGCGCGGGCTGAAGACGACCTACTACCTCCGCTCGCGCCCCGCGACGAAGATCGCGAAGGCCACGGTGCCGGTGACCGCCGCGCCCGTCGAGACCGAGGCCGCGATCGCGTGCTCGCTCGAGAACCCCGAGGCCTGCGAGGCCTGCCAGTAACGTCTGCGCCGCGCCGCGCGCACGGTCCTCTTTTCTTCAACGCCGCTCCGCCCAACAGACACCGACATGCTGCTCGACCCCGGACTCGAACTCACGCTCCGTCCGATGAAATACCCGCGGTTCTACGAGATGTACCGCGACGCGATCCGCAACACGTGGACGGTCGAAGAGGTCGATCTCTCCGTCGACCTGGTGGACCTCCGCTCGCGCATGTCGCCCGCGGAGCGCCATCTGATCCACCGCCTCGTGGCCTTCTTCGCGACGGGCGACTCGATCGTGGCGAACAACCTGGCGATCAACCTGTACCGCCACATCAACTCGCCCGAGGCGCGCATGTACCTCTCGCGGCAGCTCTACGAGGAGGCGCTGCACGTGCAGTTCTACCTCACGCTGCTCGACACCTACGTGCCCGACCCGGTGGAGCGCGAGAAGGCCTTCGCCGCGGTGGAGAACATCCCGTCGATTCGTGACAAGGCGCAGTTCTGCCTGAAGCACACCGACGCGATGGCCACGCTCTCGACGCTGCGCACGCGCGACGACCGCTCGCGCTTCCTCCGCAACCTGCTCGCGTACGCGTGCGGCATCGAGGGGCTCTTCTTCTTCGGGGCCTTCGCGTACGTGTACTTCCTGCGGTCGCGCGGGCTGTGCCAGGGCCTCGCGGCGGGCACCAACTGGGTGTTCCGCGACGAGAGCATGCACATGGCCTTCGCGTTCGAGGTCGCGGCGGTGGTGCGTCAGGAGGAGCCCTCGCTCTTCGACGACACGCTCCGCGGTCACCTCACGACGATGATCGAAGAGGCCGTCGCGGCCGAGACCCGCTTCGCGCAGGACCTCCTCGACGGCGGCGTCGCGGGCCTCAGCGCGGCCGACATGCGCACGTACCTGGAGTTCGTCGCCGACCGTCGGCTCACGGCGCTGGGCTACGGCCCGCGGTACCGCGCGAAGAACCCCTTTCCCTTCATGGAAATGCAGGACGTCCAGGAGCTCGCGAACTTCTTCGAACGCCGCGTCTCGGCCTACCAGGTCGGCGTGACGGGCGAAGTGGCCTTCGACGAAGCGTTCTGACCGTCGCACACGGAGGTTCCCAACCTCGGGAACTTCATCGGGGTCTCTGCGTCACACCCGCATGACGCGACTCCGCGACGAACTGCTCCCCCTCGGCCTCCCGGTGCTCGTCTGCGTGGCTGCGTGGGCCGTGATCGTGTCCCGCCCCGCCGCCCCCGCGCACCACACCCCGACGCCCCGCGCGCCCGTCACCCTCGAACGCCACCCGCAGCGCCCTCCGACGCCCCTTCCGCCCGCGGCGCCCGTCGTCTCCGACGGTCTCCCCGTCTCCGACAGCGAAGCCCCCGCAGAGGCCCCTGCCGCGCCCGTGACCGCCACCGCGCCCACGGTGCCCGAGGCCATCGAGATCGAGGTGCTCGGCGGATCGGTGAACGACGAGGTGTGGATCGACGACGGCTACGACAGCCCGTGGCTCGCGCGCTGGGTCTACTACTACCGCCGCGACTGGATGGCGCGCCGCGAAGAGTGGCTCCGTCAGCGCGCCCGCCGTGTGCGCACGCAGCTGATGCCCGGCGACGTGGCCTTCGAAGACAACGCCACGGGGTCGCCGCTCTGCGCGTACTTTCGCGCGGCCTGCGGATCGTCGATGCGACGCGCGACGGTGCCCGCGAACGTCGTGAGCGACGACACGCACGTCGCGACGGTGACGCGCGAGGGACGCGTGTGGCGCCTCGCGAACGGGCACGCCGAGGCCACCATCGATCCCGAGGCGCGGTGTGCGGTGCAGCTCCACGCGATCGACCGCGATCCGATGCCGGCGCTGACCTTCGAAGTGCCCGCCGACGCGACGTGCGCGGTGACCGAGACGCTGCCCGCCGACACCGCGGTCGACCACGGCGGCGCGGCCCTCGCGATCGTGTGGAGCGCCCCCGGATGGACGCAGCGCGCGGTGCTCTCGCTCGCCGACGGCGCGACGCGCCCCGAGGTCTCCCTCGCCCGCAGCGCGGTGGTCGACGGACGCACGGTGACCCTCGTGACCAACCTCACGACGGCGCCCCTCACGTGGACCTTCGGCGCCCGTGACGTGACCGTGGCCCCCGCGGAGAGCGCGCGCGTCACGCAGTCGTGAACCCCCGCTACGTCTGCTGAAAGAGTTGGGCGTAGTAGTCGAACATCTCCTGCGATCCCATCTGCGAGAAGAAGCCTGAGTAGGCCATCCAGATGCCGAGTCCGTTGAGGTCGGCGAAGAGCGGCGGGAGGTAGCGCGGCGCGCGGATCACCCCGTCGGCCACGCGCGCGTGGAGCACCGGAACGTCTTCGTGGGCCACCTTGCCGACGAAGAGGAAGCGCACGAGCTCGGGCCTGCACGCGCGGATCGCCGAGCGGATGAAGTGGTAGTTCGTCACGAGGCCGCGGGTGTACGCGATGTCCTTCGTGAAGGGACTTCCGCCCGCGAGGGTGCCGCCGCGAAAAACCCGCCGCGCGGCGTTGAAGCAGTCTTCTTCGTCGTAGCCCTCGGTGCGGTACCACTCGAACACGTCGAGAAAGTCGGCGCCGTCTTCGGCCTTGTCGACGGCGAGCACGCGCTCGTTGAGCCGTCGCGCGCGCCGCGGATGGCTGCGGAAGGTGAGCACCTCCATGAGCGCGGCGAGGCCCTCCTGCACGGCGGTGGTGCGCGGCGGTCCCTTGCCGAGCCATCGCGCGACGTGCTGGTTGGCGCCGTTGAGGCTCGTGGCGACGTGCACCCAGCCCTCGTGCACTTCGAGGATGTCGACGTCGACCTGGCTGAACTTCGCGCCCCCGCGGATCTTCACGTAGTCGCTGCCCGCGGCGGCGTCGGCGATGATCCCGTCGTCGAGCATCACGGTCACCGCGTCGTCGCCGAAGTACGACCGGAAGCGCTCGCGGAGCACCTCGACCACGGCGGCGCCGTCGATGTCGCGCGGCCCGGCGGGTCCGAGGTTCACCTCGCCGAGGCTCGTGAGGTGCGTGTAGAGCGTGCGGGCGATGTCGCGCACCGTCGTCTGGCCGTCGGGAAAGGTGTCCTTCGGCGAGCCGTAGAGCCTGCGCGAATAGCCGTAGAACTCGGGCGTTCCGCGCACGAGCAGCATGCGGCACACGTCGCGGTACTCGAGGCACGTCGCGCGGAGGATGCGCGCGATGGCGTCATCGGCCCCGAGCGTGCGGCGCACATCGTCGGCGAGGCCCTGAAAATCACGGGCTCGCGCGGCGGCGTCGAAGCCCAGGTCGATGCGCGCGTACCCCTCGGCGTCGACCTTCGGTAGCTCGCGGTAGCGCGACCGACGGAACGACTCCCACGTGCCGCCCTCCCACTTCAACGCGTTGAGAATGCGGATGGGCTTCTGCGCCTCGATGATCCGATCGGCGAGGAGCGCGACCTTCTCTTTGTAGCTCCGCCAGGGCCCCTCGGCGGGCGCGGGCGGCGGCGGCGGAATCGATCCTCGCGCCATGTCGGCGAGCTCGTTGCGCGCGGCCCCCAGGAGCTCCTGCATCGCCTCGGCGGCGGGTGCGGGCGAGACCGCGTCGGCAGAGCCGTTGTCGTTGCTACGGCCCTCGCTCATGCGCGGCATTTCCCGTGCGCGAGGCATCTCGCGAGGCACCGTAGACCGCCGGTCGCGCGGCCCGCAAGCGCGCGCGCACCGCGCCGATCACTCTGCGTGATACGTCAACCGCGCGTGAGCCGGAGCGCCATCACGAGCGCGTCTTCGCCGTCGTCGTAGTAGCGCTCGCGACGCGAGAGCTCGGTGAAGCCCATCGCGCGGTAGAGCGTGACGGCGCCGACGTTCGACGGTCGCACTTCGAGCAGCACGCGCACGAAGCCCTGCGCGCGCGCCTCTTCGAACGCGTGGTCGAGGAGCCTCCGCGCGTGCCCCTCGCGACGCGCGTCGTTGCGTGTTGCGACCTGGATGATCTCGACCTCGTCGGCCACGCGCCACGCGACCACGTAGGCCACGACGCCGCGCGCTTCGACGTCGACCACGAGCACCCTCGCCCAGCTCCGCGCGAGCTCGTCGGCCATCGACGAGTGGGGCTGCGCGCCGAATCCCTCGACCTCGATCTGCGAGAGCGCCGCGAGGTCTTCGATGGAAGCCGCACGGATCACCGCGCTCACGAGGGCACCACCGCGGGCTGGAGCCGTCGGATGCGCACGCGGCTCCCGAGGCTGCGGAGGTACTGGCGAAGCGCGCGCGGGAGGGCCTCGCGCACCATGCGTCGCAGCAGCAACGGACGCGCGGCGGAGAAGCGTTCGGGCGTGACCTCGGGCCGCTCGCGTCGGTCGGATTCGAAGCGCGCGCGGAGCTCGTCGTCGCCCGGTTCGATGAGCCGCGTGTGGCGCAGTCGGAGGTAGCGCTCGGCCACCGCGCGTCGACGGATCAGCGTGTCGAACTCCGCGGCCGACGTGCCCGTCTCGCGGAGCAGCGCGACGAGTCCGTCATCGCCGCCGATGCGCGAGAGCACCTCGGCGCGGTAGCCCGCCACGTCGTCGGGGTCGGCGTCGCCGAGGGCCGCGCGCTCGGCCTCGCGGAGCACCAGCACCTCGGCGATGAGCTGTTCGAGAAAGGGCGCCGCGACGTTCACGGGATCGACCTCGACGTGCAGCGCGTCGGGCGCGTGGCGCATCAGGAGCTCGGTGCGGAGCATCAGCACGTAGTCGCTGCGGAGCACGAAGCGCGGCGCCTGATCGCCCTCGGTTTCGAGCGCGGCGACGGCGTGGTCGAGGGTGATCTCCGTCGAGGCGACGGTGCGCTGTGCAGCGGGAGATGGAGGGCTCGGAGCCGGCGCTGCGCCCGCCGCCTGCGCGGCGACGAGCCACAGCGCGACGAGGGGCGCAGACGCGGTCATCGCTCGTCTTCGTAGGCGCCGCCGTTCGCGTCGAGGTTGCCCGCGAGCGTGGTCACCTCGGTGCGCGACGCGCTGCGCTCCCTGAGAAATTCGAGGAACGCGATGGCCGTCTCGATCTCGCGCGTGGGCACGAGGTCGGCGGCCTCACGGAGCCGACGGCGCTGGCCCTCCATGCCCATGCGGGCGCGGCGCAGCGTGGCGACGGCCTCCTCCTCCGCGTCGGGCTCGACGGGGGTCTCGGGCGCGGGGGGCGTCCACACGGGGCGCGCCACGGCTTCGAGCGAGTGCGCTTCGAGCCACGCCTCCATGCACGACCGCAGACGCTCCGTGCGGAACTGGAACCACCGCTCCCGATCCGCGGGAAAGCTCATCAGCACGTCTTTGAAGCGCCGAAACGCGCCCTTGCCATCGATGGCCGCGACGAGCCGCGAGCGCAGCTCCGACTCCTGCACCGTGGCGATGAAGCGCTCCATCCACCGGTACTGCTCGCGCGACGACACGGGGTCGACGCGCAGGTAGCTCGTGTCGCTCGCGATGCGCTGGTGCATCGCCGGATCGGCCACGCCATCGACGACGCGCAGCACCTCGCCCGTCGAGAGATGCAGGTACGAGTGCACCTCGGGCGCGTTGTTTTCGAACGCGTCTTCGAGGGCCTCCCACGAAATCTCCAACCGCGTCCGGGTCTTGTTCTCTTCGGTCATGACGCCACCCACACCCTCGATCACTTCAGCAACGCCCGCGCGACGGCCGCGCGCCAGCGACCGCGCAGCGCCTCGACCTGCGCGCGCTCCCCCTCGGCACGAAACACCCGGTCGACCGCGAGCGCGCCGAGCACCTCGTCGCGAGACCCCACGAGACCCGCCCCCAGCGCCGCGAGCATGCCCGCGCCGAGCGCCGTGGTCTCCACCACCTTCGGCCGCACCACCTCCGTGGCCGCCACGTCGGCCTGGATCTGCAACAACAGATCGTTGGCCGCGGCGCCTCCATCGACGCGCATCGACGCGATGGGCGCCCCCGCGTCGTGGGCCATGGCCTCGACGAGGTCGGCGATTTCGAGCGCGATGCCGTCGAGCGTGGCGCGCGCGAGGTGGGCCGCCGTGGTGTCGCGCCCGAGGCCCGCGATGAGCCCGCGCGCTTCGGGGGCCCAGTGCGGCGCGCCCATGCCCGTGAGCGACGGCACGAACACCACCTCGCCCGCGTCGGGAACACGCCGCGCGAGGGCTTCGATCTCCGAGGCGGCGCGGATGATCCCGAGGCCGTCGCGGAGCCACTGCACCGCCGCGCCCGCGATGAACGCGCTGCCTTCGAGCGCGTAGGCCACCTCGCCGGGAATCTGCCACGCCACCGTCGTGAGGAGCTTGTGGCGCGAGGGCAGCGGACGGTCGCCGATGTTCATCAGCACGAAGGCGCCCGTGCCGTAGGTGCACTTCACATCGCCCTTGCGGAAGCACCCTTGACCGAACAGCGCGGCCTGCTGATCGCCCGCGATGCCCGCGATGGGCACGCCGTCGGGGAGGCCCGGAACGCCCTTCGTGTGCCCCACCACGCCCGCGCTCGGCACCACCGCGGGGAGCACCGCGCGCGGCACGCGCAGCGCTGCGAGGAGGTCGTCGTCCCACGCGAGCGTGCGGAGCGAGAGGAGCAGCGTGCGCGACGCGTTGGTCACGTCGGTGACGTGCGCGCCGCCCGTGAGGTTGTGAACGAGCCAGGTGTCGATGGTGCCGAAGGCCAGCTCGCCGCGTTCGGCGCGGGCCCGCGCGCCCTCGACGTGATCGAGGAGCCACGCGATCTTGGTGCCCGAGAAGTACGGGTCGAGGAGCAGTCCTGCGCGCTCGTAGACGAGGCCCTCGACGCCGCGCTCGCGGAGGGCGGCGCACTCGGGGGCCGTGCGGCGGTCCTGCCAGACGATGGCGCGGTGGATGGGCGCGCCGGTCGCGCGGTCCCAGAGGAGCGTGGTCTCGCGCTGGTTCGTGATGCCGATGGCGCGCACCGTGGACCCCTCGATGCCCGCGTGGGCCAGCGCGCCCGCGATGGCCTCGACCACGCCGGACCAGATCTCGCGGCCGTCGTGTTCGACCTGACCGGGCCCCGGAAAGTGCTGCGGAACGGCCACCGTCGCGCGGCCGAGCACCCGCGCGCGGGCGTCGAGCACGAGCACCGTGGTGCCGGTGGTCCCCTGGTCGATGGCGAGGATGTGGTCACTCATCAGGTCGGTGATTCTACCGGGCTCTCTGCGCGCAACGCACCAAGCATCAACACGCCGACGGTGACGTCGCGGGGTCTCGCGCGGCGCCCGCCGCGGAAGCGCGCGGCCGTGTGGTAGGTTCCCTCTCCAACGCCATGATGAACCGCGACGAGTTCGAACGCACCGTGCGAGCGATGAAGGCCGAAGGCGTCTCGCTCTCCATGCCGAACCTCATGCTGCGCACCGAGCTTCCCCGACACGTGATCGAGGACTGGCTCGAAGAGATGGACGACCGCGCGCGCAACCCTCCGCCCGCCGCGGCACGCGGCGCCGAGAAGCCTTCGGGCAGGGGGGAGCGCAACGAGGGCGACGAGCTCTTTCAGCGCGTGCAGAACCTCAAGGACGAAGTGGTCAACGCCGCCGCGCGCGCGGCCGTGAGCAAGAAGCTCGGCCTCGACGACCCCGAGCCCGTGCGCGTCCACGGCACGCCGAAGTCGGTGAAGGATCTCCGCGTGGGCGCGGGCCTCGGCCTCGTGCTCGGCCCCTTCGGGTTCTTCTACGCCGCGCCGTACCCCGTGGCGATCATGGCCTCCCTCGCCTACGTGGCCGCGGGCGTGGGGCTCAACTTCATCCCCGTCGTGGGCTCGGTGCTCTTCGCCTACGTGGTTCCGCTGGTGCACCTCTCCAGCGCCGCCGCGAGCGCGGGCTACACCTGGCGCTACAACCGCGCGGGCCGTCGCGCCGCGCTGCTCCCGAAGAACGACGACTGACTCCCCTCCGCGGGGATGAAAAGCAACGCGCCGCACGCGGTGGGATTCCGCGGCGGCGCGTGGCGTTTCGAAGCGTGCGCTTCGGGTGCGGGCTCAGCCCTCGATGAAGCTCTTGAGCTGCTTCGACCGCGACGGGTGCCGGAGCTTGCGCAGCGCCTTCGCCTCGATCTGACGGATGCGCTCGCGGGTCACTTCGAAGCCCTGACCGACCTCTTCGAGCGTGTGGTCGCTCTTCTCGCCGATGCCGAAGCGCATACGGAGAACCTTCTCCTCGCGCCAGGTCAGCGTCTTGAGCACCTTGCGCATCTGCTCGGCGAGGTTGTTCGAGATGACCGCCTCGGAGGGCGACACCACAGACTTGTCTTCGATGAAGTCGCCGAGGTGCGAGTCTTCTTCCTCGCCGATGGGGGTCTCGAGCGAGATGGGCTCCTTCGCGATCTTCAGGACCTTGCGGACCTTGTCGAGCGGAAGCTCCATCTTCTCGGCGATCTCTTCGGGCGTGGGCTCGCGACCGAACTCCTGCACGAGGTACCGCGACGTGCGGATCAGCTTGTTGATCGTCTCGATCATGTGCACGGGGATGCGGATCGTGCGGGCCTGATCGGCGATGGCGCGGGTGATCGCCTGACGGATCCACCAAGTCGCGTACGTGCTGAACTTGTATCCGCGGCGGTATTCGAACTTATCGACCGCCTTCATGAGCCCGATGTTTCCCTCCTGGATCAGGTCGAGAAACTGGAGTCCGCGGTTCGTGTACTTCTTCGCGATGGAGACCACGAGGCGGAGGTTGGCCTCGACGAGTTCGGCCTTGGCCTTCTCCGCGGTGCGCTCGCCGTCGCGAATCTCGCGGTAGGTGCGCCGGAGTTCTTCGAGCGAGACGCCCTGCTCCTTGGCCTTCTCTTCGACGGTCTTGACCTTGTGGGTCGCGCTCTTGAGCGTGTCGATGAGCCCTTCGAGCTCGCCGGTCGTGCTCTTGAGCTGGCGGGCCATCACCGCGCGGCGGCGGTTGTCGCCCGCTTCGAACTCCTTGAGGCGCTTCTTGAACTCGCGGAGCTCGAGGCCCATGCGCCGCGCGGCGTCGGTGATCGGCGCCTCGGCGCGTTCGAGCTGGTCGATGAGCTTCTTGAGCTGCGCGACGATGTGCTCGATCTGCTTCTTGTTCAGACGCAGGTCCTGGAGCGTCTGAAACATCTTCGCTTCGGTCTTCGAGACCTCGTCGTTGATCTGCTTCTTGCGCGTGTCCGAGACCTTCTTCGCGGCGTTCGGATCCAGGCTCTCTTCGAGGGTCTCGATGTGCGACCAGAGGCGCTTGACCTCTTCGGTCAGCTTCTCGACGCGCTTGCGCACCTCCTCCTCGTTGTAGCCCTCCTCGTCGTCGGCATCGCGCACGACGTCCTTGAGGCGCACCTTGCGCTGCTTGACCTTCTCGCCGAGCTTGATGATCTCCTGCACCGCGATGGGCGAGCGCAGGATGGTGTGCAGCACCTTGGTCTCGCCGTCTTCGATGCGCTTCGCGATCTCGACCTCGCCCTCGCGGGTGAGCAGCGAGACCGAGCCCATCTTGCGGAGATACATGCGAACGGGGTCGTTCGACTTCGACGCGTAGGCGTCGTCGAAGCCCGCGTCCTCCTCCTCGGGGATCGGGACGACGCGCTTCTCCTGGTCTTCTTCCGCCGCGCGCTTGGGGGCGACCTTCACCTGGGTGGAGGCATCGACGATCTCGATGTCCTCATCCCCGAGGATGCCCATGAGCTCGTCGATCTGATCGGGCGAGAAGTTCTCCGACGGGAGCGCCTCGTTGATCTCCTCGTACGTGAGGTGCCCCTTGCTCTTGCCGAGCTCGATGAGCTGCTGCACCTCCTTGCGGTCGCGGTTCTTGATCTTCCCCGCGGCCTGCGCAGCGGCGTTCGCCAGGTTCGCCTCGGCGCCGCGCGGCTCCTTCGCGTCGCGGTGCGACTCCTTGTGGTCCTTGGAGTCCTTCGCCGTCTTGCCGGCGTGCGTACCCTTGCGCGTCGTCTCTTCCTTCATCGAACGGCTCCTCATACCTCTCGGAGTGCTCGCCGCAGCTCTTCAACCGTCACCCGCCGCCACAAAACGGGGGGCGCGGAACCTACCATCATCGCCGCCAAAAGCCCTCAACGGGCGCACATTCACCCGGGACCCTGCTTGCCGCCGTTGCCGCCCGCCTGTCGGTTGGCCGCCCGCGACGCCGCGAGTTCCCGCTTCAATCTCAGCTGTTCATTGAGCGTCCCCAGCTCCGACGAGGGGTCGCCCTGCGTGCCCGCCTTCGCGCTCACGTGCTTCATCGCGCGGGCGCGGTTGAGCCCATCGAGGCGCCGCAGCTCCGCGGTCGCATCGGCGAGCATGGTGCGAAACCGCTCGCCCGCCGCCGCGTCGTCGTCTTCTGCGGGCGGCATCAACCGCTCGCCCACCCACGACCGCACGCGATCGTTGGGGCACGCGTCGAGGAGCGCCACGCCATCGAGGCGCCGCTCGCCGAGCCACTGGGCCCGCGCCACGCGGACGAAGTTCGCCATGGCCTCGTCGAGGTACTCGGGGAGCACCGCGGCGTCGTCGGTCTCCAGCAGTTCGGGACGCAGCAGCACCGCTTCGAGCGCGTTGGCCGTGGCCCGCGAACGGAGGCGCGCCATGGAGTTCGGATCCGTCGGCGTCTCCTGCGGGTTCGTGAGCCCGGGCCTCCGCCGCGGATCGTTGAAGGGCGACTCGCGCGCCGCCTTCGCCGCTCCCGCCTGGAACTCACGGATCGCGGTCCGCACCTGCTGCTCTTCGAGGTAGAGCGTCTTGGCCGCGAGGCGCACGTACACGTCGCGCTCCAACGCATCGCGCACGTCGGCGATCACGGGGGCCAGCGCGCGCACCGCGGCCACGCGCTCGGGCACGTTGTCGCCGCAGTTGGCGCCCGCATCTTTGATCAGCCACTCCACGATGCTCGGGCCCGTCGTGAGAATGTTGGTCATCCCGTCGCGACCGTGATCGGGCGTGATCGAGCGGAGGTAGCTGTCGGGATCCATCTTCGGCGGCAGCACGCCGACGCGCGCGATGAGCCCGGCCTTCGAGCACACCGCGTGGGCCGCGCGGGCGGCCTTGCGTCCGGCCTCGTCGCCGTCGAACACCAGCACCACGGTCTCGGCGAAGCGTCGGAGCAGCTTCGCCTGCGCCTCGGTGAAGCTCGTGCCGAGGGGCGCCACCGTCTCGACGAAGCCGTGCTGGTGCATCTGCACCACGTCGAAGTTGCCCTCGACCACGATGGCCTCGGCCTTCTGGCGCATCGCGACGCGCGCGTTCGCGAGGCCGTAGAGCAGCTCGCCCTTGTGGTAGATCGGCGTCTCGGGGGAGTTGATGTACTTGCCCGTCTCCGCAGGCACGACGCCTTCGGGGATCTCTTCGCTCACGGGGAGGATGCGCCCCGAGAAGGCCACCACGCGGCCCGACCGATCGAAGACCGGGAACATCAGACGGTGACGGAAGCGGTCGTACGCGCTCCCGCGACCGGGCAGCAGGAGCCCCGCCATTTCGGCATCGGCAGGCGAGAAGCGCTTCGCGCGGAGGTGTTGCGCGAGGGCGTCCCACGCGGCGGGCGCGTACCCGAGGCGGAACTGCTTCGCCACGTCGAGCGACACGCCGCGCTCTTCGAGGGCGCCGCGCGCGAGCTCGCTGAAGGGCGCGTCGTCGAGGCTCTGCTCGAAGAACAGCGCCGCGGCTTCGCACACCGCGTGGAGGCGCTCGCCCACGTCGCGCTGACGGCGCTCCTCGGCGATGGCCGCGGGGTCGCGCGTCTCGGGCACCTCGATGCCCGCGCGCTCGGCCAGGGCCCGCAGCGCCTCGGGAAAGGTCACCCCTTCGAGCTGCTGGTAGAACCCGATCGCGTCGCCCGAGGCCTTGCACCCGAAGCAGAAGTAGAACCCCTTGTCGGGGCTCACGCTGAAGCTCGGGGTCTTCTCGTCGTGAAAGGGACAGCGGGCCGTGTACCGCGAGCCCACCTTGCGCAGGGGCACGTACTGCCCGACCAGGTCGGCGATGTCGGTGCGCGCGCGCACCTCTTCGATGAGCCCCCGGTCTGCGCTCATCGCGAACACCTCGCAGCGCGCAGGGCGTCGCGCGAGGCACGGGCGGTGGTGCCGCTCGCCGTCGTCGAGGCCCTTCGAAGGTGCTCGTGCCGCGTTGCGCTCAAGGCTCTGGTTGTTCCTGCGAGGCGGTGAAGTCGCGCGATCAAGCGAAGCGTCGAGGCGGGCGCTGTGGCGCCCCGCGTTTCGTGTGGGAGGGAGAACACCACCGCGGCGCGACGCGGTTCCCACTGCGATTCGCTGACTCGACATGCTCAGGCCGAAGCGGCGCCCACTGGCCTGAAACCGTCGGTCCTGTAGCTGCGCGAGTGTGGCGGGTCAAGCATCGCCTTCGCAATAATTCGGGCGATTTCAAGGCCCTACGCGCCGTCGGCCACAAAGCAAGACGAGGGCCACACGGCCCGCGAGACCCGCGCATCCCCCGTTCGGCGCAGGCAAAAACGTGGTACGCGCCACGGCCCCGACGATGCGCGCACGCCCCCTCCGCCCGTGGATGTTCCCCCTCTTCGCCGCCGTGCTCTGCACCGCGCTGCCATGGCTCGCCGCGGCCGATCCGTGGCCCTCCCTCGCCATCCCGTCGCAGAACGCCCGCGACGCGCGCTCGCCCACGCCGCGTCCTCCTGCGGGCGACGCGACGGAGCGCGCGCGGCACCTCTTCGACGCCCTTCGCACGGGCACGCCCGACCGCGTCGAGGCCGCGATGGATTTCTTTCTCCCCCGCGAGCCCTTTCTCGCCATCAAGGACATGTCGGGCGCCGCGGGCTACTTCAACACCCTCACCCGCGCGTACCGCCACGACATCGCGGCCTTTCGCACGGAGATTCCGGGCCTCGCGCGCGCCACGTTCTCGCGCTTCGAACTCTCGCGGGCGTGCACCTGGATGGCCGCGGGTCGCGAGGCCAACCGACTGCCCTACTGGTCTTGCTACCGCTCGAAGCTCTTCGTGAACGTCGACGGACGCGAGCGGCCCCTCGAAGTGCGCGTGATGATCAACTGGGGCGAGCGCTGGTACGTGACGCACCTGCGGCCCTTCCACTGAGCGCCCACGCGGGAAGCCCAGGGCCGTTGACGGCGCCCGGCGACGCGCGTAGTGGGTTCAACCCATGAGCGTTCCGCCGGTCCGGTCGTACGAGGAGTTCTGGCCCCACTACGTGCGGGCCCACAGCAAGCGCGCCACCCGTCTCGTGCACGCCGTGGGCACCAGCGCCGCGATCGCGAGCCTCGCGGCCTTCGCGCTCACGCGCCGCCCGGGCTTTCTGCTCGCGGCCCCCGTCGCGGGCTACGGCCTCGCCTGGTACTCGCACTTCTTCATCGAGAACAACCGCCCGGCCACCTTCGGCAACCCGCTGTGGTCGCTCCGCGGTGACTTCGAGATGCTCGCCCGCATGGTCCTCGGCTCCATGGACGCCGAAGTCGAACGCCACTGCGCCGAGCCCGCCGAAGCCTCCCCCGAGGCCCCGGAAGCGCCCGCTGTGGCCACCGACGAGGCCCCCGCGGTGACCGACCCCTCGCTCAACTGATCCGCCCGCGCGCTGCCCGTTCGCAGCGTCGGCGCAGCATCTTCCCCCAGCGCAGCACCTCCCTCCAGCGCACCGCCGCGATGCCTTCCGACGACCCGCCGAGCCCGCCGCCCCGACGCATCGCATGGCGGCATCTCGCGGTGGCCTGCGCGGTGGTGAACGCGCTGGTGTTCGTGCTCTCGCGGCCCGCGCTCATGGCCCGCGGACTCCACGAGCTCATCGGGGTGGTGTTCCTCGGCGCGGCGATCCTCGGGGTGCGCGCCGACGGCGACGACACGGGGCGCTACGGCATCCGTCTCGGCGGAGTGTTTCCCGGTGCGGAAGGCGACGCGCGCTCGCTCGTTCGCACGCTGTGGGAGGCGCTCCCGTCGGCGGGACGTGAGGTGGGCTTCGCGGGCCTCGTGGCCGTCGCGGTGCTGCCCGTGTACTCGCTCCTGTGGCCGCTCGTGAACCGCCAGATCGGGCCGCGTCACTTCGCGCTCGACGCCACGCGCTGGCGCGAGATCGCGACCGAGCTCCTCGCCGTGGCCTTCACGGAAGAGATGTTCTTTCGGGGCTACGTGCACACGCGCCTCTGCGACGCGTTCGGGCTCGATAACGCAAAGCCGCCCGCCCGCGCGATGGTGCGCGTCGTGGTGCTCACGTCGGCCCTCTTCGCGCTGACGCACGTCGTGGTCGACCCGACGGTGGCGCGGGCCGCGGTGTTCTTTCCGGGGCTGCTCTTCGGCGCGGTGCGCTGGGCCCGCGGAGGGGTGGGCGCCGCCATCGCGCTGCACGCGACGTTCAACCTCTGGGAGCGCTGGCTCGAAGGCCGCTGAGGGTCCTCTCGCGCCGTGATGGGGGCGCGCGGTCAGGTCTTCACGATCGCGGCGCGCACGGGGTCGGGGAGCTCGACGTCGGCCCAGTCGAAGCGTCGCAGCACGCCCGCGAGGATCTCGATCTGCGCCTCGACGGACGCGCGCTCATCGACGAAGACCGTCTTCACGCCCTTGAGCACGCAGTAGCCCCCGGCGGAGGTGCCGCGGGTCATCGACTCGCGGCGCACGGTGAGCTCCTTCGTCTTCGCGACCTCGATGAGCGCGTCGAGCAGCGCCTTGCCTCGCATCGCCCGATCAGCCCGCCTCTTCGATGCGGCGGAGCAGGGTCATCAGGTCGTGCGCCACCATCGCGCCGCGGCCGTCGACCAGGATGGCCGAGAGCCCCGCGCGCACATCGTCGAGCGACGAGCGCAGCGAGCGGTTGGCCTGGGCCTCCATCATGATGAGCCGCTGGGCGCCGGCGAGTTCCTCTTCGCGGCGGCGTTCGAGGCCCGCGAGGCGCTGGTCGCGGTCGGAGAGCTGGGCCAGCACGGCCTCGACGTCGGCGAGGCGACGGTCGCGGTCGCGCGTGAGGTCGTCGCAGCGGCGCACGAGCATGTCGATCTCCGCGCGAAGCTCCACGAGGTCCTCGTCGTTCGCGCCCGCAGCACTCTGGGCGCGCGCGTCGGCGAGCTCGGCGCGGAGCTTCGTGAGCTCCTCTTCGGTGCGCGCGAGGCGCTCGGCCGTCGCGGCGAGGTCGGCCATCACGCGCTCCATGCGGGCGTTGGCGGCGGCCTCGGCCGAGGGGTCGGGCTCGCTCAGCACGTCGAGGCGCGGTGCGGCCGTGAGCTCATCGAGGCGCCGCTCGGCGTCGGTGAGCTGCGTCGCGAGCGTGGCGTTCTCGTCGCGAAGGGCCTGCACGACCGCGGGGTCGATGGCGGGCTTCGCGGGCACCTCGACCACCTTCTCGACCACGCGCTCGACGACCTTCTCCACGGGCACTTCGACGGTCTTCTCGACCACGCGCTCGACGACCTTCTCCACAGGCACTTCGACGGTCTTCTCGACCACGCGCTCGACGGGCACTTCGACCACGCGCTCGACGACCTTCTCCACCGGCACTTCGACCGTGCGCACGCCGCGGGGAATCTCACGGATCGCACGCTCGGACTCATCGAGGCGCCGCGCGATGCCGTCACGCTCGGCGCGCGCGAGGGCCAGTTCGAGGGTCAGCGAAGGTTCGCTCGCGTCGCGTTCGAAGCGCGTCTGCGTGGCGGCCACTTCGAGGGCCTTCATCACGCGGTCGATCTCGCGTTCGAGCTCGGCGACGCGGCGCGCATAGCCCGCGCGGGCGCCTTCGAGCTGCATCGTCGTGTGCACGAGCCGCGCTTCAAGGCCCACGTTCGCGGCGTAGAGCTTCGCCACCTCGTTGCGCGCCTCGGCGGCGGCCTGACGCTGCGCCTCGACGGCCGCGAGCACCTCGTCACCGGGCTGCGCCGACGCCTGCTGCGACGCCACACGCGCGGACTCCTCGGCAGCCCAGCGCGCCTGCTGGAGCTCACCCGCCGCGGCGACGGCCTGCGCTTCGACCTTCGCGAGCTTCTCGGCGAGGGCGGCGTTCGCGTCGGCGAGGTGCTCCGCGCGCTCGATCAACGCGGCGTGCACCGAGGCCATGGCCGAGAGGCGCGACCGCAGTTCGGCGGCCTCGTCGGCGTGGTCGCGACCGAGGGCGTCGGAGAGCGAGAGCGTGAGCTCGCGCACGGCCTGATCGAGCTGCGCCCGCTCGGCGCGGAGCCTCGTGAGTTCGGCGGAGTGTTGCGCGAGGGCGCGTTCGAGGCGCTCGTGCTCGCCGTCGACGGCCGCGTGGGCCTGCGCCTCGGCGAGGGCGCTCTTCGTGGCCGCGAGCTCTGCGCGGAGGGCGTCGAGGGCGGGCGTGAGGTCGGGCGTCTCGGGGCGCTCGGCGAGGGCGTCGAGCTCGGCGCGGAGCTCGGCCTCGGTGGCCTGCGTCTCGTCGAGCTCGCGGAGCAGGTCGGCCACGCGCGTTCCCGCGGTCTGCACCTGGGCGCGCGCGTCGAGGAGCTCGTGGCGCAGGGTCTCGACCTCGATGGCGAGCGCGCTGCTCAGGGCCTCACCCGTCGTGCGCACCGTGGCCAGCTCGCGACGCGCGGACTCCACCGCGGACTTCGCGTCGGCCAGCTCGTTCACCGCGCCCTCGGCGGCGGCCTTCGCGGTGGCGGCCTCGGCGCGCGCCACCTCGACGGCGTGCTTCGACTCGGCGAGCTCGCGCTCCAGACGCTCGGCGGTCTCGCGCAGACGACGGAGCTCGGGCTCGTGGTCGGGCGTCTTCGGGAGCTCGGGCGCGCGCCGCGACATCTGGACGTCGAGCTCAATGCGCTGACGGAGCTTGCGCTCGTCTTCGAGCTCCTTCGAGAGGCGCACGGCGCGGTCGCGGGCCTTGCGGTTCTCCTCTTCGAGCTCCTTCAGCCCGTGCTCGTAGCGCTGGATCTTCACCCACCGCTCGGCCGACGCGGCCTCGACTTCCTTCAGCTTCTGGTCGCGCTTCGCGAGCTCTTCTTCGAGGCCCTTCGTGGCGCCCTCGCGCACCTGCGTGATGACCTCGGAGGGCACCTGCACCACCGCGAGGGGTTCGAGGGCGACGGCGCTGTCGGACGCCACCGCGATGAAGGCCTCGGGGCGCGGGGGATCGCCGTCGATGAGCCGCGTGTCGAGGGCCACGTCGTCGCCGCCCTCGTCGAGCGTGGCGAGGGTGTAGCCCACGAAGGGTCCGCGGCCGACCATGCGCACGTTCGCGAAGCGCGCCACGCAGAGGTCTTCGAGGTCGTAGAAGCCCACGGATCCGCGCGCCCCAGACTCGAGCGGCACGGGGCCGTCGTCGGGCTCGGAGGCCACCACCACCACACCCTCGGAGCCGAGCGCGCGGCGCGCCTCGTCGAGCACCGCGGGGAGCGACGGAACCGCGCCCGCGTCGGGCACCACGATCACGTCGAGCTTGCCGTACATGCCCGCGAGCGCGCCGGGCACGAGGGCCCGCACCGCGATGTCGTCGCCGACGCCGCCGAAGGAGATCACCGTGTGCGCGCCGAGCACCCGCGCGCGTCGCGCCACCTCGCCCGACGTGGGGCCCACGACGGCCACGCGGCGGCCCTCGAACAGCGGTGCGAGGTAGACGGCGAGGGCGAGGTCGGCCAGACGGGCGCGCGTGGAGAGAGGTCCGTGGGTCATGGCGTGCTTCACTGAGGCGGAGGGGCGGGAGGAGCGGGTGGAAACGCGGGCGCGGAGTCTATCGACCGTCGTGGCCGATGACTACACGCAACGTGCGGTGCGAGCGGGGCCGACGACGGCGCAGAGGGCGCGTGCGGTGACGCGGGGAAACGCCGTTCAGGCGGGGAGCGCGCCGGCGTCGCGGAGCAGGGTCGAGAGCTCGCCGCGGCCTTCGAGCTCGCGGACGATGTCGCAGCCGCCGACGAACTTCCCGTCGACGTAGAGCTGCGGAATGGTGGGCCAGCTCGTGTACTCCTTGATGCCCTCGCGCACGGCCGCGTCGGCGAGCACGTTCACGTCTTTGTACTCGACGCGGTGGGTCTTGAGGATGTGCGCGACGGCGCCGGAGAACCCGCACTGGGGAAAGTTCTTCGTGCCCTTCATGAAGAGAACGACCTTGTGGCCGTTCACGAGCGATTCGATCTTCTGGCGGGTGGCTTCGTCCATGGTGTTGCGGTGCTGCTCCTTCGGGGGCACCGCGTAAAGCGCGCGCGGTGCAGTGTCAACCGCGCAGCGTGCGACGAAGCGTCGGCAGCGCTCACGCCTCGGCGGGCACCGCGTCGGGAATGGCCTGCACGCGCGACTGGAGGAACGCGATCACCTCGGCGTCGGTGCGCGAGGGCGCGCCGGGCAGACGGACGAAGCGCTTCGCGAGGGTCTCCCAGTCGTTCATCATCAGGTAGAACCACACCATGAAGAAGTCGACGCCCTCGAACACGATGGCGTCTTCGCGCCCGTAGGTCTCGATGTTGTCGCGGAACTCCACGGGGAGTTCGGTCCAGTGGGCGCGGGCCTTCACGTGGTGATGGATGTGATACCCGTCGTTGAACGCGCGGCGGTTGTACCGGGCGTTGATGCACGTGATGCTGTTCTTGTAGGGGTTCGCGGGGTCGCGCGCGTCGATGAACGCGTGCTGCGCCCAGTTGCCCGCCATCATCAGCAGCCGCACCAGCGCCACGGGGATCAGGAACACGATCACCGACGCGCGCCAGTTCACCGCGAGCAGCCCGAGCGCCACCGCGAGGAAGGTCGCCTCGCCCGCGATCGTGCGCGCCATGAGCTTCTGGTTGTGCTTGCGCGCGTGGTAGCGCACGAGCCGCGGGAGGCCGAGCATCATGAAGTCGGCCCAGTACGTGAGCCAGTCGACGAAGCGATCGCGCTGGTAGCGCATCGTGGAGCTGAGGTCGTCGGCGAGGTTGTTCTCGGGGTGGTGCATCCCCATGTGGTGCGCGAAGTACGTCTCGGGGGTCTCGCCCATGAAGGGCCCGAGCGCCCACGGAATGAGCTGGTTCATCCACGCGTGCTCCTTCTTGAAGAGCGTGCGGTGCGACGTGCAGTGCAGCATCAGGATGAACCGATCGAGCACGCCTCCGGCCCAGATCGCCCAGTACACGGGCGCGAGGTACCAGATGCGCTCGTCGCGCACGAAGAAGAGCGCGCAGCCCAGCAGGGCCACGGCCGCGCACTGCATCATGAGATACAGAAACGGCAGGTCGCGCGGGTCGTTGATGTACGTCACGAGGCGTCGATCGAGGTCGGTCTCGACGCGCGGATTCGAGTGGGCGATGTCGGTGAATTCCACGGCGGCGCGGGACACTACCGCCAGATGCGCGCGCCGCGCTACGGGGCGAGCGCGCGGCGCAGGGTGCGTCGAAGGCTACGCGCTCACATGCGCTCGGCGACCTCGATGCCCAGCAGCGCGAGGCCCGCGCGCAGCGTCTCTGCGGTGCGCACGGCGAGGGCGAGCCGCGAGGCGCGCACGGCGTCTTCGCTCTTGAGCACCGGGAGCTCGTTGTAGAAGGTCGAGAACGTCGTCGCGAGGTCGTAGAGGTAGTCGCAGAGCAGGTGCGGCTTGAGCGAGCGCGCCACCTCGTCGACCGCGTCGGCGTAGCCGAGGAGCTTCATCACCAGCGCGCGCTCCGCGGGCTCGCGCACGACGATCTCGCCCGCGGCGAAGCCCTGCTCCGCGGCCTTGCGCAGCATCGAGCGGAGCCGCGCGTAGGCGTACTGGAGGTAGGGCGCCGTGTTGCCCGTGAGCGCGAGGGCCTTCTCCCACGTGAAGGTCACGAGCGTGGTGCGGTCGCGCGAGAGGTCGTTGTACTTCACCGCGCCGACGCCCACCTTGCGGGCCACCTCGCGGATCTCGTCTTCGCCGAGGTCTCCGTTCGCGGCGCGGGCCACTTCGAGGGCGCGACGCTCGGCCTCGTCGAGCAGCGATTCGAGCCCGATCACGTTGCCGTCGCGCGTGCTGATCGTGCCCTCGGGCATGCGCATGAGGCCGAACCACACGTGCTCCAGCGGGGTCGTGACGCCGAGGCGCCGCGAGGCCGCGAAGAACTGACGGAAGTGAAGCTGCTGCCGCTCGTCGGTCACGTAGATGGCGCGCGCGGGCTGCCAGCGCTCCTCGCGGTAGAGCACCGTCGCGATGTCGGTGGTGCCGTAGAGAAAGCCTCCGTCGGCCTTGCGCACGAGCAGCGGCGGCATGGCCTCGCCGTCGCGGGCCTTCTCGAAGGTGACGATCACCGCGCCCTCGCTGTGCTCGGCGATGCCCTTCGCGAGCAGCGTCTCGACGGTGCCCGGCAGGCGGGAGTTGTAGAAGCTCTCGCCGAGGGTGACGTCGAAGTGCACGTCGAGGCGCTGGTACATGCGCTCGAACTCGACCATCGAGACGTCGATGAAGCGCTTCCACAGGGCCACGTTCTCGGCGTCGCCCTGTTGGAGCTTCACGAGCTCGGCGCGGGCCTCGCGGAGGATCTCGGGCGCGGCCTGCTCGGGCGCGTCGTCGCCGTCGTCGTCGCCCTTCACCACGGCGCCGAGGGCCTCGCGCTGGGCCTTCTCTTCCTTCGTGTAGGCGACGTAGAGGCGAAGCAGTTCGCCCACGGGGTTGGCCTCGAAGGCCGCCGCGTCGAGCCAGCGCTTCCACGCCACGAGGAGCTTGCCGAACTGCGTTCCCCAGTCGCCGAGGTGGTTGTCGGCGACGACGGTGTAGCCCGCGGCGCGCAGCACCCGCGCGAGCGCCTCGCCGAGGATCGTCGAGCGCAGATGGCCGATGTGCATGGGCTTCGCCACGTTGGGCGACGAGAAGTCGATCACCGCCACGCGGCCGTGTCCCACGTCGCGCAGCGCGAGGGGCGCCATCACCTGCGAGGCCAGCCACGCGTCGCGGAGGGCCACGTTCACGAAGCCCGCGCCGGCCACCTCGGTGCGCTCCACCGCGGGGTGCGACGCGATGGACTTCGCGATCACGTCGGCGAGCTCGCGCGGAGGCTTCTTCGCAGCACGCGCGAACTGCATCGCGGCCGACGACTGGAGGTCGGCCTTCTGCGAGCGCTCCACGGAGACGGTGTCGGGGAAGGTGACGTCGGGGAAGGCGGCGCGCAGCGCTTCAGCAGCGGCGCGTCCGAGCTCGTCGCGGAGGGTGAACATGGCGGGCGCGGTCTCTACCACACCGCGCGCGAGGCGGTCACGGCGCGGGTTGCAGGTGCTCGACGAAGAAGGCGCGGGCGCGGAGCGTCCATGCGAGGGCGCGCGAGGGCTCGTTCACGAGGTGCGTCTCGCCCGCGAGGGGAAGAAAATCAACACGACGACCCGCGCGGTAGAGCACCTCGGTGAGGCGCAGCGCGTTGTGGAAGTACACGTTGTCGTCGGCCGTTCCGTGCACGACGAGGAGCGGGCGCGAGAGCGTCGGCGCGTGGGGCAGGAGCGACGCGCGGTCGTAGTCGTCGGCGCGCTCCGCGGGGAGGCCCAGGTAGCGCTCGGTGTAGGCCGTGTCGTACTCGCGCCACTCGGTCACGGGCGCGCCCGACACCGCGGCGTGAAAGGTCTCGGGGCGCTCGATCACCGCGCGGGCCGAGAGGTATCCGCCGAAGGACCATCCCATGATGCCCACGCGCGACAGGTCGAGGGAGGCGTCGCGCGCGCCGAGGGCCCGCAGCGCGTCGGCCTGGTCGTCGAGGGGAACATCCCCGAGGTGACCCGCGAGGGCGCGCTCCCAGTCGCGTCCGCGATCGGGCGTTCCGCGGCCGTCGATCATCACCACCACGAAGCCCTGGTCGGCGAACCATTGAGGCACGAGGTAGCGCGTCATCGAGCGCGTCACCATGCGCACGCCCGGGCCGCCGTACACCGAGTCGATCACGGGGTAGCGCCGCGACGGATCGAAGCCGTGGGGACGCACGATCGCCGCGCGATAGCCGCGCGCGCCGACGGTCACGAAGGTCACGTCGGGACGCGCGAGCGGAGCCTCCATCGTGTGCTCGATCGTGCCTAGGAGCGCGCCCATCGCGTCGTGCACCGTGGCCGTGGGGAGCGCCGTGACGGTGCTCGTCTCGCGCACCACGAGCTCGCCATCGCGCGAGGGGATGCAGCGGTGATCGCCGTCGTCGCGGGTGGTGCGCGTCGGTGCGGTCTCGGGGTGCTCGTAGTCGAAGGTCGCGCACTGCGTGGCGCCCTGGTCGTCGCCCGCGAGGAGGTGCGCGGTGTGGTGTGACGTGTCGACGTGCGCGAGGCCGCGGAGGTCGAACGAGGGCGGCGTCAGCGCGGTGAGCGCGCCGTCGGAGGCGTCGACGCGCGCGAGCTGCCACGCGCCGTTGCGCTCGGAGAGCCAGAGGAAGGCGCGTCCGCCGGGGAGCCACACGAGGTTGTCGGCGTCGTGGTTCACCCACGCGGCGTCGCGCTCGGTGAGCAGCGTGCGGGTGGAGCCGTCGGGGTTCGCCGCGAGCACGGCGAGCTCGCGCTGTGCGCGGTCGAGCACGAGGAGCGTGAGCGGGGCGTCGCGCGTCCATCGCACGGCGGCGAGGTAGGGGAAGCGCGCGTGGTCCCAGGTGATCTCGCGCGAGGGTCCACCCGCGACGGGCGTGACGTGAAGACGGATCGATGCGTTCTCGGTGCCCGCGCGCGGATAGGCGCTCTCGTCGGGCGCGGCCTCGGGGTGCAGCGGATCGGCGATGCGAAGGCGCTCCACGTGGGTGAGGTCGGTCTCCTGCCACACGATCTCGCGCGCGTCGGGCGACCACCACCAGCCCTCCATGCGGTCGAGCTCCTCCTGCGCGACGAACTCGGCGACGGCGTGCGTGTGGTTCGCGTCGGCGCCCTGTGTGAGCGCGCGCTCTGCGCCAGAGGCCACGTCGATCACCGCAAGCTCGCCGTTGCGCACGAGGGCCACGGCGCGTCCGTCGGGAGACCATCGCGCGTCGACGGGCGCGGGGCGCTGCGACGAGAGCGTGCGCACCGTGGCCGTCGCGCGATCGACGACGAAGAGCGAGCCCGAGAGTGCGATCAGCACGCGAGATCCATCGGGCGAGAGCGCGAACTGCGTGATGCCGCGGCCGAGGGTGCGCGTGCGTTCGCGGCGGGCGCGTTCGGCAGCGTCGAGGTGTTCTTCGCCCGCGCCGAGGAGCTGCTCGGCGGTCACGAGCACGCGGGCGCGACGGGTGTCGCGGTCCCAGGTCCAGAGGGCGCGGGCGGCGCTGCCTTCGGGGGCGCGGAGGTAGAGCACGGCGCGTCCGTCGGGCGTCGGTGTGAAGCCCGTCGGGCGGCCGATGGAGAAGCGCTGCGTGCGAAGAAACTGCTCCAGCGCGCGCGTGTCGACGCCGGCGCGCAGGTCGATGGGCGCGCGAGGGGCGAGCGAGGGCGTCGAGGTGCGGCAGGCGCAGAGCGCGAGGGCGAGGGCGAAGGGCGTGGGGCGCATCAACGGGGCGCGGAGCATAGGCGCGTGGCGCGCCGCGCGGGGGTGCGATCAGAGGGTGTAGTCGAGGGCGTAGTGGTGCACGCGGTCGACGATGCGGATGGTCATGGTTCCGCGGAGTCCGGTGAGTTCGCCGGTGCCCGAGTCGGGCACGATGGTGATCGTGAGCGAGTGGGCGCCGCGGTCCATGAGTCCGACGTGGAGCACGACGAAGCTGCCGGTGCGCCCGTCGAGGGAGCCCGTGATGCGCTCGCAGGCGACGTAGCCCGCGCTGCCCTGCGTGGCCGTGCGCGCCGCGAGCATGTGCACGACGCTGGTCGCCGTGAGCGGGCCGACGAACTGCTTCTCGATGCGCATGCGACCGAGCGACACGCCGTCGGCGTCGTCGTAGGGGGGTTCGGGGTGCGCGGCGACGGTGAAGGTTCCCTCTGCGTTCATGGCGCGCGAAGGTAGTCGCAGCGGGCGGAGGAACGATTGGAGAAACGCGTCGGTGCGGCGCCCCTGCACACCCCCTTTCCGCCGCCCTGTGGACCCGATGCGCGCGCGGCCGTCGGACGTTGCGTGCACGTCGGTCGTTCCACCGTTGCGACCGCGGCGCCCTCCGCGCGATGCTCGCCCGCAGAGGAGGACGCCTTTCGCGCCGATGCCGTTCGCACCGACGATCGCGAGCTTTCTGCCGCCCGCCCTGCGCCTCGCCGCGCCCGACAGCCCGCGCGCCCACGCCGACGGCGAGCGCTTCTCCGCGGCCGTGCTCTTCGCCGACGTGTCGGGCTTCACGCGCCTCGCCGAACAGGCCGCCGCCGCGGGAAACGACGGCGCGGCCACCGTCAGCGAGAAGCTCCGCGACGTGTTCGGCGCCGTCATCGACCGCGCCACGGCCCACGGCGGACACGTGCTCCGTTTCGCCGGAGATGCGGCCATCGTCGTGTGGCCCGGCGAGGGAGACGCGCTCGCCGACGCCGCCCACCGCGCGGCCGCGTGCGCCCTGGAGCTCGCCTCGGTGTTTCCCGCAGAGTCTGACGGTCGCGAGGCCTCGCTCGCGATGCACATGGGGCTCGGTGTGGGCAGGCTCCGCGCGGTGCACGCGGGCGGCGTCGAAGACCGCTGGGAGTACCTCGTGGGCGGTCCCGCGCTCTCGCAGGCGTGCGCGGCGGAGGGTGTCGCGCGGCGCGGCGAGGTGGTGCTCTCGCCCGCCTGCGCCGACCTGCTCGTCACCCGCGCGACCCTCGACTGGCGCGGCGATCACGCGCTGCTCACGGGCATCCGTGCGGTGGAGCGGTCGAGCGCGACGCTCCCCGGGCACGACATGGTGGTGGGCGACGAGGCCCTCGCGTACGTGTCTCGCGTGGTGCGCGCGCGCCTCGACGCGGTGCACGCGCGCTGGCTCGCCGAGCTGCGAAGGGTGACCGTGCTCTTCGTCTCGCTGGCCTCGTTCGACTTCGACCGCGACGACGCCGACGGCCTCGCGCGACGCGCCGTGCGGGCCATGCAGGAGGCCGTCTACCGCCGCCACGGATCGATCAACCAGCTCGTCGTCGACGACAAGGGCACGGTGCTCGTGGCTGCGTGGGGACTCCCCTCGCGCACGCACGAAGACGACCCGACGCGCGCCCTCGATGCCGCGCTCGAACTCGTCGAGACCCTCGGCGCCCTCGGGCTCCGCGCGTCGGCGGGCGTGGCCACGGGGCGGGTGTTCTGCGGCGAGCGGGGCAACGCGATCCGTTGTGAGTACGGGCTCATCGGGCATCGGGTGAACCTCGCCGCGCGGCTCATGCAACGGGCCGACGGGGCGGTGCTCTGCGACGGCGCGACGGCGGCGGCGACGCGGGGCGCGGTGCACCTCGATGGGCCGCGGAAGGTTCCGTTGCGCGACGGCGCCGAGCCCGTGGAGGTGTGGCGGGCGACGCGCGCGGCGCCCCTCGAAGCGCCCGCGCGGCAGATGCATCCGCTCGTGGGGCGCGAGGCGGAACAGACCACCGTCGCGCGCACGCTCGAACGCTTCGCCGACGGCGTGGGGGCGGGTCACCTGTGCATCGCGGGCGAGGCGGGCATCGGAAAATCACGGCTCGTCGCGCTCGCCACCGAGGTGGCCGCGGGCGCGGGGCTGCGGGTGTTTCACGGCGCGTGCGAGGCGACGCGCACGGCGGCGTACGGCGCGTGGTCGCAGGTGTTCGCGGCGCTCCTCGGGGTCGACGGCGCGCGCGATGCGACGACCCGCGCGGCGGCGCTTCGGAGCGCGCTCGGGGCCATCGATCCGTCGCTCGTCGAGCTGGCGCCGCTCGTGGCGCCCGTCGTGTCGCTCGACCTCGGCGCCACCGCCCGCACGCAGGAGATGACCGGCCAGGTGCGCGCCGACAACACCCGCGCGCTGCTCGTGCGGGTGCTCCAGCACGCGACCGCGACCCACCGCGCGGCCGTGGTGCTCGACGACGTGCACTGGATGGACTCGGCCTCGTGGTCGCTCTGCGTCGCCGTGCGCGTGCAGTGCCCGCGCGTCGCGATGGTGATGGCCCTGCGGCGCAGCGAGCTCCGCGATCCCACGGCGCAGACGCTCCTCGCGGGCGACGGGCTCACGGTGCTCACCCTCGGCGCGCTCGACGGCGACCACGCCGTGCGCGTGGCCTGCGAGGCCCTCGGCGTCGACGCGCTCCCGCCCGCGGTGTCGGCGCTGCTGCTCTCGCGCGCGGGGGGCAATCCGTTCTTCATCGAAGAGCTCGCGTTCGCGCTCCGTGACGCGGGCGCGCTCGCGCACAGCCCCGAGGCCCTCAAGGCGCTGGCCATTCCTGACACGGTCGAGGGCGTGGTGGCGACGCGTGTCGACCGCCTCTCGCCCGACGAGCAGCTCACGCTGAAGGCCGCGAGCGTGATCGGGCAGCACTTCTCGCGCGCGCTGCTCCACGAGGTTCACCCCGACGGCGCCGACGAGGCGGCCATCGCGCGGGCGCTCACGCACCTCCACGCCGTCGACCTCGTGCGCGACGTGGGCGATGGCGAGTGCGCGTTTCGTCACGCGGTCACGCGCGAGGTGGTCTACGGGCTGCTGCTCCCCTCGCAGCGCCGCGCGCTCCACGAGTCGGTGGCCCGCGCGATGGAGCGCAGCCTCGGCGCCGAGGTGGCCCTGCACCTCGCCGAGCTCGCGCATCACTGGCGTCAGGCGGGCGATGATCCGCGGGCCCTCGCGTACCTCGAACGCGCCGGCGTGCGCGCCACCGAACAGGGCATGTACCGCGAGGGAATCCGTCTGCTCGACGAGGCCGTGGCCCTCGACGCGGCGCTCGTCGTACGCGGACACGGAGCCTCCACCGACCGACGGGTGCGCTGGGCGCGGCACCTCGGCGACGCGTGGTTCGCGCTCGGTGACATGGTGCGCTCGCGGCAGCACCTCGAACGCGCCCTCTCGCTCGCGGGCATCGCCGTGCCCGACCGCCCCGACGGATGGAACCGCGCGGCCGTCGACCAGCTCGGCGCGCAGCTCCTCCACCTCGTGCGCGCGCCCCGCACCGGATCGCTGCGTCCCGACGAGCAGCGCACGCTCGCCGAGTGCGCCTTCGCGGCGGGCGCGCTGAGCGAGCAGCGCTACTACGAGGCCGACACGGGCGGATGGCTCGCGACCACCCTCCTCGCGGTGAACCTCGCCGAACGCGCCGATCGACTCGACGCCGCAGGGCGCGGCTACGGCGGCCTCGGATACCTCGCGGGGGTCGCACGCGCAGCCCCCCTCGCCCGTCGCTGGTTGCGCCTCGGGCAGCGGCACGGAGACGCCCGCGCGCGCGGCATGGCCTGGGGCGCCGAGGGGCTCTACCACACGTGCTTCGGGCGCTGGCACGAAGCGATGGCGTGCTACCGCGAGGGCGAGCTCCAGCTCCGTCGCCTCGGCGACCGCTTCGCGCTCGCGAACAGCCTCTACATGCGCGGGTGTCAGCACGCGTGGCTCGGCGATTTCGACCGCGCCATCGCCACGGGCGAAGAGCTGCTGGAGCTCGTGCTCGCCGCGGGCAACACGCAGCAGGCGCTCTGGGCCGTGAACGAGCTCGCGCCGCTCTACGCCCACCGCGGACGCCTCGACGACGCCGCCGCGCTCCTCGACCGCACGTCGGATTTCATCGCGCAGACCGACGCCCTCTCGCGCTCGCGTCACCCCGCGGTGCGCGCGCTGGTGCTCCATCGCAGGGGCGACGTGACGGGCGCGCGGCAGGCCGTGGCCCCCGCGGTGGCGTGGTTCGCGAAGAACCCTGCGTCGGCCTTCGGCGATTACGGCGCGGTGCTCGCGATGGTCGAGGTGTGCGCCGACGCCCCGCAGGATCTCGACGTGGCCGTGCGCAGCGCCACGGCGATGGCCCGGGTGTTCCCGCCGCTCGCGGGCTTCGGCCGCTGGGCCGAGGGCGAGCGCGCGTGGCGCCGCGGTGACGTGCGCGAGGCCCGCGTGTGCTGGCGTCGCGCGGCCGACGACGGACGGCGCGCGGGCGCGATGCTCTTCGAAGCGCTCGCGTGGTTCGCGCTCGCGACGCGCGGTGCCCCCGACGACCGCGAGGCGCACGCCGAGGCAGAGCGCACGCTGCGACGCATGGGCGCCGACTGGTACCTCGCGCAACTCCCATCTCCGAAGGGCTGAACTCGATGGCGGATTTCAATTACGTCGACGGTGTCTGCGAGCTGGTGTGGCCCCTGCCCGCGCGCTGCGACGGGCTCTCGCTCGACGGGTTTCTCACCCTCGCGCCCGACCTCGCGAAGCTCCAGGCGCTCGTCGATCGCACCTTCCGCGCGACCACGCAGGGCGCGGTGTCGTTCGCGGCGCTGCCGCTGCTGTTCTTCTCCTTCGGGTCGTACCAGAAGGCCTACTCCCTCGACCCTGCGTACCGCGCCCGCGGCGCCATCGCGTACCGCGAGGTGGCCGTGTGGACGTACCTCCTCGCGACGCGCGACATCCCCCACGGACCGCGCCGCGGCGAGCTCGCGATCTGGGTCCCCTCGATCTGGGTCGACAGCCAGTACGCGCTCACCGGCGGACGCGAGATGCTCGGCATCGCGAAGGGCCTCGCCGACGTCACGCTCCCCGACGGACCCGACGCGCAGGCCCTGTGGTCCATGCGCACCACGGCCATCGAGCGATTCTCGCCCGACGCCATCGCAGCGCCCTTCGAACTGCTCTCGGTCACCCGCACCGACGGCGCCACCCGCGGCGACCGCGCGTCCACCTGGAGCGCCCTGCGCGAAGCCGCCGACATGCTCGAAGCGGCCTTTCGCGAGGGCACGCTCGTCGACCCGATGACGCCGCTGCCCGGCGCGCTCGATCACGTCGAAGAGGGACTCGGCGCGAGCTTCGATTTCGTAAAGGCCATGCTCGCCTCGAAGATCCCCACGGTGTCGCTGCGGCAGTTCCGCTCGCCCGACTCGACCACGGCCGCGTCGTTTCAGCAGGTCGAGTTCTTCGAAGCGTCGATGGCGAACCTCACGCTCTACGCCCTCGAAGGCGCGCACCGCGTGACGGTGAATCCCTGCGACAGCCATCCCATCGCCGAGACCCTGGGCATCACCGGCCCGCTGAGCGCCTTCGGCGTGCACATGGGCTGCGACCTCGGGCTGCCGCAGGTCACGACGCTCTGGCCGTGACCCGCAGCGTCGCCCGTTCCCTTCACTCCTCTTCGCCGTAGATCGTGATCGCCGCGCCCGAGAGCGCGCGCGCCGCGAGGAGCCCCGACATCACCGCGGCCTCCATGCAGCCCACGTCGAGGGGCGTCGACGTCCAGTCGCCCGCGAGCGCGAGGTTCTCGACGCCCGACGCGCCCGGCGCGAGGCGGTGCTGCGTGGTGCCGGGGAGCGTGAGCACGTAGCGGTCCGAGCCCACGAGGCTCGCGTTGAAGAACTGCGCTTCGAAGCGCGCCTCCGGCGTCTTGCGACCGGGCGCCACGAGCAGCGTCAGGTCGAGCGCATCGGGCGACCAGCGCATCCGGCCCGCGGGCCACAGGTGCCCCGACGCGTGACGCACCCACTCGGCGCTCATCTCCCGCACGCGCGCGTCTTCGGCCTTCTGCGCTTCGACGGTCTCGGCCCGTCCCCACGGCGCCTCGGGACGCGCCCCCGTGAGGTACGCGAGCGAGCCCGGCTTGAAGTTGTCGGGCCACGACTCCGACGGGATCACGTCGCTCATGTCGCCGTACGTGTCGAGCGGCGGAACGTACGCGCTCTGCCCCGGCGTCGGGAGCGTCCAGCCCAGCTCGGCGAGCGTCGGACGCATCCAGAGCTGCACGCCCAGCGTCGCGACGGTGTGCGCGTTGGAGACCATCTCCTTCCACCCCGGCACGCGCGCGACGAGGTCGTCGACGAGCTGCGCGAAGGCGCCGGGCGGCACGGCGAACACCACGTCGTCGAAGTCGCGTCCGCGGTGGAGCGTGCGCGCGCCCACGTCGGCCATGGGCCACACCGAGTGCAGGTTCGGACGCAGCCTGCGGAGCTCCTCGGCTTCGAAGAGCTGGTCGTAGAGGGGCTCGGTGGGGAAGCACGGCAGCCCGCGCACGTTCACCGTCGGTCGGTAGGGCGCGTGGTGCAGGTGCGCGCGCACGCCGAGCTCGATGCGCTCCACGCGCTTCGCGTCGTCGTCGAGCGTGAGGCGCCGCGCGGGCGAGAAGAACTCGAAGCGCACGCCGCGGGCCGAGAGCACCTCGTAGAGCGGCACAAACACGGTCTCGCCGAAGCCGTAGCGGGGCACAAAATCGAGCGCCCCCGTGTAGCCCGCGAAGAGGCGGAGCATGCCGCGCAGGCCCGCGCCCGCGGCGAGGCTCGGACGCCGACGGTCGCCCTCGACGAACGCGAACACCGCGCCGTACACGCCCTGGATCACCGCGCTGTTCGCGGCCTCGTCGCTCGCGCCGTGACGACGGAGCCACGCCACGAGGTCTTCGCCGTCGATGCTTCGAAAGCCCCGCGTGAGCACGTGGTCGGCGACGAGGCCGCGGAGCACGGCCATCGCGAGGTCGACGAGGATCGCGAGGCGGCGGAACCACGGGGTCTCGCCTTCGAGGCGCTCGGCGAGCTCCTGGAACCACTGCGCGAAGGTCTGGAGCGCGGCGAGGGCGCGGTCGGCGGTCTCTTCGGCGGCCTCGACGATCCACGCGACGGCGCGACGGAGCAGGGCGAAGCCGCGGGCCTCGGGGTCGATGGCCTCGGAGACGCGCCCGGCGAAGGCGCTGAACCACGACGAGACCGTGTGCTCGGCCTCGCCCGCGGCGGCGCGCGCGGATTCGAAGACCGCTTCGAGGCGGTCGACCATCACGGGGAGGAGGTCGCGCGTGCGGTGCGAGCCGGGGTTCTCGCCGGGGAGCGCGTCCCACGACGGGAGGGTGACGGGCCACGGGTGCCATCCGCCGTCGAACCAGTCTTGAAAGATGCCCGTGGCCGCGGGGCGAAAGAACGCCTTCGGATCGCGCGGCGGAACCATCTCCGCGTAGGTCTCTCGCAGCAGGGTGAAGGCGTTGTCGTAGAAGCCCATCCACACGTGGAGGCCGTGCTCCTCGTTGCGGTCGAAGTGCTGCGCGTTGCGCCCGCTGGTGCCCTTGCCGCCGAGGGTCCAGCCCTCGGTGTAGACCGTGACCTCGTAGCGCGCGCGGAGCGCCTCGGTGCCCGTCAGCGCGAAGGCCGCCGTGAGCCCGCTGATGCCGCCGCCGATCACCGCGACGCGCCGCCGTCCACCCTCTGGAATTTCTTCGCTCATCGTGGCGCGGACCTTATCGCAGCGACTGCGGTTGCGGTGAGGCTCCGCCGTTGCTGTTGTCCACGAGGAGGACGCACCCGCCGCCATGCACCCCGACCCGAGCGCCCGCACCGACCGACCGCAGCCCCCGCCGATTCCGCAGCCCCTCGCGATGCGCTACGTGCTCTGGGCCATCGCGGCCATCGTGCCCGCGGCCGTCGCCACGCTCTCGACCGCCACGACCGAGCGCCCGCGCGTGCCCGTCGCGTCGAACCCCACGCCGCACGGCTACACCGTCTCGCTCCTGCTCTTTCTCGTGCCCTCGGCGATGATGCTCGCCTCGCTGCGCAGCGACGCGGGCTTTCGCGAGCGCACGCGGGCGTGGGCCCTCACGCTGGCCGTGCTCGTGCCGCAGGGATTTCTCCTCGACCTCCTCGGGGCGAGCAGCTTCTTCACCTTCGACAACCTCGCCGCGACGATGGGGGTGATGGTGCCCGTCGTCGGCGGCCGCGTGCCCATCGAGGAGTTCCTCTTCTATGCGCTGGGCTTCGTGGCGATCCTCATGGGCTACCTCTGGTTCGCCGAGGTGTGGATGCCCCAGCCGAGGCTCCTCGGGCCGCCGCGCCATCGCTCGCTCGTGTCGATGGGCTTCTCGCCGTGGTCGCTCGTGTGGGGCCTCGCGCTCATCGTCGGGGGATGGGCGTTCAAGCGCTTCGTGACCCACGGGGCCGCGGGATTCCCGTGCTACTTCGCGACGCTGGTGCTCGTGGCCTTCGTGCCCACGGTGGCCTTTCTGCGCGTGGTGATGTGGCGCATCCACTGGCGGTCGTTCCTCGTGACGGGAACGATGCTCGTCTCCGTGAGCATGCTCTGGGAGGGCACCATGGCCTCGCCCTACCAGTGGTGGAACTACAACCCCCACCACATGCTCGGCGTGACCTTCAACGCCTGGTCGGCGCTGCCCGTCGAGGCCGTGCTCGTGTGGTTCGCGGTGCTCTGGGCCACCGTGGTGTGGTTCGAGGTGATCACCCTGTACCTCGAACGCCGCGAGGCCCGCACCGACGACCCGGTGATCGAACCCTGAGCAGCGATCGCTACGGCGCGGTTCACGGTGCTGCCGCCACACACCGATGACGGAGATCAGAGGGACGCGCTGCCCCCGTTGGGCCGCGTGCCGACGCAGCGTCCCTCCCCGCGCAGTCCCCTTCGTTTCACGTCTCCCACCCCGTCGAGAGAGCAACACCCACGATGTCACTCCCACAGACCAAGGCCGGATGGATCGGGTATGGCTGGGGCACCGTCGATGTCAGCGCCAACGACGTGCCCATGGATCGCGCCCAGGTCGCGCGCCGCCTCGTGCGCGTGATCGACGACCCCGCGTGGCGACCGCCCGTGCTGCCCGAGGTGGCCGCGCGGCTCGTCGACATGACCCGACGCTCGAACGTGGGCATCGCCGAGGTGGCGCAGGTGCTCATGCGCGACGCCACGCTCGCCGCGCAGCTCATGCGACGGGCCAACGTCGGCGACGTACGCGGGCACGGGCAAGGTGCAGACGGTCCGCGATGCGGCCGCGCGCGTGGGCCTCGACGGCGTGCGCAACGTGGCCCTCGAGATCGCCATGTCGATGCGGATCTTTCGCGCCGAGGGATACCAGCCCATCGCCGACGCCCTGCGCGTGCACTCCGTGGCGACGGCGCACCTCGCGTCGCTCGTGTGTCGGTACACCGCGATGCCCGCGGCGCAGGCGTTTCTGTGCGGGCTCCTCGCCGACGTGGGCCTCGCCGTGGGGCTCATGGTGCTCGGCGAGGGGTCGCGCGACCAGCGCAGGCCCGACCTCTCGTACGTGTGGCCCTCGCTCGTCGAGATCCACGAGGGGCTTTCGGCCCGCGTCGCGAAGCACTGGAACCTCGACGACGACACCGTGCTCGTGCTCGCCAACCACCACAAGCTCCGCGTGGGCAACGTGGTGCACCCGCTCGCCGCCGTGGTGCTCGTGGGGTCGTCGCTCGCCGAGGCGCTGGGCCATCCGTTTCCGAGCCCGCCCGACGCCACCGCCGTGCCCATGGATCACCTCGCCGTCCCCGCCCGCGAGGCCCTCGGCCTGACCGACCGGCAGATGGAGCTCCTCGCCGTCGAGGGCCAGCGGCTCCTCCACGACATCGCGCTCTGAACGCCGCACGCGACGCACCGTTGTGACCGCGCGCGGTGCAGGTATTGTCGTCGCATCGTGCGTCGGGCCGCGCCGTCTCCCACCCTCCTGTGCGCGTCCCTCGCGGCCGTGGCGCTCTCGGCCTGCGCCGACGGCAGCAGCGTGCTGGGACCGCGCTTCGACGCCACGATGACCGCCGTCGATGCGGCGACCGACCACGCCGACGATTTCACCCCGCCCACCCTCGACCGCCCGCGCACCGACGTCTCGACCTCCGATGTGACCGCAGGCTGCGACGACGACCGCGGCTGCCCCCGCGGCCAGCGCTGCCTCCAGGGGCGGTGCAGCGAAGACGTGTGCCTCGCGTCGGAGACCCCGTGCGGCGCCGACCGCTGCGACATGCGCTGCGTGCCCGTGCGCGACCTCTGCGCCGACGTGCGCTGCAACGGCAACGAGACCTGCTTCGCGGGACGCTGCGTGGCCGGGTGCTTCCCTGCGCCCTGCGCGGGCATCACGTGTGCGGCGGGTCAGTTCTGCGACGACACCACGGGACGCTGCACGCGCGTGACGCCGTGCCCGGGACGCTGCGCCGACGGGTTCACCTGCCACGTGCGTTGCACCCCGCGCTCGGCCTGCGACGGCGTGGCGTGCGGCGCCGACGAGGTGTGCGCCGAGGGCCGCTGCGTGCCCAACCCCTGCGCGCGGGTCTCGTGTCCTGCGGGCGCGCTCTGCGTCGACGGACGCTGCGTGCCCACGTGCGGCTGCGACCCGCCGTGCACGCGCTCGCCCCGCGACCGATGTGTCGTGGGCCGTTGCCAGTGCGACCGGCTCTGCCAGGCCGACACCCCCTGCGGCACCGACGACGGCTGCGGCGGGCGTTGTGTGGGCCCCTGCCCCAACCCCTTCGCGACCTGCGATCCCGTGTTGTTCTCGTGCGCGTGCACCAACCGCTGCACGCCGCTCAGCGCGTGCGGCGAAGACGACGGCTGCGGCGGGCGATGCAGCTCGGGATGCGGCGTGGGCGAGCGCTGCGACACCGCCCTCCGTCGCTGCATCTGCGTGTCGCGGTGTCCGCCGGGGGAGCGCGCGCTGGAGGTTCCCTGCGGCGAGGTGGTGGCCAACGAGTGCGAGGGCGCGCCGCCGTGCGGCGTGGGCCTCGCGTGCGCCGCGGGTCAGGTCTGCAACGTCGAAGCGCGCCGCTGCGAGTGCGCGGGATCGGGCTGCGAGCCGCCCGGTGACGGAAGCATGCCCATGCCCGAAGACGCCTCCGCGGGCGGTGGTGACGGCGGCGGCCTCGGCGGGTGCCCGGCGCTCTCGCTCCCCTGCTCGGGGCGCTGCGCGGCCGTGATGACCGACCCGGCGAACTGCGGCGCGTGCGGCGCGCGATGCCCCTCGGGCACCACGTGTTCGGGCGGCATGTGCCGCTGCCCGTCGCCCTTCACCCTCTGCGGCGACCGCTGCGTGAGCCTCACGACGGACCCCGAGAACTGCGGCGCCTGCGGCACCCTCTGCACCGGCCGCACGAGCTGTGACAGCGGGCGGTGCCAGTGCATCCCCGCGTGCCTCGTCGACCCGAACTCCGTCGCGTGCGGCACCGAGCTGGCGAACGCGTGTCCGGGCGGTCCGTCGTGCGGCGTGGGCCGCGCGTGCGCGTCGGGCGAGGTCTGCGACACGACCCTCCGTCGATGCGTGTGCGTGCCGCGGTGTCCGCCGGGCGTTCGTTGCGGCACCGCCGACGGTTGCGGCGGTCAGTGCGCCGGGGCCTGCGACACGGGCACGTGCACGCGCGACAGCGTCGACGCGCGACGGTACTTCTGCTCCGAGGCGAGCTGCGTGAGCGGGTGCCGCTGCGACGAGGTCTGCGCCTCGAACCGCTGCGTGCCCATCACCTGCGCGAGCGGCGACCGACCGTGCCCGTGCCAGTGCTGCCCCGCGGGGCAGATGTGCGTGGGCGGGACAGCGTGCGTCCCCATTCCGCCCTGAAAACGCCGCGTCACCCGCTTGACGTTGGGTTCTCTGGCGCTGTCAGCGCGATGACACCCGTCGACCTTTGACAGGCTTGCACAAAGCGCCTCGGTTGTAGGGCTTCTGTGCAATCGGAAGGGGCGGGCGCACAGACCGTTGTCGTCCGCGATGTGCTCAGGGGAGCGCAGCGTTTCGGGCGGTTCGCACCCGCCACACAACGCCGCGGCGCGCAGGTGGGACGAGCCTTCGCGAGGCGGCGAGGAGGAGGCCGACGGTCATGTCTTTTGTCGACGCAGCGCTTCTGAACAACCTCGACGTGTTGGGCCGCGATCAGGCCAACGCGGCGCCGTATGGGGTCATCAAGGTCGACGACTCGGGCGTCGTGCAGCTCTACAACAAGTGGGAGGCCGACATGGCGGGGGTGCCGGTCGGCTCGGCGGAGGGGAAGAACTTCTTCACGCAGGTGGCGCCGTGCACGAACAACCGCCTCGTGCTCGGGCGCTTCAAGGAAGGCGTCGCGAAGGGCGAGCTCGATGCCGAGTTCAACTACACGTTCACCTACAAGATGAAGCCCACGAACGTGGGCATCCGGATGTTCCGCCACAAGCCGTCGCGCACGAACTGGATCTTCGTCACGAAGCGCTGAGCGAGACCGCTGTCGACGACGCGCGCACCGGGGACGCCACGGCGACCCGCGCACGACGCGACGGAGCCAATTCAACGACTGCTTCCGCGTGCGGCAACGGCCGCGCGCACACGGTGAGGACTGAACGATGGAGACCCTGCGTGAACGACTGCTGAGTGCCCTCGACGACTCGCTGCTCGACCGCGTCGAGCCGATGATCGCCGAGGCCGAACTGCCGGCCGAACTGGTAGAGCCCGTGCGGGCCTACACGGCCGCCAAGATCGAGGCGCTGCGCGAATTCGCGAATGCGCTGAGCGAACCCGAAGACGAAGACGAGCTCTACCGCTCCACCGCGTACTGGTGGCTCGAACTCAAGAACGAGTGGGTGCGGTTCAATCAGGTGACGCAGTACCGGCTGATCCGCTTCGGCGAGACCACCCCGATGCTCTTCGCCAAGGGCGCCGTGTGCCAGGAGGTGCTCGGCCGCGTCGAGCAGGTGATCCTGCCGCGCGACCTCGCCACCCTCAACGACCTCTGGAGCGAGCCGCTCGTCGTGGGACGCCGCGACCTTGCGCAGCTCCGCACGTTCCTCGACCACCACAAGGCCTCCGTGGCCCGCATCGACCACCTCATGGTGTCGGCGGCGGACACGTACGCCCACCTCGCGCAGATGGCCGACCGCGCCGTCGTGCCCGAGAGCCGCGACGAGGTGAAGTCCCTCCTCGGGCGCTACGAGCGCGAGCTCGCGTCGCTCCACGATGACATGCAGCAGATCTTGAGCGTCGACCTCGCCGTCGCGTGGCGCGACATCGAGGCCAGGGTCTACGCCGAGAGCGAGTCCGCGGGCGTGCGCGCCCAGGTGCTCGCGCCCGGTGCGTCCTTCGGCCTCGACGCCCGCGTGCTGCCCGACGTGGCCGACCTCACCGTCGCCGCCGCCAGGGTGCTCCTCGCCTGCGCCGAGAGCGCCGAGGCCCGCATGGCCGCCAACAAGACCGCCCACTCCTCGCTCTTCTGCGACGTGAGCGAGCGCGAGCGCGACCTCGTCATCGAGGTGCGCGACACGGGCTCCGGCGACATCGACAAGCGCATCGCCGCGGGTGAGCCCGTGACCGAGGCGTGGCAGGCGCTCCAGCAGCGCGCCGCGCGCGTCGGCGCCGTCGTGGGCCTCGCGTGTGTGCCCGGCGAGTCCAACGCCGTCACCGTGACCCTGCCCCAGCACCGCGCGGGCAAGGTCGACGAGCTCATCGCCGTCGAGACCAGCGGACGTCGCACCTTCGTGCGCAGCGCGTGGGTGCGCTCCATCCACGGCGGCGACGCGCCCGAAGGGGCCATCGACCTCCGCAGCGACGCGTCGGTGCCCGGCGTGGTGCTCGACGTGGCGCTCCCCTCGGGCGCCGTGGTGGCCGCGCGCATCGACCGCGCGGGACCGCAGGTGCGCACGCTGGTGCTCCCGGCCACCGCGGCGGAGGAGCCGTCGTTCCTCGCGTACGACGCGGCGGTCTTCGTGGGCGGCGCGTTCGTGCCCGTGCTCGGCGAGCGCAACCTCCTCGCGGGCGCGGCGGCCAACGAGTCCGACGCGGCGCTGGTGGCGTGATGGCGACGGCGTTCCTCCGCGAAGCGCGCGCGCGCTGGGTCGACGCTCCGTACCCCATGGTGGTCGAACACCGCCCGGGTCACGCGGAGCACATCTGCCCGGCGCCCTCGCTCTGGATGGGGGGACGCGCCGTCGCCGAGGCGCTCCGCGCGGCGGGCCTCGGGCCGGGCCACCGCGTGCGCCACACGGGCGACACGGCCATCGGGTTCGTGCACACGCTCGTGGGCGCGCTCCGCGTGGGCGCCACCTTCGTCGCCGCCGACGCGCCGGACGGCCCTCCGCACGCGACCGTGGGCGACGACCTCTCCCTCACCCTCGACCGCGCGCCGTCGATGGGTGATCCCGCTCGACGGCTCTGCGCGCTCGACGCCGACGGCGCCCCCGTGGCCCTCGACGGCGACGCGCTCGATGCCCTCGCCGACGACGCCGCGGCGCTCTACAGCCCCCACACGCGCATCGAGGCCCGCGGCGCGTGGGGTGAGCTCCTGTGGCTGGCCGTCGACGTGCTCGGTCCGCTGCGCGCGCGGGCCGAGCTGCACCGCGCCCGCGACGGGGCCTGGCAGACCGCGTCGTGCGGACACCCCGAGGTGTTCACCGCGTCGGTGCCGCCCCGACGCGAGGGAGACGCCCGCAGCGCGGTGACCGCCGTGCTCGCCCGCGGCGCGCGCACCGACACCGAGGGCGCCGCCGTCGTCGCGGTGCACCTCGATGGCGACGGACGACTGCGCGCGCACGGACACCCCGCGTTCGATGCCCTCACCGGCGCGCGACGACTCGAAGCAACCCCGACCCCGACGACGGATGGACCGCGATGAGCCAGGTGACCCCGACCCCCAACGCCTCCCACGAGGGCGACGACGAACAGAGCGCCCTGCTGGAGTTCATCTACCTCAGCCCCTTCGCGCTCGCGCGCATCGACGGCACCGGCGCCATCGAGATGATGAACGCCGTGGGCGCGCAGCTCCTCATGGAGTTCGCCCTCGACCCGTGCCTCACGAACCTCTTCGACGTGTTCGATCCCTTCGCGCCCGAGCTCCGGCGCATGGCCGAGGCGTTCACCGAGGAGCGCGGACCCATCTGCGACGGCTACCGCGTGGCCGTGCCCGACACGATGCGCGACGTGCCCATGGTGCTCGCCGTGACGCTTCTGAAGCTCAACCCGAAGCGGATCATGGTGGCCATCAACGACATCTCGAAGCTCGAAGCGGCGAACCGCGCGCGGGGCGTGCTGCTCGACAACGTGTCCGATGGGCTCGTCACGCTCGACGCCCAGGGACACATGGCCGGCGAGTGCTCCGCGGCCCTCGTGCGATGGCTCGGACGCCCCACGGAAGGCACCGCGTTCTGGGACTACGTGCACGACGCCGATCCGCGCTTCGCCGTGAGCTTCGAGGGCGCGTGGGAGCAGCTCCGCGAGGGCTTCCTCCCCCTGGAGCTGTGCATCGAGCAGCTCCCGCATCGCATCCACACGGCCGAGCGTCCGCTGGGCGTCACGTACACCCCGCTGCTGGTGAACGGCGAGCTCACGAGCGTGATGGTGGTGCTCCGTGACATCACCTCCGAGCTCGAACGCGAGCGGCTGGAGAGCGAGCAGCGCGACCTCCTCGCGGCCCTCAACCGCATGAGCACCGACCGCCAGGGCTTTCAAGACTTCGTGGCCGAGTCGACGCGCCTCGTCGAGTCGGTGATCGAAGGCCGCGGAAGCACCACGCAGCTCGCCCGCGACGTGCACACCCTCAAGGGCAACTCGGGGATCTACGGGCTCACCTCGGTCTCGCAGCTCTGCCACCAGATCGAGGATCACCTCCGCGATCAGGGCGGGGTGATGGGCGACGAGGACCGCGCCGAGCTCCGCGAGCGCTGGCAGGCGTTCTCCGGTCGGCTCCAGACGCTCCTCGGCGACACGCGCGAGCAGGCCATCACCCTGCGCCACGAGGAGTACGAGGCCCTCGTTCGCGCCGTGCGCCGCGGCACCTCGCACGAGCGCCTCGCGCGCATGCTCTCGCGCATCGAGCTCACCCCCGTGGGCCCGCGCCTCGAACGCTTCGCGGCCCAGATCCGCGACCTCGCCACGCGGCTCGAAAAAGCCCCCGTCGAGGTGGTGATCGAAGGCGCCCATGTGCTCCACGACGGCGCGCGGTTCACGGCCTTCTGGTCGGCCTTCGCCCACGCGGTGCGCAACGCCGTCGACCACGGCATCGAGACGCCCGACCAGCGCGCGGCCCTCGGCAAGGGACCCGCGCAGATCCACATCGCGGCGGAGTCGTCGGCGCGGGGCCTGGTGATCACCATCAGCGACAACGGCCGGGGCATCGCGTGGGATCGCGTGGCGAAGCGCGCGGCCGAGCACGGGCTCCCGTCGCACTCGAAGCGCGACCTCGTCGAGGCCCTCTTCACCGACGGACTCTCCACCGCGGAGGCCGTCACCGACGTGTCGGGACGCGGCGTGGGCATGGGCGCCCTGCGCGCCGCGTGCAGCGCCCTCGGCGGCACGGTCACCGTGTTCTCACGGCCCGGGCGGGGAACCACCTTCCGCTTCGTACTCCCCGCGGCGGCCGCGCCGTCGCCGAAGCCGCGCGCGACGACGGCGAGCGTGCGCACGGCGAATGCGAGCGTGCGTACGCCGACCCCTGCGCGCCACGTCCACCACCGTCACACCGTGCGTGTCGGTGCCATGCCCTCGGAACCACCCACCCACTGACGCCGAACGACCGCAGAGGATCCTCCCATGACCCTTCCCCTCCGTGCCCCGGCGGCCTCCGCCGAGCGCAGCAGCTTCGACAACCCCGGCGACGTGCGCGCCGTGACCCTCGCGCTGGAGCTCATTCGCATCGTCTCCGAGCGCACGCAGCTTCCGCCCGGCGCCTTCGCCGCGGCGAACGACACCACCGTCGCGCAGGGCGACCGCGAGCTCCTCCAACGGCAGCTTGGCATGAGCGACGCGCGGTCGATCATCGCGCGGGTGCAGGGACTCGAAGCGCAGCTCACCGCCGCCCGCGCCACGCCGCGCGCCGAGCTCGCCCGCGCCGAGGCCACCATCGAGAGCCTCACCGAGCAGCTCCACGCGCTCTACCGCGAGCGCGAGCTGCTGGAGCGGAGCTTCGGGGCCGCCGACGCCGAGCCCATCGCCGCGCGGGTGCTGGAGCGCGAGCAGGCCTACATCGACCAGCTCCACGACGTGTACCGCGAGCGCGAGGAGCTCGCGTCGCTGATCGGCACCGATTCGCCCGCGGAGGTGATCCGCCGCGAGCGCGAGACCGTGGAGAACCTCACCGAGCAGCTCCACACGATCTACGAGGAGCGCGAGCGCGAGGCGCACCCCGGCGGCGCCCAGGCCGACCGTCTCGTCGACCAGCTCCACGCCCTCTACGTCGACCTCGCGGCGCCGCACGACACGCCGCCCACCGAGACGCGCAGCGCGCTCGACGAGATCCGCCAGCGCTTCTTCCGTTACTGACCCCAGAAGGGGGCTCTGCCGCGCATGGTCACACCCGCCGCCGTCGCCGTTCCGTCCACCGAGCGTGACGCCCTCGCGCGCGCCGCCGGACGCGCCGCCGCCCGACGCGTGCAGCGCGCGGGGCTCCCCCTCGACCCCGCGGTCGCCCGCGACGCCCTCACCTGCGCCGACGACGCCCTCGCCCGCACCGTGGCGCGCTGCCCGGCCTACACCGCCCTCGCGCTCCAGCTCGCGGCGCGCGTGCATCCGCACCGACCCTGCGCGTGCGCCGACGACGTGGTGCGCCTCCTCGGAGCTGCCCCCGTGCGCGCCCTCGCCGAGCTCTCGCCCGCGTGGCCCGCCGACGCGCTGCGCCTCGCGACGCTCACACACCGCGCCCGCACGGTGTCGGCCCTCGCCCGCGCCTTTGCGCCCGCCGCCGGACTCGACCCCGACGTGGCCGCCACCGCGGGCCTCCTCGTCGACATCGGAACGCTCGCCCTCGCCGTCGCGGGCGACGCCGACGACCTCGCGCGCCTCGACGCCCTCGGGGCTTCACGCGCCGACCTGGCCCGCGCCGAACTGCTCGCCACGGGCACCGACCACCTCGCGCTGGGCGCGTGGCTCCTCGCCGCATGGACGCTCCCTCCGCCCTTCGCCCCGGTGCTCCTCGCGCTGCGCGCGGGCGCGCCGGTTCCCGACGACGACGCCACCGCGCGCCTCGTGGCCCTGCTCGACGGGGCCGACGCCCGCTACGCCCACGCCCTCCGATCGCCCGACGGCGCGCACGACCTCGCGCGCCTCACCGGCAGCCTCCGCCCCGCGCCGCCCACGGAGTCCACGATGCCCAGCGCACCCTCTCTCGCGGCGCCCGTCGCCGACGAGGCCGCGACCCTCGCCGCCAACGACGACACGCCCGTCGCCGTCGCCAACGACTGCGCGCCCGCCGCCCCCACGGAAGCGCCCGCCGCGGTCGTCGAAGAGGCGCCCGCAGAGGTCGTCGAAGAGGCGCCCGCAGCGGTCGTCGAGGAGGCACCCGCAGCGGTCGTCGAGGAGACGGTTGCGGTCGTCGAAGAAGCTGTGCCCCCGGTCGTCGAAGAGGCGCCCGCAGAGGTCGTCGAGGAGCCCATCGCAGTCGTCGAAGAGGCGCCCGCAGCGGTCGTCGAGGAGCCCGTCGCAGTCGTCGAAGAGGCACCCGCAACCGTCGTCGAAGAAGCTGTGCCCGCGGTCGTCGAGGAGCCCGTCGCGGTCGTCGAAGAGGCACCCGCAGCGGTCGTCGAAGAAGCTGTGCCCGCGGTCGTCGAGGAGCCCGTCGCGGTCGTCGAAGAGGCACCCGCAGCGGTCGTCGAAGAAGCTGTGCCCGCGGTCGTCGAGGACGTTGCAGCCGTCGTCGCAGAAGAAGTGCCTGCGGTCGTCGACGCGGCGCCCGTCGAGGCTGTCGACGAAGCGCCCGCCGCGGTGATCGAGACGCCCGCGGTGGTCGCCGAACCCGCCGATGCGCGCATGGCGTCGATGCTCGCGGCCTTCGAAGCGCAGATGGAAGCCGCGCGCGCGCAGATCGCCACGCTGGCTGCACGGCTCGCGGCGCTGGAGGTTCCCGCATCCGTCGCGGTGGCCCCTGCGGAGGAGCCCCCGGCGCCGACGGACGACGCCACGCCCGCGCCCGTCGAGGCCCTCGACGCCACGCCCGCGGCCACGGAAACGGCAGACCTCACCTCGGGAGACGAGACGGTCGACGCCATCGGGACCGAAACCGCGTCAGACGACACCACGGGCGAGCCCATCGGGACCGAAATCGCGTCCAGCGGGGACATCGGCGAACCCATCGGGACCGAAACCGCGTCCAGCGGGGACACCAGCGAACCAATCGGGACCGAAACCGCGTCCAGCGGGGACACCGTCGAACCAATCGGAACCGAAACCGTGTCCAACGGGGACACGAGCGACGATTCCACCACGTCGGACACCTCCAACGGGGACACGGACGCGAGCTCCACGGCTGTAGTCCCTCCAATCGGGGACGCAGAACCCCAACTCGCGGCTTCCGACAGCCCCATCGGGGACACGAAGGCGGACGAACCCGATCCGATCGGGGACATCGGGGTCTCCGCGCAGGACGAACCCGATCCGATCGGGGACATCGGGGCCCCGTCACGAGAAAATTCTCAAGAAGAGACGGTGGAGGGGCTCTCGGAGTCGGTCGAATCCGCCCCGGCGGCCCCCCAGGAGGTTCTCGACGGAGGCGTGACCGCGCCGTGTGACCCGTCGTCCGTGGCCGTCGAGGCCGCGCCCGCGCCCGACGACGCACCGGCGCCCGACGAGGCCTCCGAAGCGCCCCTCGCGACGGCCCCGGAGTCGCCCGCCGAGCCGTCGATCCCCTCGCTCACCCGCGCGGAGCTCGACGCCGCCCTCGCGCAGCACGCCGACGCGCTCTCGTCGATCGTGGGCGCCCCCGCAGAGCGCCTCCTCGACGCCGTGGGCGAGCAGCTCCGCGCGATCACCGCGGACCAGGCCGCGCACGCCGACGCGCTCCACGCGCGCATCGCCGACGCCGCGCAGGAGGTCACCGAGCGCACGCTCACGGCCCTCGCCGACACGCCCGAGCAGACCGCCGACCGCGTCGTCTCGCAGCTCTCGCTGCGCCTCGCGAACGCCACGAGCCACGCCACCGCCGACCGTGTGACCGCCGCCCTCGACACGCGCCTCGACGCGCTCCGTGACGAGGGACTCTCGCGCCTGCTCGACGGACTGCGCCCCGCCCTCGACGAGCACGGCGCCGTCACCGCGCAGGCCGTGGTCGACGCGCTGAGCACGCGCCTCGATGACCTCGCGCCCTCGCTCGATGCGATTCCTCCTGCGCTCGACGCCGTGTCGTCGCGCACCGCCGACGCGCTGACCCCGCGCCTCGACGCGCTCGCCGCGCAGCTCACCGCGCTCACGCCGCGCTCACGTCGCGCCTCGACGCCGTGCCCGCCGACGCCGCGGAGCGCACCGCGGCGGTGCTCTCTCCCCGCCTCGACAACGCCACCCACGGGGCCGCCGACCGCGTGGTGAAGTCGCTCGGAACGCTCGTCGCGCAGCGCACCGCCTCGAGCGCCGAGCGGGTGGAGGCGGCGATGCGCACGCGGCTCGACGCGCTCCAGGCCGCGCTGCCCGAGGCGCCCGCGGAGCCCGACGCGCGCCTCGACGCCGTGGTGGCCTCGGTGGAGCACCGGCTCTCGTCGCAGCTCTCGACCACAGAGCGCCGCCACACGGGAACGCTCGCCGCCACGGAGCAGCGCCTCCTCTCGGCGGTCTCGTCGGCGGAGCGCCGTCTGGTCTCGTCGCTCTCGGCCGCGGAGCATCACCTCGCCACGCTCGCCCACGCGCCGCCGCGCGAGGCGCCGCCGATGGTCTTCGACGACGGCGCGGTGTCGGCGCTCGTGTCGCGCGTGGCCGACGAGGTGACCGCGCGCGTGTCGCAGCAGCTCCCGCAGCTCGTGGCCTCGGTGGTGCGTCCGCGGGCGAACGACACCGACGCGCTCGCGGCGGCGCTCCTCGCGCGCGTGTCGGGACCGCTCGTGGCCCAGGTGGTCGCGCAGGTGGGCGCGCGCATCGATGCGCTGCGTCCGCCGCCGCCGCCGAGGCTTCCGCTCGATGGCCTTCCGCGCGCGACGCCCACGGCCGCGCAGCATCGCGCGGTGTCGCGTCCGCCGCCCTTCGTTCCGCTCTCGTCGGTGCACGCCACGCTGCGCCCGCAGGCCGCGCAGACGCTCGCGCTGAGCTCCCTCGACGACCTCACCGCGTGGGCCACGAGCGACCGCCCGCCGCCGCCCTCACAGGAGGCCCCCGCCGCGATCAGCACCCCCTCGGAGATCGCCCGCGCGGTGGAGCCCTTCGACGACAGCGATCCCGTCATCGAGATCTTCGCGCGCGCCGAGGGGGTCTCGTCTCCCGCGGAGCCCGACGACGACGCGCCCGCGATGGTCACGCCCCTTGCGCAGCCCGAGGTCGCGCCCGTCGCGCAGACCGAGATCGCCCCCGAGCGCGCGCGCATCACCGTGCCCGGCATGGCGCCCCTCGCGCCCTCGGCGATGGAGCCCGTCGAGCGCGATGCGAACTCCCACGATCCGCACGGCGCGGGTCACGGACGCGCGGTGGCCGCCTCCGGTGCGGGCCTCGCGCTCTGTGTGGCCGCGGCCCTCGGCGCAGGACGCTCCACCGCCGCGGAACGGCCCGCGCCCTCGACGCGTCCCGTGACCGAACCCGCGCACACCACGGACCTCGCGCTCACGGTCCGCGCCACGGCCGACGCGCCTGCACCGACGGCTGCGCAGCCTCCGCGCGCTGCATCGTCCACGGCGACCGCGCCCGTCACCGAGACGGTCGACCGCGACCACCTGCTGGCCACCGCACGCGCCACGCGCGGCCCCCTCGCGTCGCGCCGCGCGGCCTGGGATCGCTACCTCGCCGTGGCCCCCGACGACGACGCCGCGATGACCGAGTTCGCGATGGTGCTCACCGAGCTCACGCACTTCACCGACGCGCTCCGGCTCGCGCAGCGCGCGGTGGCGGTGAATCCCGCGAACGGTCAGGCCTGGTTCGTGGTGGCCTACTGCCACACGATGCGCCGCGAGATGCGCGAGGCCCGCGAGGCCCGCGACCGCTGCGAGGCCCTCGGCGGACGCTGGGCCCACGAGTGCCGCTCCATCTGACCGCGACGCGGGCACGGGCTGTGCGACCGTCTCGCCGATGCACCACCGCGCCCTGATCCTCTTCGCGATGCTCTCCGTGGCCTGCACCGAGACCACGATCCCGCCGCAGGTGTGCAGCGCCGACGGCGGCGTCGACGTGGTGCTCACCGACGCGGCCTCCGACGGCGGGCTCCCGCGCTTCAGCTTCTTCGTGACGAGCCTCCGCGGCATGCTCGCGGCCTCGGGGTGCTCGCAGGGCTTCGGCGGCGACCTGCGCTACGGCGAGACGGGCCCCGGCGCGGGACTGCGCGGCGCCGATCGGCTGTGTGCCACGCTCGCCGAGCGCTCGATGCCCGGGGCGAGCGCGAAGGGATGGCGCGCGTTTCTGAGCGCGTCGAACGGCGGCGACGGACGGCCCGTGAACGCCATCGACCGCGTGGGCAGCGGCCCCTGGTACGACCGCCTCGGACGCCTCGTCGCCATGGACCGCGCGTCGCTCGTCAACACCCGTCCCGCGGGGGCCGATCCGGCCATCGTGAACGACCTGCCGAACGAAGACGGCGTGCCCAACCACGCGCCCGATCCGACGCAGGGACAGGTCGACAACCACCACGTGCTCACGGGCTCGGACGCGCAGGGCAACCTCCTCGCGGGCTCGACGTGCCTCGACTGGACGAGCGCGCGCGGCGACACGGCGACGGAGGGCGTTCCGCGCGTGGGGCTCTCGTGGCCGCGGGCGACGGGCGGACGCGGCACCGGCGGCTCGCACTGGCTCTCGGCGATGGACGAAGCGGGCTGCGCGCCGGGCGTCTCGATCGTCGAGAACGGAGCGCCCGACACGAGCGTGCCCACGGTGGGCTCGGGCGGCGGCTACGGCGCGATCTACTGCTTCGCGCTCACGCCGTGAACGGGGTCACCGTGCGGTCAAGCGCGCGCGGGCTTCCATCAGGGCGAAGCCGAGGAGGTTGAGCCCCTGCCAGCGGTGCGGATCGCGCGCGTCGGGGTGGTCGTCGGCGAGTCCGATGCCCCAGATGCGGTCGAGGGGCGAGGCCTCGACGAGCACCGCGTCGCCGGTGCCCACGAGGTGCGCGCGGAGGGCCTCGTCGGCGGAGAACTTCGCCACGTTGCCCTGCGCGACGAGTGCGAAGCGGTGCTGCTCCCACACGGCGTTGTCGAAGTGGCGCACCTTGCGTCCGAGGGCCTTGATGGCCGCGGGGTCGTCGGTCGCGAGGATCTGCGCGCGAACTTCCTCGTCGCCGAAGAGGGCGGCCTTCGAGGCCATCATCCACTGCTCGGCGGAGGAGTACGTCGCGCCGTCGACGGTGAACGCCGAGCGCCACCACTGGGAGAACACGGCGTCGGTGGGGCGTCCGTCGCGCGAGGAGGTGGCCTTCCAGAAGAAGCGGTACTGTGGGCGCGCGCCGTGATCGAGGGCCGCGCGGAGGTCTTCGAGGGATCGCATGGTGGGGAGGGCCACCGCTAGCACGGGCGGCCGTTGCCTGCGCGGGCCGCAGCGAAGATCATCGCGCGCCCCGATGCTCGACCTCGCGTACCTCTCGCAGTACCGCGTGCTCCCCGACCCGACGTGGGAGGGCGCCATCGCGGCGGTGTACTCGCGCATGGAGCGCGCCGCGGGCGTGCGTCACGTCGTCAAGGGATTCCGCGCGCCGACGCGTCCGGTGCTCTACGCGACGAACTCGACGCAGAAGTACGACTTCATGACCTTCCGCTCGGTGGCGTGGACGCGCGGGCTTCGCACGGTGACGGTCACCAAGGCGAAGAACTACCACTCGCCGGTGATGCGCCCGGTGCTCGAACACACGGGCGTCGTGGCCCTCGCCTCGCGCGGCTACGTGATGCTCGTCGACGCGGTGCAGGTGCTCCGACGGCGCCCCGACGAGGACGAGTACCGCGCGCTGCGCGACCACCTCGATGGCGACGTTCCATTGCCCGCGACGCGCGCGTTCGACGCGTTGCAGAGCACGCCGCGCGTGACGCTCGGTGTGCCCTACGAGCCCTCGCGGCGCGGGCTGCGCGACCACTGGCGGGCCGTGTACCACGCGCTCCTCGGCGAAGCGTTGCGCCACGCGCGCACGGCGGTCGAGCACGGATACTCGATCCAGATGTACCCCGAGGGCACGGTGTCGAGCCGCCTCGGCGCGGGACGCATCGGGCTCATGCAGTTCGCGCGGGCCCTCTCGCTCGACGTGTGTCCCGTGGGCATGAGCGGCTGTCGAGACGTCTACCGCGGCGCGAGTCCGCTCCCCCACCGTGGCACCGCGACCGTGCGCTTCGGTGAGGCGTACACCCCGGACCTCACCGCGCTGCCCGCGGGCTTCGAAGCGTTCAACCCCGCGCACGAGGCCCTCGCGCGACCCGTGCTGCAACGCGCCACCGACGACCTGATGCATCGCCTCGACGCGCTCCTCGACCCCGCGCAGCGCCGTCAGGAAGGCCACCGCCCCGACGGCACGCAGGGCACGCGGAGGTTCCTGTGAGTGCGATCCCCGCGCGGCTCCATCCGCGGCAGCGCATCGACATCGCGCCCGCGCTCCTCGCCCGCGCGCTGGGGTGGTGTGTGCGCCCGCCGCGTCACGCGCACGCGACGCTCGAAGCGCGCCTCGGCGACGACGCGCTGGTGACCCTCTCGGTGCGCTCGGCCTTCGACGCGATGCTCACGGCGTGCGCCTTCGAAGCGGGCTCGGAGGTGCTGCTCTCGGGCTTCACGATCCCCGACATGGTGCGGCTCGTTCGCGCGCATGGGCTCGTGCCCGTTCCCCTCGACTGCGACGCGGCCACGCTGTGTCCCACGGTCGATGCGGTGGAGCGCGCGATCACCCCGCGCACGCGCGCCCTCGTCGTGGCCCGCCTCTTCGGCGGACGCCCCGAGCTCGCGACCACCTTCGCCCTCGCGCGCCGCCGCGGACTGCTCACCGTCGACGACAACGCGCAGGGCTTCACGGGCCTCGACGCGCTGCGCGCGGCGCCCGACGCCGACGTGACCTTTCACAGCTTCGGCACGATCAAGACGGCCACCGCGCTCGGCGGCGCCGTGACCCGCGTGACCGATGCGAAGCTCCGCGAGGCGATGCGTGCGGTGATGGCGACGTGGCCCGCGCAGTCGCCCGCGCGCTACGCGAAGAAGGTGGCGACGTGGCTCGCGCTGGTGGCGCCCCGCGATCCCGCCCGCTACGCCGCGCTCGCGAAGGCCATCGTGCGCAGCGGACGCGACCTCGACGCGACGATGATGGGACTCTCGCGGGGCTTTCACGCGCCCACCGCGGAGGCCCTCGTGACCGCACTGCGCGTGCGACCGTGCGAGGCGCTGGCGGCCACACTCGACGCGCAGCTCCACACCGACCACGGGGCGCGCATCGCACGGCGCGCAGAGGCGGGCGAGCGACTCGCGCAACAGCTCTCGGGTCACGTCACCGTGCTCGGACACGCCATGCCCCGGCGCACGCACTGGCTCTTCGCGATGCTCGTGCGCGACCCCGACGGGCTCGTGCGCGCGCTGCGCGCTGCGGGGTTTGACGGCGCGCGGGGCACGTCGAGTCTCACGGCGGTGCCCGAGGCGCCGGAGCGTGCGGGGCTGCGCGCGGCGACGTGCGCGTCGTGGGCCGAGCGCGTGGTGTTCGTGCCCGCGTACCCCGAGATTCCCGTCGAGGATCGCGACCGGCTCGCGGCGACGGTGCGCACGCACGCAGGCGTTGACCGCGGCGACGCCGTGACGATGATGCGCCCGTGCGAAGAACCCTGACGGCCGCGCTCGTCGCCCTGCTCGCGCTCGCCACACGGCGCGTCGAGGCGCAGCCCTGCGCGTGCCCGACGGCGCGTCCTCCCGCGGTGGCGCTCGCCGAGAGCGACGCGGTGTTCGAAGGACAGGTCGCGGGCGTGCGCGAAGGCACCTACGTGACCGGCAGCGGCGACCCGGTGCCCGGCCGGTGGATCACCCTCCTCGTGCTGCGCGAATGGAAGGGCGCCACCGCGGGCACCACGCGCTACGTGTTCACGCCGACGGCGTGTCCGGTGCCCTTCGAAGCGTCGACGGCGTGGGTGGTCTACGCGCGTCACGCGGGCGCCAACCACGACCTCCGCACCACGCGCTGTCAGCGCACGCGACCGGTGTCGACGGCGCGCGAAGACCTCGTGGCGCTGGGCATTCCCGGCACGCAGATTCAGGCCGCGCCCAACGTCGACCGCACGCGGGTGATTCGTACGGCGCCGCGCGGTCCCGTGCGTCGGGTGATCCGTCGACGGCGCGTGCGCGTGCGACGGCGGCGTTAGAGCGTCTCGACGGTCACGCCGAGGGCGGTGAGCACGGCGTCGAGGGGAGCCACAGCGTCGGCGCCATCCCACGCGACGGGGAGCGCCTCGGGCGCCGCGAGCGACACGCCCACGGAGGCCAGCGCGGTGAGCACGCGGGACCGCGCGCGCGGCGACACCTGCGCGAGCGGAACCCGTTCACCGAGCGGTTCGAGGCGCAGTTCGAGGAGTCCGTCGTCGTCGAGCACGTCGTGGAGGGGCTGAAGCGCCGTGGCCTCGGCCGCCGCCCACGCCGCGAGGCGCGCGCGCTCGCTGTCGGGCACCCGCACGCGCAGCACGTCGCGTTCGAGGCGCGCGTCGGTCCACGCGTGCTCGCGGCGGATCGAGGGCGTGAGCGCGGCGCCGTCGTCGCCGGCCGCGGCGGGCATCGAGGGGATGAGCGACACGCGCGGCGCTTCGAGGTCGACGGGCTGCTCCCAGGGGCAGGTCTGGAGCAATGTGCGCACGGCGGCGGCGTCGGCGGGACGCGCGTCGGGATCCTTCGCGAGCATCGCCGCGACGAGGGCATCGAAGCGCTCGGAGAGCCCGCGGCGCACGCGACTCGGCACCGGAATCTCTTCGCCGAGATGCTGCGACACGAAGTCGGGACCGCCGTACGGAAGCCTCCCCGTGAGCATCTGGAAGAGCACACACCCGAGCGCGTAGAAGTCCGTCGCGGCGCTGACGGGCGAGCCCGTGATCTGCTCCGGGGCCATGTACGGGAGCGACCCCACGAGCCCGCCGGTGACCGTGGCGCCGAGATCCCCGAGGTGCGCCGCGCCGAGGTCGCCGAGACGGCACTGGCCCGCGGGGTCGAAGAGCACGTTCGAGGGCTTGAGATCGCGGTGCACGACGCCGTTGCGGTGCAGCGTTTCGAGCGCGCGCACGAGGCGCAGCGTGATCGCGCGAACCTCGGGGAGCGTGAGCCGACCGATGCGCTCCGAGAGCGTTCCGCCGGGCATCCAGTCGTAGACGATGGTGGGTCCCTCGGGGTCGAGGGCGCGCATCTTCACGAGCGTCGGGTCATCGAGCTGTCGCGCGAGCTCGGCCTCGCGCATGAAGCGTCCGAAGGCCGCGCTGCGGTCATCGCCGACGGCCAGCACCTTGAGGGCCACGGGGTCGCCGGTGAGCTCGTCGACGGCTTCGAGCACGCGGCCCGTCGCGCCCGATCCCGCCTCGCGCACCACGCGGTAGCGACCCGCGTAGCGCTGCGCCGCGCCCTCGCGCTTCGGCAGCCGATCGGCGTAGTCGTCGGGGTTCACCGACCACGCGCCGTCGCGGTCGCGGAGCTGACGGATCCAGTCGCGCGCGCCGTGCTCGTAGCCCAGTCGCACGAGCCCGCACACGAGCATCGCGACGGCCTCGTCGTCGGCGCCCGCACGCACCGCGGCCTGGAGCGCGCGCACCGCGCCCGCGTCGTCGGCGGCCTTCGCACGGAGCACCGCGAGGCGCACGGCAGAGGGCGCGTCGTCGGGGTACTGCGCGAGGTGTTGCTCGTAGGCGCGCGTGGCGTTGGGCTCGTCGGCGGCGCGCTCCCAGCAGCGGGCCGCGCGGTCGTACTCGCCGCGCTCGTACCAGATGCGCGCGCTCTCCGCGGGGGCCGTCGCGTCGAGCATGCGGGCGGCCACGTCGTCGCGGCGTGCGAGGCGGGCCCACGCGGCCATCGACTGCGCGCGCGCGGCATCGCGGCCGACCTCTTCGGCGAGCGCGGTGATCACCGGCTCGTCGCCCGATTGCAGCGCCACCTCGACGGCCACGCGCCACTCGCCGCCTTGGAGCGCGCAGAGCACCGCGTCGGCGGCGCGGCCGAGGGAGGCGAAGAGTTCGGCGGCGCGCTTCCACTGCGCGCGGTCGCGGGCGAGCACGGCGGCCTGCTCGATCTCACCCGCGCGGACGAGCGCTTCGACCTCGTTCACGCCCGTCGCGCTCCCCACCACTCAGTCGGCGCCGTTGTCGTCGCCGTCGGCGTCCGTCGCCGCGGGCGCAGGGGTCGCAGGCGCAGCGCCGTTGGCGGGTTCGGCCTCGCGCACACCCGACGCCGCGGCCGATCCGTTGCCCGGGTTCGAGGGACCGCGGAGGCCGCCGTACGGAAAGATCCCGCGGGCGCGCGCTTCTTGATCCGCGCGGCGCGCGACGTCGCCGTGCACCTCGCAGAACGAGCTCGAACGGCCGCGACGGCGCGAGCGTCCGCGACGGGCGCGCGAGGGGCTTCCCGGGCCGCTGCGGTCGACCCAGTAGTAGCTCCGGTCGCGCACGTCGACGTGGGTGAAGCCGCCGACGGGGTAGTAGCCCACGCCGAGGAATCCCAGCGTGCGCGCATAGGCCGCGACGTCGGCGTCGGCCACGCCGGGCACGAGAATGTCGACCGCGCGACCGAGGCGGTGGTTGCTCGGCGCGGTCTGCGCGCGAAAGCCCGAGAGCACCGAGATCTGCCCCGCGCGAAAGTGCCGCGCGATCTGGTAGATCACCTCGACGAGCCGTCGGTCGATGGGCGCGCTGCGCTGCGCGCGGGCGTCACCGAGCACGCGCGACACCTGCGTGAGCGCCTCTTCGTCGAAGCCCCCTTCGGGCGTGCGCGGCGTGACTTCGACCGTGCCCAGCGCATTGATCGACCGGAGCCGCAGCACGAGGCGACCGTCGTCGGTGTACTGCGGCGCAGGAACGTTCTCGGCGTTGTGCCAGCGCTGCATGTTCGCGCGATACGACGGCTGCGGGTTCGCGCGCGACTCCGAGGGCCGCACGAGGGCGGCTCCGAGAAGCGCAAACACGGTGGCGAGCAGGGTTCGGCGCATCGGGGCGGCCAATGGATAGACCGGAAGCTCCGCCCGCGGCAAGCGCCGACGCCCCGCGCATCGGGCGGTGATAGCGTCGCGCGCGATGAACGTTCTCGATGCCCTCCGTGCGCGCCGAAGCGTGCGCGGGTTCCGTTCCGAGCCGGTGCCGCACGAGACGCTGCGCGCGATCTTCGCGGCGGCGCAGTGCGCGCCCTCGTGGTGCAACATCCAGCCGTGGCGCGTGGTGGTCACCTCGGGCGAGGCCACGCAGCGCCTCACGCGCGCGCTCTGCGAGGCCGCCACCACGTCGCCGCCGTCGCCCGACTTCGCATGGCCCGGCGAGTTTCCCGAGCCCTACAACACGCACCGACGCGAGTGCGGCCGCGCGCTCTACACCGCGATGAACGTGGCGCGCACCGACGCCCAGGGGCGTCACCGCGCGTGGATGCGCAACTACGAGGCCTTCGACGCGCCCCACGTCGCGATCGTCTCCGTCGACCGACGGCTCGGTCCGTACGCGTTCCTCGACCTCGGGTGCTGGCTCCAGTCGCTCATGCTCGCCGCGTGGGAGCAGGGCGTCGCGTGCTGCGCGCAGGCCTCGCTCTCGACGCATCCGTCGGTGCTCCGCGCGGCGCTCGCGATCCCCGACGACGAGGGCGTGGTCTTCGGCCTCGCGATCGGATTCGAAGACGCCGCGGTGCCCGCCAACGCGTGCCGCACGGGCCGCGCCGACGTCGACGCCAACGTGCGCTTCGTGGGCTGATCGTCGCGACGCGACCGACTACGTGAGCAGCCCCGCGAGCACGCCGTCGCCCGCGTCGCCCCAGCCGCGCACGTCGCTCCCGAGGGCGCGCGCGAGGGCCGCGAGGAGCTGTCCGTGACGGGTTCCGCGGGCTTCGAGCACGCGCCCCGGCGTGATGCATCCGCCCGCGCGACCGGCGAGCACGAAGGGCATGTCGCTGTGCGAGTGCGTGTTGCCGTCCGACACCTCGGAGCAGAGCAGCACCACGGAGTGATCGAGCATGGTGCCGTCGCCCTCGGGCACCGCGCGCATCGACTGGAGCAGGTACGCGAACTGCGACACCCACCAGCGACGCTGCTTCACGTAGTCGGTGAAGAGTCGGTTCGAACGGTCCTGGCGGGCGCCGTAGTGCGAGGCCTGATGGCTGCGCATGTCGAAGCCCGCGTCGTACATCTCGGTGTCGCGAAAGCGGCTCATGATGAGCTCGCTCGTGTGCTGCGACCCCTGGATCACCCCCACGCGCGTGAGCCCGCACGCCATCGCGAGCACGGTCGTGTCGATCTGCGCGCGGAGCACCGCGGGAAAGTTCTCGGGCGCCGCGAGCCCCGCGCCCGTGGGCGGCGAGAAGGCCATCGAGGGCATCGCGCAGTTCATCGACGGAGGACGCGTCGCGCCCGCATCGGCCACGGTGCTCCCCGCATCGCCGGGCGCGGTCATGGGGTTCGAAGGCGTGGGCGTTCGGAGCACGCGGTCTGACACTTCGCGAAGTGCTTCGAGATGCGCGTCGAGGCGCGTGCGCTCCGCGGTGCCGAGGCGTCCGCGGAGGTCGTTGAGGTCGGCGAGCGCGGTCTCCATCGCGAGGCGGTCGGCGTTGTCGTCGGTGGCGACACCCGCATCGGCAGCGCCCGCATCGGAGGCGCCTGCGTCGGCGGTGGGCGTGACGGGCGTGGTCGACGTTCCGCCCGTGAACATGCGACGAAAGGCGCGCACCGGGTCGTCGTCGGGGGCCACGGTGACGCCCGCGCTCACGTACGAGATGAACTTGTCGCCCGAGGCGTTGTTCTGCGTCGCCGCGGAGCCGAGGTAGAGGTGACGAAAGGGCGCGTCGCGTCCGACGGTGCGCGCGAGGTGCTGGTCGACGGACTCGCCGTTGCCGCCATCGACCGCGGTGAGGAGCTTCTTCGCGCCGCCGGGATGGCTGCCCTCGTCGGTTCCGCCCATGGTGAGGCCGTTGAGAAAGACGCACTCGCGGCGCAGCTCACCGAGGGGCTGGAGGAGCTCGCTCAGCGTGACGTCGCCGCCCGCGCTGCGCGCCTCCCAGAGGCTCGACTCGCCGTTCTGGCTGCGCCCCGCGACCCCGTCGGGAAAGTAGAACACCACGAGGCGCCGCGCGCGCCCGAGCCCGTTGGCCCGCGCCACGCGCCACCACGGAGCCGCCAGCGGGAGCGCCGACGCGGCCCCGAGGGCGGCCTGCAGGAACCTTCTGCGCGCGATCGTTCGCATACGAACCTTTCGATCTCCAACGGTCAGCGGCGGTGCAGAAAATCGGGCGACAGGGTCACGCCCACGAGCAGGTCGCGCACGTCGGCGTCGCCGTCGAGGCGTCGCGCGAGGGCGCGCACGGCGCAGCGGTTCGAAGCGGCCTCGTGGTACCCGCGGGCGAAGCGGTACCACTGGCGCGCGAAGCACGCGCGGGCGTTGGCGCTCGTCGCGAGGGCGGCGCCGAGCTCGGCGGGCGAGGTGAACGTGCGCGACGACCCGGTGCCGAATCCCTCGACGTCGTCGATGGCGCCCGCGTGGTCGATGGGCTGGCCCGCCTCCGTGTCGCGGAGGCGCCCCGTGGCGTCGAACTGTTCGAAGCCGAAGCCGATGCCGTCGATGTGCGTGTGGCACGACGCGCAGGCCGCGTTCGAAGAGTGCTGCGCGAAGCGCTGCCGCGTGGTGGCCCGCGGGTCGACGTCGGGCACGCCGCCCGCGTTGGGCGGAGGCGGCGGAAACTCCTGGCAGAGCAGCGCCCTGCGCACGAAGACCCCGCGGAGGATGGGCGAGCTCTGATCGCTGTGGGCGTAGCGGGTCATCACGCTGCCGTGAGCGAGCAGGCCGCCGCGACGCGCCGCCGGGAGCGCCACACGACGGAGCTCGTTGCCCGTCACACCGTCGACGCCGTACCAGCGCGCGAGGGGCTCGTTGAGAAAGCTCTCGTTCGCGGTGAAGAGGTCGCCGAAGCGGTGGCTGCCGTCGAAGACCACCCAGCTCACGAGGCGCTGCGATTCCGCCACCATGGCCGCGCGCACGTCGTCGCCGAAGCCCGGAAACATCGTCGTGTTGCGCGGCGTGGTGGTGACGCTCTCGACGCCGAGCCACTGGGCCGCGAAGGTCTCGACCTGCTCCCGCGCGCGCGGGTCGGCGAGGAGGCGACGGGCCTCGCGCTCGATGGCCGCGCTGTGGTCGAGCCCGTTGCGCGCCGCGAGGTCGAGGAGCGCGTCGTCGGGCATCGTTCCCCAGAACGTGTACGAGAGCGCCGAGGCGACCTCCCACGAGGTGAGGGTGAAGGTTCCGTCGGCCTGGGCCTCGCCCATCTCCGAGCGGTACCAGAACGACGGCGACACGAGCATCGCGCGCACGGCCCGCTTCACGCCCGCGTCGACGGAGGGCGCGGCCATCACGAGCGCGCGGTACCGCTGCGACTCTCCCTCGGTGAGCGGCCGACGGAAGGCCCTTCGCGCGAATCCCTGCACCATGCGATCGGCGCACGCGGGCGCATCGAGCGAGGCGCATCCCACGGTCGTGCGCAGCGTCGGCGCGAGCGCGTCGACCACGGCGCCCGCCACGCGCAGCGCCTCGTTGACGTGCACCGAGGTCACCACCGCGGTGTCGGCGTTGGTGTCGTACGCGAAGCCCTGCGGACGCGTCTCGACAGGCAGCATCGACGAGGGGTCGAAGGTCAGCGCGGGCTGCGACGACGGCGTCGTGGGCGTGGTCGTCTCGCAACGGATGGTGACCACCGAGTTCTGCCCGCCGAAGCCGTCGGACGCGGTGTTCGTGTTCGCGGGGTCGCGCACCCACTCGCTGCCGTCGAGCACGAACTTGTACTGCCAGGTTCCGTTGGCGAGCGAGAGCGAGGCGCTCCATCGGTTGGCGCTCGCGTCGCGTGTCATGGGTGTCGCGGTGGGCGACCAGCCGTTGAAGCTGCCCGCGAGGTGCACCGTGCGGAGCGAACGCGCGCCGGCGTCGTAGGTGAAGCGCGCGGTGTTGCAGTCCGCGGGGGGCGTGACCGGGGTGGGCGTCGCGCCCGAGAGGCCGAAGAGGTCGCGCACCGTGTTGCGAAACTCGCGGCGCGTGAGCAACCGCAGACGACGCGGCGACGGCGGGATCACGTCGCACGCGAGGGCCGCGGTGGTGAACTCGCGCTGGATGTACGCCGCGAGCGACGACGCGCACTCGCCGCGACACTGCGACGGATTGCTCGGCGGCATGCGCTGGTCGATGGCCGCCGTGAGCTGCGCGGTCGTGCGGGTCGTGTCGATGAGCCGCGGACCGAGACCGCCCTCGCCCACCTCGCCGTGGCACGACGCGCACATCGCCGCGTAGCGCGTGGCCGCGTCGGGCGGAGGTGCGGTGCTCGGAGGTGTGGTGGACGCGTCGGCGCCGGGGTCGGGCGTCTGCTCGCAGGCGAGGGCGAGGGCCGTGAGGGCGATCCAGCGGGTGGGGCGGCGCACGGGCGGCGATGCTACGCGCGACCTCGGCCGTGGCGCGAGAGGAGACACACCGCGAAGTTCACCCGCGGGGAACGTTCAACGGGGCTTCTTCGCGCGAGGAACGAGCGGTGCGATCGGGCCGATGGCGCGGGGCGCTGCGGAAGGTCCCATCGAGGGCAGGCGACGCGTGCGGGCCTCGCCCGCGGGGGCGGGCTTGGGCAGCGCGGCGTAGGGCGGGAGCGAGGCGTGTCCGGCGACGCGAAGCAGGCGTTCGAGCGTGAGGGGAAGCGCCGCAGCGCGCTTCGGGGCCTGGTCGGAGACGAGCGCGCGGAGGGCGTCTTCGAGCTCCTGCGGCGTGTCGGGCAGGCGGGTCTTCGCGACGGTGGTGGCCGCGGCGTCGCCGTAGAGCAGCTCCGATGCGAGGGCGCCGAGCGAGAAGAGGTCAGCGCCCGCGTTGCAGCGACGGCCCGCGCGCACCTCGGGCGAGAGGTACGCGAGCGCATCGGGGAAGCGCGCCATGTGGGCCACGAGGTGCTTCGACGGCGCCGAGGCCGCGAGCGCAGGATCGGTGAGCACCACGCCGTCGGCCGTGATCTGCACGCTCTCGGGGTAGAGCGCGCCGTGCGACGAGGCCGTGTGCAGCTCGCGCAGCGCCGTCGCGACGCCCTGAAGCACCCCGAGCGCCTGGTCGGGGTCGAGCTTCTTCTCCGCCGCGCGAAAGGCCCGCAGCACGCGCCGCAGCGACGCGCCGTAGACCCAGCGCGTGACGACGAACACCACGTCGCCCGCATCGACGCCCACGTCGACGGGCATGGCCACGCGCTGAAAGCTCCGTCCCTTGAGCTGCGAGAGCGCGGCCACGAAGGCGTCGCGGTCCGCCGACGTGGGGAGCAGCGCCTGCGTGACGACCTTCACGGCCACGGCGTTGCCCTCGCGGTCGCGGGCGCGGTACGTGGTGCCGAGGGGCCCTGTTCCGAACGCTTCGAGCACGAGGTAGCGCTCGGCCACGCGGTCGCCCGAGGCGTACGGCGCCGCGGGTCGCGCGAGGGTCACCGCGTCGGAGGGTTCGTCGGGGGTCGCCACGGCGCGCGACGCTATCACGGCGCGCAGGGTCGATGGCCCGTCGCGGGGCAAGCGCTTCCCTTGACGGCGCGCGGGGTGTCGTGCGACGCGCACTGCCCTGATGAAGGGTCGCTCCGCACACTCGATGGTGGTCGCACTGGTGGCCGCGCTCGTCGCTCCCGCCGCGCTCCGCGCGCAGCCCCGCGCCGATGCGGGCGTGGCCGACGCGGGACGCTCCGCCGCCGACGAGGCCCGACGCGCGCAGGTCGTGGCCCGCGTGAACGGCACGGCGATCACCGTGGGCGAGCTCGAAGACCTGCTCAACGACGCGCCGCCGCCGATCCGTCAGACCTACCTCGACCCCGCGCGACGTCGCGAGTACCTCGACAACCTGGTGATGACCTTTCTGCTCGCCGACGAGGCGCGGCGGCGGGGCCTCGACCGCGACCCGCAGATCTCGCAGACCGTGCGACGCATCCTCGGACAGCGCGTGGAGCAGGTCGCGATCCTCGATGCGATCACGCCCGCGACGGTGACCGACGACGAGGTGCGGACCTGGTACGAGGCCCACCTCGCGGACTACCAGCAGCCCGAGTACCGACGCACCACGGTGGTGATCACCCGCGACGCCGCCGCGGCGCAGCGCTTCATCGACGAGGCCCGACGTGTGCGGGGCGACATGCGGCGCGTGCGAGAGCTGGTGCGCGAGCTCTCCGTCGACGACGCTTCGAAGCAGCGCGACGGAGACTTCTTCTACGTGCAGCGCACCGGGCTCCCCTCGGCGGCCGATGGACCGCGCATGGACCCGGAGCTCGCGACGGCGGTGTTCTCCCTCGCGCGAGAGATGGACGTCACCCCGGTGCCCGTGCCCCTCGGCGATGGACGCTTCGCGGCGGCGGTGCTCACGGGCATCCGTCCGGCGTTGCGACGGTGGCTCGCGGACCCGAGCGTCGGAGCGTCGATCCGCGGGTTCATCGTGCGCGAGCGTCGGGCGCAGCGGCGCGAGCAGCTCCTGCGAGACCTTCGCACGCGGCTCCACCCCGAGGTGCACGAAGACCGTCTCGAGCTGCTGCACCTGCCGCCCGCGGATCCGGGCAACCTCGTGGCGCCGCGCACCGAGGCCCCGCACGACCACGGCGCCGATGCGGGAAGCGCACATCCGTAGAAACCCCGAGCGCTTTCTCCTCCCGATCGGGAACGGTTCCGCCGATGAGCTTGAACGTCAGGGTGCACCGCCCGGTGGACCCACTCGACGGAGCCGCGCCGTGAACCTCCCGCCCACCCGCTCCCCTTCGTACCCGCCGACGAACCGTCCGCCCCCGCGGATCTCGACCTCCGTGCACCCCGCGGCGCTCCCGCGCTCGTCGGTGCGCGCGGTGCCTCGCCTACGGGCGAACCTCGCACGGCTGCTCCAGCGCCTGCGCAACCTCAACGTCACCGACTTCGAGAGCGCCGACAAGCCGCCGCTGCGCCTCGAAGCCCTCGCGCTCAGCGTGGCCACCGACGTGCGCGCGATCCTCGACGACGCCACGGCCCACTACGCGATGAACCCCACGACCACGGGTCTCTCTGCGCAGCACATCCTCGACCTGGCCTCCATCGCCCGCATGGAGCTCTCGGGCCTCACGGCGATCATCAACCGCGAGTCCGAGTCGTCGGTGTGGCAGCGCGTGGCCGTGTGCGACAGCGTGCTTCAGGTGGCCCGACGGTGCCTCCGCGCGCTCGACACGGTGATCGCCAACGTCGAGGGTCTCTCTCCGCCCGTCGACGACACCGCCGACGAGACCGCCCTCGCCGTGCAGATCCGCCAGGCCTACGTGGAGATGAACCGCGTGGTCGTGGGCGACGACCTGCCCGACAGCGAGACCATCCGTCCGCGGCTGCGCGCGGCGGGCAACTGCATCGCGCGCACGCTCGGTCGCTCCATCGCGCCGGCCATCCGCGTGCACGACCGCTACACGATGCGGGCCTTTCAGCAGCGCATCCGCGACGCGCTCCTGAGCGCGGGCCACGACGACGCCGCGATCGACGAGCTCCTCCGCATCTGGCAGGACCTCTCGAACTTCACCGCCCTCCTCCTCGACGTGAACAAGCGCGAGGAGCTGCGCGTGCACGACCGCGACACCATCGCCACCGTGCTCGAAGCCATCGACGGCCTCACCCCCGCCGCGCCCGTGCCCGAGGCCCACCTCGCCACGCTCCGCGCCTGCGAGGGACGCGACCCCGAGCTCGACGCCCTCCTCGCCGGCGGAAGCTCCGTCGGCACGCTGCGCCAGTGCCTCGAACGCCTGCACCACGCGCTCACGGCCACCATCGCCCCGCCCGCGAGCACGACGAGCGGCACCTGGAGCGGGCTGCTCTGACCGTCGGTCAGAACCCCGCGAACTCCAGCGTCGCGCGCACCATCCGATCGACGCCTTCGAACATCTCGCCCACCCGTCGCGCGGTCGTGTACGCCGCGCAGCACACCACGCGCAGCTCGCGGTCGACGCTCACGTCGCGGGGCCCGAGCGTGCGCACGGTCGCGCCCCAGGCCTCCATGTCGGCCGCCGCGCCGGTGCCCGCGCCGAGGCCCACGGTGACCCCGCGCGCGCCGAGCACCCGCGCCGCCACCACGGGCGCCATGCACGCGAAACCCATGGGACGCCCCGCGCGCACGCACCCTTCGAGCAGCCGCACCACCTCGGGGAGCGCCCTCGCCTCGCGGCCCGCGCGCGCATGGTCGCAGAGCACCTGCGTGGCGCCGTAGCCGCCGGGAACGAGCACCGCGTCGACGTCGAGGTCGCACACCTTCGCGAGGTCGCGCACCTCGCCGCGCGCGAGGCGGGCGCTCTCGACGAGCACGTTGCGGCACTCGCCGATCATGGGGTGTCCCGCGCTGTGGTTGACGATCACGGGCGCGACGACGTTGGGCGCGGCGAAGATCACCTCGGCGCCCGCGCGATCGAGCGAGAGGAGCGTCGCGACGGTCTCGTGGGCCTCGCTGCCGTCGAAGCACCCGCAGCCCGCGAGCACCACCGTCACGCGCGGGGCGCGCTTCACCCGGGGCTTCATCACGCGCGCAGGGAAGCACACCGCCGAGCGCGTTGACAACGTCCTCTCCGTGCCGCGTGAATGCGCGCACGATGCTCCGCCGCGCCGCCCTGCTCGCCGCCCTCACCGCCGCCTGTGGCGGATCTCCCGCTGCGCCCGCCACCGATGGCGCCGTCGATGCGCCCCTCGACGGGTCCGCCGACGATGTCGCGAGCGATGGAAGCTCCACGCCCGACGCGACGACGACCGACGTCACCACCCCCGACGCGAGCGCGCCCGACGGCACCGCCACACCCGACGCGAGCACCACACCCGACGCGAGCACCACGCCCGACGTGAGCACCACGCCCGATGTGCCCGTCGAAGACGTGCCCACGCTGCCGCTGTGCAGCCGTCCCCTGTTGCCCATCTCGGGCACGCGCGTGACCTCGCAGCGACCGACGCTCCAGTTCGCGCGCGCGCCGGGCCTCGCGACGACGCTCGTGGAGGTGTGCCGCACCCGCGACTGCGCCTCGCCGGTGCTCGCGCAGACGACCACCGACGACTACCTCGCGCTGCCCTCGTCGCTCGCGCCGGGCGTGTATTTCTGGCGCCTCACGCCGCGCAACGCCGAGGGCATGACCTGCCGCACGGCGACGTGGTCGTTCACCGTGCCCGCGCGCTCGGCGACGCTCCCGCGCTCGTGGGGCGCGGGGCTCGACGTGAACGGCGACGGCTACGGCGACGTGGCCGTGGGCACCGTCGACGCGGCGGTGAACAACGGCGAGGTGCGGGTGTTTCTCGGAGGCCCCACGGGGATCGCGACGACGGCGGCGTTCACCGCGGGCTCACTCCCGGTGCGCAACGGGAGCTTCACCGCGGGGCCCGTCGTGACCGCGGTGGGCGATCTCAACGGCGACGGATTCGGCGACCTCGCGGTGGGACTCCCCGCGGCCAACAACGGCGACGGCGAGGTGCGCGTGTACTTCGGCTCGCCCGCAGGAACCACCGCGCGCGGCGTCGCGGAACTCCAGAGCACCGACGGTCACTTCGGGCGCTACGGAACCTCCGTCGCGGGCGTCGGCGACGTCGAGGGCGACGGCTACGGAGACCTCGCGGTCGGTGCTCCCTTCGCGCAGGCGCGGTCGTCGGGCGACACCGCGGTGGCGGGACGCGTGTACCTGCACCACGGTCTTCCGCAGGGCGTGCTCTTCAACCCCACCACCACGCTCACAGGGCCGCGCGGCCCCGGCGGACGCTTCGGTGCTTCCGTCGCGGGCGCGGGCGACGTGAACGCCGACCGCTTTCCCGACCTCGTGGTGGGCGCGCCGGGCGCGGGCTCGGCGCACGTGTACCGCGGCACCGCGCTGGGCCTCTTCGCATCGCCCATCGCGACCTTCGAAGACAGCGCCACGGCGGCCTTCGGATCGACGGTCGCGAGCGCAGGCGACGCCGACGGAGACAACCACGCCGACGTCGTCGTGGGCGGCACCGACGCGCGCATCACCGTGCGCCTCGCGGGCGCCGCGGGCACCTTCACCCCGACGCCCATCGCGCTCACGCTGGCCGGTCCGCTCGCGGGCCTCGGCGCGGCAGACACCAACGGCGACGGCTTCACCGACCTCGTGCTCGGCGAGTCGACGATGCGCTCCGTGCGACGCGCGGCGGGCTCCATGGGCACCCCCCTCGCGAGCCTCGGCGACACCGTCGATCTCACCGCCGCCATGGGTCTCGGACCCGCGCTCGCACCCGCGGGCGACGTCGACCGCGACGGCTACTCCGACCTCGTGATCGCCACCCGTTCGGGCGCCGTGGTCATCGCGTACGGAAGCGCATCGGGCGCGCCCATCGCGCGCACCACGCTCACGCCGGGCGGCGCCGTGACCTCGGTCGCGGGCGCGTGGGGAGGGCTCTGACGAGGGTTCGCACGGGCCGTTCGCGCACCCTCTTGACGCCCGTTTTGCCTTCGCGGAAGCGCGTTCCTACGTCTGGAGCTCTCGCTGCACACGCCCCTCGCAACGGGGGTGCGAACCAAGTAGAGTCCGCGCCCCGAAAGAACGACTGCGACCGATGATCCAGCTTCAGTTTCCCTTCACGGCCTCGCTCTCCGACCGCCCCCTCACGCCCACGACGCCCTCGGCGACTGCCGCTTCGACGCAGCTCTCGCCTGGCCTCGAAGGGTTCACCTACGAGTCGCTCCGCGACGTGGCTTCGCTGCCGAAGCTCACCGCGGCCTTCGACGATTTCGCCCGCGCGCGCCTCGACGCCGCGACCTGGTCTCTGTTCGAGAAGTACCGCGCCTCGAAGGGCGAGGGCATGAGCGCCGAGGAGGTCTCCGACGCGCTCGTGAAGACCGCGCCCGCGGTGGCCGACTTCGTCGCGAAGCTCTTTCGCATCGAAGAGGGACGCGAGCGCCTGCGCGCCGACGTGACCCGCGAGAGCGTGGTCTTCGACTTCAAGCGCGACTTCGTGAAGAAGCGCACCGCGCGCCGCAAGCGCACCGAGCTCGACGGCCTCGACGCCGACGCGCGCCGCGCCCTCGACGCCCAGGCCCGCGCGGTGCTCTCCGCCGCCACGGGCTCCCCCGACCAGTGGAACGACGAGCGCGAAGTGGCCCTCGCCGTGATGCCGCTGGTGCGCGCCGAAGACCTCTTCCGCAAGGCCCTCGCGCGCGGCGGCGTGGCCGCCACCGACGACGATTTCGCACGTGCCCGCAGCCTCCACGCGGCGTGGTCCGCGACGCTCGGTGAGGCGCTCCCCGGCGCGGTGAACGACGAGGGCGACGCCGCGAAGGTGTACGCCGCGGCGCTCGACGTGCTCGACCGCTGGTGCCTGCTGCGCCTCGTCGACCACGCGTACGACCACCACTGGGTCTCGCTGCGCCTGCCGAAGAACCTCGACCACCAGAACCTGGTTCCGCTGCGGCGTCCGAACAAAGACCTCCCCGAGGTGATGATCGGCGCGCACCACCGCCGCGAGCGCGACGGCTTCTCGCTCACCGACCGCCGCGCCCCGCTGCGCCCGGTGCAGGGCGAGGTCGACTACTGCCTCTACTGCCACGACCGCGACAAGGACTCGTGCTCCAAGGGCGCCCGCAACAAAGACGGATCGCTCAAGCCGAACCCCCTCGGCATTCCCCTCGCGGGCTGCCCCCTCGAAGAGAAGATCAGCGAGGCGCACTTTCTCAAGCAGCAGGGTGAGACCCTCGCGGCGCTCGCGGTCATCATGGTCGACAACCCGATGCTCCCCGGCACGGGTCACCGCATCTGCAATGACTGCATGAAGGCCTGCATCTATCAGAAGCAGGAGCCGGTCAACATCCCCCTCATCGAGACGTCGATCCTCACCGACGTGCTCGGTCTCCGCTGGGGCTTCGAGGTCTACGACCTCCTCACGCGCTGGAACCCGCTGCGCGCGCACCAGCCCGAGGCGAAGCCCTACAACGGCCGCAACGTGCTCGTGGTGGGCCTCGGCCCCGCGGGATACACCCTCACGCACTACCTCACGAACGAGGGCTTCGGCGTGGTGGGCATCGACGGACTCAAGATCGAGCCCCTGCCCCCGGCGCTGCTCGATCGTCCCGTCGAAGACATCGCGGCGCTCACGGTCGAACTCGACGAGCGCGTGCTCCTCGGCTTCGGCGGCGTGAGCGAGTACGGCATCACCGTTCGCTGGGACAAGAACTTCCTCACGATGGTCTACCTGACCCTCGCGCGTCGGAAGAACCTCTCGATCCTCGGCGGCATCCGCTTCGGCGGAACGCTCGACCTCGACGACGCGTGGCGCATGGGCTTCGACCACGTGGCCATCGCGTCGGGCGCGGGCAAGCCGACGCTCGTCGACATTCCCAACGGCCTGCTGCGCGGCATCCGTCAGGCGTCGGACTTCCTCATGGGCCTCCAGCTCACGGGGGCCTACAAGAAGACCTCGCTCGCGAACCTCCCGGTGCGTCTGCCCGCGGTGGTGATCGGCGGCGGCCTCACGGCGATCGACACGGCCACCGAGGCCCGCGCCTACTACGTGGTGCAGGTCGAGAAGCTGCTGGAGCGCTACGAGACCCTCGTGGCCGAGCAGGGCGAAGCCGCCGTGCGCGCGCAGTTCAACGCCGAAGAGATCGAGCTCATCGACGAGGGCCTCGCCCACGGCCGCGCCATTCGCGACGAGCGCACGAAGGCCGCCGCGGAGTCTCGCGCGCCGCGCTTCAACGACCTGCTCGATGCGTGGGGCGGGGTCACCGTGGCCTACCGCCGCACGCTCGTCGAATCGCCCGCGTACCGCCTCAACCACGAAGAGATCGAGAAGTGCTTCGAGGAGGGCGTGATGATCGCCGAGGGGCTCTCGCCGAAGGAGGCGGTGCCCGACGAGTACGGCGCGGTGAAGGCGATGCGCTTCGACCGCATGGCCGTGCGCGACGGCAAGCTCGTGGCGACCGGCGAGGTGGCCGAGCTGCCCGCGCGGAGCGTGTTCATCGCCGCGGGCACGTCGCCCAACGTGACCTACGAGCGCGAGATGCCCGGCAGCTTCGAGATGGAGGCGAAGACCAAGGCCTTCCGTCAGCACCGCATCGAGCGCGAGGGTGACACGGTGAAGGCCGTGCCCGACGCGAAGGGCTTCTTCACGTCGTACGTCGGTCCGCAGGGCCAGGTGGTGAGCTACTACGGCGACAACCATCCCGTGTATGCGGGCTCGGTGGTGAAGGCCATGGCCTCGGCGCGCGACGGGTATCCGCACGTGTCGGCGCTCTTCGCGAACGACGCACACGGTGACCAGGCCGCGCGCGACGCGAAGTGGCAGCGCTTTCTCGACGGGGTGCACGGCGCGCTCGTGGCGACGGTGCATGAGGTGAGGCGGCTCACGCCCACGATCGTCGAGGTGGTGGTGCACGCGCCGCTCGCGGCGAAGAAGTTCCAGCCCGGTCAGTTCTACCGACTGCAGAACTACGAGATGCTCGCGCCGATGGTCGAGAACACCCGCCTCGTGATGGAGGGCCTCGCCCTCACCGGCGCGTGGACCGACCCCGACAAGGGCCTGCTCTCGATGATCGGTCTGGAGATGGGATCAAGCTCGCGGCTCATGTCCATGCTCCGCCCCGGCGAGCCCGTGGTGGTGATGGGTCCGACGGGCGCGCCGACGGAGATTCCGCGCAACGAGAAGGTGCTCCTCGCGGGCGGCGGCCTCGGCAACGCGGTGCTCTTCTCCATCGGCAAGGCCCTGCGCGCCAACGGCTGCCAGGTGATCTACTTCGCGGGCTACCGCAACCCCGACGACGTCTTCCGCATGGACGACATCGAAGCCTCCGCCGACCAGGTCGTCTGGGCCGTCGACCGCGCCCCCGCGGTGAAGCCGCGCCGTCTGCAGGACGTGTCGTTCGTCGGCAACATCGTGCAGGCGATGTACGCCTACGCGAAGGGCGAGCTGGGCATCCAGCGCGTGCCCATCGCCGACTGCGAGCGCGTCATCGCCATCGGCTCCGACCGCATGATGCTGGCCGTTCGCGAGGCCCGTCACGCGCTGCTCAAGCCGCACATGAAGCCCGGCCACGTGGCCATCGGCAGCATCAACTCGCCGATGCAGTGCATGATGAAGGAGATCTGCGCGCAGTGCCTCCAGCGCCACGTGGATCCCATCACCGGCAAGGCCACGGTGGTCTTCACCTGCTTCAACCAGGATCAGGAGCTCGACCGCGTCGACTTCCCCTTCCTGAACGCGCGCCTCAAGCAGGGCTCGGTGCAGGAGAAGCTCTCGAACCTCTGGCTCACGCGCCTGCTCACGCAGCACAACGTCGAGCGCATCTGATCGCCCCGCGCGGGGGATCGTCTCGTTCCGCTCAGCGTCCCCGCGATCGTGCGGCGGGCGCGAGCGCGTCGAGGTCTTCGTGCGCGTCGGTGGCCGCGCCGAGGTCTTCGCGCGCGGTGTGACCGTCCGTGAGCGCATCGAGCGCGACCCGCACGTGGCCCTGCGGCGTCGCGCTTCCTCCGAGGGCCTGCGCGAAGGCGGGCGCGTCGTCGAACTGCACCCACGTCTTGCGGAGCCGCCCGCGGTCGTCGCGCCACTCGACGCGGAGCGCGCGGGTCACGCCCGGCGTGAGGTACGACCGCTCGCGACGGAGCAGCGCGCCCTTCAGCGTGTGCTGCGGACGCCACCAGCGCGACGACTCCACGGTCACGGAGACGATGTTCGCGCGGGGAATCTCATCGATCCACAAACCGCGGTGCACGTTGAGGTGCGTGGCCGTCAGCACCACGCGGGTGATGTGGTCGGTGAGCAGCGAGAGCAGCAGCGCGACGTTGTTGAGCGCGAACCAGCTCGCGAGCACGGTGAGCACCAGCGCCATGCCCGGAAGGTCGCGGTGCGCCCACATCCAGAGCAGCGACGGGAGCGAGACCGCCACGGCCACGCCCATGAAGGCCAGCGCCGTGAGCGGCACCCAGCGCGATTGACGCTGACGCGCGCGGAGCAGGGCGCGGTCGCCGTCCATGTAGTGTCGCTCGTACTCGTCGGGCCCAGGGAGCGTGCGCGCGTCGGGCATCGCGACCGAGTGTAACGGAAGGCTCAGCGGCGCGGCGACACCGCGGGCAGCACGTCGAGCGCAATGGACACATCGAGCTGCGCGTTCGCGCGCACCACCTGGAGCACCACGGTGTCTCCGGGGCGGCGTCCCTCCATCGCGGCGGCGAGGTCGGCCACGGTGACCACGCGGCGCCCGTCGACGCTCACGATCACGTCGCCGCGCTCGCCCGCACGAAGGCCCGCCCGCTGCGCGGGGCTGCCCGGCTGCACGTCGGTCACGCGGAGCCCGCCGCTGCCCACGATGGCGTCTTCGCCCATGCGAATCTCGCGGGTCACCACCCCCAACCACGGACGCACGTTGGTGGCCGCCTGCGACTCCAGCGCGCGCAGCACCGGGAGCGGCGCCGCGAAGAGCCCCTCGGCCATCGTGGCTTCGGCATCGCCCGCGGGCGGAACCACCACCGCCACGAGCGCGCCCGTCGTCGCCTGAAGCACCCCCGCCCCCGCGGTGCTGCGCGGCGGCGCCGGGGTGATGGCCCACGCATCGCGCAGGAGGGCGCCCTGCGGGCCCACGAAGGTGCGTCGCTGCGCGAGCGTGCCCGCCACCGGACGCGCGCCCGCCGCAGGCACCCACAGCGCCGCATCGCCCGACCGCGCATCACGGCTCGCGAGCGGAACGCCCTCGGGCCATCGCGCGGCGCCGCCGTCGAGCACGGCCACGCCCCATCCCTCGTCGCTCGCGAGGAGCCTCGCGCGGTCGACGCGTCCGTCGGGGTACACCACGCGGAGGTCGCGCGCACCGGCGGCCACGGCGAGGGCCGTCACGATGTGTCCGGTGCCATCGAGCACGACGCCGCGTCCTCGCTCCGTGCTCCCGTCGCGCACGGTGACCGTGGCCCGCGTGAGGCGCTGCCGTGCGACGGTCGGTGACACGCCCGCGTCGCCGTCGTCGGTGCTGGGCGCGCGCGGCGCGGGCTGCGCGTGGAGCGATGCGCCCGCGAGGGCGAGCGAGAGCGCGAAGGCCGGTGCCGTGCGACGCATGGCGCGCGAGAATGCCCGATGGGGGCGCGGGGTGTCCATGCGGGCGGTGACGGGCGCGGCGCGCGTTCGCTTCACGCGTTGCCCTGCGCGCGCGGGGTGTGAGAGCGTCCGCGCCCACAGCGCCATGAACGTCAGCGTCATTCGACAGAGCACCCGTTCGCGGGTGGTGAGCACCGCCGAAATTCAACGCGCCTCCGAGGCCCTGCTGCGCGCGCTCAAGCTGCCGCGCGCCGAGCTCTCGGTGGTGCTCTGCGACGACGCGACGATCCACGCGCTCAACCGCGACTACCGCCGCAAGGACAAGCCCACCGACGTGCTGGCCTTCGCGCTGCGCGAGGGCCCCGGCGGACACCTCGCGGGCGACCTCCTCGGCGACGTGATCATCTCGCTCGACACCGCGACGCGGCAGGCGCAGGAGCGCGGCATCGCCCCGCGCGACGAGGTGCGCATGCTGCTCACGCACGGCCTCCTCCACCTGCTCGGGTGGGACCACCGCAATGACGCGGAAGACAAGCGCATGCGCGCGGAGACCGACCGCCTCCTCGCGATCCTCGCGCGCTCCGAGCGCAGCGCCGACGCGAAGAAGACCGCGACGAAGAAGACCGCCGCGAAGAAGACCGCGACGAAGAAGACGCCCGCGAAGAAGACCGCCGCGAAGAAGACCGCTGCGAAGAAGACCGCGACGAAGAAGACCGCCGCGAAGAAGACCGCTGCGAAGAAGACCGCTGCGAAGAAGACCGCTGCGAAGAAGACCGCCGCGCGTCGTACGACGGCTTGACAACCACGATCGCTGCGGGGAGCTTTGCGCCTCGTTTCGCGACCGCCTCCAGGGAGGGCAACGCCACCATGATGGATCAGCTTCTCAACGTGTTCGGCCAGTCGGCGCAGGGGCAGCAGGCCTACCAGCAGCTTCAGGCGCAGGGGTACTCGCCGGGCCAGGCCGCGGGCATCCTCACGACGGCCTTTCCCGCGGCGGTGTCGGCGATGCAGAACGCGCTGCAGGGCAACGGGCAGGGCGGCAAGGGGCTGCTCGACATCACCAGCAGCAACTACGCGCAGAACTTCCTCTCGGCGGCGGTGACCGGGCTCATTCGCGGCGAGGGGCTCAAGGGCGCGGCCATCGACGGCATCCAGGGCGTCGTGGGCGGACACGTCGCGCAGGTGATCGCCTCGCGCTGCGGACTCCCCGAGCGCGTCGCCGGTGTGGTCGGCGCGATCATCACCCCGCTCATGATCGACTTCCTCTGGAACAAGTACCAGGAAGTGCAGAACAGCGGCGGCTTCTCGGCCCTCCTCGGCGGCGCTCCGCAGAACGCCCCGGCCCTCGGCACGCCCGCGGGCTTCGGCGCCGTCCGTCGCTGACCCGCGTTCTCCCCCTCGCGCATCCCGCGCGACCGTCTCGCCAGTCCTTCACACCTGAAGCTTCGTGACCCGCGCCGCGCGACCGCGCGTATGCTCCGCGGCCGCTGCGATGTCCTTCCGTCCGACGCTCTCGCTCTCCGTGTGCCTCGCGCTCGCCGCGCTCTCGTGCGCGCCCGGCGCCGTTCCCCTCTCGCGCTGCGTGACCGCGCCCACGCGCACGGTCACACCGTCGCCCGCGCTCGCCGTCGATGCGCTCGATGACAGCCCGCAGATCCCCGTGGCGGGCGCGCCCTCGCTGGGCCCCGCCAACGCGCCGGTCACCATCGTGGCCTTCAGCGATTTCGAGTGCCCCTTCTGCAACCGCGGACGCAACGTGCTCGCGGACCTCCGCGCCGCGCATCCCGACGAGGTTCGCATCGTGTGGCGCAACCTCCCGCTCCCGCGTCACACGCACGCGCGCCTCGCCGCCGAGGCCGCGCTCGAAGCCTTCGCGCAGGGCGGCAACGACGCGTTCTGGCGCTTTCACGACATCGCCTTCGGGCACCAGGAGCACCTCGCCCGCGCCGACCTCGAACGCTACGCCGCCCTCGTGGGGCTCGACCTCCCGCGCTTTCGCGACGCGCTCGACCGCAACGCCCACGCCGCCGAGATCGACGCCGACATCGCCCTCGGCACGCGCCTCGGCGCCGACGGAACGCCCGCGTTCTTCGTGAACGGAACGCCCATCGCCGGCGCGCTCCCCATCGACGTGTTCGAAGGGCTCACAGCGGCCCTCGTCGAGCGCGCGCGCGCTTCGAACAGCCCGCGGACCTTCTACGCCGACACCGTGCGCACGCCCCTTCCGACGCCAGAGCGCCCGAGCACGCGACCGAGCTGGGCCACGGTGCATGAGGTTCCGATCCCCGCGGGCGCGCCGTCACTGGGACCGGAAAACGCCCCCGTGGTGATGCAGGTCTTCAGTGATTTTCAGTGCCCATACTGCGCGCGCGTCGAGCCCACGCTTGCGGCCCTGCGCGAGCGCTTCGGCGACCGGCTGCGCATCGTGTGGAGAGATTTTCCCCTCGCGGGCCACCCCGACGCGATGCCCGCGGCCGAGACCGCGCGCGAGGTGCTCGCGCAGCGGGGGGTCGAGTACTTCTGGCGCTTTCACGACGCGCTCTTCGAACACCAGCGCGACGAGGAGGGGCTCTCGACCGCGGCGCTCGAACGGCACGCCATCGAGCTCGGCACCAACCCCGTGCGACTGCGCCAGGCCCTCGCCGACCATCGCCACCAGGCCGCCATTCGCGTCGACATGGACGCCATCACCGCCACCGGCGTTCGCTTCGGCACGCCCGCGTTCTTTCTCAACGGACACTTCATGTCGGGCGCGCGTCCGCTCGCCGAGTTCGCCGCGCGCATCAACTCGCTCCTGCCCGAGGCGCAGCGTGTGGCCGCCCCCTGATCCCGTGGGGTGGCGCACCGTTCCCCTCGACGGCGCGCTGCTCTCGTTCGAACGCGCCACGGGACGCACCCTCGTGCGCGACGACGCGCGCGTCGCCCACCTTCGCGCGAAGGCTCCGCGCGCCGTGCAGTTCGCGATCACCAACGCGTGCAACCTCACCTGCGCCTTCTGCAACCGCGGCCACGACGCGCGCAGCACGTGGACCGCCGACGAAGCCTTCGCCCTCCTCGCCGACCTCGCCCACGCGGGCACGCTCGAAGTGGCCTTCGGCGGCGGTGAGCCCCTCGCCTTTCGCGGCCTCGCGGGGCTCATCGCGCGGCTCCATCGCGAGACGCCGCTCGCCGTGGGCGTGACCACGAACGGCACGCTCCTCGACGACGACACCGCGCGCGCGATGGCGCCGCACGTCTCGCAGGTGCGCCTCTCGATCTACGACGACCACGACTGGCCGATGGCGCTCGCCACGCTCCTCGCCGCGGGCGTTCGCACCGGCGTCAACGTGCTCGTGCATCCCGCGCGACTGCCCGCGCTCCCCTCGCTCGTGTTCGACCTCGCCGCACGCGGATGCACCGACGTGCTCCTCCTCGCCTACAAGGGACCCGATCCCGCGATGCACCTCGCGCCCGCGCAGCGCGACTCGTTTGCAGCCACGGTGCGAGGCCTCCAGCGCGCGCTCCCTGCCGTGCGCTTTGCGCTCGACGTGTGCTTCGGCGATCGCCTCCCCGGATTGCCCCGCATGGTGCTCGGCGCGCCCCGCGACGACTGCGGCGCCGGACGCGACTTCGTCGTCATCACCAGCGACCGACGGGTGCGCGCGTGCACGTCGCATCCGCACGGCGAGCCCTTCACCACCGCGGCCGACGTGCTCACCCACTTCGAGCGCGCGCGCTCGCACTTCGCCATGCCCATCGACGACGCGGGCTGCGCGCGGCGCGACGACCGACGGCACCTTCCCCTCGCACCGGAGCACCGATGACCGCGCGCGTCTACGTGGCCTTCTCGGGCAACAACAGCGGCACCTACGCGCTCCTCGGCACGCTCGAACGCGCGAAGGCCGACGCGCTCTGCGACGAGCTCCGCGCGGTCTTCGAAGCGCACGACGCGTGGGTGAAGCGCGACGACGACGAGACGCCTTCGCCGCTCTACGAGTACGCCACGAAGCAGGGCCTCACGGTGTCGCGCGAGGTCGGCACCTGGGATGACTGGCCCCACTACGGAACGCCCCCCGAGGTGGTGCAGAGCGGCGACGACGTGCTCGTGTTCGTGCCGTACACCGCGGACTTTCCCGCGATGGTGGGCGAGCTGATCTACCGCCGAGGCGGACGCGTCGAGGCCGAGCTCGGACACGCCCACAACCCCGTGGTGCTCACGCACACGCTCTGGATGCACGAGGGCTGGCGCAGCGAACTCCGCGAGGCGGCACAGACGGCGGTGCGGGCCTTCGAATCCGACGTGCGCGCGGGGGCCCTCGCGGCGCTCTACACGGCCCGCAACGAGCGTCGCGGCGCGCGACCGGGACCGGCGTTGCGACCGGGGTTCTGGCCGGGACAGTGCGAGCTCGTGCACGTTCCGCAAGATGCCGCCGAGGCGATGCGCGCGGTCGACGCGCTGGCCACACGGCACGGGCTCCGCGTGCGCACGGGGCTCTTCGAAGCGCCCCTCTCGCTCGACGAGCTCGCGCGGGTCTTCGCGGCGACGACGCGCACCGCGGGGCAGCACCAGGTGATTCTCTGGCGCGCGGGGAGCGACACGACGGCGACGGTGCGCGCGCTTCGCACGGCCCTCGGATGCACGCTCGCCGAGGCCGCCGAGCGCGTGGCGCAGGCGCCGATCGAAGCGGTGCGTGAGGTGTCGGAGACGGAGGCGCGGAGGGTCTTCGAAGCGCTTCAGGGCGCCGGGGCCGAGGCGGAGCTGCTCGGCCCGGAGCACGTCACACGCTGACGGTCAGCGCGTGCAGAAGAACACCACGGAGCCGATGAAGCCCGTGGAGGCGTCGACCTCGACGCGGAGGCCCTGCGCGGTGGTTCCCGCGGGGCACGAGCACGCGCCGGTGACGGGGTTCGCGGCGCGGCATCCGAGGCCGCCGGGCACCGCGTCGTCGACCTGGTACGCGCCGCCGAAGGTGGGACGCGGCGCGCCCGCGTTCACGCACACGTTGAGCTGCGAGCCGATGAGTCCGCGCGACGTGTCGGCCAGCGTGCGGAAGGCCACGCGCGTCGTTCCCGCCGGGCACGAGCAGCCGCCGGTGTAGGGGTTCGCCGCGCGGCATCCGAAGCCGCCGGGCACCGCGTCGTCGACCTGGAACGCGCCCGCCCAGTCGCCCGCCGTCGAGGCCCCGCAGAACGTGATGTTCGCGCCCTGCTGCGTGCCGCGTCCGCGGCAGTCGTTGATCGTGCGCAGCGAGACCGTGGTGCCGAAGCCCGCGGGGCATCCGCACACGCCCGACACGGGGTTCGCGCTCGCGCAGTTCGGACACGACGGATCGCTCGTTTCGAATCCTCCGCCGAAGCTCTGGCACGCGCCGTCGCGGCACACGCCCGACGGACACACCACGCCGCACGCGCCGCAGTTGCGCGCGTCGTTCGTGACGTTGACCTCGCAGCCGTTCGCCGCGCTGCCGTCGCAGTTCGCGAAGCCCGACGCGCACGCGCCCACACCGCACACCCCGCCCGCGCACACGTTCGTCGCCACGTTCGCGAGCCCGCACGCGCGGCCGCACGCGCCGCAGTTGCGCACGTCACCCGTGACGCCCACCTCGCAGCCGTCGGCGGCGGCGCCATTGCAGTCGGCGAAGCCCGCGTTGCAGCTCGCGACGGCGCAGCGACCGCCCGCACACGCAGGCGTCGCGTTGGCGAGCGAGCACGCAGCACCGCACGCGCCGCACGACGAGACCGCGCTCGTGAGGTTCACCTCGCAGCCGTTGTCGGGGTTGCCGTCGCAGTCGGCGAAGCCCGCGCTGCAGCTCGCGATGGCGCAGCGTCCGCCCGCGCACGCGGCCGTGGCGTTGGCGAGGGAGCACGCGCGTCCGCACGCGCCGCACGCGGTGACCGTCGTCGCGAGGTTGGTCTCGCAGCCGTTCGATGCGCTCATGTCGCAGTCGGCGAAGCCCGCGTTGCAGGCCGCCACGGCGCAGCGCGCACCCACACACGCCGCCGAGGCGTTGGCGAGGTCGCAGGCCGTGCCGCACGCGGCGCAGTTGCGCGCGTCGGTGGTGAGGTCGACCTCGCAGCCGTTCGAAGCGCTTCCGTCGCAGTCACCGCGGCCTGCGGCGCACATCGCGAGGCCGCACATCGCGCCGGTGCACGCGGGAGTTCCGCCGGTGGTGGTGCAGACCGCGCCGCAGGTTCCGCAATTGCGAACGTCACTGCGGGTGTTCACCTCGCAGCCGTTGTCGGCGTTGCCGTCGCAGTCGGCGAAGCCCGGGTTGCACATCGCGACGGCGCATCGCCCGCTCATGCACGCGCCCGTAGCCTGCGACGGATCGCACACGCGCCCGCACGCGCCGCAGTTGCGCGCGTCGCTGCGAATGTCGGCCTCGCAGCCGTTGGCCTCGTTGCCGTCGCAGTCCTGAAAGCCGCTCACGCACGACGTCACGCAGCGCCCGCCGAGGCACCCGGGGAACGCGTTGGCCCTCGCGGCACAGGCGTTTCCGCACGCGCCGCAGTGGGCCGTGGAGCCGTTGAGGTCGGCCTCGCACCCGTTCGTGGGGTTGCCGTCGCAGTCGCCGAAGCCCGCCGCGCACGCGCCCACCGCGCAGCGCCCCATCGCGCACGCCGCCGTCGCGTTGGGCGGATTGCACGCCGTCGCACACGCGCCGCAGCGCGCGGGGTCGCGCGTGAGGTCGGTCTCGCAGCCGTTGGCCGCGTTGCCGTCGCAGTCGGCGAAGCCCGCGTTGCAGGTGAAGCCGCAGACGCCCGCAGCGCAGGTGCTCGTCGCGTTGGCCCTTGCCGCGCAGGCGTTTCCGCACGCGCCGCAGTGGGCCACGGCGGTGAGCGTGTTGGTCTCGCAGCCGTTCGAGGCCACGGCGTCGCAGTCGCCGAAGGGCGACGCGCACGCGCCCACGGTGCAGTTTCCGTTGAGGCACACCGCGGTGGCGTTGGGCGTGGTGCAGCGGGCGCCGCACGCGCCGCAGTGCGAGGTGTTCGACAGCGGATCGACGCACGCACCTTCGCAGCACTGCTGACCCGTCGGGCACGCGCGCGCGGCGCTGCATCCGGGCACGCACACCGAGCCCACGCAGAGCGCGCCCGCGGGGCAGTGCTCGTCGGTCACACACTCCACGCACGCGCGGATCGACACGTCGCAGCGGCGGGTGCGCACCGTGCCCGCGTCGCCCGCAGAAGCGCACGCGTCGTCGTTGCGACAGCCCGGCACGCAGGTGCGGCTGGCGCCATCGCAGTAGCGCCCCGCCGGGCAGGTGTCGTCGCTCGGAACGCACTCGACGCAGCGCCCGGTCGTGGTGTCGCAGGCGCGTCCCGTGGCGCTCGTCGCGCAGTCGGCGGCGGAGGTGCAGCGCGCGGGTCCCGTGTCGACGGCGACGTCGCTCGTCGCGTCGTCGGTGTCGTTCGCGGTGTCGTTGGCGGTGTCGTTGGCGGTGTCGTTCGGCGTGTCGTTGGCCGTGTCGTTCGCGGCGTCGCGCGCGTCGTCGGCGAGGTCGTTGGCCACGTCGACGGAGACGTCGTTCGAGGCGTCGGGGGAGCCTCCGCCGGCGGCGGGGGCGCTGTCACCGCATGCGGCGAGCAGCAGGGAGAGGCTCACGAAGAGCGCGAGGGGGCGGAGGTTCATGGTGCGTCCAGCAGGCGACGCTAACAGAGCGTTTCGTGCGCAGTTCACGAAACACAGGGAATGTCACTTCTTGGATTGTGGACGTTTCCTCCCATGCGGGAAATCCGGTAGACGCAATGGGGAATTTCAACGTGCCGCGGCGACGCGGCGTCCGCGGGAGCAACGCATGCGCAGCCCCTGCGAACGGAGGTCTTCGATGATGTCGAACTGGAGACGGACGCTCCTCGCGGCGAGCGCTGCGATGCTCGTCGCGCTGGGGTGTACCGGCGACCCCGTGGTGGGCGGCGGACGCGACGCGACGGTGCAGACCGACACGCCCGCGCCGTGTCCCACGGGCTTCGAACGCTGCGGCGACCGGTGCGTCGATCCGCAGGTCGACCCCGCCCACTGCGGCCGTTGCGGCAACGCGTGCCCCGCGGGCAACGTGTGTGTGGCCGGGAGCTGTCGCATCACGTGTCCCGGCGCGCAGGTGGCGTGCGGCGGCGTGTGCGTGACCACCGCGACGGACCGGCAGAACTGCGGCGCGTGCGGAACCGTGTGCCCCGCGGGCCTCGTGTGCGCCGGCGGAGCGTGTCAGCTCGAATGCGGCGCGGGCCTCGCGACCTGCGGCGGATCGTCGGGCGATGGCGGCGTGAGCGACGCGTCCGTCGATGGCGGCGCGGGCGGCGCGCGGTACTGCGCCGACACGCGCACCGACCGGCTCAACTGCGGCGGCTGCGGCAGCGTGTGCCCCGCGGGCCAGGTGTGCGAGGGCGGCGCGTGCACCGTGTCGTGCGGCGCGGGGCTCTCCAACTGCGCGGGCACGTGCCGCGACCTCCAGACCGACCGCGCGAACTGCGGCGCGTGCGGAACCTCCTGCGGCGCGGGCCAGGTGTGCTCGAACGGAACGTGCCAGCTCTCGTGCGCCGACGGGCTGCTCACGTGCGGCGGCGTGTGCCGTGATCCGCAGACCGACAGCAACAACTGCGGCGCGTGCGGAACGGTGTGTCCCGCGGGCCAGGTGTGCTCCCGCGGGTCGTGCACGGTGACCTGCGGATCGGGACTCACCAACTGTTCGGGCTCGTGCCGTGACACCGACACCGACCGCGCCCACTGCGGCATGTGCGGCCGCGGATGCGCCGCGGGCGAGGTCTGCGTCGCCGGCGCGTGCACCGTGAGCTGCGTGACGGGACTCACCAACTGCGCGGGCTCGTGCCGCGACACGCAGACCGACCGCGCCCACTGCGGACGCTGCGGCAACGCGTGTGCGACGGGCCAGGTGTGCTCCGACGGCGCGTGCGCCGTGAGCTGCGTGACGGGACAGACCAACTGCTCGGGCACGTGCCGCGACCTCCGCAGCGACCGCGACAACTGCGGCGCGTGCGGCAACGCGTGCAACGACGGCGAGGTGTGCTCCTCGGGGAGCTGCCAGGTCTCGTGCATGGCGGGACTCACCAACTGCTCGGGCTCGTGCCGCGATCTGCGAAGCGACCGCGCGAACTGCGGCGCCTGCGGGCGCGTGTGCGCGTCGGGTGAAGTGTGCATGGGCGGGTCGTGCCAGCTCTCGTGCGCCGCGGGGCTCAGCGAGTGCTCGGGCACGTGCCGCGACCTCACCACCGACCGCGCGAACTGCGGCGCCTGCGGGCGCGCGTGCGCCGCGGGCGAGGTGTGCTCCTCGGGGAGCTGCCAGGTCTCGTGCGGCGCGGGCCTCACGAACTGCACCGGCGTGTGCCGCGACCTCACCACCGACCGCCTGAACTGCGGCGCGTGCGGAAACGTCTGCGCCGCGGGCGAGGCGTGCACCACGGGCACCTGCCAGCTCTCGTGCATGACGGGCCTCACCAACTGCTCGGGGGCGTGCCGCGACCTCCAGACCGACCGCGCCAACTGCGGCGCGTGCGGACGCGCGTGTGTGGGCGGCGAGATCTGCACCGCGGGCGCATGCATCGCGAGCTGCTCGACGGGCATGTCGGCCTGCGCGGGCGTGTGCCGCGACCTCAACACCGACGTGAACAACTGCGGCATGTGCGGGCGCGCGTGTCCGTCGGGCCAGGTGTGCTCGCGCGGCGCGTGTGTGACGAGCTGCGTGGCGGGGCAGACCGACTGCTCGGGCTCGTGCCGCGACCTCGCCACCGATGTGGCCAACTGCGGGAGCTGCGGCCGCGTGTGTCCCTCGGGCCAGGTGTGCGCGGGCGGCGCGTGCGTGGTGACCTGCGTCACGGGACAGACCGCGTGCACGAACATCTGCCGCGACCTCGCCACCGACGTGAACAACTGCGGAACGTGCGGACGCGCGTGTCCCTCGGGTCAGGTGTGCACCGCGGGCGCGTGCGTTCCCTCGTGCGCGACGGGCTTCAGCGTGTGCGGGAGCGTGTGCCGCGACCTCACGACCGACGTGGGCAACTGCGGCATGTGCGGGCGCGCGTGTCCGTCGGGTCAGCTCTGCGCCGCGGGCGCGTGTGTGGTCTCGTGCCTCACGGGACAGACCAACTGCGCGGGCACGTGCCGCGACCTCGCCACCGACGCGCTCAACTGCGGCACCTGCGGGCGCGCGTGCACCGCGGGCCAGGCATGCTCGATGGGCGCGTGCGTCACGAGCTGCGGCGCGGGCCTCACGACCTGCGGGAGCAGCTGCACCAACGTGTCGAACGACCCGTCGAACTGCGGACGCTGCGGCAACGCGTGCCCCGCGGCGGCCAACGCGGCGGGCGTGTGCGTGGCGGGCGCGTGCAGCTTCAGCTGCAACACGGGCTTCGCGGATTGTGACGGCGATCCGTCGAACGGCTGCGAGGTGAACACCCAGGGCGACACCGCGAACTGCGGACGCTGCGGGACCTCGTGCGGAACGGCTTCGAACGCGACCACGGGGTGCAGTGCGGGCGTGTGCCGCGTGACGGCGTGCAACAGCGGCTTCGCCGACTGCGACGGCACCTTCAGCAACGGCTGCGAGGTGAACACCAACACCAGCGACGCGAACTGCGGACGCTGCGGAACGGTCTGCACCTCGGGCACGACGTGTACGGCCGGCGCGTGCTCGGCCTCGCTGCGCACCGAGGTGCGGCTCTGCGGGTCGTCGTCGCGCGACGTGCGGACGTTCTTCCCGACGGGGACGTCGTTCACGCTGATCTCGAGCTGCACGCCCACGGCGGCGACGCAGGCGCTGCTCATCACGCGCTCGGGCAGCGGCTACGTGGGCTCGACGCTGAACTCGTACATCACCGCGGGCGGCGTGGTGCTCACCGAGTACAACATCACGCACACGGTCTTCAACGCGATCTTCGGCACCGCGGTGGCGCAGGGCGCGCGCAACGGCGCGTGCGAAGACAACATCCCGATGGGCGCGCAGTTCACGCCGGGCGACACGTTCTGGCGCGAGAACACGTTCACCACGGGCACGTCGTTCGGATGCGGCTACGCGGTGGGCGCCTTCCCGAGCATCGTGCCCATCGTGGGGTGGAACTCCTCGGCCGTGGCCGTCGCGTACCGCACCCTCGGCACCGGGCGCCTGTGGCTCGTCGACGTCGACTGGCAGGACAACGAGAGCTACTGGAACGCCAACAGCACGCGGCTCATGGGCTACATGATCACGCACCGCTGACGGTCCGCGCGCACGGCTCCGAAGCGCCGTCGATCCCCACGGCGGCGCGTCTCCTCCCCGCTCCCCGACGAAGACAATCCTAGCGCAGAGTGGGGCCCATTTTCGCGGGGATTTTCCCTCGGATTTCGGGTCCCACTCCGGCCATGAACGACCCCGCTCCCGACGACGCGCTGCGCCGCCTGGCCCACGACGTCGAGGCCCTCGTCGAGCGCGCGCGCGCCGCCCATCCCCACGGCCCGCCGCCGTGCTGGGCGCACCTCCGCCTCGAGTCCGACGGACACACGCGCGACTACCTCCTCGGCCGCGCCACGCGGCTCGCCGACGACGCGAAGGTGCTCCACTGGACCGAGGCTCCCCTCGCGGGGGTGTTCTTCGCGTGCCGCACCGGCGACGACTACGAGCTCGACGTCGACGGCCGCACGCTCGAAGGGGTGGTGCGCGCCCGCACGCTCCTCGACTTCGCCCCCGACGGATCGCTCTGCGCCCTCACCACCGACGACGGCCGCCTCGAACGCCGCGACGGCGTGTGGACCCCATCGCCCGACCGCGACGCCATGGTCCTCACCGTGCGCTCCGAGGCCGCGCGGCTGCGTCTCGCGTCGGCCATCGAGGTCGCCCTCGACGAGCACCAGCGCGCCGCCGTGGAGCGTCCCGCGCGCGACGCCGTGCTCGTGCTCGGCGAGGCCGGCGTGGGCAAGACCACCGTGGCCCTGCACCGTCTCAAGCACCTCGACGCGCAGCGCGGAGAGGTCCCCCTGCGCGCGGCGGTGATCGTGCCGACCGAGGGGCTCCGTCGTCTCACGCAGGCCCTCGTCGAGCGCCTCGGGCTCCGCGACGTGACCGTGCGCACCTACGACGATTGGGCCGCGAAGGCTGCGCGCAGGGCGTTTCAAGACATTCCCGTGCGCGAGAGCGACGACACACCGCCCGGCGCCATTCGCCTCAAGCGGCACCGCGCGCTGGCCTCCGTGCTCCGCGCCTACGCCCGCGAGACCCGCGGACGCGCGCGCCGCGAAGACCTCCACCGCCTCTTCGGCGACCGCGTGTGGATGGAGCGCGTCGCCGCGGCCTCCGACGGCGGACTCGCGGCGCGTGACGTCGAAGCCACGCTGCGCCACACGAGCGTGCAGTACAGCGAGACCACGGAGCAGTCGTTCTCCCACGTCTTCGACCGCGCGCGGCTCCAGACCGTCGACGGACGCGCCATCGACGCGGGCACGTCGATGGGGGCCGCGGGCACCGTCGACGTCGAAGACTACGCCGTGCTCTTCGAACTCGACCGACTCCGCGCGGGCGATCGCGCCGCCGAACCGAAGCGCTTCGAAGCTCTCGTGCTCGACGAGGCGCAGGAGCTCGCGCCCCTCGAACTCACGCTCCTCGGCCGCGCCGTCGCGCCCGGCGGATCGCTCATCGTGTCGGGCGACGCAGGCCAACAGGTCGACGCCACCGCGTGCTTCACCGACTGGCCGACCACCATGCGCGACCTCGGCGCGCAGAAACACCACCTCGCGATGCTCACCACGAGCTACCGCTGCCCCGACGACGTGACCGCCCTCGCGCGGCACATCCTCGCCCCCGCGCGCCCCGCACCCGACGCGCACCCGCACGTCGCCTTCGCCCGCGCGCCCGGCGAGGGACACCTCGTGGCCCGGCTCTCCACCGCGCTCCGTGAGCTCGGCGCCGTCGATCCGCGCGCGAGCGTGGCGGTCATCGCGCGCTCGCCCGAGATGGCGGCGCGTCTCGCGAGGCTCCTCGCGCGCGGCTGCGACGTGCGCCTCGCCCTCGACGGAGATTTTCGCTTCGGCCCCGGCGTGACCGTCACCGCGGTGCACGAGGTGAAGGGACTGGAGTTCGACTACGTGGTGGTGCCCGACGCCTCGCGCGATGCGTACGGCGACGACGAGGTCTCGCGGCGCGCGCTCTACGTGGCCGTCACCCGCGCGATCGAGCAGGTGGTGCTCGTGAGCGTCGGGCCGTGGAGCCCGCTCCTCGACGCGGTCACGCGTTCGTGAGTCGCACGTCGAGGCCGCCGCCCTCGGCGCCGTCGAGGGTGAGCGCGAGCCCGTGGAGCTTCGCCGCCCGCACGGCGATGTGCAGCCCGAGCCCCTGCCCCTCGGGCGCCCGCGAGCGCGAGTCTTCGGTGCGCGCGCCGCGTTCGAACATGCGCGCGCGCATCGCGGGTTCGATGCCGGGACCGTCGTCGAGCACACGCAGCACGAAGCGACCGCCGCCGAGCGCGTCGAGCACCACGGCCACGTGGCCCCCCTCGCGGTTGTAGCGCACGGCGTTGTAGGTGACGTTGCTCACGGCCTGTTCGAGCAGGGTCACGTCGGCGTCGAAGCGCACGGTCTCGTCGGGCAGCGCGTACTCGATCGTGACGCCCCTTTGACGCGCGATGGGACGATGCCGCGCCACCACGCGGAGCACGAGCGCGTTGAGGTCCACCGGCGCGCGCGTCGGAGGGCCCTCGATCGCGTCGAGGCGGGCCACGGCGGCGAGGTTGTGCACGAGGGAGGCGAGGTAGTGCGCTTCGTCCATCGCGGCGGAGACGGTGGCCGACGCGGGACCGTCGCCGACCCCCTCGCGCAGCGCGCTGAGGTGCCCCTGGAGCACGGTCAACGGGATCATCACGTCGTGCGTGGTGTTCGCGAGAAACTCTCGCAGCGCGCGCTCCCGACGCTCGCGCTCGTCGAGGCCCGCGCGCACCTCCGAGGCCGCGTGGTCGAAGGCCCGCGCGAGCTCGGCGACCTCGTCGCCACCCTCCATCACGAGCGGGCTGTGCGGCGCGCCGAGCGACGTGCGACGGGTGGCCTCGGCGAGCGCGCGCACGCGACGGATCACGGGCCCCACCGCGAGGAGCACCGCGGCCAGCACGGCGAACACGGGCAGCAACCACACGCCCGACGAGGGCAGCACCGCGCCCCACGCCGCGCTCGTCGATCCCACCGCGAGGGCCCACGTCGCACCGTCGGAACCCGGCGCGCGCAGCAGCACCCGCACATCCCGCGACGGCCACCACGACGACTCGACCGCGCAGTCGCCCTCCATCGTGGCCGCGAGGCTCGCGGGAAAGGGCGGCGCCTCCGCATCGAGGGCGCGTCCGCGCGCGTCGTAGCGCCACAACCGCGCCGGACGCGGCGCGCGCGGGTCCCCCTCGGGCGGCGGAAATCGCGGCGGACCGTGTCCCTCGTCGGGCCCCCACGCCGGCGGCGGCGGCGCACCGTGCGGGTGCCACGGCGGCGCGCCTCCATGGGCTCCGTGCGGGTCGTGCGGGTCGTGCGGGTCGTGCGGGTCGTGCGGGTCGTGCGGGTCGTCGCCTGCGAGGCGATGCGCGCGGGCGTACGCGGTGAGCTGCACGACGGCGGCGCGGTGCTGCGAGACGGCGTCGTACCAGGCCAGCGAGACGAGCGTGGGCACCGTGGCGCCGAGGGCCGCGAGGGCGAGGCGCGCGCGGAGCTTCACGGCCCCTCGGGCGACGCGAGTCGATAGCCGATGCCCCACACGGTCTCGACCACCGCGAGGGCGCCGAGCTTCTTGCGCAGCCGCGAGACGTGCACGTCGAGGGTGCGCTCGGTGCCGTCGCGATCGGGGTCGAGACATCGCTCCACGAGCACGCGGCGCGTGACCGCTTCGCCCGCACGTTCGGCGAGGGCGCAGAGCAGGTCGAACTCCACGCGCGTGAGCTCCAGCCGCTCCTCCCCCACGCGCACGGTCCGGGCGCCGCGGTCGACGGTGAGCCCCGCCACCTCGATCACCTCGCCCCGCGCCATCACCGGACGCCGCAACCGCGCACGCACGCGCTCCACGAGCTCCTCGGGCCAGAAGGGCTTGGTCATGTAGTCGTCGGCGCCGAGCTGCAGCGCGCGCACCTTGTCGGCGGTCTCGTTGCGCGCGCTGAGCACCATCACCGGCACGTCGCTCCACGCGCGCAGGTCGCGGAGCATGTCGAGCCCCCACGTGCCCGGCAGCATCACGTCGAGCACCACGAGCCGCACGCCCGCGAGGTCGCCCTCGACCACCCTGCGCCCCTCGCGCCACCACACCGCTTCGAAGCCCGCGCGCGTGAGCTGTGCCACCACCTGCGCGCCGAGCTCGCCATCGTCTTCGACCAGCAGCACTCGCGGGGCCATGACGCGATTCTCTGCACTCCGCGCGCGCATCCCGCAACCGCTGCGCGCCCGTAAGACTTTCGTAAGAACCCGCGCCCTAGAGTCGGCCCCGTCACGCTCCGACAGCCCTTCGTTCCCTCTCCACACTGGAGTTCTGCCCATGGCCGACACGCCCGCCCGCTGCGCCCCGAACCTCTCCCGTCGCTCGCTGCTCCAGTGCCTCGGAGCGGCCTTCGCCATCGCCCCGCTCACCCAGGTGATGGGCTGCTCGTCGGACCCCGTCGTGGGCGCCGACGCGGCCTCGGACACCGGCTCCGATGCGGCCTCCGATGTGGCCTCCGACACCGCGAGCACCGTCGACGCGAGCGCCGCCGACGCGAGCGCCGCCGACGCGAGCACCGCCGACGCGACGGCCACGGACAGCACCACGAGCACCGACGGCGGCGCGCGCTGGATCACCGGCGGCACGCGCGCCCTCGGCACGACCTTTCCCAACCCGTTCACCGCGGCGGGCACGGCCTGCACGCTCATCTGCCAGACCACGATCGGCCCGTGCCACACGACCTCGCCGCTGCGCGCCGACGTGAGCGACGGCCTCGACGGCATCCCCATGCGCTTCTCGCTGCGCGTGCTCGACGAGGCCTGCCAGCCCCTCTCGAACGTGATCGTCGAGATCTGGCACACGAACCATTTCGGCATCTACTCGGGCAACATCAACACGATGTGCAACAGCGCCGCGGCCGACCGCGCGGCGATGTACTTCCGCGGGTATCAGCGCACCGACGCGTCGGGCATCGTGAACTTCAACACGTGCTTCCCGGGCTGGTATTCGAGCCGCGCGGTGCATATCCACGTGCGCGTGCAGACCGGCGAGTACGCCGCGAGCGACTCGGCCGCGGCCCAGGTCATCACGCAGATCGTGTTCAGCGATGAGCTCATCCGCGAGATCTTCTCGCAGGTGTCGCTGTACGCGGCGCACGGTCAGCCCGACACGCTCCTCGCCACCGACAACGTCGTGGGGAGCATCACCGACCGCACGCCCTACACCGCGGACATCCAGCGCCTCTCCGACGGCACCATGCTCGCGTCGAAGACGCTCATCGTGAAGAACGCCACGTCGACGACCTCGCTCTGCTCCGCAGGCGGAGGCGGCGGCTCCATGGGCGGACCGCCCGGCGGTGACGGCGGCATGCCTCCGAGCCGCGACGCGGCCCGCGACTGAGCGCTCGGCGCATCCCGAATCCCCCCCGCACGAGACCGAGTGCACCGCCCGCGACGCGCCCTCCACGCGACACGGGCGATGTGCGTCGAAGGCCCTTGAATTACGGGCGAACGTTGCAGACCGTGGCCCCGAGCGACTCGGGCAGCGCGGTGCACTGCGCGCCGGGGAACGGGCACTGGGCGACGGCGGTGCAGCGCGGCACACACACGGCGTCGCCGCCGTTGAGACGGATGCACGCCGCGGCGTTGGGGCACTCGGTAGAGCTCGCCGCAGGCGTGGTGCAGCGCGTGGTGCAGAAGCGAACGGTGTTGCCCGTGGCCGACGTGCTCGACAGGCACAGCCGCGTGTCGCTGCCGCCGCACGGGTTCTCGCGGTCGCAGGGCTGGTACGGGGGGTCGTTGGCGCAGGCCGCGAGCCCCATGAAGATCGAGAGAAGAAGCGCAGGAGAACGAACGACGGACGCCATGCGCGGGAGCATCGCACGACGCACCGCACCGCGGAAACTTCGTCGACCACGCGCGCACCGCGGCGCTAGAGTCGCGCCCTTCCACCCACCTCCGAGGGGAGCGTTCACGCGCATGTACCGACCGAAGCGACTCGCGATCCTGTGTGCGGGCGGGCCCGCGCCGGGGCTCAACAGCGTCATCGCCGCCTCGACGATCCGCGCATGCCTCGCGGGCGTCGACGTGCTCGGCATCCACGACGGCTTTCAATGGATCATGGAGGGCGACATCAAACACGTGTCGCCCCTCACGCTCGAGAGCGTGAGCCGCATCCATTTTCGCGGCGGCTCGCACATCGGAATCTCCCGCGCGAACCCCACGAAGAACGACAAGCACCTCGACAACGCGCTGCTCTCGCTGCTGCGCCTCAACGTCGACAAGCTGGTGACCATCGGCGGCGACGGCTCGGCGTGGTCGGCGTGGCGACTCGCGCAGCGCGCGGGCGGACAGCTCCGCGTGGCCCACGTGCCCAAGACCATCGACAACGACATCGACCTGCCGCCCGACATCGACACCTTCGGGTTTCAGACCGCGCGGCACGTGGGCGTCGAGGTGGTGAAGAACCTCATGGTCGACGCGAAGACCACGCACCGCTGGTACATCGTGGTCACGCAGGGTCGCAAGGCGGGGCACCTCGCGCTCGGCATCGGCAAGGCCGCGGGCGCGACGCTCACGCTCATTCCCGAGGAGTTTCCCGAGGGGCCCGTGCGCCTCGACACGGTGGTCGACACGCTCGTGGGCGCGGCCATCAAGCGCCGGGGCTACGACCGCCGCGACGGGCTCGCCGTCGTGGCCGAGGGCATCCTCGAACGCCTCGCGCCCGAAGACCTCGCGTCGCTCCCCGACGTGGAGCGCGACCAGCACGGCGGGCTCAAGTACGGCGAGATCAACCTCGCCGACATTCTCAAGCACCGCATGGTCGAGAAGCTCCGCGCGTGCGGCCTCGAGACGGCGGTCATCGCGCGCAACATCGGCTACGAGCTCCGCTGCGCCGACCCGATCCCCTACGACATGGAGTACACGCGCGACCTCGGGTACTGCGCCGCGCGCTACCTCCTCGAAGGCGGATCGAGCGCCATGGTCTCGATGCAGGCGGGGTGCTTCCGACCGATTCCCTTCGAACACCTCATCGACCCCGAGTCGGGACGCACGCGCGTTCGCATGGTCGACGTGCGCTCCGACCGCTACCGCATCGCGCGCAGCTACATGATCCGCCTGCGCGCCGAGGACTTCGAAGACGCCCACCAGCTCGCGCGCCTCTCGGCCCTCGCGCACATGACCCCCGACGAGTTCCGCAAGCGCTTCAACACGCTGGCCCTTGACGACGAGCGGCTGAACCGCGAGGTGTCGCTGCGCCCGCTCAGCGGCCCGTAAGCGTCACCCACCGCCACGCCCACGCCTCACCGTCGATGCCTCGCCTCGCCGTCACCCTCCCCCTCGTCGCCGCCGCGTCGCTGCTGCTCACGGGGTTTGTTCCCCGTCGCCCCCGATGTCCCGCGGGCATGGTGTCCATCGAGGGCGCCTACTGCATCGACCCCTACGAGGGCTCGCTCGTCGAGGTCGTCGGACGCGCCCGCACCGCCCCGTGGAGCGCCTTCACCTCCCCCGCCCAGGGCCGCCGCTACCGCGCCCAGTCGCGCCGCGGTGTGCACCCGCAGGGATACATCTCGCAGGTGCAGGCCAGGGCCGCCTGCGCCGCCGCGGGCAAGCGCCTCTGCACCGAGCCCGAGTGGTCGCGCGCATGCAAGGGTCCGCAGCCCACCGAGTGGCCCTACGGCCCCGATCGACAGCCCGGTCGCTGCAACGACAACGGCGTGAACCCCGTGCCCCGGCTCTACGGCGGCGGCGACGTCTTTCACGACCGCCAGATGAACGACCCCCGGCTCAACACCCTCGCCCAATCGCTCGTGCGCACCGGCGCCCGCGCGCGCTGCCGCAACCGCTTCGGCGTCTACGACATGGTGGGCAACCTGCACGAGTGGGTCGACACCACGCGCAACGGGCGCGGCGTCTTTCGCGGCGGCTACTACGCCGACGTGATCATCAACGGACGCGGCTGCGACTACGCCACCCGCGCCCACTACCCCGGCTATCACGACTACAGCACGGGCTTCCGCTGCTGCGCCGACGCGCGCTGAGCGGAGGTCGCACTCACGCCGCGCGCTTCGCCTCGCGGGCCGCGATGCGCGCGTCGAGCAGGGGCATCACCTCGTCGGGCTCCATGCCGTAGTCGATGCAGCGCGCGGCCACGAGCGCGAGGGCCGCGGCCGAGAGCTCGCCGAACTCGTCGCGGTGCTTCGCCCACGAGTTGGCCGCGTGGTTCTGGTGACGCATCTCGCGCATGTGGTCCGCCCAGCCCCGCAGCGCCCAGCGCGCCGAGGGCGCGAGCGTGGCGGAGAGCACCGCGAAGACCGAGTCGAGGTGCGGCGTGGCGTTGTCGTTGTGCGCGGTGAACATCATGACGAACTCCCTTGTTCGATGGGCGAGAGTGTAACCACCGCCCCCGCCGCGGCCACGGTCACGGTGACATAGTCTGTCCCTCGCGATCGGCGGTGATTTCCCGTGGCGGCGGGCGCGTCGGGCGGGCGATAACCGCGCGGCCATGAAGGTGCTGGTCACGGGAGCGTCGGGCTTTGCGGGGAGGGCGATCACCGCCGCGCTGCGCCGCGAGGGGCACACGGTCCGCGCGCTCGTGCGGGCCTCGACCGCGGAGCCGTTGAAGCAGCGGCTCACACACCTCGGCGCCGCGCTCGTCGACGGAGACGTGACCCGCGAGCCCACGCTCCTCGACGCCGCGAAGGGCATGGACGCCGTGGTGCACGCGGCCCGCCTCGACGACCCGCGGGCGCCGCGCGCGCAGCTCGAAGCGGTGAACCTCGTGGGCACCGAGAACCTCCTCGCCGCCGCGCGCGCCGCGGGCGTGAAGCGCGTGGTGCACCTCTCGACCGCCGACGTCACGCAGTCGATGGCGCCGCGGGCCTACGTCGACGAGGAGCACCCGCAGCCGCCGTCGTTTCTCGACGCGCGCACCGAGACCCGCGCGCTCGCCGAAGACCTCGTCGTGGCCGCGAGCGACGCCGCGATGGAGACCGTCACCCTCCGCGCCGCGTGGCTCTGGGGCGCCGACGACACGCACCTCGCCCCGTGGCTCGTGAAGGCCGCACACGATGGAACCTTCACCTGGGTCGACGGCGGCCGGAGCCTCTGCGCCACCACGCACGCGCGCAACCTCGCGTCGGCCACGCTCCTCGCGCTCACGCACGCCGACGCGCCCGCGAAGGTGTTCTACGTCACCGACGACGAGCGGATCACCGCGCGCGAGTTCTTCACGCGCCTCGCCGCGGCCCTCGGGGTGAAGCTCCCGCGCCGCGACCGATCGCTCTGGCTCAGCGTCGCGGCCGCATGGATCACCGAGCGCCTCGGCGGAGCGCCCTCACCCACGCGCGCCGAGCTCGCCGCGTGGGGACGCACCGCGCACTTCAACGTGCAGCGCCTCCGCACCGAGCTCGGATGGGCGCCCGCCGTCGACGTGTCGACGGGGCTCCAGGGCGTCGCGCGGTGGGCGCAGGCCGTGGGCGTGAAGGCCATCGAAGACCGCGCCGTGGCCCCCGACGCGCCCGATGCATGAATCGCTTGCGTTCGTCGCCGGAGTGGCGGTATGAGCGCCCTCGAAGTTCGCAACGGGTGACACACACCCCGCGACGTATGGCCCGGCTGACCACCTGTCTCTTATACACATCTCCGAGCCCACGAGACAAGAGGCAATCTCG
>CAMFHP010000017.1 GCA_945952225.1 uncultured Myxococcaceae bacterium
GCCCACGCCCGCGCCGCCTCCGCCCGCAGCGCTCGCGGCCCCGCGGCTCCGTGACGTCACCGTCGCGCCTCGCGTGATGGAGCCCACCTCGCCGGACCCGCAGCACGGCCGCTTCACCCTCGACCAGGCCACGCGCGGACTGCCTCCGGGCAACACGCTCAACGCCGAGATCGAGACCTCGATGGGCACGTTCAACTGCACGCTGCTCGCCGACCGCGCGCCCCTCGCCGTGGCGAACTTCGTGGGCCTCGCCCGCGGCCTCCGCGACTTCTGGGACCCGGTCACCGGCGCGTGGGCGAAGCGCCCGTTCTACGACGGCTCGGTGTTCCACCGCGTGATCCCCGACTTCATGATCCAGGGCGGCGACCAGCTCCGCTCGGGCATGGGCGGCACGGGCTACGAGTTCGCCGACGAGAACGTGCAGGGCCACGACGCGCCCGGCCTCCTCTGCATGGCCAACCGCGGACCGAACACCAACGGCGGCCAGTTCTTCATCACCGAAGTGGCCAAGCCCCACCTCGACGGCAGCTACTCGATCTTCGGCCGCTGCACGCCCACCGACCTCGTGAACCGCATCTCGGCCGTGCCCCGCAACGAGCGCGACACGCCCTACGAGCCCGTCGAGATCCGCCACGTGCGCATCACGCGCCGCTGAGCCCTGCCATCACCGACCCGAGGCGCGCGAGCTTCTCGGGGTTCCGCACGAGATACACCGCCGCCACGCGCTCCGCGTCGCCCTCGATCGAGAGCACCGTCGTGAGCGCGGCGCCCTCCCACACGAGCAACGAGAGCGCGCCGTTCACCCGCGCGACGGCCGTCGACGACGCGCCGTTCTTCGTCGCAAGTCCGAGCATCAACCGCGCGACCCGGTCGGCGCCGCACACCGGCCGACGGATCGACCGCGCGCGCCCCCCATGATCCGCCACCGCGCGCACATCGTCGGCGAGCGTCTCCATCAGCGCGGCGACGTCGCCCGTCGCGAGGGCCGTGAAGAAGCGCTGCGCGAGCGCGTCGCGCCGTGCGCGCGGTGTGACATTCTTCGTCCGTCGTGCTTCGAGGGCCTCTCGCGCGCGATGGAGCGCCTGGCGACACGCGGCCTCGCTGCGATCGACGGCCTGCGCGACGTCTGCGAAGTCGAGGTCGAAGAGCTCGCGCAGCACGTACACCGCGCGCTCCAGCGGGTTGAGCGCGTCGAGCATCGCGACGAAGGCCACCGACACGTGCTCCGCGTCGTCGAGCGCGTCGCCCTCGTCGGGCGTCTCCAGCGGCTCGGGGAGCCACGGGCCCACGTAGGTCTCGCGACGCCGCCGCGCCGAGCGCACCTCGTCGAGACACAGTCGCGTGACCACCGTCGCGAGGAGCGCCCTCGTCGACCGCTCGGCCTCCACGTCGGCCACGCGGAGCCACGCCTCCTGCACCACATCGTCCGCATCGGCCGCGCTGCCCGTGAGCCGATACGCGAGCCCATGGAGCATGCGCCGCTCGCGCGCGAAGGCCTCGGGCGTCACGCCGTCGCCTCGACCCCCGCGGGCCATCGGTAGAGCCCCGGCACACGCCCTTCGAGGCGCAGCGAGCCCATCACGTACCCGACGATCGCGGCCTTCACGAGCGCGCCCGCGCGGCCCGTCACGACGCGATCGAGGGGATGGTCCGAGGCGTCCACGAACTGCATCACACCACGCCTGCGCCCGAGGCTCACGCACTGGCCCGCGTAGGCGAACGTGAACGGTCGCGCCTCGTCCCCACGCAGCGCGCGACGGAGGTTGTCCGCCGCGTGGGCCCCGAGGGGCATCGCCGTCGCACACGCCATGCGCAGCGTAGGCTCGTGACCGGGAGGCGCCGCGGCCACATCGCCCGCGACCCACACGCGCGCGCATCCCTTCGCCCGCAGTCCGCCGTCGACCGCGATGGCGCCGCGGTCATCGAGCGTCCAGTCGCCTTCGAGCTCGACGCCGCGCGCTTCGAATCCGCCGCACCACACGGTCATCGCCGACGGCTCCACGCGCCCGTCGTCGAGCACCACGCAGTCCTCGCGCACGGCCTCCACCGCGCGGTCGTCGACGGTCACACCCAGCACGTCGAGCGCCTCACGCACCACCCGCCTCGCAGGCGCACTGTAGCCCGCGAGCACGGTCTTCGCGCGCATCACCACACGCAGCCGCGGATGCGCCTCGGCGATCTCCGCGGCCACCTCGACGGCCGTGAGCCCGCCACCCACGACGGTCACCACGGCGCCCTCGGAGAGCGCGCGGAGCCGCGTGAAGCCCTCCATCGCGCGTCGGTCGTCGGCGAGCCACAGCGCGTTCTCGGCCACCCCCGACATCGCACTTCGCACGCGACTTCCCGTGGCCACGAGCAGCGCATCGAAGCGCAGCGTGCGGCCGTCGGTGAGCGTGACGGTGCGGTGTCGATCGGAGACGCGCGCGACGCGTCCGAGCACGCGCGTGATGCGTCGGTGAAGCAGCGTGCGGAGGTCGCGCGTCGCGTCGGTGCCGCGCGCGAGGGTCTCGTGCAGTCGTACGCGGTGCACGAGCACGTCGCGGTCGGAGACGAGGGTGACGGCGAGCGTGCGGTCGCCCGCGAGGCGCTGCGCGGCGAGCACACCGGCGTAGCCGCCGCCGACGACGAGCACGGAGAGGGGAGTGGCGGTCATGGTCGATCCTTTCGGCGCCATGACGGGGCAGGGGGGAGGGGCCGTGACACGAATCGACACGGTCCTCGCGAATCGTCTTCTTTTCAGGTGAATTTCGTCACGAGACAGCGCGGTCGACGTCGAGCTCGTCGAGGCGCACGGTGCAGAGCCCGCCCTTCTCGGCCACGACCTCACTCACCTTGAGCTGCGTGCCCGGCGCGAGCAGAAACTCCTCTTCGCCCGAGAAGGCCGAGAACTCGCGGATGCCCACGGCGCGGAGCGGATGCACTTCGAAGAGCGTGCGCTTGCCCTTCGACCCGAGGAACGAGTGCGCCACCGAGAGCTTCGCCGTGCACGACGACACGCCCCACCAGGTGATCGTCGAGCCCACGGGGTACTGCTTGCGAAGGTCGACGGCGACGCCGCGCCAGAGCGTGTCGGTGGTGCGCTTCATCTTGTCGAGCGCGCCGATGAGCAGGCGCAGGTACGCGGTGAAGGGCGTGACCTTTGCGCGGTCGGGGTCGCGGAGCACGGCGTTGATCGTGCGGTAGAAGCCCGACTCGCAGGTGTAGAGCCACAGCGCGGCGACCTCGTGCTCGTCGAGGTGCGCGAGGCTCCCGCCCGCGGTCTTGCGCTTCGCGAAGGCCTGGGCCTGCTTGATGTAGTAGTCGAGGCCCTTCACGGCGACGACCGAGTCCGACACCGCGTCGCCGAAGGGACGCACGGGCAGCGCACGCACCCCCGTGATGGGGCCGAGCACGGCGCCGACCTCGTCCTTCACCTCCTGGAGGCGCTCCAGGTAGAAGCGGTGGAGCTCCATGGTCTTCTGGATGAAGTCGCCCATGCGCTCGGACTCATCGGCCGGCGCCGCGGCCTCGCCCTTCGTCGACGCGCCCGCCGTCGCGCCCACGCTCGCGGCGGACTTGTTCCAGCCCGTTGAGGGGAGCCAGTCGACCTCGCCCAGCTTGAGCGACGTGAGCGCGGCGTTCACGGCGCCGAAGTGATCGTTGTCGCAGAAGATGTCGCCCTGCGCCGCGGGGTTCGGGTGGTCGATGTGCTTCACCGGCACCGCGGGATACTTCTTCTGCATCCGCTCGACGGTGCCCCGCAGCGACTTCGCGTGCGCGCCCCACCACGCGAACACGACCCCGCGGTGCTCGGGCGGCGCGGCCTGCTTGGCCTTCAGGATCTCTTCGAGGATGCGCTCGATGACAGGCTTCCAGAAGGCCGTGTGCTGCGCGATGCCGTCGGCGTCGGAGCGCGCGTTGTCGGCGCTCGCCGTGAGCGCGGCGTTCATCAGCAGCACGCCCTGCGTGAGCATCGCCTGGAACCACTCGGGCGGCTGCACCGTGCCCTTCTTCGCGAGCAGCGCCCGGATGTCGGCGATGGGCGTGGCCTTGGGGATGCCGTACTTCCACATCGTCGCCGCCTTGATGATGCAGCGGATGCTCGTGACCTTGCCGAACTGGCTGTCCTTCCAGTGGTTGAAGGTGTTGTCGAACATCGCGATCCCCGTCGCCGACTCGACGCGCGGATACGGGTTCTGCCCGATGACCACGACCTTCCACTTCTCGGGGGGGTTGGGCTTGAGCGCCTGAAAGGTCAGCTCGCGCACGGGCACGATGCTCGAATCGCGCTTCGGCCCGATGAACTCCGCGGCCTTCGGCTGCGCCTCGATCACGGGCTTGAGCAGCGGGAGCCACGGCTCGCCTCCGCCTGCGAAGAGCTCGTCGAGCGCGAGGCCCGAGCTCCCCGGCGCGGCCACGGTGACGGCCTTCGTGTCGAGGCGACGGATCTCGCCCTTCACCCGGTAGAACGTGTGGTGCGCGCTCGGTTCGAGCCCGTCGACGAGGTACGTCACGCCCTCTTCGCGCACGGCCCGCGGGAGCAGCACGCGGAGGTTCGCGTCGTAGCCGTCGCTGCCGATCTTCACCGCGAGCTTGCCCGCCTCGCGCACGCACGTGAGCACCACGCCGGTGCCCACGCTCGTCGCCACGGGGAGCTGCTTCGCCGAGCCGCCGCCCGCGCCGCGCGCCGAGAGATCCTGACGGCTGCGCGCGCGGCCCTGAAAGGCCTGATCGCGGAGCATCTTGCGCTGCGCGGTGTCGAGCGTGCCGCGCTCGATCGTGTCGGCGAACCATTCGAGCTGCGAGACCTCCTCGGCGATCTCGAACTCCTCGTCCATCGCGCGCCCGCGCTGGTCCTGGGCCTCGCGACGGAGCGCCTCCGCGGCCCCCTTCGCGTCGCCGCCCTCGTGGAGTTGCACGGCCCGCTCCTTGGCCCGCGCGACGCGCAGTCGGCTCACGGAGCGCATGAGGTTGGGATCCGGCGATGCATCGCCGTCGCCCACGGGCACGCTCACGGTGACTACGCCCTTCACCGGGCCGCGGGCCTTCGCATCGGAGCCGTTCGTGTAGCGGTAGGCCACGTCGAGGAGCGACGCGACGCCGCCGCGCAGCGCCTCGGGAGACACGGTGAGCGTGAGCGCGAGGTGTCGGTCTTCGCCGCCGTACACGTCGCCGAGAAACACCTCCAGGGCGCCGTCTTCCGAGGGCGCGCCGATGCGGGCGTCGTGCACCTCGACGACCTTCACGCCCGCGTGCGGACGCACCGTCACCGACGTGTCGAGCGCCGCGATCGACGTGATGCTCTCGCCCTCGATGAGGAACACCTGCGTCGCCTCGTCGGGCGTCTCGATGAAGTAGAAGTTGCCGCGGCCCGCGTCGGCCATGCCCACGAGGAGGTCTTCGTGAAAGTCGCGCCCGAAGCCCAGCGTCGTGGTGCTCACGCCCTTCGCGGCCTCGGCGCGCGCCTCGGCGACGAGCGTCGCAGGATCGGTGGTGCCCACGTTGGCCTGTCCGTCGGTGAGCAGCAGCACGCGGCGCACGAAGGCCTCGCCCTCGACGCTGCGCGCGGCCTCGCAGCCCGCGACCCATCCCCCGTGGAGGTTCGTCGATCCGCCCGCGCGGATGTTCGCCACCTGCTTCGCGATGGCTTCGGCATTCACCACGCGCTGCATGGGCACCACGGTGGTGACCGTGTGGTCGTAGGCGACGACGGCCACGTGGTCGTCGGGCGAGAGCTGCTTCACGAGCAGCCCCGCGGCGCGCGTCGCGGTGTGCAGCGGCGCGCCGCTCATCGACCCCGAGCGGTCGATCACGAGGCTGACGGCGAGGGGACGGCGACCCGCCTTGCGCGCGGCGGCGTAGTCCGCGCGAAAGGTCAGCAGCACGTCGACGGTGACCTCGGTGTTCGAGGCGAGAACGGGGCGCGTGAGGCCGAAGGAGAGCTCCATAGGGGCGCCATGTGTACCGACCCCATCACGCGCGTGTCGAGGGTGATGCGACATATTCTGTCCGATGGACGTGCGGGCGTGGGCGGCCCGCGGCTGGCACGCACTGACACACGCAAGGTGCTGAAAAACAGTGGTTCTACGAGGGCACGTGCCTTGCGATCATCGCCTCCCATGAAGCACGGCAACCCCCTGGCGCTCCGCGCGCTGCTCTGTGGCCTCGTCGGATCGCTCGCCGCCTGCGGAAGCACCACCGTCGGACTCTCGCCCGACGCCTCGACGGACGCACCGCCCGCCGACGCGCCGCCGACCGATGGCCCCCTCGACGTTCCGTCGCGCGACGTTCCTTCGACCGATGTTCCGCCGGGGGATGTGCCTGCCGTCGATGTGCCGGGAGACTCCCCGGGCGACGCCCCGCGCGTCGACGTTCCGACCGACGGACCCTGCGCGGCGACCTCCGACGCGGGCACGACGCCGTGCACGGCGACGCGGGTGTTTCCGTGTGGTCTTCCCGAGGGCCAGCGCCCGATGCCCGACGGGAGCTTCACCACCGCACAGTGCATGGCGCTCTGCCCGCCCAACGACGTGTTCCAGTCGTACTCGTGCAATGAGACCTCGGTGTCGAGCACCGGGGCCGTGACGCTCCAATGCAACTACGCGTGCGGCGTGGGTCGTCGCGCCGACGGCTTCGCGTGGACGGCAGGCGCGTGCGACGGCGTGGGCGACTGGTTCGCGCATCTCTCCGCGCTCGAAGGCGCCGCGGTGCACGCCTTCGCCCACATGGCCACGGCATTGCGCGCGTGGGGCGCGCCCGAGGCGCTCGTCGACGACGCCCTCGCGGCCCGCGACGACGAGGCCCGCCACACCGCGCTCATGGCCTCGCTGGCGGCGCGCTTCGGCGCACGTCCGGTGCCCTTCACCGTCGCGCCCGAGGGGCCTGTGTCGCCCGCCGCGCTCGCCCTCGACAACGCCGTCGAGGGATGCGTGCGCGAGACCTGGGGCGCCCTCGTCGCGTGGTGGCAGGCCGACCATGCGCCCGACGCCGAAATCGCCGCGGCGCTCCGCACGATCGCCGACGACGAGACCCGCCACGCCGCGCTCTCGTGGAGGCTCCACGCGTGGCTCTCGACGCAACTCACCGACGCCGAGCGAGACGCCGTGCGCGCGGCCCACGCCCGCGCCCTCGCCGACCTGCGCGACGAGCTCACGGCGCCCTTTCCCGCGGCGGCCATCGCCCATGCAGGCGCCCCCGATCGAGACACCGCGCTGCGCCTCTTCGACGCCCTGGCACCCGCCCTCGGCTGAGATTCGTCACCGACCACGCAACCGCGCGCGTCGCCCCGCGATGACGCGCGACCATGGCCCAGGCTCCCACCCACCATCGCGCCGCGGCCCTCGTGCTCGCGGTGTTCGCCGTGCTCGCGCTCGCCCACCGCACGCCGCCGCGCACCGTTCCCCTGCCGCCCGCGCCGCCGCCCGTCGACGCCGGACCGCTCCGCGTCGACCCGCAGACCGCCACCGCACGCGAGATCGAAGCGCTGCCTGGCATTGGCCCCGCGATCGCGCGACGCATCGTCGAGGCGCGCGCGTCGGGGGTGGTGTTCCGTCGGGCTGCGGATCTGCGACGTGTGCGCGGCGTAGGCCCACGGACCCTCGAACGCATCGCGCCGTTTCTGGTGTTTACAGGTCGATGACGCGCATCGCGCCGACGGAGACCGAGAGCAGGTCGGCGGCGCGATCACGTTCCGCGAAGGGAAACGCATAGGCCACCTGCGCATCGAGGGCCCACGCGCGATTCAGCAGCCAGGTGGCGCCCACGCGGCCTTCGACGGAGGGCGTGAGCCACGTCGCATCGGGGCTCGTGAGCAGGTCGACGCGCGCACCGAGGCCCACGTACGGAACCACGCGGAGGTAGTCGAACGCGTAGAGCGCGCCCACCGCGAGCGAGCCTCCGTGGCGCGGGCTGTTGGCCCCGGTGGCGGGAAGCGCGAGGGTGTACGCGCCGACGCCGTAGAGGCTCCACGCGTCGTTGAGGCCCCAGTGCGCGCCGAGTTCGAGCGTCGCACCGGGACCGCCCGAGGTGCCCGACGACCACGCGAATCCGGGGCGTGCGGCGAGCTGGAGCTGGCGTTCGACGGCGCGCGCATCGGGAGCGGCGACGAGGGCTGCGAGGCCGAGGCACAGGGCGAGGGGCGTGGCGCGCATCGGGGTCGCCGAGGCTGATACCACGGCCGCGCGCGCTGACAGCGTTGGTTGACTCAAGGGGCGGGCTGTGTAGAGTCGCGGCCCCTTGCGGGCGGTCGATCGATGGCCCGCAGATGATCGCGAGAGGATGCGTACGGTGGCTGGCGAGAACGACCGAGAGCACGACGAGGAGCGCGAGGAGACGACGGGCACGGAGGCCGCGGAGGCCCAGGCCGACGAGGCCGCGGAGGCGCCCGATCCGAACACGCCGCGCAACCGCGCCGAGCGACGCGCGCAGGCGAAGGCCGCACGCCGCGGACGTTCGGTGCGCCTCGCCGACGACGCGCTGGCCCAGGGCGTCGACGGAGAGGAGAACCCCACGGGCGACCCGCTCCTCGGCCAGAACACGTCGATCGGCGGTGACACGCCTGCGCTGCTCGATGCGCCGTCGGACGTGCGTCGTCCGAGGGTTCCGCCGCGCACGATGAGCCGTGGAACGGGCAACGCCGAGGGCGTGCCCGAGTGGGCGCTCCGCGCGGGCGATTGGATCAAGGCGAACCGTCAGAACCTCCTCACGGTGGTGGCGGCCTCGTTGATCCTCGTGGGCGGAGGCCTGGGGTATCGCGCGTGGAGCAACTCGCGCGGCGCAAAGGCTTCCAACGCCTACGCCGAGGCGCTCCAGGCGAACTTCGCGGTGATCACCCCCGAGGAGCCCGCGGCCGACGATCCCCGCCACGACCTCCCGCACTTCCGCAGCTTCGAGGAGCGTGCGCGCGCGACGCTGGAGCGCCTTCGCCGCGCGGAGCAGGGCAACGAGAGCGCGCGCGTGGCGCCCCTCGTTCGTCTCACGGAGGCCGGCACGCTGTACCAGCTCGGTCGCTACACCGAAGCGCGCGACGTGTACCGCTCGCTGCTCGGCAAGGACCTCGCGGGCCTCGAGCCCCGCGCGATCGAGGGCCTCGCGTTCACGCTGGAGAGCCTCAACGACCTCGATGGTGCGATGGCGCAGTACCGGGAGCTCCAGAACGTGCAGGGCGGCGCCTTCCGCGATCAGGCGCAGTTCTACCAGGCGCGTCTCCTCGCACGCCGCAACGACGTGGCCCGCGCGAAGGACCTTCTGCACACCGTCGTGAACCGTCTCGGCCATCCCTCGGCGGCGGATCCGACGGCGCCGCTCCAGACGGCCCTCCGCGACAAGTCGCTCGAACTCCTGCGCGACCTCGACCCCAACGACCCCGAGGTCGTGCGCGTCGACCGCCAGCGTGAAGCAGGCGGCGGCGAGGGCGACGGCCACGGCCACGGCGGTGGACGCCCCGGCGCCGATCCCCTGCAGAACCTCCCGCCCGAGATCCGCGCCCAGCTCGAGAAGGCCCTCCGCGAGCGCGGTGGCGCGGGCGGCGGCGGCGGCCACTGAAGGGCGGCGCGCGCGTGTCTCGCTCCCTCTTCGCGGCCCTCGCGCTCGGCGCGCTCGGTTGTTCGGGCGGCCTCCAGCTCGGCAGCCGCACCCACTGGGAATCGAGCAGCGTCGAGCCCGCCACCGTGCACGCCGTCGCGTCGTTGCGCTGGCGTGTTCCGCTCTCGACGCTCACCGACCTCGACGCGCGCTCGCGCTCCCGCGCCACGCCGCTCTACGACGCCGCCACGGGGACGCTCTTCGTCGGCGGTCTCGACCGCGGCGTGCACGCGATCCGCGCGAACGACGGCGCGGTGCTCTGGCGCTTCCAGACCCTCGGTGCGGTGGAGGGCACGCCCACCCTCGACCGTGGAACGCTCTACATCGGCTCCACCGACGGCGCGCTCTACGCGCTCGACGCGCGCACGGGCCAGATGCGCTGGCGCTTCGCGACGGTGGCCGAGATCGTTCACGCGCCCATCGTGGTCGACGATTCCGTCTACTGCGTGAACGGGGACGACACGGTGTTCGCCGTGCATCGCGTGAACGGCGAGGCGCGCTGGCGGTACCGGCGCGAGCCCCCGGGCGGCATCACCGGCGGCGGACACGCGGGCCTGCTCTTCGACGGCCGCCGACTCTACACCGGCTTCTCCGACGGACGCGCCGTCGCCCTCGATCCGAGCGATGGAACGCCCATCTGGGAGCGCGATACGAGCGTCGACAGCGAAGGTGCCGACGGCGCGAACGAGGCGCATCGCACGATCGACATCGACACCACGCCGGTGCTCGTCGACGGCAACGTGATGGTCGCGTCCTACACCGCGGGCCTCTACGCGCTCGACCCCGAGGGCGGCTCGGTGCGCTGGCGTGCGGATCGTCTGCTGAACCTCTCGTCGCTCGCGGGCGAGGGGCGCGCGGTGTACGGGACGTCCGCATCGCTCGGCCTCGTGAAGGTCTCCGCGGCGGATGGCGAGGTGCTCTGGATGCGTGACCTCGGCACCCGCGCGCTTCAGCAGCCCCGCGTGTGGGGCAACGTGCTGTTTGTGCCCTCGTCGGACACGTCGCTCTGGGTGATCCGCGCCGCAGACGGAACGCCCATCTCGGGCCTCGGCTCCGAGGGCGTCAGCGCACCGCCCGCCATCACCGACGATTTCGTCTACTTCGAGACGAACCGCGGTGTGATGAACGCCTGGCGTTTCTTCGACGCCGACCCGTCCTCGTAGAAGCCCTCCCAACACACTGTGGTGTGCGCCGTCTCGGAGCCGCGCTCCGTGAGCGCGGTGGCGCGCTCGTGCATCGTGGCGCGGCGGTCCGCTGCGTGGTGAGGCCGAGACCAGACCGACCCGTCGACGCGGCCCCGCGCAGGAACTCAGTGGGCGCCCACGCGCGATCGCGGGCTGCGCGCGACACGTTCCGCCGTTGCGCGGGGGTGTCGACAGAAATGTTTGTTCTGACAACTCCGCTGCGATCCCCTGCCGACGCGATGCAGGGGAGGGCTCCGAGGGTCGCCGACCGCCGACGGACCCCGATGCCGCCGGAAGGCCGCGCGGACGCGGTGAGCCGCCAGCGCGAGCGTTCGCCTGCGAGGCGTTCTCGTTCGCCTCGGGTCGAGACCGTGTCCCCCCAAACTGCCCATGGCGCACCCGGGGCTCGCGCCCCGGGGCGCGACGGGCGGGCGCACGGCGGCAGGGATGGGAACTCGCATGGGCCGCCACCGAAAGGCCCACGAAACCAGCCGGAACCCCCTCCGCCCACACCCTATGAACTTCGCATAAGATACATTCTGTCAACTCAACGTGGGGCCCGGAAACGCACCGGCCCCTGTGGGGCCCTCCGCACGTCGATCGGCGCGACCGGGCGCTGCGGCCCGTCGTGGATCGGGGCGGCTCCCGGCGGCCATGCAGGCGCGACACGGGCTGCGGCTGTGCAGGATCTCCCGCTCTTCCGCGCACTGTGGCGGGGCTGCGCGTGATCGGCGGGAGCCGCCGACACAGGCAAGGGGACGTCGGCCTCGCCAGCGCCACCCCGATGCTCGCGCGCGGACGCCCCAAGGCGCCCGAATGCGTCGACGAGCGCCATCGAAGCCCCTTCCCACCTTCCTGCTGCCTGCATCCCAGGCCGGGCTGTCGGACGACCGACCGAGCGGTCGGTGCGCTGGCCGAGGAGTCTGTCGGTGGTCCCGTGGGGGCGACCCCTTCCGCGTCTGATCTGCTCGTTGCAGTCCGTTTGGACGGTCTTGCGGCGGTACGAGCCCTATGCTGGTCGGTAAAATGCGCCATTTTTCAGACATACCGACCGAATGGTCGCTTCAAAGTCCGGCCGGATGGTCGCTTTGATCGCAGTCCTTCGGCCGACCGACCGCCTGGACGCTTCCGGGACGGGCGCTCCACGCCCTGGGGAGCGCGCCCGTGGACTGCCCAACGCCCGCGTCCGCGGAGTCGACAGAATTAGTGATTCTGTTCACTAGGAGACGCGATCGCACCGACCGGGGCGACTGCGATGGGTCGGCACTGGCTCGGAGACCGTGCGTCCGTGCGTGTCCCCGCGCACTGCGCCCCGACCACGCCACGTGCGAGCACGCGCCCTGCGGCTACGCCCCGAGCGGCCCTCCGCGGGTCGTCAGCGTCCCCTCACCCCAGCCGGTGCCGGGGCACGCGATGGGGACCAGCGTTTCGGGTGTGGCCTGGCGGTCAGACGGTGGTGGATCGGGCTGCGCGTACGTCGTCGCGCGAGGTCGCGGTCGCGAGCTGGCCGCAGGCGGCGCCGATGTCCTTGCCGCCGCTGTAACGTCGCACCACGGGCACGCCGAGCTTCGCCAGGGCGTCGTGAAAGGACGCGCGCTCCTCTTCGGTGGGCGGGCGGTACGGGAGGCCTTCCACGGGGTTCCACTCGATGAGGGACAGGCGCGCGGGCATCTCGCGGAGCAGTTCGGCGATGGCCTCGGCCTCGTCGGCGGTGGTGTTGATCCCACCCAGGAGCGCGTAGGCCAGCATCACGAGGTGTCCCGAGCGTTCATAGAAGGTCTTCGCCGCGCGGATCACCTCGCGGATCGGGTACTTCCCCTCGCTCGGCACCAGCGACCGGCGGACCATGGAGCGCGCGCTCGTGACGCTGATGCCGAGGCGCACGCGGGTCTTGATCGACGCGAGGCGCTCGATGCCCGGCACGATCCCCACGGTGCACACGGTCACGTTGCGTCCATCGACGGCGAGCCCGCACGGGTTCGAGATGATCTCGAGCGCCTGGAGCACGTTGTCGAGGTTGTGCATCGGCTCGCCCATTCCCTGGAACACCACGCCGTGCACGCGCCCCTCGCCCGAGGCCCGGAGTTCACGGGCCACGATGCGAATCTGTTCCACGATCTCCCAGGCTTCGAGGTTGCGCGCGAAGCCCATGCGACCCGTGGCGCAGAAGGTACAGCCCATCGCACATCCGACCTGCGAGCTCACGCACACCGAGAAGCGACCGGGCTTCTCCAGCGGGATGCGCACGGTCTCGATCTCTGCGCCGTCGTGGCACTTCATGACGTACTTCACGAAGGGATCGAGCTGCGACGCGTGGCGCTCGTGCACGGTCATCCGCCCGACGGAGAACTCCCGCGTCGCGGCGTTGCGAACGGGGGCGCGCACCTGCGAGACCTCGCGGAGGTCGTCGTTTCCACGCTGAATGACATGGGCGACGATGCGTCGGCACTCGGCGAGCGACGCGCCGACGGGGGACAGCAGGGGTTCAAGGCGCTCGGGCGTGAAGCCCTGCAGAACGGGTCGGTCGCTCACGGGGGCGCCGTTGCTACCACGCGCCCGTGCGCGCTGCGAAGGGGCCCTGCGAATCGCGGGCGGGCGGTGTTATACGCCGGAGCCAATCCATGGACCCGCAGCTCGCCGCGCTCCGCGCGATCTTCGCCGACATGCCCTCGGTGCTCGTGTGCTTCTCCGGAGGTGTCGACAGCGCCTTCGTGCTCAAGGTCGCCTACGACGTGCTCGGCGACCGCGCCCTCGGGATGACGGCGCTCTCGCCCGCGCTTCCGGAACGCGAGCGCGAGGAGGCAGGCGCGCTCGCGAAGGAGCTCGGCGTGCCGCATGTGCTCGTCGACTCGCACGAGATCGACGATCCGCAGTACGCCGCGAATCCCACGAACCGCTGCTACTTCTGCAAGTCCGAACTCTACAACGTGGCGCGCCGCGAGGCCGAGCGTCGGGGCATCGCGGTGGTGGTCAACGGCACCAACCTCGACGACCTCGGCGATCACCGCCCGGGACTCGACGCGGCCCGTGAAGCGGGCGTGCGCGCGCCCCTCGTCGAAGCAGGCCTCACCAAGGCCGACGTGCGTCGATGCGCCCAGCTCGTCGACCTGCGCGTGTGGAACAAGCCCGCCGCCGCGTGTCTCGCGTCGCGCATTCCGTATGGAACCGGCGTCACGCACACGCGCCTGCGCCAGATCGATCGCGCGGAGACCGCGCTCAAGGACCTTGGCCTCCGCCAGGTGCGCGTGCGCTACCACGACACGCTCGCCCGCGTAGAAGTTGCCCCCGCCGAGCTCGACCGCGCATTCTCGCTGCGCGCGGAGATCTCCGCGGCGTGCAAGGCGGCGGGGTTCACCTACGCGACCCTCGATCTCGACGGGTACCGCCTCGGCTCGCACAACGAGGTCGTGAAGCTGCGCGTGTTGAACTCCTGAGCGTCGGAAGGCCTCGCGCATGACTCCCCGTCGATCGTCTCCGCTCGCGCTCCTCGCGCTCGTGCTCGCGACCTTCGATGCCGGGGCCGACCCCGATCCCCTGCCCGCGTACCTTCCGCCGCGCGCCGTCACGACGACGAACCCCGACGCTTCCAAATCCAAGAAGTCTCGCGGGCGCGACCTCGGCGTGCAGGCCCGTCCGGTGCTCGCCACGCTCGTGAACGTGCACACGCTCGAAGCGCTCGCCATCGGCCCCGAGCCCACGGGCGACGAGACCGCCCTCGTGGCGCGCTTTCTCCGCGACCGCACCACGTGGGAGGAGCACGCGATCGCCGCGCCCTGCCTCCGCGTCGTGCGCGCCATGGCGACGATGTACAGCGCGCGCCGCGTGGAGTTCATCTCGGGCTACCGCAGCAGCAAGTTCAACGAGCATCTTCGCAAGAAGGGTCGCCACGTCGCGCAGCGCAGCCAGCACGTGCTCGGCAACGCGGTCGATTTTCGCCTCGTGGGCGTGCCCGTGCAGGACGTGTTGCGCCACCTCCGAGGCACCCACAACGGCGGCGTCGGGTTCTATCCGCAGTCGGGGTTCATCCACGTCGACGCGGGGCCGCGGCGCCGCTGGGCGGGCGAGTGAATCGCGGTTCAGTCGTCCCAGGGCATCGGTGATCCCGCAGCGGGCGTGAGGGCGCGGTAGGCCCGGTGGAGCGCGCGCGTGACGCGTCCCGGTGCGCCGTCGCCCACCTCGTGCTCGTCGATCATCACCACGGGCACCACCTCGCGCACGCTCGACGTGAGGAACACCTCGTCGGCCGTCCACAGGTCGGCGAAGGAGACGGGCGCCTCCTTCGCGCGCACCCCTGCCCCCGCGGCCTGCGCGAGCACGAAGCCCCGCGTGAGGCCCGCGAGGACCCCCGCGTCGAGAGGAGGCGTCGTCACAGTGTCGCCGTGCACCACGAACACGTTCGCCGTCGCGCCTTCGAGCAGCACGTCGCCGTCGCCGAGCACGATGGCGTCGTCGAATCCCCTCGCCCGCGCCTCGCGCAACCACTGGATGTTCGCCAGGTAGTTGAGCGTCTTGGCGCCCGCGAGCGGTCCCTTCGCAGCGCGCCACGGCACACGCACCGCCATCGCGCGCACCCCGTCGCGGTAGGGGTTCTGCGCGGAGGGCGCGAGGGGCGTGACCACCACCATGCGCGTCGCGTCGCGCACGTTCGCGGGCGCCACGCCGAGGTCGCCGAGGCCGCGTGTGATGAGCACGCGCACGTGCGCGTCGGGAAGGCCGGCGGCGTCGAGGGCGAGCGCCACCTCGGTGCGCAGCCGTGAGATGGGCGCCGGGAGGCTCATGCCGAGCGCCGTGGCCGACGCGCGCAGCCGTCCGAGGTGCTCTTCGAGCGCGAAGGGGATTCCGCGGTACGCGCGGAGCACTTCGAAGACGCCGTCGCCGTAGAGGAACCCGCGGTCGAGCGCGGGCACGCGGGCCTCGCGCGCATCGACGCGCTGGCCGTTCAGAAAGAGGGTGGGGTTCATGGGAGAGATGCGCCGCCCGATGGGATGCACCGGGCGGCGTGGGAGCGCTGCGCGTCAGCCCTTGAGGCGCGCGAGGAGCTCGGCGGCGCGGGCGTGCTGCTTGTCGCTCTCGAGCGCACGTTCGAGCATGCCGATGGCCTTCGCTGCATCGTTCGCGCGGCTGAGCGTCTCGGCCAGGTAGTAGTACACGTCGGCCTTGGTGATGCCGGCGGAGGCATCGAGGCGCTGGAGCAGCAGCGCGCGGAAGGTCTTCTGCGCGCGTTCGAGGTCGCCGGTCTTGAGGCACAGCAGGCCGAGGTCGCGGAGGATCGGCACGCTCGTGAGGTCGATCTTGAACGCCGCGTCGTACTGCGCGAGCGCGGCGGCGGTCTCGCCGAGGCCTTCGAGGGCGCGGCCGAGACGGTGCTGCCACTGCGCGAGATCCTTCGTGCGGCGGGTGCCGTACGAGGCGATGATGCGCTCGAGGATCGGCACCGCGTCACGGGGACGGCCGCACTCGTTGTAGAGGTCGACGAGCGGTCCGAGGAGCTCGCGGTCGTCGGGGGTGATTGCCGCCGCCTGCTCCAGGTACGAGGCCGCGCGGGCCGCATCGTGGAGCTGCGTGCGCGCGATCTCCGTGAGCCCGCGCAGCGTCGCCACGCGAACCTTGGGGTCGGTCACGAAGGCCAGCTCACGCTCGGTCACCGACGCGAGGAGCGCCGGGTCGTTGCGCTTCTGCGCGAGGCCCTTGAGCGCTTCGAGCGCGTCGCGGTTCGACGCGTCGAGCTCCAGCGCGCGGTAGAGCGTGCGCTCCATCGCGGCCTCGTCGCCGAGTCGGTCGCCTTCGAGGCGGGCGAGACGCACGGCCGACACGCCGGCTTCGGGAGACGGCTTCGACAGGTCGAGCGCACGGCGGAGCATCTCGACCGCGCGGTTCCAGTCGCCATCGGCTTCCGCGAGGCGCGCGAGGGCGCTGAGTGCACCCGCGTGGTCGGGCTCGCGGTCGAGCACGCGCTCGTAGAGCTCGGTCGCGCGCGCCGTGTTCTTGAGCTCGCGCTCGTTGAGTTCGCCGATGCGCACGAGGGCGGCGAGTTCGCCCGCGGTGTTTCCCTCGGCGGCGAGGTCTTCCGCACGCCGTTCGAGGAGGTCGCCGAGGTCCGCCCACCGGCGCTCGACGGTGTAGAGCCGCTCCAGTTCGCGACCCGCGGTCGGGTGCGTGGGCGTCTCATCGAGCACCTCGCGGAGGTACTCCACCGCGTCGCGGTTGCTCTGGAAGCGCGTCTCCGCGAGCTGCGCGAGGCGCAGGCGGGTGGCGGCGCGCTCGTCGGCCGACACGGCCACGTCGAGGCGGCTGCGAAGGGCCTCTTCGAGGTCACGCCAACGCTCGGCGCGCTCGTAGATGCCTTCGAGGGCCGCACGGGCGGCGAGGTCGTTGGGTTCGAAGTCGAGCAGCTCGCGGTACGCTTGCACCGCGCGCTCGCTGTCGTTGATCGGACCTGCGTAGAGCTCGGCGACCTCGCGGCGCAGCGACGTGGCCAGCGCGGGGTCGTCGGTAAGGCGCGCGCGGCGGGCGAGCACGTCGGCCACGTCGTCGTGACGCCCCTGCGCGCGTCGGAGACGGGCCAGCGTGTCGAGCGCGTCGAGGTCCGCGTCGTCTGCGTCGAGGAGCGAGGTCACGAGTTCGGCGGCCGCGTCGACATCGTGCAGGTGGTGCTCGGCGAGCTGCGAAGCGTCACGGAGCATGGCCTTGCGCGCGTCGGCGTCGAGCTCGATCTCCGCGCGACGACGGAGGGTCGCCACGAGGTCGCGCTCGCGTCCGGGCACACGATGGAGGCCTTCGAGCATCTCGAGGGCTTCGGTGTGTTCGGGCTCCGCGGCGAGGGCCGCCACGAGGCGCTGCTCCGCCGCCGCCGCATCGCCGATCTGGTGCTGGTACCAGTGGGCCGCGCGGAGGTTGAGGGCCGCGGTCTCGACGGGGTCGAGGTCCGTGTGCGCCGCGAGCACGCCCTCGATCACGCCGCGAAGGCGCGTCCACACGCCCGCGGCGGGCGCGAGACGTTCGATCTCCGAGAGCACCTGCTCGTCGCGAGGATCGAGCTTGAACGCCGCGACCATCGCGTCGAACGCCCCCGACAGATCGTTGAGGCGGTCTTCGCGGAGGCGCGAGAGGTCGCCGAGGAGGCGCACCTTGTCGGCGGCGAGGTCTGCCGCATCGACGCGCAGGCCGAGGAGCCACGCGAGCTTCGCGTTGTCGTCGTTGCGCTGGTAGGCCTGCTCGAGCACGTCGATCACGTCGGGACGGATCGATTGCACCGCGATGAGGCGCTCGAGGCCGGCGAGGGCCGCCGCGTTCGAGGGCGTGCGGTCGACCACGTTGCGGTACGACGGGAGGGCCGCCGCCGCATCGTCGAAGCGCTGCTCGCGGAGCTCGCCGACGCGCACCTCGAGGCGGTCGAGGAGGTCGGGGTCGGAGGCCACGGACACGCGGCGTTCGAGCACGTCGACGAGCTCGTTCCACTGGGCCGTGCGCGTGTAGATCTCGTCGAGCGGTTCGAGCACCGCGTCGTCGTCGCCCGCGAATTCGAGGGCGCGGCGGTAGCTGGCCGTCGCGCGCGCATCGTCGCGAAGGTGCGCGAGCGCGAGCTCGGCGGCGCGGGTCGAGAGGTCGCGGCCCACGGTCGGATCGCTGGCGTTCTCGGACTCGCGCTCGAGGATCGCGACGAGATCCGCCCAGCGACCGAGGGAGCCCGCGAGGCGCTCCAGGTCGTCGCGCGTGCCGCGGTCGTCGGGGGACTCGTGGAGCGCGCGCTGGTACGCGTCGAACGCGTCGTTGGGGCGACGGCGACCGCCCTCGTGCACCTCGGCGAGGCCACGGAGCTCGTTGAGCCGCGCCATCGGGTCGTCGACATACGAGAGCTTGAGCTCCAGCGTGGCGACGAGGTCGTCCCACCGGGCTGCGTTGCGGAAGATGGGTTCGAGGATCTCGACCGCGGCAGGGCGCTGCTCGGCCTCCTGCGCGAGGGCGCGCACCGCGGTGATGGCCTTCTCGTTCGAGGGCTCGACATCGAGCACTTCGCGGTAGGTGTCGAGGGCGCCGTCGGCGTCGGTCAGGTGCGTGGAGAGAAGCTCTCCCACGCGCAGCCGGAGCGGCGTGCGCGCGCGGTCGTCGCTCGCGAGCGCCACCTGCGTGCGGAGGTTCTCGAGGAGCTCGGGCCACATCTGCTGCGACGCGTACAGGCGCTCGAGCGCGAGGATCGCGTCGGGGTCCGTGGGCACGTCGTCGAGCACGCGGCGGTACGCGTCGATGGCCTGCTGCGCATCGTCGAGCTCGCCCTCCCAAAGGCGTCCGAGACGGAGCGCGGTCGTGCGCCGCACCTCGGGGTCACCTTCGATCGCGAGGCGCTGCGAGAGCACGTTCGCGAGCTCCCGCGCGTTGCCGCTCGACGCGTAGAGCCCGTCGAGCGCCTCGAGCGCGAACACGTCCGCGGGGTCGATGTCGAGCGCCCGCTGGAACGCCGAGATGGCGAGCGCGGGGTTGCCCAGCATGTCGCGCTGCGAGTCGCCGATCGTGTGCAGAAGCCGCTTGCGCTCCTCGTCGTCGAGCGTGCGCGCGACCTTGCGCTCCAGCACCTCGACGTGGCCCGCCCAATCGCTGAGCAGCACGTGGAGGTTCTCGAGCAGATCGAGCACGTCGAGCTGCGAGTCGTCGAGCGTGAAGAGGCGGTTGTACGCATCGATGGCCGCGCGCGCGTCGTTGCGGCGGGTGTCGTGCGTCTGCGCGATCGCGCGGAGCAGGTCGGTCTTCGTCGCGACGTCGTCGGTCGCGGCGAGGGCCGTCTCGTAGCTCGCGACGAGGTCGTTCCAGAGGCTGTGCTCCGCGGCGAGTCGCTCGATGGCCTCGCGCGCCGCGCCGTCGCCGGGATCGCCCGCGAAGGCCTGGCTGTACGCCGCAAAGGCGCCGGGCACGTCGCCCGCGCGGGTGTCCTTCAGGAGGCCGATCTCGCGGAGGAGCTGGCCCCGTTCGAGGGTGTCGGTCGTCGCGTTGAGCTTCACGCCGAGCACCACGACGAGCTTCCGCCAGTCGTCGAGCTCGCGGTAGATCGGCTCGAGGATCTCGACGATCTGGAGGCGCAGCTCGGGCTTGTAGTCGGCGATCTGTTCGAGCGCCGAGATCGCATCGCGACGGTCGCGCTGCTCCTCGAGGATCTCGCGGAACGCCTCGACGGCCCCCGGAGCGTCGCGGAGCCGCTCGATGCGCACGCGGCCCAGGCGATAACGGAGTCCCGCGCGCTCGTCGGCGGTGATCGCGTCGGCGATGCGCTTCTCCAGAAGCTCGGCGAGGTCCTGCCACGCTTCGGTGCGCACGAGCAGGGCGTCGAGGGCCGTGACGGCGCGCACGTCGGCGGGATCGGTGTCGAGGATCTCGCGGTAGTCGGCGATGGCGCGCGGGAGGTTGGCGAGGGCGCCTTCGTCGATCTCGGCGATCTTGAAGAGGTAGCCCTTGCGCTCCTCGACGTCGTTCGCGCGCTCCGCGGCCTCGCGGTAGAGCGCGAGGAGCTCGTCGTGGGCGGCCTCGCGCTGGAGCAGCGATTCGAGGGCGGCGAAGACCTCGGTGCGCGAGGGGTCGAAGGCGAGCGCGCGGCGGTAGTACTTCCGCGCCTTCGCGGTGTCAGCCACGCGGGCGTCGAAGAGCTGCGCCGCCTGGAACGACAGCTCCGCGGTCACGTCGTCGTCGCTGGTGCTCTCTTCGAGCGCGTCCGCGTAGATGCCCGCGAGGCGATCCCAGCGGTTCAGCGCACCGGCGATGCGCGCCATCGTCTCCCACGTCGAGCGGTCGGCGATCTCTTCACGGAACACACGCGCGTAGGTCTTCAGCGCGTTGTCGAGGTCGTTGAGGTTCTCCTCGTAGAGCGTGCCGAGGCGCGTGAGCAGCTCCTTGCGGGCCACCACGTCGGTCTCGGCCGCGATGCGCGCCTCGAGGGCTCCGATGAGCTTCGGGCTGTCCATCCGCGCGAGGTAGATCGGCTCGAGCATCGCCGCGGTGCGGGCCGCGAAGCCCTCGCGTGCGCCGAGGGTCTCGAGTGCCACCACGGTGGGGTCGTGATCCGGCGAGCGGTCGAGCACCTCGCGGAAATGCTCCAGCGCGCGATCGGGGTCGTCGAGGTGATCCATCGCGACGCGCCCGAGGCGGAAGTGAAGGTCCGCGGCGTCGGCCTCGGGGATCGCGAGCTGGCTCTCGAGGAGGTCGGCGAGATCGCGCCAGCGACCCTCGGCTGCGTAGATGCGTTCGAGCGCGAGGGCCGCCTCACGGTCGAAGCCCATGCCCATGATCGCCTCGTGCGCCTGGGCGGCGGCGGGGCGGTCGCGGAGCTCCTCTTCGCTGATGCGCGCCTGCTTGCGGAGCAGACCGCGGCGATCGTCGTCGCTGACGGCGAGCTCGGTCTTGCGACGGAGGACCGCGATAAGCTCGTTGAACTCCTTCGCCTCCTCGTGGAGCGTCTCAAGCGCGTCGAGCGCGGGCGAGAAATCAGGCTGCTGGTCGAGCGCCTTCTCGTAGTAGGCGCGCGCCGTGGCCCGGTCTGCCAGCGAGTGACGCGACAGCTCGGCGATCTTCATCAGCACCGAGAGCTGAAGCTCCGGGTCGAGGAGGTCGGGCGCCACATCGCGCAGCACGCGCACGAGGTCGGCGTGGCGCTTGGAAGCGCGCGCGAGGGCCTCGACCTGCTCAAGCCGCGGACGAAGATCGGTCTCCGAGAGCGACTCGCGGAGCTCGCGGGCCGCGTATCCGAAGGCCGTGCCGGGATCGTTCATCCCGATCTCGCAGACGTCGGCCGCGCGGGCGAGCGAGCGACGGCGCTCCTCGATGTCGTCGGTGTCGCTCGCGATGCGTTCGAGCACCGTGACGAGCTTCTCCCACGACTGCTCGGCCTGGAGCACCGGGTCGAGGGCGCGCGCTGCCGCGAGGGGAACACCCGCCTCCGTTGCCGTGAGCAGCGCTTCGAGCGAGGCGCGCGCCACGGGCTGCGCGGCGTCGAGTTCGAGGGCCTCTTTGTAGCCCTCGACCGCGCGCGGAAGCTCGTTGGTCTTCGTGCGACGGAGCTCGGCGATCCGCACGATCAGCGCGAGGCGGTCGCTGTGCTCGGTCGCGACCGCGAGGTCCTGCTCGAGCACACCGAGGAGGTCGGTCCACTGGTCGCTCACCTCGTAGAGGTGGGCGAGCGATGCGTGGATCGCACGGTCCGGGCCGTACGTCGTGAGGATCTCGGAGTAGAGCGCGATGGCCGCGGGCACGTCGCCGAGGCGCTCTTCGAGCACCTTCGCTGCGCGCACCTGAAGGCTCTTCTGCTCGTCTCCATCCGACGCGAGTTCGGTGTCGCGACGGAGCGTCGCCACGAGGTCCGACCACGCCTCCGTCTTCTGGTAGAGGCGCGTGAGGGCCCCGAGCGCCTCGCGGTCCGTGGGCTCGATGTCGAGCCGCGCGCGCTGCGCTGCGATGGCGCCTGCCGCGTCGTCGAGCTCGTCTTCGCGAATCTCGCCGGCCTGCGCGTAGAGCGTGCGGCGCAGGTCCGCATCGCCCTCGTGTCGCGCCCGGAGCTCGAGCGCCTCGACGAGCCCGCGCGCGTTCTGGAGCCCGCGGTACAGCCGCTCCAGCGCGACTGCCGCGCGGATGATCACGTCGGTGTTGCCGTCGGCCACGTCGAGCAGACGGCGGTAGGTGCGCTCGGCCTTCGCGTGGTCGATGAGTCGCTCGTCGTAGAGCGCGGCGAGGTCCTGCAGCACGTCGACGCGCACGCCCGCGGCGCGATCGTCGGCGGCCGCGCGCTCCAGCGTCTCGGCCGCGGCCGCGTCGCGGTTCGCGAGGATCGAGAGGCGGAGGAGTTCCGCCCGAAGCGACTCGCTCGTGGGCTCGGCGAGCACCGCGTTCTGCATCGCTTCGAAGGCGCCCGGCGCATCATCGAGGATGAGCTCGCGGAGTTCGGAAACGCGGCGGTAGAGCTCCGCGCGTCGGGTGTTGTCATCCGCGCCTTCGAGGCGAACGAGCAGCATGCGAACGAGGTTGGCGGCGCTGCCGTCGCCGTCCGCCTCGTAGAGCGGCTCGAGCACCGCGCCTGCGCGAAGGCGGAGCGTCGGCACCGCGAGGAGACGCTCCAGGCCCGCCCGTGCGCCTTCATGCGAGGGCGCGCGCTGCACGACCTGCTCGAAGTCCGCGAGGGCCCGCTCGGCGTCTTCGAGGTGCTTCTCGCGCACCTCACCGCGACGGAAGAGCAGGTCGATGCCCTCCTCCCCGTCGAGGCCCGTGCGGTCGAGGCGGTGCGTGAAGAGGTCTGCGAGGTCGGTCCAGCGCGCGAGGCGCGTGTAGAGCCGGTCGAGCGCGCGGAAGGCGTCGACGTTCACGTCGTCGAGCGCGAGCACGCGACGGTAGACCTCGGCGGCCTCGGCGGCCTGATCGAGGATCTCTTCGAGCATGACCGCCTCCTCGTGGAGGAGGTCGACCTGCGCGGGCACCTCGGGCGTGCGCGCGACCCACACCGCGTAGAGCGCGCGGAGGTCGGCCCAGCGCTCGCGATCCTGGTAGAAGCGCTTCAGCGACGAGAACGCGTGGAGGTCGAGACCGCCCGCGTCGAGCACGAGCTTGTGGAAGCGCTCCGCCGCCGCGGTGTCGCCGAGACGTTCGTCGTAGACGGCCGCCGTGCGACGCGCCAGCTGCACGCGCACCGCCCCGTCGAGGCCTTCGCGGTCGACGATCGCTGCGAGCGCTTCGGCGAGCTCCGAATTCCATCCGCCGATGGCCGCGAACTCCGCGAGGGTGTCCGCGAGGTCGTCGCTCTCGGGCTGCTCGCCAAGCAGCGTGCGGAGCAGTTCGAAGCCGTTGCGCGGCTCGTCGAGGCGCTCTCCGAACACACGCGCCAGACGCAGGGCGAGGGCGCGGCGCTCGTCGCGATCCGTCGACGCGTCGAGGAGGATGCGCAGCACGCGCGCGAGCTTCCGATGCTCGCCGATCGCTTCGAACTCGGGCTCCAGAATGCCCGCGGCCGTGACCCGCCACGCCGCGTTGTCGAGCATCGCTTCGAGGGCGCCGAGCGCGCCCGCGTGGTGCGCGTCGAGCGAGAGCACCTCGCGGAACGACGCGATGGCGCCCTCCATGTCGTCGAGGCGGCGGGCCTTGAGCTCGCCGAGGCGGAACGCGAGCTCCGCGCGCTCGGTGCCCGTCGCGGCGTCGCGGCGCGTCGCGAGGAGCGCAGCGAGCTCCTCCCAACGTCCGGCAACTTCCGAGAGACGGGACAGCGCTTCGAGCGCCTCGGCGTCGTTGCCATGCTCCCCGAGGATGCGCCGGAAGCGCGCGCTGGCCGCGTCGGCGTCGTTGAGCTGCGCTTCTTCGAGGCGGGCCGCTTCGAAGAGCAGCGCGCGGCGCGCCCCGCCATCGCCCGTGCGCTCGATGCGGTGATCGAAGAGCGCGCGGAGGTCGGCCCAGCGGCCCGCGCGACGGAGCAGCCCGTCGAGGGTGCCGATGACGTGGCCGTCGTCGGGCGTGGCCGCGAGGGCGCCGTGGTAGCGACCGATCGCGCTGTCGATGAGGTTCAGTCGGTCGGCCTCGATGGCCGCCGACTTGTCACGGAGACGTGCGACCTCGCCCGCGTCGGAGAGCGTGCGGGCGCGCGTGTCGAAGGTCTCGACGAGCTCCTTCCACGCGCCGGCGTCGGCGGCGCTGCGCTCCAGCGTCGCTTCGAGCTCGGCATCGTCGGGGCGGATCTGATACGCGCGCAGCGCCCAGCGGAACGCGCCGGGGCGGTCGTTGAGTCGCGTCGCCGCAAGCTCACGAAGCTTCTGGAGGTACGAGAGACGCTCGGCCTCGTCGCCCTCGGCCACCGCGTCGAGGAGCACCTCGTAGAGGTGAGAGAGGCGCTGCCACTTCTCCTCCTTGAGGTAGATGGGCACGAGCGCGGCGGCCGCACGGAGGTTCTTCGGCTCAACCGAGAGCACACGCTCGTAGCTGCGGAACGCGCGCTCGGGCTGACCGAGCTTCTCCTCGAAGATCCGCGCGGCGCGGAACGAGAGCGCCACGCGGGTCGCGTCGTTCTGCGCGCGGTCGGCGCTCGCACCGAGCACGTCGGCGAGGCCCTCGAAGTCACCCGCCGTAGCGTAGAGGTCTTCGAGCGTGTCCCACTGTTCTGCGGCCGTGTAGGCGTCGCGCAGCACGCGGAGCGCCTTCGGATGCCCGGGCTTCACCACGAGCACGCGGCGCCAGGCGTCGATGCTGCGTGCGCCGTCGTTCATGCGCTCGCCGTAGACCGTGCCGAGCTTCATGAGCAGGTTGACCTTGCCGTCGGCGTCGGTCGACTCCTCGACGCGGCGTTCGAGCACGTCGGCGAGGCCGGGGTAGTCCTTCTCGCGCTCCGTGAGCTTCTCGAGGGCGTCGAGTGCGCCGGGCGTGTTGCGGTCGAGCGAGAGCGCTTCGCGCCAGAGCGTGATGGCTTCGCCGGGGGCGCTGAGCTTCTCGGCCGCGAGGCGCGCGAGCTCCACCACCGCGTCGCGCTTGCGGGCTCCGTCGAGCGTGTCGGCTTCACGGCGCGACACATCGAAGAGCTGACGCCACGCGCGACGACGGCCGTAGAGATCCTTGAGCTGCGCGATCGCGTCGGCGTCCGTCGGAACGATCGCGAGGATCTGCTCCAACGGGCGCGTGGCGTTGTTCACGTTGTTGAAGCGGTCGAGCCAGATCTGCGCGACGCGACGGAGCAGCGAGACCTTCTCCTCGGGATCCGTGGAGTGCTCGGCCTGCTGATCGAGCACCTTCACCACGTCGGTAAAGCGCCCGAGCTTCTCGTAGCTCGCCGACAGCGCGACGAGGGCCGCGCGATCCGAGGGATCGAGCGTCAGGATCGAGTTGAGCGTCTGCACCACCATGGGCTCCTGGCCCAGGCGATCGCGGTAGATCTCCGCCATCTCGCGCAGGATCTCGAGCTTGCGTTCGAGGTGCGCCGCATCGCCGCCCGCGCGTGCGCCGCCGAGCGATTCGAGCTCCTGGCGGAGCAGTTCGACGAGGTTGTTCCAGCGACCCGCGGCCGTGTAGAGCCGCACGAGCGCCGCGCGCGCTTCGGCGTGCGCCGCGTCCTGACGGAGCACCATCTTCCACGTGTCGATGGCCTTGTCGGTCTGCCCCGCGGCCTCGGCGGCCTGCGCGGTCTCGACCGTCGCCGCGAGACGCGCGCCGGGCGCTGCGGGCTGCGGACGCGCTGCGGGTGCTGCGGCCTTCACGGCCGCCACCTCACCCGACGGACGCTGCACGGGACGGGCGGGCGCATCGGCCTTCACGGCCGTCACTTCACCCGAAGGACGCTGCGCGGGGCGCGCTGCTTCGGGACGCGCCACGGGCTCGTGGCGCACGGGCGTCGCGGGCTCGGGCCGTGCCGCGGGGGCTTCCATCGTGGCGGGGGCCTCGACCTTCGGGGCCTCGACCTTCGCAGCCTCGCGCGCCGCGCGGGCGGCATCGACGCGGGCGGGGGTCTCCACCACCGTGCGATCTTCCGACGGGAAGAGCGAGGCGGGCGAGCGCGGAGGCGCAGGATCGAACGCTGCGAGCACCGCAGCGGGCGCTTCCACCGTGGCCGTGTCGTCGATGCGCGGGGCCTCGGCTTCCGCGCGCGACTCGCCACCCAGCACGACGGTCCGCACGACACGCACCGCACTGCCAGAGGGCGCAGGCGCGGGCTCGGTCTTGAGGAAGCCCGGCGGATACACGCCCGCGGGACTCTCGACGGTCGAGTCTTCGCTGAACGCCTCGCTCAGTTCCTCTTCGTAGTCGACGCCTTCGATGTCGGCGAGACCGGCCGTGTCGAACTCGACCTCGGCGCCCTCGTCTCCCGCGGCGACTTCGAGCGCGGGCGCTGGCGTGGTCATGCCCTGGTCATCGAAGAACGTTCGCGCGGCCTGATGGTCCGGCACGATCGCGAGGAGGCGGGTGAAGTGCGGCGCTGCTGCGGTGGCGTCGTTCCGCATGCGCCAGTGCGTCATGCCCGCCTGCACGAGGAGCCCCACGTCGCGCGCGTTGTCGGGCGTCGCGCGGAGCTGCGATTCGTAGAACGCCGCGAGGTCATCCCACCGCTCGCGGTCCGTGAGGATCGCGACGACGAAGCGCGTGGCCTCGCTGTTCGAGGGATCGAGGGCGAGCACCTTGCGATAGAGGCGCTCGGCGCTCGCGATGTCGTTGCGACGGGCCGCGTGCACACGCGCTGCGCGGAAGAGAAGGTTCGCGCGCGCAGCGGGGTCGGCCACCGCATCGGCGCCACGTTCGAGGTGCGCGGCGAGGTCATCCCAACGGTTGCCGCGACGGCGCAGCACGCGCTCGTAGAGCTGGATCGTGCGGAGGTTGCCCGGGTCGACGGAGAGCGCGGTTTCGAAGAGCTGGTCGGCCTCGCGGTCGCGGCCCTTGCCCTTGTACTGAAGGAGAATCCCCGCCGCGCTCGCGAGGTGCGACGCGATGAGCGACGGGTCGGTGGTGTCGTTCTCGGCGTGGCGCTTGAACGCCGCGACGATCTCCTTCCAACGGGCCTTCTTCGAGAGCAGACGCTCGCGCGACTCGGTGACTTCGGCGTCGGGGCCGAGCGCGAGGAGCGCTTCGGTGGCGGCGAGCGCGGCCTTGTCGTCGAGCAGCTCCTCCTCGAGCACGCGCGCACGCTCGCGCAGCAGCGGGACCTTCGACTCGCGATCCGGCGCGATGACCTCCTCGATGTCGAGCATCCGCTGCACGGCCTCGGCTTCGCCGCGGTCGGCGAGGTGCCGACGCGCGGCTGCCAGCATCGCGGGAAGTTCCGCGCCGAGCGTCGCCAGCTCACCGCTGATCGCGCGCTCCTCGAGGGTGATCCATGCCTTCTCGTTCTCCGGATCGTCGAGCAGAGAGCCGAGCAGCTTGCGGACCTTGTCTGCGCTCATCGCCTTGCGTACTCCGATGCACCTGGTCGGGTGATTGGGGGGAACGTCATCGGGCTCGTCGTACACGTCGACTGCGAGCCCCCTTCGATGACGTCGACATCGCGTCGAAATGCCTGCCTCGAAGCGAAATCAGCCAATGTCGGGTGCGCACGCTATCGCAGCGCCCGCGCGTGGAGCAAGCAGCAAAAACGGTCCACTTTTGCGCGGCGTTTCGCGGGCATAGAGGCCGCGCGATGTGCCTCTCCGCGCGACCGTTGCGCAGTGCGCGGAGCACCGTCTGGTCGATTTCTTGACCGTGCGCTTTTGTACCTGATACCGGACCGCCACATCGATGTGCCGCGAGGCCATCGGGACGCGTTCGGCGCGGTCGGCGGGCCATCACCCGCAGGGGCACCGGTGCGCGAAAACATCTGGAATGACAGCGGTTCGCGTGCGGCACGTTCGCTGCGGAGCGCTACGGCGGCGTGAGGTCGCGGCCCCTCCACTCGGGAGGTGTCGCGCAGCGTGAGAAGAGGAGACGGAACGTCATGGCGCGAGTCGGTGTGCTGCTCGGCGGAATCTCTGCGGAACGTGAAGTGTCGCTTCGCTCGGGCGAGGCGATCGTGCAGGCCCTTCGCAGCCGCGGCCATGACGCGATCCCGATCGCCGTCGACCGCGACATCGACCTCGTGCTGCGTCGCACGCCCATCGATGTGGCCTTCCTCGCGCTGCACGGACGCTACGGCGAAGACGGCTGCATCCAGGGCCTCCTCGAGTGGCTCGGCATCCCGTACACGGGCTCCGGGGTCATGGCGAGCGCCCTCGCGATGGACAAGCTCAAGGCGAAGGAACTCTTCCGCCTCCACAACGTCCCGACGCCGCCCTACTACGACATCACCGGCGACCTCTCCGACAGCGAGCTCGAAGAGCGCCACGGCTCCTTCGGGTTCCCCGTGATGGTGAAGCCGCGACGTGAGGGCAGCTCCATCGGCGTGGCCCGCGCGAACGACATGGGCGAGCTCCGCGGCGCCATCGACAGCGCGATGCGCCACGACGACGGCGTGCTCGTCGAGCGCTTCGTGCGCGGCAAGGAGGTGCACGTGGGCATCGTCGACGGACGCGTGCTCGGCGCCATCGAGATCGTGCCCCGCCGCCCCTTCTTCGACTACCAGGCGAAGACCCAGAAGGGCATGTGCGAGTACTACTTTCCCGCGCGCCTCGCCCCCACGCGGTACCAGGGCGTCATGCGCCTCGCCGAGCGCGCGCACCACGCCCTCGGATGTGCGGGCGCCACGCGCGTGAACCTGCTCGTGACCGAGGACGAGAACGAGTACGTGCTCGAAGTGAACACGCTCCCCGGCATGACGCCGACCTCGCTCCTCCCGAAGATCGCCGCGGGCGCGGGCATCGACTTCGCCACGCTGTGCGACGAGATCCTCCGCGGCGCGAAGCTCCACAACATGACCGGCGCGCGCCTCGGGTCGAGCGCCACGTCGAGCGGCATCACCTCGACGCTCCACGCGGGCGCGCAGCAGCCCACGAACCGCGTCGCCGTCGCCTGAGCACGCCTCCGCCGCGCGTGCGGTGGATCATCGACGCGCACCATGACCATGGCCTCCGTTCATCGACGGAGGCCATGACTCATTTCGCGGAGCTTCGAGCGCTGTGTACGCTCAGGCTGCGACCGCGTCGGCGCGTGCGGCGGGCACGAGCTGCGGCGCATCGGCGCTCACCCGCGCGGCCACGGCGCGACGCGCGCGGTGGAGCCGCGACATCACGGTGCCCATCGGGCAGCCGAGCTCATCGGCGATCTCGCGGTAGGTCATCTCGCACAGGTCGGCCATCACGATCACCATGCGAAAGTCGTCGGGCAGCGCGTCGAGCGCGTCGCGCAGCGTGCGGCCGAGACCCTGGTACTGCACGCCTCCCTCGGGCCCTTCGAAGATCGCCTGCGAGTCGCTCAGAAACAGCTCGCGACGCGACGGATCGCTCTCGATGTCGAGCGCGCGGCGCTCGCGCTTCTGACGGCGATACTGCGTGATGTACCCGTTCACGAGGATGCGGTGCAGCCACGCGCGGAGGTTCGTTCCCTCTTCGAAGCGATCCCAGGCCTGCCACGCGCTGAGCAGGGTCTCCTGCACGAGGTCGTCGGCGGCGGCGCGCGAGCGGGTCAGGCGCAGCGCGGCGCCGTAGAGTCCGTCGATCATCGGCGCGGTGGCCTTCATGAAGACGTCGCGACGGGGGGCGGTTCGGTGGTTCATGCGTGCGCTCCTCGACGAGGACTTCATCAAGTCCCGGGCCACGCATCCGAACCCTTGATTTCAAGCGAAGTACGCGGTGATTCGCAGGAGCTCGTCCCACCCGCTTCTGCCACTCCGTCGTGCGCGGGTGTCCCCCGCGATGACATTCTGGCAACGGGTCAGACGGCGAGCGCGGCCGGGACCTCGTCGGCGATCTCCGAGGCCAGCGCCCCTCGCCCGCCGCCGAAGCGCGACCGCAACCGCTGTCCTGCGCGACCGTGCGCGTGCACCGCTTCCATCACCGCTTCGAAGCGGTCGGAGCCCGCGCGCTGGGCCTCGGCGAGCCGCGCTGCGAGCACCCCCGCGAGCACGTCACCGCTGCCTGCCACGCCGAGCACGGGCTCCGCATAGGGCGCGATGCGCACCGTGCCGTCGGGCTGCGCCACGACCGTTCCCGCGCCCTTGAGCAGCACGGTCGCGCGGAACCGCACGGCCGCGTCGCGCGCGTGCTGCACCCGATCGCCGTTCACGGTGTCTGCGCCGCGCTGCGCGTCGAGCCCGAGCATCCTCGCGAGTTCGAGCGGGTGCGGTGTGAGCACCATCCACGCGGTCGCTGCGACGTGGTCGACCCCGCGTCGCGCGAGCAATGCCAGCGCGTCGGCGTCGACGATCACCGGCCCTCGCGCGTTGCGCAGCACCACGTCGAGGCAGGCTGCGGCGTGCTCGTCGTGGCCGAGTCCTGGTCCGATGGCGACGGCGTCGGCGGACTGCACGGCGGCCATGAGCGACGGCACGAGCGCGAACGCATCGTCGCTGAGCGTCGCGGTCATCGTTTCGAGCACCCGTGTGTCGAGCTGCGACGCGGCCCGCGAGGCCACGGTCACGAGGCCCGCGCCACCGCGGTGTGCGCCGCGCGCAGCGAGCAGGGCCGCGCCGACCTTGCCCGCGCTTCCACCGACGATCAGCACCCTCCCCGCGGCGCCCTTGTGCGCGTCCGGCCGACGGGGCGACGGTGCGACGAACCGCGAGAGCGTGGCCTTCGCGCGCGTGACGATCTCGTGCGGCAGCGGCGCGCCCAGATCGATCACCGCCACCTCACCCGCATGGATCAATCCGGGCCCCGTGTGCAGCCCTGGCTTGCTCGCTGCGAAGGTGCACGTGAGGTGCGCCCGCGGAGGCGGCACATCGCCAAGCGGCGCGCCGCGGTCGGCGTCGAGCCCCGAGGGCAAGTCGAGCGCCACGACGAGCGGCGGAGCGACGGATGCGAGGGCTTCGACGCAACGTCGCGCGGCGCCATCGAGCGGGCGCGTAAGACCCGTGCCGAAGAGGGCGTCGACGACCAGGTCGCGGCCTTCGAGCAGCGGCGTCGGATCGTCGACGTCGCGGAGAACCACGAGCGCGCCGCCGGTCGCGTGCCACGCGTCGCGCATGATGGCCGCGTCGCCCGAGAGCTTCGAGGGGTCGGCGATGCAGACGACGGTGAACTCCAGCGCAGGGAATCGCAGCGTGAGGTGTCGGGCCACCACGAGTCCGTCGCCGCCGTTGTTGCCGGGGCCGACGAGCACCGTCGCCCTGCGCGCGGTTCGCATCGCGGGGTGCGCGGCGATGCGCTCGGCGGCGCCCCGTCCTGCGTTCTCCATGAGCAGCACGCCGGGGATGCCTGCGGCGATGAGGGCGCCATCGACGCTCCGCACCTCGTCGCGCGAGAGGAGCGGCAGGTCGGCGGTCATCGTCCCGAGCGCCCGCGTGCGATGGCGCGGCGCATGGCGCGCACCGCGGGAGCGAAGCCCACGATCACCGCATCCGCGACGATCGCGTGTCCGATGTTGAGCTCGACCACCTCGGGGATCGCCGCGATGGGGCCCACGTTCTCGGCGGTGAGTCCGTGCCCCGCCGCGACGCGGAGTCCGAGCGCGTGCGCCTTCGCAGCGCCGCGTGCGAGGGATGCGAGCTCATGGGCGCGCGCATCGCCGACCGCGTTGGCGTAGTCGCCGGTGTGCAGCTCGACCTGCTCGGCGCCGAGGGCCTTCGAGGCCTCGATCTGCGCGTCGTCGGGCGCGATGAAGAGCGACACCTTGATGCCCGCCGCGCGCAGCTTCGCGATCACCGGACCCAGCGACGCGCGCTGGCCCACCACGTCGAGGCCGCCCTCGGTGGTGCGCTCCTCGCGACGCTCGGGCACCAGGGTGACGTGCTGCGGGAGCACCTCGAGCGCGAGGGCGACGGTCGACTCGGCCGAGGCCATTTCGAGGTTCAGCAGTCCGCGCACGGTCTCGCGGAGCACGCGCACGTCGCGGGGCTGGATGTGCCGCTGGTCTTCGCGGAGGTGCACGGTGATGCCGTCGGCGCCCGCGCGCTCTGCGGCGAACGCGGCCTCGACGGGGTCGGGGTATCGGGTGCCGCGCGCCTGCCGGAGCGTGGCGACGTGGTCGACGTTGACGTGGAGTGCGACGCGCATGGGAGGTGCTCCGGGGGCGCTCATCCGCGGAGCATCGCGCGGGCGATCACCAGCCGTTGGATCTCGCTCGTGCCCTCGTAGATCATCGTCACGCGCGAGTCGCGCATGTGGCGCTCGGCGGGAAACTCCCGCGTGTACCCGTAGCCGCCGTGCACCTGCACCGCGCGGTTGGTCACGCGCCACGCGGCCTCCGAGGCGAACATCTTCGCCATCGCGGCCTCCGTCGAGAAGGGCCGCTGCTCGTCCTTCAGGCCCGCCGCGCGCAGCACGAGGAGGCGCGCGCCATCGAGCTCCGTGCGGCTGTCAGCGAGCATCCACTGCACGGCCTGAAAGTTCCCGATCGCCTGGCCGAACTGCTTGCGGTCCTTCGCGTAGGTGACGGCCTCGTCGAGCGCCGCCGTCGCGATGCCCACGGCCTGCGCGCCGATGCCGATGCGCCCGCCGTCGAGCGCCATCATCGCGACCTTGAAGCCTCCGCCCTCGACGCCGAGGAGCGCGTCGTGGCCCACGGTGACCTCGTCGAACTCCAGCGGCACCGTCGTCGATCCGCGGATGCCCATCTTGTCTTCGTGGCGCCCCACGCGGAGCCCCGGCGTGCCGTTCTCAACGAGGAAGCACGAGATGCCCGCGGTGCCCGGTCCCCCGGTGCGCGCCCACACGACGAAGACGCCGGCGATGTCGCCCGACGTGATCCACTGCTTCGCGCCGCGGATCACCCAGCGGTCGCCGTGGCGCGTGGCCGTGGTGCGCATCGCGCCGGGGTCGCTGCCGGCCTCGGGCTCGCTCAGCGCGAACGATCCCGCGAGGTACTCGCCCGACGTGAGCCGCGGCACGTAGCGCTCGCGCTGGGCGGGCGTGCCGAAGCTCGTGATCACCTCGCCCACCATGTTGGTCACCGCCATCGTGACCGCGGTGGCCGCGCAGCCCCGCGCGATCTCGCTCATCGCCAGCGCATAGGCCGTCGCGCCCGCCTCGGCGCCGCCGAGCGCCGCGGGAACGTTCACCCCCATGAGCCCCATGGAGGCCATCTCGCGCAGCACGTCGGGGTCGATGCGCCCCTCGCGTTCGAAGGCGGCGGCGCGCTTCGCGAGCACGCGGTCTGCGTAGGCGCGCGCGGTGTCGCGCACCATGGTCTGCGTTTCGGTGAGGGAGAGGTCCATGCGAAGGCTCCGGCGCGCGGGAGGTGAGGCGCGGAATGAATGACGGTTCAGTGCAGGTCGAAGGTCGCGCGGGCGTACCACGATCCCGGTGAGGGGACGCGCCAGGTGCGAACCTCACGCAGCACGCACTCGACGATGGGCTCCGAGGCCGCGTCGGGGTAGGCCGCACCGACGGCGGCGACGGTGCTCGTGGGCGTGGTCGCGGGCGCGGCGTAGAGGGTGAACGACAGCGGCGCGGTGCTCCCGGCCCTGCATGCGGTGAGGGCGGCGCGGCGCTGCGTGAGCAGGGTGTTGAGCCGCGCGGGTTGCCACGCGGTCGCGGCGCGCGCGTCGGGTCCGCCGTCGAGCTCGATGCCCCAGGTGACCTCGGCCTCGCCGCCGCAGGGGCGCCCGAAATCCACGTGGGCGAGCGCCTCCTGCATGCAGTGCTCGGTCTCGCGATCGCCCATCGTCGACGACTGCGGCACGACCCACAGCACGCGTCCGTCACCGCCGACGCGGAGCTTGAAGCCCACCCGTCCCGCGAGCACCGGCACGGTCTCAAGCCGTCGCGTGAAGCACCCCGTGAGCGTCGGTTCGGCGGCGCGCAACGCGGCGCGCACGCGGCCCTGCGGAAGCGTGCCGAGCATCCCCTCGATGGACATGCCGCCGTGCTGCGCGGGGCACTCGGGGTCCGTCGCGGGCGCTTCCGCGTGCTGCGTCTGCGCGATGGGCGCGGGCGTCGGCGCGGCGGGCGGGGTCACGGTCGGCGGAGGTGCAGCGCTGCTGCACGCCACCACGCCGAGGATCACGAGGCCAGTCGGGGCACGCATCGGGGGCGCGGAGTCTGCCAGAGTTCGTCACTCCGCGACCACTCCGTTTGCGCCGCGGCGATCGACCGTCGCCACCGCCGCGGACCATGGTGCATCGGACGCTTCGAAGCACGCGCCCGAAGGGCTCACGATGCGCGACCTCCCCTGCCCCGGCACCGCGGGCACACCGACGCCCCAGTTCGCGTTCACCACGGTGAGTTCGAAGCGTGTGGCGAGCCCTTCGAGGAGCGGCGCGCGCGCGTCGTCATCGCCCTCGTCGACCCACGCCGACGGGTACAGAAGCACGTCCGAACGCTGGAGCGAGGCCGACGCGTCGTCGGCGACGAAGTGCACGTCGAAGCAGATGCACGCGGTGAACGTGAGCCCGCGGTGTTCGACGACCTCGAAGCAGTGGCGCCCTTCGCTCGCCCATCGCTCGGGGTACCAGGGATGTCGCTTCTGCCACCGCGCGACGCGCGCGCCGTCGGGGCCGAAGAGGCACAGCGTGTTGAAGCGCAGTGGGCCTTCGCGTTCGACGACGGGGCCCGCGAGCGAGAGACCATGCGTGCGGGCGAGCGCGCCGAGCGCCGCGGCCGTGGGGCCGTCGAGCGGTTCGGCGAAGCGCGAGAGGTCGAAGTCGCCGCGCGGAGAGACGTAGCCCGTGAGCGCGCACTCGGGGAGGAGCACGAGGTCGGCGCGTGCGCGGAACGTCGCGAGGGCGACGTCGAGGTCGCGAAGCACCGCGTCGGGGCGGCCGAAGCGATGGGGAATTTCGAGCGCGGCGATACGGAGTGGGGCCATCGGTGCATCGCAACGGTGCGCGCGTCGGCGAGCCTCGCGCAACCGTGTGTCACGGCGTCGATGCGGGAAGGAATCCCTGATGCCGCGCGCTGCAAATTGGCGTATGAGCGCCGCGACCCTCGCACCCGCAGGAACGGCACGATGACGGTTTCCGCCTCGCAGGATCCCTTCGCAGACCTCGGCAAACGGCGATCGCGCCCGTGGGGCGTGGTGGTGTTGCTCCTCGTGCTCGCGCTCGTCGGCGGCTACGTCGTGTGGCGCAAGCGGCAGCCGCCGAAGGCCGTGCAGTACGTGACCCTCGAAGCGACGCTCGGCGACGTGCAGGAGACCGTCGAGACCACGGGCACCGTGCAGCCCATCGTGCAGGTGCAGGTGGGCAGTCAGGTGAGCGGGCGCATCGCGCGCGTCTTCGTCGACTTCAACGCCTCGGTGCGTGCGGGGCAGGTGCTCGCAGAGATCGATCCGACGCCGTTTCGCGCCTCGGTGGCGCAGGCCCGCGCGCAGGTGATGTCGGCGGCGGCGCAGCTCCAGCGGGCGCGTGCGAACGAGGCCCTCGCGCTCACGAACCTCCGTCGCGCGGAAGACCTTCGCGCCCACAACCTCAACGCGCAGAGCGACGTCGACACGGCGCGCGGTCAGGCGTCGGTCTCGCACGCCGATGTGGCCGTCGCGTCCGCCGAGGTGGCCCGCGCCCGCGCGTCGCTCCAGAGCGCAGAGACCAACCTCGGGTACACGCGCATCGTGTCGCCCATCGACGGCGTGGTGATCCAGCGCTCGATCGACGAGGGGCAGACCGTGGCGGCGAGCTTTCAGGCGCCGGTGCTCTTTCTCATCGCGGGCGACCTCACGCGCATGCGGATCATGGCGAACATCGACGAGGCCGACATCGCGAAGCTCCGCGAGCACCTCGTGGCCGAGGCCCGCGTCGATGCCTTTCCCGGTGAGACCTTTCGCGGCGAGGTGAGCGAGGTGCGCTTCGGCTCGACCACCACGTCGGGTGTGGTCACGTACCCCGCGGTGATCACCGTCGAGAACCCGGCGCTGAAGCTCCGCCCCGGCATGACCGCGACGATCACCGTCACGTCGAACCGCCACAGCAACGTGCTCCGCGTGCCCAACGCCGCGCTCCGCTACGAGCCCGGCGCCTTCTCCGACGCCGCCGACGCAGGGGTGGGAGCGCAGCGTGCCCCGCGCGCGCGACGCGACCGCGATCACGACGAGGGAGACGGCGGTGCGCCGCACGTGCGACGCGGCACGATCTACGTGCTCCGCAACGGGTCTCCCGAGCGTGTGCGTGTGCGCATCGGCCTCGTCGACGAGTCGCTCACCGAGGTGTCGGCGGAGGGCCTCTCCGAACACGCGCAGGTCATCGTCGACGAGATCGCGCCCACCGCGAGCGAGCGCGCGCCGGGCGCTGCGTTCGGTGGAGCGCCGCAGCGTGGTGGAAGCCGCGGCGGCGGTGGCGGCAGGACGCGGTGACGCCATGCAGGGGCCCGTCATCGAGATGCGCGGCATCGAGAAGAGCTACCTCGCGGGCGACGTGGTGTTCCGCGCGCTCAAGGGCGTGTCGCTCACCATCGCGCAGGGCGAGTTCGTCGCGATCGGCGGGCCCTCGGGCAGCGGCAAGAGCACGCTGATGAACGTCATCGGGTGCCTCGACCGGCCGCAGTCGGGCACCTACCTCCTCGCGGGCCACGACGTGTCGAACCTCGACGCCGACGCCCGCGCCTTCGTGCGCAATCGACTGCTGGGATTTGTGTTCCAGGGCTTCAACCTCCTCGCGCGCACGTCGGCGCTGGAGAACGTCGAGCTCCCCCTGGCCTACCGCGGCGTGGCCTCGAAGGAGCGGCGTGCGCGCGCCGCGCGGGCCCTCCAGCTCGTGGGCCTCGGCACGAAGCTCGAGAACACCCCGAACCAGCTCTCGGGTGGTCAGCAGCAGCGCGTCGCCATCGCGCGCGCCCTCGTCACCGAGCCCCGCGTGCTCCTCGCCGACGAGCCCACGGGCAACCTCGACACGGCCACCACCGAAGAGATCCTCGCGCTCATGCAGGGGCTCCACCGCGAGCACGGGCTCACCATCGTGATGGTCACCCACGAGCCCGACGTGGCCGCGTGCGCGGGCCGTCAGATCACCGTGCGCGATGGGCTCATCGCCGCCGACGTGGCCATCGCGCAGCCGCGCCGCGCCAACGTCGACCCGCCCGGAGGCCACTGACCATGTGGTGGATGGCCCTGCGCCTCGCGCTGCTCTCGCTCTCGCGCAACAAGCTCCGCGCGTCGCTCACGATGCTCGGCATCCTCATCGGCGTGGCCGCCGTGGTCGCGATGACGGCCATCGGCGAGGGCGCCAAGGAGAGCATCGAGAAGCAGATGACCGCGGTGGGCGTGAACCTCATCTGGGTGTGGCCCGGCGCGAGCGCCTCGTCGGGCGTGCGTGGCGATGCGAACCGTACGGCGGCGGTCACCGAAGACGACGCCCGCGCCATCGGACGCGAGATCACCTCGGTGCTCGCGGTGGCGCCGACGCTCGGCGTGAGCGCGCAGGTGGTCTACGGCGCGCGCAACGCGGCCACGCGCATCACGGGCACCACGCTCGACTACCTCACGGCGCGTGACTGGTCGGTGTCGCGCGGGCGCTCGTTCACCGAGGCCGACCTGCGCATGGCCGCGAAGGTGTGCCTGATCGGTGAGACCGTGCGCGCGAGCCTCTTCGGCCGCGCAGACCCCGTGGGCGAGACCGTGCGCATCGGCAAGCTCCCGTGTCAGGTCGTGGGCGTGCTCGCGCCCAAGGGCCAGGGGAGCTTCGGGCAGGACTACGACGACACCGTGCTCATGCCGATCACCTCGGTGCGCGCGCGGCTCCGTGGATCGTCGGGGCGCGAGGTCGACCAGATCATGGTGAGCGTGCGCACGCCCGCGCAGGTGCGTCGCGCGCAGGCCCAGCTCACGTCGCTCATGCGCCAGCGCCACCGCCTGCAGGACTCCGAGGAGAACGATTTCTCCGTGCGCAACCTGCAGGAGATGATGGAGACCTTCGAACGCACGCGCTCGACCCTCTCGACGCTGCTGCTCTCCATCGCGGCCATCGCGCTCCTCGTGGGCGGCATCGGGGTGATGAACATCATGCTCGTGTCGGTCACCGAGCGGACCCGCGAGATCGGCATCCGCCTCGCGGTGGGGGCGCGGTCGGGCGACATCCTCGCGCAGTTTCTCGTCGAGGCCGTGACCCTCTCGGCCTTCGGCGGCGTCGCGGGCCTCGCGCTCGGCGTCGGTGCCGGCGCCGCACTGGGCAAGGCCATGGACTGGAACGTCACCTTTCAACCCCTCGCGGCCCTCGTCGCGCTGGGCACGTCGAGCGGCATCGGCGTGGTGTTCGGGTTCTTTCCCGCGCGTCGCGCTGCCTCCCTCGATCCGATCACCGCGCTCCGCCACGAGTAGTGCGATGTTCACCCGATGGCGTCGATTCTTCACCCTTCCCATGAGGGTTGACGGGCGGCGCCTCCAACCCTCTCCTCCGCGGCCCACGATGCGCCGCAACCGATGGATTGCATTGGAGTTCAAGGTCATCCCATGACGACGCCTCCCGCCTCTCGCACGACCCCGGGCTCCGTGGTCGTCTCCAGCCTCGCCGCGGTCTCGCTGGGCATGGTCGCGGCCCTCACGGCACTTCGCGCGTGGGACGTCGAGCGCGGCGCCCGTGGCCTCGCCTCCGAGCTCGGCACCGTCGAACTCGCGGCCCGCGCGGGTCGTCTCGCGCGCACGCCGGGCTGGGAAGACGACGCGCTCGTCGGGGCCATCGAAGCGGCCGTCGCGCCCATGCGCGTGAACCAGAAGACCTCGCCCACCGTCGTCGACGCCCTCGCCGCTGCCACCGCCGCGGCCGCGCGCGTTCGCAGCGTCGCGGCCCACGACGCGCCCATCCGCGACTTCGCGGTGAGCACCGACGGCGCGCGCTTCGCGACGGCCTCCGACGACCGCACGGCGAAGGTGTGGTCCGTGCCGTCACCCGGTGCTCCCCTCGCCACGCTCGAAGGCGCGCGTGACGCGGTGGTCGGCGTCGCGTTCTCGCCCGACGGACGCCGCGTCGCCACGGCCTCGGCGGATCACCTCGCGCGCATCTACGAGCTCGACCCCGCGCAGCCCCGCGGCGCCCGCCTGGTGCACACGCTCGAAGGTCACGGGGATGGACTCACCGCGGTGGCGTTCTCGCGCGACGGACAGACCGTGGTGACCTCGGGCCGCGACCGCGTCGCCAAGGCCTGGAACGCCTCGACGGGCGCGCTCCTCGCGGACCTCGCGTCGCCCATGGGCTGGGTGCTCGTGTCGCGCGTCTCGCCCGATGGAACGCGCATCGCGACGGCGGGCGGCGACGGCGTTCCGCGGCTCTTTCAGACGACGAACATGGTCGAAGTGACGCCGCGCGAGGCCCACGGCGGCGGCGTGCTCGACCTCGCGTTCTCCGACGACGGGACGCGCTTCGCGACGGCGAGCGCCGACCGCACGGCCCGCGTGTGGTCGACGGCGGGTGACGTGCCGATGGTGTCCCTCGTCGGCCACGGCGCACCGGTGCAATCCGTGGAGTTCTCGCGCGACGGATCGCACCTCGTGACCGCGAGCGAAGACCACACCGCGCGGGTGTGGGAGCTGCCTTCGGGGCGGCTGCTCACGGTGGTGCACGGCCACGGCGATGCGGTGCTCCGCGCGCGCTTCTCGCCCGACGGTCGGCGTGTGGTGACCGCCGGTGCCGACGGTGTGGCGGTCGTGGCGAGCGTCGAGGGTGTTCCGCTCGAACGGCTCACGGGCCACGCGGGCGCGCTCGTCGATGCGCGCTTCGTCGATGACCGCACGGTGGCCACGGCAGGACGCGACGGGCGCGTGCGTCTCTGGCACCTCGACGACGGCGGCGCGGAGTCGGTGGTGCACGTCGCCGACGCGGCCATCACGCGGCTCGCGGTGTCGGCCGACAGCGCGCGCTTCGCGGCGGGCACGAACCAGGGCGCGGTGCGCGTGTGGGGACTCGATGCGAACCCCGCGGAGCGCGCGCGTCTCGATGGACACGAAGGGCCCATCGCGTCGCTCGTGTTCGGTGCGCAGGGCGCCACGCTGTACTCCACGGCCCACGACGCGCAGGCCCGCGTGTGGCGCGACGGGAGCGCGCCCGCGCGGTCGCTCGATGGGCGCGGTGGTGCCGTCGATGCGCTCGCGGTGACCGACGACGGACGGTGGATCGCGACGGGCAGCGCCGATGGCAGCACGCGACTCTGGAGCGCGGACAACGGCACCCTCACCGCAACGCTCGCGGGCGATGGAACGCCGGTGCGCGCCCTCGCCTTCTCGCCCGATGGATCACTCCTGCTCGCGGGCTCGGAGCACGGCGCGGTGACCGTGTGGGATGCGCATACGCACGCGAGGCTCCGCGCGCTCGAGTCTCCGCACACCGCGGCCGTCACGCTGCTCGTGTTCGACCCCGACAACCGCCGGGCGTGGACGGGCTCCACCGACGGACGCGCGCGCTTCTGGGACGTGCGCATCGGACGCGCGCTCGCGACGCTCGGCGAGGCCCACCACGACGGACACCGCGGCCCCCTCACGGCGCTGCGCACCTCGGCGGACGGAACGCGTGTGCTCACGGCCTCCGTCGACGGCACCGCGAAGCTCTGGAACACCACCAGCGCGCGCCTCATCGCCACGATGCGGGCCCACGTGGGCGCCGTGCGCGACGCGGCCCTCACCGCGGACACCACGCGCGTGGTCACCGTCGGCGAAGACGGCACCGCGCGGCTCTTTCACGCGCACTCGGGCGATGTGATGGCGACCTTCACGGGCTTCGTCGGCGCGCCGACCGCGCTGGCCGTTACCGCCGACGGAATGCGCGCGCTCGCGGGCGATCCCGCGGGCAACGTGCGCGTGCTGCCGATCCATCCCACGCGGATGCTCGTGCGGGCGTGTGCGCGCGTCGATCGCAGCGTGCTCAGCCCCGAGGCGCGTGCCCAGTGCGCGCACCCCGACCTCTCGATGCGCTGACCGTCACTCGCTGAAGTCGTCGAAGGCGCGCATGCGCGGCGGCGCCTCCCAGCGGCCCGAGGTGAGCGGCGCCGTGGTGGGGGCGGGCGCGCCCTGCGGAGGCGGCGGTGCGGCCCCCGGAGGCTGCGTGGGCTGCGTGCCCGGAGGCACTGGAGCTCCATCGCGCGGAGGGTCCTGCGGAGCGCTCGGGCGATGCGGTGCGACCACCACCTCGCCGTACTCCGAGCGGAGTTTGCGCGCGAGGCGCTGGAGCATCATCGACTCGACGTAGCCGGGCATCTGCTGGATCTGCACGATCACCCGCGACGACGGCCTCCCATCGACCTCGGCGCGCAGGATCTCGACGGAGCCCGGCACCGAGCGACGCCCCTCGCGGTATTGAAACGTGAAGTACCCGAGCTCGCGGTCGCGCTCGTCGATGGTGAACCCGAAGTCGACGCGCACCATGCGGATCGCAGCGTTCCACGTGTTCTCCACCGAGTACGGCTCGTCGCGCACGGTGCGAGCCTCGGCCGACACGGAGCCGACGAGCGCGCTCGCCGCGAGGACCCACCGAAGCCACGTCGTTCGCATGACCGCATCGGGTATCGCGCGGGAGACCGCACCGCCAACTTCGCGGCATTCGCCGCCGAGAACTTGCGCGTTCCGCGGCGCGCGAGCTCGGAGGTATCCTCCGCGCCGTCATGTCAGAAGGGCACTCGACCAAGGTCGTTCTCTCGTCGCTCGGCGCCAACCTCGCCATCGCGCTCGCCAAGACCGGCGCGGCGGTGTTCACGCACTCGGGCTCGATGACGGCGGAGGCGATCCACACCTTCGCCGACTGTCTCAACCAGCTCCTGCTGCTCGTGGGCATCAAGCAGTCGGCCACGGGACCGTCGGAGAAGCACCCGCTCGGCACCGGGCGCGCGAGCTACTTCTGGTCGTTCATCGTCGCGCTGATGCTCTTCTTCGGCGGCGGCGTGTTCTCGATCGGCGAGGGCGTCGAGAAGGCGCTGCACCCCGAGCCCGTGGAGCACGTTCCCGTGGGCCTCGCGATCCTCGGGTTCTCGTTCGTGCTCGAAGCCCTCTCGCTGCGTCAGTGCGTGCAGGAGATCAACAAGAAGCGCGGCGCCATGGGCTTCATGGCCTACCTCGACGTCACGAAGGATGCCGAGCTCGTGGTGTGCACCGGCGAGAACTTCGCGGCCGTCGTGGGCCTCGGCTTCGCGTTCGCGGCGATGCTCCTCGCGGTGTACGTCAACCCGCGCTTCGACGGCGTGGGCTCGGTGCTCGTGGGCGTCGTGCTCGTGTGGGTCGCGTACTTTCTCGCGCGGAAGGTGAAGTCGCTGCTCCTCGGCGAGGTGGCCGACCCCGAGGTCGAAGCCGCCGTGCGCGACGCCGCGAAGGCCGACGCGCGCATCGTCGAAGTGCTGCGGCTCATCTCGGTGCAGCAGGGCCCCGGCGAGGTGATGATCGCCGTGAAGCTGCGCATCGGCGACGACCTGCGCGGCGCCGAGGTGGTCGAGGTGATCAACGCGTTCGAGACGCGCGTGCGCACCGCGATGCCCGATGTGAAGTGGCAGTTCATCGAGCCCGACGTCGCGGCCTGAGGGGCCACGCGGGGCTCTGGGGCGCGGTCACTCCGCGCGGGGGGCGGGCTGCGCGTCGTCGAGGGCGCTGCGCGGGTCGATGTGGCCGAGGAGCATCGAGCCCACACCGGCCGCCGTCGTGAACACGAACTGGCAGGCGTAGAGCAGGAACACGTACGCCACGCCGCGCTCGAGGATCATCGACTCGGGGAAGTACATCCGCAGCGCGAGGAACACGAAGAACTGAAAGGACCCGAAGAGGCCCGGGCCCTGCGGCAGAAGGATTCCCATCGCGAGCACGCCCATCACCGCGAAGCCGTGGCCCGGCGTCATGGGCAGACCGCAGCCCCAGCCGAGGAGCCACATGCCGAGCGCGTTGAGCGCCCAGTAGATGGTCGTCTGGAGGAGGAAGGGCGCCATGAGCTTCACGTCGGGCAGCGAGCGCAGTCCGTCGGCGAGGCCTCCCACGATGCCCGCGAGCTTCTCGGCGAGCGCGGGGCTCACGAGGCCCACGACCTTGCGCGTGGCCGTCTCGGCGAAGTTGCGCGCGAGGAGGAACACCGCGAGCGTCACGAGCGCCGACGCGAAGAGCGCGAAGGTGAGGTAGCCGTAGTGCACGAGCTGCCCCACGGGGAAGTTCATGAACACCACGCCGTCGAGGGGCAGGCGCGGAATGAACGTCAGCGTGGCCACGAGGAGCACGGCGACGAAGAGCCCGTCGATCACGCGCTCGGCGGCGATGGTGCCCGTGGCCGCAGAGCCCGACACGCGTCCGTCGCGGCGGATGAGCACCGGGCGCACGACCTCTCCCGCGCGAAAGGGCAGCATCATGATCGCGAAGAAGCCCACCCACGCGATCGCGATGATCTGCCGTGTGGGCACGCGCGCGACGGGGCGCAGGAGGTAGTCCCAGCGCCACGCGCGGAACCAGTGCACGCCCGCGAGGGAGAGCAGGTACGCGACGACGGCCCACCAGTGCACGTGCGCGAACTGGTCGGCGCGGGGCACGAGGGGCACACCTCCGCGGCGCATGAGCCAGACGAAGAGACCCGCGATCGCGAGCGAGCCGACGAAGTAGATCGGCAGGCGCTTCGCGCGGCTGGACTCGGGTTTCGGGGTCGGAACAGAGGGGGGAGAGGGAGGGTGCGCCACGGCGAAGAACCGCGGCGCTTCTACCACGTTCGCGCGGCGCGATGCGCGCGCAGAACCGCGCTCAGAGGCGCACGACCTTGCCCGCGGGCACGTCCTTGAGCTTGCGGGTGATGGCGCGCGTGTCGAACACCACGGGCGCCGTCGCGAGGATGCGCGCGTAGTCGAAGTTCGAGTGGTCCGTGATGATCACCGCGATGTCGTACTTCGAAGCGTCGACGTCGGTGGGCTGGCTCGGGATCACGAGGTGCCCCTCGCGGAACTCGGGCACGTACGGGTCGACAAAATCGACGTGCGCGCCCTTCTGGTGCAGCAGCTCGATCACGTCGATGGCGGGCGACTCGCGCATGTCGCTCACGTCGCGCTTGTAGGCCACGCCCACGATCAGCACCTTCGCGTTCTTCAGCGCCTTGCCGTGGTCGTTGAGAATGTCCTGCACGCGGAGCACGACGTGGCCGGGCATCCCCGAGTTGACCGTGTCGGCGAGCTCGATGAACTGCGCGTTGTACTTCACCGCGCGGAGCTTCCACGACAGGTAGAGCGGGTCGATGGGGATGCAGTGCCCGCCGAGGCCGGGCCCCGGGTAGAAGGGCATGAAGCCGAAGGGCTTGCTCGCCGCGGCGTCGATGACCTCCCAGGTGTCGAGCCCGAGCTTGTTGCACATCACCGCGACCTCGTTGACGAGGCCGATGTTCACCGCGCGGAAGGTGTTCTCGAGGAGCTTCACCATCTCCGCCGCGTCGGTGCTCGACACGGGCACGACCTTCTGAATGATCTGCGAATAGAGCGTCTGCGACACTTCGAGGCACTTCGGCGTCATGCCGCCGATGACCTTCGGGGTGTTGTGCGTGCCCCACGTCTTGTTCGACGGGTCGACGCGCTCCGGGCTGAACGCGAGGTAGAGCGTCTCGCCGATCTTGGCGCCCGCCGCTTCGAGGCGCGGGGCCACGAGCTCGCGCGTGGTGCCGGGGTACGTCGTCGATTCGAGCACCACCACGAGGTCGTCGTGCAGGTGGCGCACGATCGCGTCGGTGGCGCTCACGATGTACGAGATGTCGGGCTCCTTCGTCTTGTTGAGCGGCGTGGGCACGCAGACGATCACCGCGTCGGCCTGCTTGATCACCGACTCATCGATGGAGGCCGTGAGCTTGCCCGCTTCGACGAGGGGCTTGAGCACGCTCGTGGGGATGTCTTCGATGTACGACTCGCCCTGCTTGAGGAGCTCGACCTTGCGCGCGTCCTTGTCGTAGCCCGTGACGTGAAAGCCCGCCTGCGCGAACTCGACCACCAGCGGCAGGCCCACATAGCCGATGCCGATCACCACCACGCGCCCGTCACGGCGCTTCAGACGTTCGATGAGACTCATGGCAACTCCTGCCCTCCGATGCCGCCCCGCGCGATCGCGTTCAGCCCGCGGGCGATGCTCGTACCAGGTTCAGGACCCTGGTGGGTCCGTCGATCAGCAACCGTTGAACGCCCGCGTCGCCCACGCGCCGACGCAGCGCCGCGATGGACTCCAGCACCACCGGCACGTCGGCGGGCTTGTGCGCATCGGTGCACGCGGCCACGTATCCATTCGCGGCGAGGATGCGTTCCGCACACTCCTGCGCGCGACGACCGTACGCGCCCACGAGCGACATGAGGTCGAGCAGCGGCCAGCACCCTGCGCCCACGAGCTCTTCGAAGCGATCGAGGGAGCGCTGCACCGGCGCGTACCGCTCGGGATGCGCGAGCACGGGCCGCACGCCCGACCGCTGCATGCGCCAGAGCTGAAGCTCCACGCGCAGCGGGATGTCTTCGTACTGAAACTCCACGAGGGCCGCGCCGCCGCCGGGATACGTGAGCGCCTCGCCCTTCAAGAGCAGCTCGCGCAGCACGTCGTCGAACATGTGCTCCCCCGCGAGCAGCAGCTCGGGCAGCGCCTCGCCCCTCGCCTGCGCCGCATCGAGCGCGGGACCGAGCGCCGTGCGAGCGGCATCGCGCGTGTGCACGCGGTTGTCCCAGACGCCGGTGCGCACGTGGGGGGTCGCGACCACCGTGTCGAAGCCCGCGCGCTTGAGCGCCACCAGCAGCGCCGCCCCGTCGTCAGCGCTTCGTACGCCGTCGTCGATGCCCGGAAGCGGATGGCAGTGCAGGTCGGTGAAGCCCATCGAAGGTCGTCGCGAGGGCGTTTCGGTACCACCAAACCTCCCTCCGCGTCGAGACGAGACCGCGCCGCGTCAGTGTGCGGGTTCTGACGCCTGCGCGAGCCGTTCGCGGGCCAGCGCGAGCAGCCCCTCGCGCGTGTTGCGCGTCGGGTCTTCGATCACCGCGTCGAGGAGCGCCGCGAGCGTCTCGCCGAGCGCGCGCGAGGGCTTCATGCCGAGCTCCTTCATGAGCGTTCCGCCGTCGAGGGCGAGGTCGCGGGTGGTGAGCGCGAGGCCTGCGTCGCGGGCCGCCTTCACGCGCGCTTCGAGCGTTGCGAGGCGCGTCTCGCGCGCGTCGAGGTCGACGCCGGTGGCCTCGTTGTCGGCGCGCACGAGGGCGAAGAGATCGTCGAGCGCGGGGGGCGTCACGCGCTGCACGAAGCGTCGCACGGCCGCATCGCTCCACGTGGCGTCGTAGGCCACGAGGTGGTGACGGATGAGATGCGTGATGCGCGCGCGCTCGTCGTTCGAGAACTTCCACGTCTTGAGCCACGGGTCGGCGAGCTCGGCGCCCACGACCTCGTGGCGATGAAAGGTCGCCTCGCCCGTCGCCGCATCGATCGCACGCGTCGGCACCTTGCCGATGTCATGGAGCAGCGCCGCGATGCGCAGCACCGGGTCGCGCGGCGTCGCGTCGAGCGTGCGCAGCGAGTGCTCCCACACGTCCCAGCGGTGCCAGCGGTTCTGCGCGCAGCCCACGCACGCTTCGAGCTCCGGCGACACCGCCGCGAGGATGCCCCGGCGCTGCATCACCACGAACGCGCGCGAGGGCTGCCGGGCCTTCATGGTCTTCATCCACTCGTCGCGCACGCGCTCGCCCGACACGCGGCGAAACACGGGGAGCGCGAGCTCCATCGCGGCCTCGGTGGCGGGGTCGAGGTCGAACTCCAGCGTCGCCGCGAAGCGCGCCCCGCGGAGGATGCGCAGCCCGTCTTCGAGAAAGCGCTGCTCCGCGTCGCCCACGGCGCGCAGCACGCGGGCCTTCAGGTCGTCGACGCCGTGAAAGGGATCGACGAGCACCTGCGCGAGCGGGTCGTACGCGATGGCGTTGACCGTGAAATCACGGCGCGCGAGGTCTTCGCGCACGTCGTCGAGAAAGAACACCTGGTCGGGCCGGCGGCCGTCGCTGAAGCCTGCCTCGCCGCGGAGCGTGGTGACCTCGTAGTGCTCGCCGTCGCGCACCACGGTGACCGTGCCGTGCTCGATGCCCGTGGGGATGCATTTCGGAAAGAGCTTCAACAGCTCGCGAGGCCGCGCGGTGGTGCACACGTCCCAGTCGTTGACGGTGCGGCCGAGGAGGTGGTCGCGCACGCAGCCGCCGACGATCCACGCGCCGTGGCCGCGGTCGACGAGCGTGCGGCAGAGGTCGATGACGGCCGCGGGAATGGCCGACGGGTCCACCGTCGTGCGCGGCGCTTCGTGCGAAGTGCTCATGGGAATGGGTCGGTCGCGATGCGTCGGGGACGGCGCGGTCAGCCGTTGTTGCGGGGCGGAGGCTTCGACGGGCTCCCCTCGCCCGTGGTGCGCGGCGGCATCGGCGCGCGGAGCGACGGGCGGGGACGAGGCGGCGACGACGGAGCCGCGGCCGTGGGTTGCGCGGGCGGCGGCACTGAGGGCGCGCGGGCCACGGGAGGCTCTGCGGGGGTCTCGACGGGCGCTGCGGGGGCCACGGCCACGACGGTGCGCGAGGCCGTGTCGCGGTCGTCGTCGACCTCTTCGAGCTCGTCGGGGTCGAGGGCCTCGTGCGTGCCCGTGGTCGACGCGACGGGGGGCGTGGTGGGCGTCGCAGACGGAGGCATCGCGATGGGTGCGAAGTGCACGGGCGCCGCGGGTGCGGGGGCCCACGCGCTCGGTTGCACGCCCTGCGACGGCGGCGCGTTCACGGGCACGATGCTCGGGCCGCGGAGGCGGTTGAGGCCCGGACCCGTGGCCGTGAGCTTCGGGTCGACGGTGGCCGCGGCAGCCTGCGAGTCGCGGCGGATCTTGTCGAAGATGTCTTCGCTGCGCGCGCGGAGCTCATCGGCCTCGGCGAAGATCGACGGCGACGGGGCGCGGCCGTCGGGGCTCTCCAGAAGAAACTCCGCGAGCTCCTTGCCGGTGCGGGCGATTTCGATCTCGGCGCCGAGGTCTTCGAAGGCCTGGAGGGCCTTGCGGAACAGCGATTCTGCGCGGCGCCCCTTGGCGTCTTCGCGGCCGTACGCGCGGAGCACCTCGGCGAGCGAGCGCTGCGCGATGCCCGTGTGGAGCCGCGAGCGGACCTGCTCGAAGAGCTCCAGCGCGCGTTCGAGGTAGTTCTCCGCGCGCAGCATGTCGCCGTGGTTGAAGTACGCCTTGCCGAGCCCGCGCCGCGCCTCCGCGAGGAGGAAGCGATCGCCGAGCTCCACGCACAGGTCTTCGACCTCGCTCAGAATGCGAATGGACTCTTCGGTCTCGCCGAGGCGGTACTTGCCCTCGCCGATGTTGAGCATCAGCAGGGCCTGACGGCGCCGGTCGCCGATCTCCCGCGCGAGTTCGAGGGCCTGGCGCCACACCCCGATGGCCGTCTCGTGCTCTTCGAGGTCCTGGTGCAGCGTGCCCAGGTTGTTGAGCGTGATGACCATGCCCGGGTTGTCGCCCACGTCGGAGCGCAGCGAGAGGGCGCGGTTCAGGGCCTCGCGGGCGAGCTTGTACTGGCCCGTGTCCTGGTAGACGAGCGCGATGTTGTTGAGCGACAGCGCGATGGAGTGCCGGTCGCCGAGGGCCTCGCGGCGGTCGAGTCCGTCTTGCAGAAAGCGCTCGGCGGTCTCGAAGGCGCCGCGGCGCCAGTGCGTGTACCCGATGTCGTCGTAGCTCGACGCGATGCCGCGCTGATCTTCCGCGGCCTGAAAGAGCGCGAGGCCCGTGCCGAAATGGCGCATCGCTTCGTCGAGCGATCCCGCGTCGCGGTAGAGGCGGCCGATGAGGTTGTGCGCGGCGCCGCCCTTGTTCTTGAGGTCGAGGCGCCACGCGAGGCCGAGCATCGCGTGGTAGTGCTTGAACGCGTCTTCGATGCGGCCGACGGTGCGCAGCACGCTGCCGAGGTGCTCGTGCGCTTCGAGTCGGAGCTTCACGTCGTGCTCGCCGAACATGGCGAGGGCCTTCTCGTAGTGCTGAATGGCCTTCTGGTTCGCGTAGCGACGGCGCGCGAGGTCGGCGCTGGCCTTGTAGCAACGGGCCGCGCGCAGCGGGCGATTGCCGTGCTCGTAGTGACGCGCGAGCTGGTCGAGGTGCTCCTCGGTGCGCTTGTCGTCGTCGAAGCGGAACTCCAGCCACTCGGCGATGACCTGGTGGAACTCCACCGCGTCTTCGGGCGGAACGAGCTTCTCGATGCGCTCGCGTTCGAGGGAGTTGCGGAAGATGTACTCCTCGTCGCCGGGCATGGTGCTCCGCGAGAGGCGCGTCACGTACTCGCGCTGTTCGAGCCCGTGGAGCAGGTCGCGGTAGTGCGGCGCGAGGTCTTCGCCGCCGCCCCAGAGCCGCGGCGGATCCTTGCGGATGCGGCCGAACACCACGAGCGCGCCGAGCCAGAACACCGGGCCCATGAGCGACGCCCACTCGAGAATCTCGCGCTCCGCGGGCGTGAGCGACGCGAGGCGCGCGTGCACCGCGTCTTCGACCGACATGGGCAGCGAGATCTGCGAGAGCCGGTCGAGGTCGATGAGCGCCATGCCCTCGGCGTCGAGCGTGATGACCCCCTGGTCGAAGAAGATCCGCACGAGCGTGTGAAGGAGCTGCGGGTTGCCGCCGCCCATGCGCACCGCCGTCTCGATGAGCTCCGAGGGGCAGTGCTCGATGGGCGAGAGCAGCATGCGCGCGAGCACCTCGCTCTCGCTCGACGAGAGGGGCGCGAGGTCGACGCGCAGGTGCCGATCGCGGGGCGTGGCGGTGAAGTCGTGGGCGCGCGTGAGGAGCTCGGGGCGCGCCGTGCAGAGGATCACGATGGGCGCGCCGCGCACCTGCTCGATGAGCGTGCGGAGGGTGCGCACGCCGTCGGGTCCCGCGCAGTGGATGTCTTCGAAGACGAGCAGCACGGGAGAGCGCTGCGCGTCGACCTCGAAGAAGCGACGGAGCACCGCGAGCGACACGAGCTGAAAGGTCTTCGGGTCTTCGTCGACGGCCTCGGCGAGCGCCGTCGTGCCCGCGCGGAGCCCGAGGTATGCGCCGAGAAAATGGAGGATCTCGTCGACGCGACGGTCGCCGAAGAGGTCCATCACCTGACCGCAGACAGTGTTCGCCTGGGCGAGCGCGTCGGCGCCCTCGGCGACCTGAAAGCGCTCGCGGAGGATGCGCGCGATCGCGGGGCTCAGGCCCGTGTCGGGGCGCGCGATGCCGCGGTATGCGCGCAGGTCGGGGTAGTGCTCCGCGAGGTCGGCGATCACTTCGGTGACGAGGCGGCTCTTGCCCACGCCCGCGTTGCCGATGACGGTGACGATCTGGGGCCGTGCCTCGGCGATGGCGCGCGCCACCGCGCTCGTGATCGCGTCGCGCTCGTGCACGCGGCCGATGAGCGGCGGGCGGCCGATCGGGAGGTTGTCTGCGTCGCGGGCGGCGCCTGCGCGGTCGATGGTCATCGTTCTGCTTTCGTTCGTTCTGCGCGGGAGGAGGGTCTGCGCCACCGGGAGCCGTTCCCCGTGTTGGGGGGGCGACGATCGGCCCCCGACCGTTCGTCGCGGGGCCACGCGCCGTGTGCCCTGCGGGTGCACCGGGCGCTTCGCGTCGCGCCGTGGGCGTGTGCGCGGTCGATGGGGGCCCCGTCGGTCGCCGCGGGGCTTCGATGGAATGCCGTGGTCGTTCGAGTCCGCGGTCCCGCGCGGGCGTGAGTGGATACAGCCGATGCGTGCGCGTGTCCACCGTGCGCGTCGCGGTCACCCCTGCGGGTTCCGTTGACGCCGCGGGCGCATTCGCGACTACCGTACGGGCGTCGTGACCGTTCGAGCTGCCGGAGCCAGGATCGGCGCCTACGTACTTCGTGAGCGCCTCGCGTATGGAGGCATGTCGGAGGTCTTCCTCGCGTCGAGCCCCCGCGGCGAGACCGTGGTGGTGAAGGTGCTCGGCGATCGGCACCGTCGCGATCCGGTGTTCCGCGAGATCCTGCGGCGCGAGGGGCAGCTCGGGCGCGCCATCGGCCACCCCAACGTGGTGAGCGTGCTCGACGCGGGCGAGCAGGAGGGAGAGCCCTTTCTCGCGCTGGAGTACGTCGACGGCGTCGACCTCTGGCGCCTGCAACGTGCGCTGCAACACACGATGCGCCGCATGGAGGCCTCGCTCGCGTGCCACGTCGTGCGGGAGCTCCTCGCGGGCATCGCGCACATCCACGAACTCCGCGGGCCCGATGGGCACGGGCTCATCCACCGCGACGTGTCGCCTTCGAACGTCTTTCTCTCGCTGCACGGCGATGTGAAGGTCGGCGACCTCGGCATCGCGCTTCAGGCGCGGGCCACGTCGAGCGGGTCGCACCTCGTCGCGGGCGCGCGCCTCGAACCCGTGCTCCAGCCCGCCGTGAACCGCGGCAAGACGGGCTACATGGCCGCGGAGCAGCTCCTCGGACAGGCCGTCGACCACCGCGTCGACCTCTTCGCCGCAGGCGTGGTGCTCGCCGAGGTGCTCACGGGGCGCACGCTCTTCTCCTCCGACGTCGATCCGTCGCGCGTGCTCGCGACGCGGGAGCGCGAGGTCGAGGCCCTCGTCGACGTGCTCGGAGATCACCCGCCGAGCCTCGTGAGTGTGGTGCTGCGCGCCCTCGCCCGGTCGCCCGCCGAGCGCTTCCAGACCGCCGATGAGTTTCGCAAGGCGCTCGCCACGCACGCGGGTGATCCGGCGGAGGCGCGTCCGCTCCTCGCGGCGCTGGTGGGGTGGGCGCGCAACGCGGGGCGTCCGAACTCGCGCACGCAGCTTCCGTCGAGCGACGAGGCCAGCACGCGCGAGCGGGTGGGCGCGGGCAATCGCCCCACGGTGACGGCGCCGGAGACCGCAGCGACGCGCGAGGTGCCGCCCACGTTCTACGAGATCACGCAGGGCTCGGCGCCGCGCGGACGCTTCACGTGGGCGCGGCTCCTGGAGCTCGCCTTCGCGGGGCGGCTGCACCCCGACGATGTGCTCGTCGCGCCCGACGGACGGCCCGTGCGCGCGGGAGATCTCCCCGACCTCGCGCCGCACCTCGACACGCGCGGGGCCGAGACCAGCGAAGTGGCCGCGCAGCCCGCGGACTGGGCCGAGGCCCTCCCCGAGCGGACCTTTCTGCACGCGCTCGCGCGGCTCGTGTTCCGCGAAGACACGGGCGTGCTCGTGGCTGAGAACCCGCCGCTGCGCCGAGAGGTGTACGTCTTCAAGGGACGGCCCACGCACCTCGCGAGCAACCAGCCCAGCGAGATGATCGGCGAGTACCTCGTGGCGAACGGTGTGATCCGTCGCGGCGAGCTCGACATGGCCCTCGCGATGCTCCCGCGCTTCGACGGTCGGCTCACGCAGTCGATCGCGCACCTCGGGCTCCTCGACGAGACGCGCCTCGCGCAGCTCTGCGACGCCCTCGCCCGCGAGCGGCTCCACGAGATCTTCCGCTGGCGTCACGGCACGATGCGCTTCTTTCACGGCGTCACGCCGCCGCCGAGCTCGCTGCCGCTCACCGTCGATCCCTTCGAGGTGTTGCGACAGGCCGCGCAGCTCGTCGAGAACCCCGCGGAGCACTTCGACGCCCACCTCGCGCGCCGCGTGGCCGCCGGGGCGGGCCTGAAAGGACTCCATCGTCTCGGACTCGGTCCCGTGGGCGCGGATCTCTTCTCGCGCGCCGATGGGGTGGTGACCGTGCGCACCCTCGTCGACCGCGTGGCCGGTGAGCGTCGGGTGCCCGCCTCCGAGGTGATGCGGGAGCTCTACCTCCTGGTGGAGATCCAGGCGCTCGAGCTCCGCTGACGCGCGACGCAATTGCGATCGCGCGCGGAACCCGCTATCCGAACGCCCGCCGTGACCGACCAGTTCACCCCGCGCACCGTCATCGTCGTCGCGCTCGCGTCGCTCGTCGCGGGCTTCGTCACGGTGTTCGGCGGCGGCATGCTCGCGCTGCGCACGCGGGCCCGCAACGAGCCCCCCGTCGAGGCGCCCTCGGCCCCCGAGCCCGCGGCGCCCGAAGGTCCTGCCGAGCCCACCGCGCCCGAGAGCGCGACGGCCTCCGAGGCCGCGGGCGACGCCGCCGTGGAGTCTCCGGGCTCCGACGATGCGTCGGCACCGGCGACGGCCGCGGGCGGCGTGGTGATCTCTCCGCTCGCGATCTCGCGCTGCTTCGACGGCATGGCGCCGACCCCGCTGCCCGCCGAGCGATGCGGTCGCCTCCCCGAGCTCGACGCGCACTTCGCGGGGCGCGCTGCGCAGATTGCGGGCTGCGCAAATGGCGCCCACGGCCGTCTCGCCTTCGTGATGGATTTTCGCTTCTCGAACCAGCACGTCAGCGCGTGGGGAGGCCCCGCGAGCACGCTGCCCAACGCGGGTCCGGTGTCGCTCTGCGTGCGGCGCGTGACGGCGCCGCTGCCCCTCGTGACCATGCCCCACGCCCACGACCGATACGTCGCCACGTACGTCATCGAGTGGCCCTGAGCGCGCCGCGGGGGCGCTGTACATCGTCGCCCCGACGGCGGTACGGTCGGGCTCCCGTGCCCACCGCCCGCCAACGAATCCGCGCCGCCGATCGCGAGGGCGCATGAGCTCCGCGGCGCACTCGACGGAGCCGCCCGCGCGCGGCGCGGTGGTGTTCGATCGCTACCAGCTCGTGATGCGCCTCGGCGACGACGCCCGCGGCGAGACCTGGCATGGCGAGTCGCTCGATGGAGGCCCGGCCGTCGAGGTGCGCGTGCTCACGAACCCCACGCTGCGCGCGCGCGCCGAGGCCGTGTGGGAGGCCATCGGCGAGGGGCTGCTGCGCGTGGCCTCCGTCGACGACCTCAACGTCGAGCGCGTGGTCTGCGCCGGGGTCACGAGCTGGGAGGGAGAGCCCGCGGTCTGCGTGGTCGCAGAGCGCATCGACGGCACCGACCTCTTCGCACACCTCCGCGATCGGGGACGCCTCGACGCGCGCGACGCGCTGGCCATCGCGCTCCAGGTGGCCGGCGGGCTCAACGCGCTCCATGCGGGCGGCGTGGTGCATGGTGATCTGCGTCCCCAACGCGTGCGGCTCGTGGCGAGCGAGATGAGCGAAGGGCCGCTGGTGATCCTGAGCGACGTGGGCACCACGAACCTGCTGATCACCGCGGTGCACGACTCGCCCGCGCTGCTCGAAATCGTGAGCCCCGACTACGTGGCGCCCGAGCAGATCGAGGGCGAGCCCACGACCGCGGCGACCGACGTGTACGCCGTGGGGCTGCTGCTGTACCGCATGCTCTCGGGGTGCTCCCCCTTCAACGCGGGCTCGATGCGCGAGCTGCTGATCGCACAGCTCTCGCACGTGCCCGTGGCCCTGCGCGCCCGCGTCGCCGACGTCGACCTGTCGCCGGACCTCGAACGCGTCGTGATGCGCTGCCTCGCGAAGCGCCCGCAGGATCGCTTCCCGTCGGCCCGCGCCCTCTACGACGCGCTCGCCGTGTGCCTCGCCGAAGCGCAGCACACGCGGACCCACGAGCCCGAGGCCGCGCAGCCCTTCGAGCCCGCGCGCTTCGCCGACGACGCGCGCCCGTCGCGGCCGTTTCCCACCGCGAGCGGCATCACCTCGCGCGGCGTCAGCCTGCTCGAGACGACGGCCTCCACCCCGCCGGAGCCCGTCGCGCCACAGCCCGCGACCGCCACGACCTCGGCGGAGGCTGCGCCTGCTGCTTCTTCGTCGGTGCCGCCGCGACGTGGCCTCTCGCCCACCGCGATGATGGGCCTCGCCGCCGCGATGATGCTCGCCGCGGGCCTGCTCCTCGGCTTCACGATCGCGTCGCGTCGACGCCCTGCGATGGTCGCGCCGCGGGCCACGGTCACCGCCTCGACGATCCGCCTCACGGTGCGCTCGCGCGCGCCCCACGCGACGGTGCTCGTACGCGGACACACGTACCCCGCGCCGCTTCGCATCGAGCTCCCCTCGGGCACCGCGCCCGAGCTCGTCGAGGTGGCCGCGCCGGGCCTCACCGCGCGCCGCCTCTGGATGGTGCTCGACTGCAACACCGAGGCGCAGATCGACCTCGACGACGCCGCGGAGGCGCCGCCCGCGCAGGCCGAGGCCCCTCGCCCGTCGGCGCCGGTGGTGCCCCTCAACAGCGCGGTGGTGCAGGCCGAGATCGCGCGTCACGCGGGGCGCATCGAAGACTGTCTCCACCGCGCGCGGCTGCAGAACCCGACGCTCTCGGGGGCGGTGCCCGTCACCATCGTGATCGCGCCCGACGGACACGTCCGCCGCGCGACGTGGCCCTCGAACGAACCCGGTCAGCTCCGTGCGCTCGGCTGCATCACGTCGCAGATCCGTCGGTGGCGCTTTCCCGCGTCGGGCTACGGCGGCGATTTTCTCACCGTGCAGACCTTCGACCTCGGGCACTGACGGGCGTCGCCCTCAGCCGTGCGTGCGCGCGAACTCGCGCATGAAGTCCGCGAGCGTCGACACATCGTCGGGCGACACGGCGTTGTAGATCGACACGCGGATGCCGCCCACGGAGCGGTGCCCCTTCACGCCGACCATGCCCGCCTTCTCGCACGCGCTCACGAAGCGACCTTCGAGCGCCTCGTCGGGCAGGCGGAACACCACGTTCATGTGCGAGCGCGCGGCGGGCTCCACGGGGCAGCGGTAGAAGCCCCCGGCCGCGTCGATGGCGCCGTAGAGCGTCGACGACTTCGTGCGGTTGCGCGCCTCGATGGCGTCGAGTCCGCCGAGGCCCTTGATCCACCGCAGGGTCTCGCGCGCGAGGTAGATCGCGAAGGTCGGCGGGGTGTTGTAGAGCGAGCGATTCTCCGCGTGCACGCCGTAGCGAAAGACCTTCGGAATGTCCGTGCGGCACCGCGCGAGCACGTCGCGGCGCACGAGCACCACGGTGAGCCCCGAGGGCCCCACGTTCTTCTGCGCGCAGGCGTACACGAGCCCGAAGCGCTGCACGTCGAAGCGACGCCAGAGAAAGTCGGAGCTCATGTCGGCCACGAGGGGCACGGCGCCGGTGTCGGGCCAGGCGTCGTATTGCGTGCCCTCGATGGTGTTGTTGCTCGTGAGGTGCACGTACGCGGCGTCGGCGTCGAAGCGGTGGTCGCCCTGCGAAGGAATGCGCGTGTAGCGGCCTTCGAGGTCGGGCCCCGCGGCGCGCGCGCGTCCCACGGTCTTCGCCTCGTCGAAGGCCCGCTCGCCCCAGTGGCCCGTGACCACGTAGTCGGCGCTGCGGTCGGCCGCGAGGAGGTTCATCGGCACCGTCGCGAACGCGTGGTGCGCGCCGCCGTGCTGGAGCAGCACCTCGTGCGAGTCACCGAATCCGAGGTGCTCGCGCACGAGGGCGATGGCCTCGTCGTGCACGGCCTCGTAGGCCTTGCCGCGGTGGCTGTGCTCCATGATCGACATGCCCGTGCCGGCGTAGTCGAGAAGCTCCTCGCGGGCGCGTTCGAGCACGGGGAGCGGGAGGGCCGAGGGCCCGGCGTTGAAGTTGATCACGCGGTTCGCCATGAGGGCGGCGAGACTACACACACGGCGCCGAAGCGCTACTTGATCGCCGGGCCCCTTCGCGGCGATGGTCGCGCGCCATGAGCGCTTCCGACGACGCACCGACGCCTCCGCTGCGCATGAACGTCTCGTCGTTCGCCCTGCCCGCGGGCCTTCGCGACATGCTCCCCGCGCGCGCCGCCACGCGACGCAGCCTCGCGCGCGCCGTGATGCAGGCCTTTCAACGACGCGGCTACGACCCCGTGGTGCCGCCCGCATTCGAACGCGAGTCGGTCGTCGCCCGCGGACTCGGCGGGCGCGCGCGCGTCGACCTCGTGCGCTTCCTCGACCCCGACACCGGCGAGGTGATGGCGCTGCGGCCCGACATGACCCCGCAGATCGCGCGCATGGTGGCGACGCGCTTCGTGGGCGCGCCGACGCCCATTCGTCTCGCGTACGAGGGCAGCGTGGTGCGACGGCCCCGCGGGCGCTCGCGACGGCAGCGTCAGGTCGCGCAGGCGGGCATCGAGTGTGTGGGCCTCGCGGGCACCGACGCCGACGCCGAGGTGATCGCCGCGGCGTGCGAGGCCCTTCGCGACGCGGGCCTCGTCGACGGGGTGTTCGTGGAGCTGGCGCACGCGCGCATTCCGCAGGCCGCCCTCGATGCGGTGCCCGCGCACCTTCGCGACGACGTGGCCGAAGCCCTCGGGCGAAGGGACCGCGCGACCTGGCGGAGGCTCCTCGGCGCCGACTCCCCGCACGCGCGCCGTCTCGATGCGCTGGCCGATCTCGCGGGCGATCACACCGTGCTCGACGACGCGCGGCGCGTGCTCGGTGACGACGCGGCCCCCGCGCTCGACGAACTGGCGTCGGTCTGCGATGCGCTGCGTGCGATGGAGGTGCCCGCCACCGTGCTCCTCGATCTCGCGGAGCTCCGGGGCGCGGGGTACTACACCGGCGCGCATTTTCAGGTGCTCTGTGAGGGCGCCGGCGACGCGCTCGCTTCGGGAGGACGCTACGACGAACTCCTCGGACGCTACGGCCGCGCGATGCCTGCGACGGGGTGCGCGATCGACCTCGAAGCGCTCGAAGAGGTGCTCGCCCTCCGCGGCGTCGCGATGCCCGAGGCCACCCACCTGCGCGTCGTCGTGGCGGGTGCGGTGGAGCACCGGAGGGCGCACGCCGCGCGGCTCCGTCGTGCCGGGGCCACCGTGGCAGAAGTCGACACGACCGAACGCATCGTGGCGGAACGCTACGCACATGCGCACGGGTATGCGCGCGTCGTGCTCTGCGACGAGCGCGGCGCGGCCTGCGAACACGAAGTCACGCGCTGACAGCCGCGACGGCGTTGTGTATGGAGCGTCTCGTGCACCCACGCACAGCGTCGGCGACGACCCGACCGCGAGGATGGCGGAACTGGCAGACGCACCAGATTTAGGCTCTGGCGCTCGATGAGAGCGTGCGGGTTCAAATCCCGCTCCTCGCACCACTTTTTGAGCACGCCGCGCGGCCCCGACGAGGGCCTGCGCGCGGCGATGGTTCCCGAGCTCGGCCGTATGTTACGGTCGCTCCGTGTCGCAACGATTGCCGCCGAACTACGAGCGCGTACTTCGCGAGCTGCAGGGGGAGTTTCTGGCGCTGCTCCCGGAGCGCGTCGGCGAGCTGCGCTCGGCCCTCACGCTGATCTCCACCGACCCCGCCGCGCGTGAGGCCGTGCAGCGCCTCGGGCACCGCATTGCGGGCACCGGCGCCACCGTGGGCCTCGACGCGGTGGGCGCGCTCGGCAGCGCGATCGAGCACTACCTCCTGCACCGATCGCAGATCGACGAGACCGACGCGCGCGTGCTCACCGGCGCCGTCGACGCCCTCGACGCCTGGGTGTCGGGACCGCGCGATGCGCCTCTCGACCTCGACGATCCGCGCGTCAAGGCGCTGCGCGCCCGCGAGGGGGTGTCGTGAGGGCCTGCGCGCGCTGTGAGCTTCCGAACACCTACGCCGCGACCCGATGCGTGCGATGCGGCGAGCCCCTCGTCGCCGAGCTCATCGACAGTCGCTACATGGTGGAGTCCGAGCTCGGCGAGGGCGCGATGGGCGTCGTCTATCGCGCTCGCGACGTGCAGCTCAACCGCCCCGTCGCGCTGAAGCTCATCTCGTCGAAGCTCGCGCGGAGCCCCGCGTTCGTCGAGCGCTTCCGCCGTGAGGCCAACGCGCTCGCCGCGATCCGCAATGAGCACGTCGTGCAGATCTACACGATGGGCATGCACGACGGCATGCACTTCTACGCCATGGAGTTCGTGCAGGGCCGCAACCTCGATCAGATCGTGGTCGAGCACCTGAAGCACGGCGGTCGCATCACGCCGTACCGCGCGCTCACGATCCTCCGTCAGGTGGCGCTCGGTCTCGATGCGGCGCACCAGCGCGGCCTCGTGCACCGCGATGTGAAGCCCGCGAACATCGTGATCGAAGACCTCACGGGCCGTCCCGTGCTGCTCGATTTCGGGCTCGCGCGCTCGTGGTCGCGCAACAGCAAGAGCGACACGATGACCGCCGGCACGCCGCAGTACATGGCGCCGGAGCTCATCGATCCGCCGGCCGACGAGCAGATCGGTCCTTCGGCCGACGTGTACTCCCTCGGGTGCACGGCGATGGAGCTGCTCACGGGGCAGCCGCCCTTTCTCGGCGAGGGCATCTTCGCGGTGCTCCGTCAGCACATGGACGTCGAAGCCCCGCTGCTCTCGTCGCGCGTGCCCGAGCTCGCGATGTTCGACGCGGTGATCGCGCGCGCCCTCGAGAAGATCCCCTCGCGGCGCTACGAGAGCTGTGCCGCGTTCGCCCGCGAGCTCGAAGAGTGCGCCCGTCGCGTGCGATCGAGCGGTCCGCTGCCGACGATCACCGACATGCCCGGCGAGATGCCCGCCGAGGGCCGTCGCGCGCTGCGCATTCTCATCGTCGACGACGACCCGTTCTTTCTCAGCGCCGCCCAGAAGGCCGCGCGCGTCGCCATCGATGACCCCGACCTCGAAGTGGTGGGCGTGACGTCGGGCGTGCGCGCGCTCACGTCGGCGATCAACAAGCCGCCGGACCTCGTCGTGCTCGACTACGACATGCCCGGCGCCAACGGCATCGACACGCTCTCGGAGCTGCGCGCGATCCGTCGCGCCTCGAACGCCACCGTGGTCGTCGTGAGCGCCTCGGTCGGCGCCGTCGAGCGCTGGCGCTTCAGCGTGCTCGGCGTGAAGGACTTTCTCGCCAAGCCCGTGAAGTTCGAAGATCTCTGCGAGACGCTCCATCGCCTCGCGAAGGTCAACGGATCGTCGCTGCCCGACACGCGTCCCGCGCCCACGCGCGACCTCATCTCGACCCCCTCGGTGCGCGACGGAAAGCTCCCGCCCGAGGTCTTCCTGATGCTCCTCGCGGTGGGCTGGGCCGACGGTCAGCTCGACGACACGGAGCGCGACGCCGTGCTCGCCGCCGCCGAGGCCGAGGGGCTCAACCCCGACGACCTCGAAGGCCTCCGCCGCGCCTCGCGCGAGCGCGTCGAGCTCGACACCATCGACGTCTCGCGGCTCCGCAACCACGAGCGCCAGTACGTGTACGCCGTGGCCCGCTGGATCGCGATGCTCGACGGAGAGATCACCGAGCGCGAGGCCGCCGCCCTTCGCGTGCTGGGCTTCGTGCTGCGCATGACGCTTCCGGTGCAGCTCGACATCGACGAGATGGTCCGCGTGGCCATGGAGGCCATTCCCGACCGCGAGAACCTCGCGATGCTTCAGGCGCTCCGCGAGGGCGTGCGCCACGGCCTCCCCGGCGATCCCCAGCTCTCGATCTGACCCGCTACCAGATCACCTCGCGTGGATGCACCAGCGTCGGCGGCAGATGCCCCGGCAGCCACAGGCTCTGACCCCAGCACCAGGTCTCGCCCTCTTCGACGCGCGCACACGTCGTTCCGCCGCCCGCGAAGAGGCGCACGACATTCGAAACGCCCGCCACCGGCGCCGCGCGTGAGCGGTCGGTCTGCGTGCCGTCGCCGAGCGCGCCGAAGTGGTTGCCACCCCAGCACCACACCGTGCCGTCGGTGCGGAGCACGCACGTGTGATCGCCGCCGGCCACCACCTGCGTCACACATCGCACGCCGGGGTCGACGGGCGTGTACGAGTCCGCGGGCGCGTCGTCGACGCCGAGCTGGCCGCTGGAGTTGAAGCCCCAGCAGCGCACCGTGCCGTCGTCGAGGCGCGCGCACGCGTGGGTCGCGCCGGCGTCGAGCTGCGTGACGTGCTGCACCGCCACGGGACGCGCGAAACGTCCGCAGCGCACCGAGCCCTCTTCGAAGCGTCCGCAGCCGTGAAAGACGCCCTCCAGGTCGAAGTCGACGAGACCGCGCAGGCCCGGCACCAGCGCGGCGCTCCCCTCGCCCTCTCGCCCCCAGCAGCGCAGCGTGCCGTCGTCGACGCGCGCACACACGGTGCCCAGCGAGGTCGAGAGCTGCACCGCGCGCGAGAGGTTCTGCACGGGCACGAACGCGCCCTCGTCGTCGGGCGTCGCGAGGCCGTTCGTGCCGAGCTGGCCTCCCTCGGAGCTTCCGACGCAGCGCACGGTGCCGTTGCGGTGACGCGCGCAGGTGATCCGTCGGCCGACGGCGATCTCTGCGGTGCGCGTCATGCCCGCGAGGGTCACGGGCTCGTCGGCGATGCGTCCGCGGCGCGCGGGGCCGAGCTCGCCGTGCGTGTTCTCGCCCATGCAGCGCACGGTGCCGTTGCGGAGCAGCGCGCACACGTGCCCGAGGTCGAAGCCCATGGCCTCGACGGGGTTCACACCGGGCGGTTCGAACGATCCTCGCGAGGCGCGCACGGGGCATCCGGGGAGCGGCCGCGGCGCCGTGGCCGACGTGCCGTGGCGCACGCGCGACGAGGCTCTGCGGGGGCGCGCGGTGGCGCATCCGTGGAGCACCATCGCGGCGACGAGGAGGCGGCGGAGCGAGCGCACGTGGGCGGTGTACACCCTCGCGCGGGTGCGCCGCGAAAACGTGTCAGAAGCGGGCCTGCACGGTCATGCCGAAGCCGAGCTGGTCGGGCGATTGGAAGATGCGCACCTGGCGGGTGCCCGTGCTGTCGACCTGGAGCAGCGTCGCGTTCGCGTCGGAGACGTACTGCACCCAGAAGATGCCGGCCATGATGGTGCTGAGATCCCAGCGCAGCGAGGCGCGCGCGGAGAGGATGGGCACCGCGCTCTCACCGGGCGGGAGGATCGAGAAGTTGCCCGCGCGGCGGATCACCAGCGTGCGCATCGACTGGAGCGACCCTTCGCTCACCGTCGACGTGAAGGTGGCCGGGAGCTGCATGCCCACGATGAGGCTCGGCGTGAGGTGCGCGCGCGTGAGCGCGTAGTCGACCTGCGCGGCCACGAAGTACTCGGGCGCCACCTGCGCGTCCGTCGGAAAGGTCTGGAACGGAATGAAGCTCGGCACGTTGCGCAGGAGGAAGGCCGCGTCGCGGTAGAGCCCCGTGAGCCCGAGCCCGAGGTAGCCGTACTTCAGCCGCGCCTGGAGCGCGCCCGCGAGGCCCGGCTGCAACATCGTCTGACCGGGGTTCGCGATGTCCGCGAGGTTCTGCGCGATGGCCGTGGCCTCGGCCGACACGCTCCACTGCACGCGACCCGGCGTGTACGTCTCCGGCGCGAAGGCCACGAAGGGCGACGTCGGGTCGTTGCGGTAGAGCATCATGTCGAGCGACTGCGACGTGCGGAGCCCCTGCGAGAGCACCACGCGCGCCGAGCCGCCGAAGAGGTACACGGGCCGTCCGCGCACGCCCGCGAAGTCGAAGCGCCCCTGGCTGAACCATCCGCCCGAGAGGTCGACGCGGAGCATGTCGTTGACGCGCAGACCGAGCCCGCCGAGGCCCGCGTACTGCGACTCCTCCACGCGCACGATCTCGATGTCGCGCGACGAGGTGACCACTTCGAGCGGCACCACGATGCTCGCCGTCTTGAAGCCGCCCCAGAGCGAGAGGGGCCCGTAGTCGAGCGAGAGCTTGAAGCCCGGCGCAGGGCCCACGCGACGCGGAAACACGTCGTTGCCGCCCCACGAGAGATCCCAGAGATACCCGAGGCGAAAGCGGTCGGTGTCGAAGGGAAAGAACGTCAGCGCGAGCGCGTCGGTCGGGCGGTCTCCGAGCGCGTACGACACGCGGAGGTATGTGCCCGCGTCGTAGAACGACTGGTTGAGATTGCCGCTTCCCGTCGAGAGCTGGCCGAGGTCGACGCGAAGCACCAGCGCGGCCTCGGTGTTGAGCCCGCGGATGAAGCCCGGCGCCCGCGCGTACATCGCGAGGTGCGTGAGGTTCTCGCGGCCTGCGAAGCGGCTGTTCAGCGCGTCGAAGAAGAGCTGGTACTGCTGCCGATCGCCGATGCGCGGGAGCGGTGACACGGGCACGCGCTGGCCCGTGTCGGCGAGCACGTCGTCGTCGCCGAAGGTCCAGGTGATGCGCGTGTCGATGAAGTCGTGCGAGGTGCGCGTCGCGTTGGCGCCCTGGTCGGCGGCGGCGCTTCCGGGCATGGCGCCGGTGGCCGTGGCGGGGGGCAGCGCGCCCGGCGGCGAGGCGGCGGCGGTGCTGGTCGCAGCGGGCGTCTGCGGGGCCGTGGAGGGGCCCTGCGTGCCCGGCGCAGGGGTGCCCGCGGGGGGCGCGACGATCGGCTGCGCGAAGGCCGTCGACGAGGCCGCGAGGCCGAGGGCCGTCGCGAGGGTGAGTGCGTGCGTGCGGGGCGTCATCGCTGGGACCTACTCTTCGCCGATCGTGCGCTCGTGCAGACAGGTCTCGCGGGCCGGGCGCACCGTGTCGGCGGTGCCCGCGAAGACGACGTCCTGCTCGCAGCGGGGGTTGATGATCCAGTTGGGGCCGACCTGACGGAGCGTGCCCGTGAGGGTCGCCGTGGGGGCGCGCGGGCGCATCGGGTCGAAGCTCGGAATGACCGCCTTGGGCGTGACCGCGACGCGCGCGACGCCTTCGCTCCCCATCGACGGGAGGGTCACGGTGATCTGCCCGTAGCGCACCCACGCGCTCCACTCGGTGCAGGTCACGTCGGCGAGGCACTCGTTGGCGCAGTTGCCCTCGACGCTGCCGCCGTACGTGATGCTCCCGTCGTTGTTGAGGTCGCAGTTCGTGGCGCCCGCCATGGGGTGCCCCTGCGGCGCGGGGAGCGGTCCGAGCAGCGTCGGAAAGGTCACGTCGGCGACGCGCACGAGGCCCGACTCGTAGCGCTCCATCAGCGACGCGTCGCGCACCGTGGTGGGCGTGAGCGCCGTCGCATCGGGAATGAGGCACGCGCCCGTCGCGGGGTCATCGGGACGCCACTCGACGCCCACCTGAAAGCCCGGCTGCGCGAGCTGCGTGGTGCTCACGAACTCGGCCACCGAACCCGTCAGCGTCGTGAGCAGGTCGCACGGTCGCATGCCGTCGGGCGTGCGGAAGTTGAACGAGTAGATCGAGTTGAAGCAGGGCGCGCCCGCGCACGAGCGGTCGTCGATGTCGGTGACGTAGAAGCCCGAGTTGTCGGTCTGCGTGACCACGAGTCGATGCACGCGGTCGCCCTCCGCGGGGGCGGTGATGTCGGCGCGGCCCGCGAGGGTCACGCGCTGGTCGACGAGCGGAGAGTTCGCGGCGCGTCCCTGCACGTCGGCGATGAGCGGCGTCGCGAAGTACATCGCCTCGCTCGCGCCCGCGGCGAACGATCCGCCGCGCTCCGTGTCGTCGTTCACCGCTTCGCAGCCGGTGTCCGCGGGAAAATCCACGAAGCCGTCGCCGTCGTCGTCGAGTCCATTCGAACACGCCGGACGCGGGTCACGCCGCGGATCGACGGGCACATAGCCCGCGTCTTCGGCCCACAGCCGCGTCTCGCCGTAGGCCCGCGCGATGCGCAGCCGCACGCCCTCGCGTCGCCCGTTCGTGAGCCGTACGTAGTTGCCCACGACGCCATCGCCCGCCTCGACACTCAGCGCGCCCGGCGTGGCGCTGAGCGCCAGGTAGCCGTTGAAGCTCGTGACCGCGTTGCCCTGCGCGTCGAACACCTCGACGCGCGCGGTGAAGGCCACGCCGTCGTCGCTGTAGGGGAGCGGCGCCGTGCGCGTTCCGCGGTCGCCCTCGGCGCTCACGCGCACCGTGGTGATGCCGCCCTCGCGGTCGCGGGAGCCCGGGTCGGTGAGCGCGTCGCCGCCGCACGACGAAAGCGCGAGCGCGAGCAGCGGAAGTGCCCCGCGCCTCATCGCGTCACCATCGTGAGCCGCCCGTCGGCCCGCGCGCCGATCGATTCGTTCATGCACGAGAGGATGCGGCAGCTCATCGCCGCCCGGTTCGCCGCCATGCACGCGCAGCGCGCCGCGGACTCGTCGCGGGTGTTGGGGCACGTGCGCATCACGAGGTCGCGCACGTCGTCGCGGCACTGACGGAGCACGCAGCGCCCGTTCCCCTCTGCCGTCATGGGCTCGCGGACGCACATGCGCGTGAGGTCGTCCCAGCGGTCGCGGGCCTGCCACGCGCAGACCATGTCGTCGCGCATGCAGTCCTCGTCGCGCTGGCAATCGCGCAGCCCATCGTCGGCCTGCTGCGGAATGGACACGAGCGCCGGATCCGTCACCCCGCGGCGTCGGTTGCGGTCGGCCACCACTTCGGGCGCGCTTCCGCACGGCGGCCACTGGCGCACGTAGTCGATGACCGCGTCGCGCTGCTCGACGCGCGTGTCGACCTGCGTGGTGTTGCGCTGGAGCACGAAGAAGCCCGATCCGCCGCCGGCGATGTAGTTGTTCACGGCGGCCGCGTAGGAGGCGTCGAGCGAGAGCGGCACCATGCATCGGTGCGCCGTGGGCTCGCAGAGCGAGCGTCGGTCCGGCGCGGTGGCCTCCCAGCCCGCGGGGTTGCACTCGCGGTCGTTCTCGCAGCGCATGCCGTCGGTGCGGAGCCCGATGTTGATGGTCTCGGCGCAGGAGCTCAGCGTGATGAGCTCGCCGGTGTCGCTCGTGCGCTGACACGGCCCGCACACGAGAATGGCGCGCGCCCCGGCGATCTGCGCCTGCGAGGTGCACCCGCGACCGCCCGAGCGACGGGCCACGAAGTCGAACACCTCGCGCACCTCGCGCCCCGAGAGGTTCATCGTCGTGATCGAGTTGTCGAAGGGAAAGACGTTGAAGAGCTGGTCGATGCTCACGGGCCCCGCGGGGATCGAGTCGCGAATGCCGAGGGTGTTGGTGAGCGAGAAGTCGGTCTGCACGCCGAGGCGCAGCCACATGCTCGTGGTGACCAGGTTGCCGAGCGCCGAGTCGCCGCCGCCGGGCGCCACGCGCGTCACGTCGCTGGGCGCGTAGCCCACGAGGTTGTCGAGGTTCGCCACCGCGTCGAGGGCCCGCGCGTAGGGCTCCAGAAGCCGCTTCATCGTGGGCTCCTCGGGCACGTTCCGGTCGACGGGATAGAGCGTGTAGCGGTGGGCTACGACCTCCCAGCGGTTGATGGGGTCGTAAGTCGACTCGCGCCCCGGCATGATGCGCGCGGGGTCGTTGGAGAGCACCGTGTCGAGGCGCCCGAGGTACTTCATGAACGCGCCCGAGTGCTGGAGCAGCACGGGCCTCGGCGTGCACGCGCGCTCGCGAAATCCACGCGCCACCTGCCAGTACGTGCGCGCCCCCGACGGCGGACACGTGCCCGTCGAGGTGCAGCACTCGTCGGGTCCGCACTGCGTGAGCGTGGCCGGGTCGACGTTGGGATCCGCGAGCTGCGGGATGAAGTGCTCGCCGCGGGCGTTCACCGCGCGGCAGTCGCTCACCACCTGCGTGGGGTTCAGCACGATATGGAGGTGGCCACCGAGCACGATGTCGGCGCCGGTGGTGTTCTCCAGCATGCGGATGTCGTCTTCGAGTCCCACGTGCGAGACGAGCACCACGACGTCGGCGCCCTCGCGGCGCACGCGGTCGATGTAGAACTGCGCGGTCTCGACGGTGTTGAGCGGCGTGATGCCGAGACGGTTCGGCTGGTCGAAGATCGACGTGATCGACGAGAGGTTGCCGAGGCCGATCACCGCCACGCGGAGCCCGCGGAGGTCGAAGAAGGCGTAGGGGCGCGCGAGGCGTCCGAGCTCGCTGCTTCCGGGCGTGGTGGGGTCGTCGAACTGGTAGTTCGCCGCGAGCACCGGGAACGTCGCCCAGCGCTGAAACTGCCGCGCGAAGTTGAGCGCGCCGCGGTCGAACTCGTGGTTGCCGATGACCACCGCGTCGGCGCCCGTGTGGGCCAGCGCGCGCACCTCGGCCTCGCCCTGAAAGAAGTTGAAGATCGGCGCGCCCTGAAAGCAGTCGCCCGAGTCGAGGTGGAGCAACCGATCGGCCCGGCGACGCTCGCGCTGGATGAGCCAGTTCATGCGCGCGGCGCCGCCGAAGGGCGCGTTCTCGGGGCGGAGCCCGAGGTTCTGATCGGTGACGTTGACCTGCTGGTAGTAGGGGAACAGCCGCGAGTGCCAGTCGGCCGTGTGCAGCAGCGTGAGGCTCACGTCGCCGCGGAGGGTCGGACGCTCGGCGCCGTCGCTCCCGGCGCATCCCGCGAAGAGGATGGACGCGAGGAGCGCACACGCGAGCGCGGCGACGGAGATCAGGCTGGGGCGCGTTCGGGCCGTCACGGGCGCGAACGCCTACCGCACATGCGACGCGCGCAGCAAGCGCCACGTCGGCGACGCGCCGTCAGCGCATGCGCGGAAAGCCCATCGCTTCCGACACCGCGTCGATCATCGATGACCAGTGCGAGATCGACGCGATCGTGGCGACGAGCGCGGCCAGCACGCACGCGTCACGCACCAGCACGCCCCACACGGCAGGGCGTTCACGGTCCGTCGTGGCGCAGGTGGCGGCGGCGTGGCGGTAGGGGCTTCGCGAGGTCGGTGCCATCGATGCGAGTGTGCCTCAAATCGTGGCCGCTGCGGGGGCGCTGTCACTCCTTGACCGATGCAGAGGGAGCGTCGAGCATCCGCGCCGCCCGGCTTGTGGAGCGGCGCAGCGTGTTGCGCCCACACGTCGGCGGAGGACTGTGATGCAACGTTCTTTGAAGTACCTGTCGGTCGCCCTCGCCCTCGCGCTCGGGTGCAGCAGCAGCGGTGGTGGCGGTGGCGGCGGTGACAGCGACGCAGCGACGGACGTGTCCGCGGACACGGGCAACGACGCCACGCGCGCCGATGCGTCGACGGACGGCGCGCGCTCCGATGCGAGCACCGACGCGAGCGCGGACCGTCCTCGCACCGACGGGAGCTGTCCCGTGGATCCGACGGTGACCGGCACCTCGCAGGTCGGCGCGATGTGCACCGCCGACGCGATGTGCGGCACGGCGCTGTCGTGCGACACGGATTTCCCGGGTGGCTTCTGCTGGGCCGAATGCACGAACTCGACGTCGGCGACCTGCGAGCAGGCCCAGTGCGGCGGCCGCGGCTCGACGTGCCTCTCGCTCGGCGACGGCGCCGACGCGACCTCGTTCTGCGCGCCCACGTGCACCCCGACGGCGCGCACGGGCAACCCCGGATCGTGTCGCGCGGGCACGGTCTGCACGGGCTGGTGGTACACGCACGACCAGGGCGAGCCCGACACCACGGGCTGCGAGTACTTCTGCCAGAGCGACGCCCAGTGCGGCACGGGCATGCGCTGCAACACGCGCGTCGGCGAGTGCGGCGACACGGGCACGAACATGGCGCTGCGCGCCGACGGCTCGCCCTGCGATCCCACGATGGAAGGTCAGTGCCGCGGCATCTGCTTCCAGGAGACCGACGACGACCACCAGGGCATCTGCGGCTCGCTGATCAACATGGCCGTGACGCCGTCGTGCCCCGACGATCCGACGCACATCCGCGCCGTCGCGCCGACCGACGACAACGGCCGCATCGACAACCTCGGGCTCTGCATCTACCGCGAGGACTGCAACTCCGACGCGGACTGCGCCGCGCCGCTGCGGTGCTTCCCGAGCGACAACGGCGACCCCTCGTACTGCTCGTACGACGACGGCACGCTCCCGTCGCCCGATGCGGGCGTGCGCGATGCGAGCACCGACGCTGCGCGCGACGCCAGCGCTGACGGCGGCTGATTCCCCTTCCGCACGCAGCGCCGGGGATCCCGAAGGGCATCCCGGCGCCCGGCGTTGCTGCGCGGCGCGTGCTCGCCGTCGCTGCGGTGCGGCCCGTGCCCGCCGTCGCTGCGGTGCGGCGCGTGCCCGCCGTCGCTGCTGCGCGGCCCGTGCTCGCCGTCGCAGCGCCCGGGGTTCCCGTTGGTCACCCCGGGCTGGTGTGTGCGGTCGCGTCGGAGTCGCCTCCGACGCTGCATCGCAATGCGCCCGCTTCTCGGAGCGCCGGGCAGCGCCCGGTGCGATTCGCACACGAGCCCGGGGTGACCTCCTGGGGAACCCCGGTCACACGGTGAAACGCGAGCCCCCGCGCGCCGGTCGCGTCTTCGTTGCAAAAAAGGCGACCATCCAATCGCCGGAGGCGTTTACGTTGCAATAAAGGCGACCATCCGCGCGCCGGAAGCGTTCTCACCTCTCGAGAACGCGACCCGCGACGCGGGGATGGCGTTCTGGGGCGCTGCGAATGCGACCTGGGATGCGGGGAAGGCGTTCTCGGGAGTTGCGAAGGGGAGCTGCGACGGGCGGGACGCGTTCCGCGCAGCAAAGACCCCCGGCGGCGCGCGTTCGGTGTCGCACGCGCGCCCGTCGGGGATCGCGGAGGGCTACTGCGTGACGATGTGGCCGGTGCCGAAGGCGGCCGTGAGGCGGCGCATCACGTGGAGCACGTCGATGTAGCGCCGCTCCTCGTTCTCGAAGGCGGCGGCGTTCTCGGTGTCGCCGCGCGCGAGGGCCTGCGTGCGCAGCGCGTCGATGTCACGCGCGTGGAGGAGCATCCTCGCGGCGACGCCCGCCTCCGTGGCGACCGCACCCGTGGCGGGGTGCACGAGCGTCGAGGCGCCCACGTCGGCGCCCGCTTCGCCCGTCGCCGTGCCCATGTGCATCGCGCGGAACGTCGCGCCCGACCACGGATCGGTGAAGGTCACCGTGCTGCGCGCGGGGTCGGCGACGGTGATCGATTCCACGGAGCCGTCGACCCACAGGCGGGCGAAGTCCATGAAGCGCTGATCGAAGGTCGCGGGGAACTCCGCGATGCCCATGATCGCCGCGCGGAGCTGCACGGTGAAGTGCGTCTGCGGATCGAGCGCGACGTGGTTCGTGTCGATCACGCGTCCGCTGCGGCCCACGCCCGTACCCGGCGGGAGGTTCAGCGTGGCGAGGTGCGTGCGCGCGATGTCGTGGTCGCCGTCCATCGCGACGATGGGCGCGAAGTCGTCGTAGTCCTCGCTCAACATGCCGCCGTAGAGGCGGATCGTCTGCGCGGGATACATCGAGTAGAACGAGAGCTGAAAGAGCCGCAGGTCCGTCGGCGTGTCGCGCTGGAGGAGCAGCAGCTCGGGGTCGGCGAACGCGTCGAGCGCGAGCATCTTGTCGTAGTACGAGCCCGCGCGGTTGAGCTGCTCGTACCACCAGAAGCCCACGTCATCGCGCCAGTTCGATTCGAACGCACGACCCTGGTTGATCGGAATGGGGAAGCCCGCGTTCGTGTCGAGGTTGGGCATCACGAGACGCGTTCCGCTCGACGTGCGCACCGCGCGGTGGAGCCCCATCTCGGGCATGGTCATCTGCGCCACGAAGGCATCGGCCACGACGCTCATCGCGGCCTGGTTGATGAAGCCGCCGTACTGCGCCGGGTCGTTGCGGTACGCGAGCCATCCCACGTTGCTCGCGAGAAAATCCTGGAACGACACGAGGTCGAACGCGAGCGTCTGCGCGCACTGGCGCATCTGCTCGACGTAGCGTCCCCACTGACGCGCCACGTAGCCCTCGGTGCTGAAGCCCGTGCGGTACCGCGCGTAGCTGTTCGAGAAGTAGTAGTTCAGGTAGCGCTCGGCGACGTAGTGCATCGACTCGTAGGCGTCGGCGCCGGCGTCGTTGGTCTGGTCCTGCCACACGAGGCCCGCGCGCTCGTCGGTGTCGAAGCGATAGGGCACGAGCACGTGGCCGTCGCGGGTCTCGTTGGTGAAGTCGGGATCGCCCCAACCGGGGATCGACGTGCTCTGCGTCTCGCGCAGGAAGACGTTGTAGCGGTTGTCGTCGCGGACGTTGGGCGTGCCGTCGGGGCGGCGTCCGAACACCGCGGGAATCTGCGTGTAGTGGAGCCCGTGCACGGGCCCGTTGCGCGACCACTCGCGCAGGTCGAGCGGCGTGCTCGTGCCCGAGCCCGCGGTGTTCACCGAGTACACGAGCGCCGCGTCGTGGTCGGCCACCGTGCGGAACGCTTCGACGAGGCCCACGTAGCCGTTGCGAACGAACGCGTAGTCGTAGCGGCCGAGGCCGTGCGCGTCTTCGTTGAGGCCCTTGTAGTCCATCACCGACGAGTAGGCGTACTCGTCGACGCGGCCGTTCACCTCTTCGGGGGAGTAGTAGTTCCCGTCCATCGGATCGGCGAGGTACTCGTAGCGGGGACGCAGTCCCGCGCGATGCCCCTGCCCGCGCACGTTCCAGTACTGGTCGTGGTAGTTCACCGCGTCGGCGCTGGCCGTGAAGTTGTGGCGCTGACCGAGGGAGTGACCGATCTCGTGCGCGAGCACGCCGTGGTGAATGAACTGCTGCGCGTACGTGCGAATGAGGTCGTAGTCGAGCGAGCCGTCGTCGCGGCGGAAGTTCCAGTCGCGTCCGAAGGCCACCGGCGCATCGAGCGGATCGCTCGCGCGAATGGGCTGCCCCGCCACGAGGCGGTTCGCGAGGCCCTGGAGCATGTCGTCGCTGAAGGCCGCTTCGTAGCCGCACTCCCACGCGGTGCGCTGCGCGCGCAGGCGGGCCACGGCGCGTCGCACGGCGGGGCTCTGGTTGCGCAGCGGCGAGGCCTGTTCGAGCGTCGCCGGGAGCGTGCCCGTCGGATCGGGTGACGAGGTCTGCGCGAGGCGCGCCTGCGCGGCGTTCATGAGCCGCCCTTCGAGGTCGGTGCCGCGGAGCTGCTGGAGCCGCTGCGCGCCGCGGTTGGCGCCGTCGCCGAGCACACGTCCCTGCATGATGCGACGGGCCGCGAGGTCGAGCGCGCCGGGCTGCTCGGGGTCGCGCGTACGGAGCCGCTGTCCGCCGCCGGGCGTGAACCATCCCGCGTTCGAGAGGCGCGTGCGGTCGAACATCGCGCCGCTCGCCTGGGCCACGTTGGCGAGGCCTCCCTGCGCGCTGAACGCGTCGTCGAGGGCGCTGCGCGCGGGCGTGCGTCCGGTGCCGAGCTGACGCATCGACTCGACGAGGTAACGTCCGTTCGCGATGTCGGTGGGAACGCCCTCGCCCGCGAGCAGCCGCACGAGCGCCACGAGGTACGCGGAGTACGCCTCGGTGACGGTCTGCCAGACGGCGCCGCGGCCCGCGACCATCTCGCCGGTCTCGGGGTCGGCCGCGAGGTTCGCGAGCCCCCAGTAGCCCTGCGCGTCGTGGTCGGTGATCGCGCCGATCATGTTGTAGCGAAGGTCGCCGAGGCGCGCGGTGGTGCCCTGCGGACCGCAGATCGCGAGGTCCCATCCCGCGGCGTGCGCGGCGTCGACCTCGGCCTGCGTGTGGGCGCCGGGCTTCGTCGCGTCGGTGCCCCACACGGGCGCGTGGCAGCCCACCATGACGTGCGTTCCGTCGGCGCCGAGGCGCGCGTCGGTGCCGAGCACCGCGGGCGTGTTGCAGGGGTTCTCCGCGTCGGAGACGGCCGCCGCGTCGACGCTGCGCTCGATCTCACACTCGCGACGACGGGCGGCGTGCACGGCGTCTTCGAAGGCGGAGTTCCACTCGCGCACGACGGAGTCGGTGACGGGCTGCATCGAGGCCGGGTAGTTGGCCGACTCCCAGTACGCGAACTGCCGCACCTGCCGCTGACGGAAGGGCATGAGGCACAGCCCGCGGTTGTCGGGCCGGTGGTACGCGATGGCGAGGTCGCAGGTCGACTGCGGATCCACCGCGGCGCAGTCCGCGTCGCTGCCGCAGCGGACGTAGTGCTCGCCGCAGGTGCGCGTGGTCGTGTCGCACACCGCGGTGGCGCTGAGCGCGCGCGGTCCGTGACGGCAGTCGTCGTCGGTGCTGCACGCGCCGTCGCCCGTGGCGTGGCGCACGGCGAGGGGCGCGCACGCTCCGCGGTGCGAGGCGTCGCGGGGGCTGTTGCCGATGTGGCAGACGGTGCCGTTCGCGCAGTCTGCGTCGGCGTTGCAGAGGGCCGCGGTGTCGGCGCCGAAGGTGAGCGCGTGGTGGTGCTGCCAGATGTTGTGGCGCATCGCGATGTGCACGCGCTGGGTGTCGAGCACCGAGGAGTTCGCGCGGTCGTAGCCCACCTGCGTGACGTCGAAGAAGCCGAAGCGCTCCATGTCGAGGCCGCGCGGAGGATTCTCGACGCCGGGGAGCGGGCGCGTGAGGCTCGCGGGCTCGTAGTCGCGCGTCGGGTCGGCGCGAAGGAACGACACGCGGAAGGTCACCTCCGCGGGGTTGCACGCCATCTCGCCGGAGCCGAGGTAGCACACGGGCAGCGCGGGCAGGTCGGACCCGAGGTTCACGGTCTCGGGGTGGAGCACCGCGCGGTTCACCACGTCGAAGTAGCGCAGCGCGCGCTGCTGGTTCGCGCCCTGGTATTCGAACACCGGCGCGTTGGGGTCGTCGGGCGAGTTGACGAAGGTGTCGACGGGCTCGCTGGCGACGCGTCCCTCCCAGCTCTCGAACTCGAGCACGCTGTTGTAGCCGTCGACGAGGTTGCGCGACCAGTCGACGCGCATGAAGCGCCGCTGGTACCAGGGCCGATCGGTGGTGTTCTCCTGCACCACGTTGATGGGCTCGCCCGTGGTGGGGTTGTAGTCGTTCGCGATGTCGAAGTGCGACGAGATGGCGAAGGCCGCCACGATCTCGCCGGTGCGCGGGTTCTGCCCGATGCCCCCCGCGCCGCCAGGCACGTTGCGCACGTAGGTGTAGGCCTGCCGCGCGATGAGCGCGCGCTCGGTGACCTCCCAGCGGACCTTCTCCAGGTTGCTGTACGACGTGAGGCCCACGAAGCCCGTGGTGGTGGGCTTCGCGATCATCGTGGTCTGCGAGTAGTAGACCGGCTCGCGCTCGATCATCGCGGGCGTGAGCGACGCGAGACGGATGCCCGCCGCGAGCGCGTCGAACTCCACGGGAATGAAGTCGCGCTTGTCGAGGTAGTCAGGCTGCACGCGGTTGATGGCGGGGCGCTCCTCGGCGCATCCCGGGGCGCCCAGCGAGGGCGTCGCCACCACGGCCGCGAGGAGCAGCGCGCGGCGCAGGCTTGGTGAGAACATCGGAGACCTCCACCGCGGCGTACGGCACATGCAAACGCCGCATGCGTCCGTCTCACGGCGGCGCGACGCTACCCGCGTGCGGGCGCGCGTCGCAACGGTCCCCGTCGCGCAGAAACCGCTATCCGCGCGCGGCCTCGACCGCGACGCGGAGCCCCTCTTCGAGCGACACCGCGGGCTTGAACCCCAGCGCCTTCGTGATGGCCTCGATCGACGCGCGGCTGTGCTTGATGTCCCCCGGACGCTCGGGCGCGTTCACGATCTCGCTCGCGCTGCCCACGGTGCGGCGCACGGTCTCGGCGAGCTCTTGAATCGTGATGATCCCGCCCTGCGCGACGTTGAAGACCTCGCCGCGTCCCGCGTGGGGCGACGTCGCCGCGAGCATGTTCGCCGCGCACACGTCGCCCACGTAGACGAAATCGCGCGTGGCCGTGCCGTCGCCGAAGATGGTGATGGGCTGACCCTTGAGGGCGCGGTCGACGAAGATGGGCACCGCGGCGGCGTAGACGCTCTTGGGGTCCTGGCGCGGGCCGAAGACGTTGAAGAAGCGGAGGCTCACCGTCGGCACGCCGTGGAGGTTCGCGTACATGCGGAGATAGAACTCTCCGTCGAGCTTCGTGATGCCGTAGGGCGTGAGCGGCGCGGGGGTCATGTCTTCGGTCTTCGGGCTCCGCGGGTCGTCGCCGTAGACCGCGCTGCTCGATGCGAAGACCACGCGCGAGGCCCCGTGGCGCTTCGCGGCGTCGAGCACGTTGAGGGTGCCGTTCACGTTGATCTCGACGCACTCCTCGGGGCGCGCGACGGACTCGGGCACGCTCACCATCGCCGCGAGGTGGTGCACCACGGAGCATCCCTCGGCGGCGCGCATCACGGCCTCGCGGTCGGTGATGCTGCCTTCGAGGAAGGTGACGTGCTCGCTCCCGACGGCCCGCTCGATCTGCGCGAGGTTCTCGCGCTTGCCCGTGCGGAGGTTGTCGAGGATCACCACCGCCGCGCCGCGCTTCCGCCACGCGATGGCCAGGTGGTGTCCGATGAAGCCCGCCGCGCCCGTGATGAGTACCTTCTGCATGGCGCGCGACGTACCACGGGGCCGCCTCCGCGAACCACGTTTCGGCGCCGCGAAATCCCTCAGCCGCCCACGAGCATCGTGACCCGCTCGCGGAGGCCCGCGGGCAGCGCGGCGTGGGCCCGCGCGATCTCGTCGGCCGTGTACTTCATGCTGAAGTGCTTGAGCACCACGTGGCGGCTCGCGAGGGTCTCGGGCGCCGCGCGCCACAGCTCCACGAGCTCGTCGAGGTGCGTGTGTCCCCAGCGCGCGCTCGCGGCGCGGTCGGTGGTGAGCATGTGCGTGGCCTCGACGAAGAGCACCTCGCTGCGCCCCACCTCGGGGTGTCGCCGCAGCGTCTCGATGGTGCTGTCGCCCACGTACGTGAGGAGGTTGTGGTCGACGGTGTCGCTCACGAGCTCGCCGCGCATGGCGGCCGCGTGCACTTCGGCGCCGGGCATCCCGCGGTACTCGGGACGCAGCGCGCGACGGTGTTCGACCACGGTGTAGGCCAGCGACGCGAGGCGGTGCACGGCTTCGAAGCAGCGCACGGTGAAGCGACGACCGAGCGTGACCTCGTCGCCCGCGGAGAGGCCGTGCACGACGGCGGAGAGGTCGCTGGGCTCGCGGCCTTCGAGGCGCTCCCACGCGTGGAGCAGGTCGACGAGCGCGGGCGCACTCTCGACGGGGCAGTAGAGCCGCGAGGGGCGCGCGCCGTTCATCGCGCGGAGCGAGAGGTGACGGGCCACGGCGCCGGCGTGGTCCTGATGCGTGTGGGAGAGGAAGACGTGGCGGAGGCGCGACGCTTCGACGCCGCAGTGCCCGAGGTCGAAGCACGCATCGAGCGAGGGGGCGAGCACGTAGCTCGCGAGGCCCGACACCGCGAAGGCGTCGAGCTCCAGCGCCCCGAAGTTCAGCCGCTTCGGCAGCCCCGCGTTCAGGATCGTTCGCCGCGTCACCCGGCGAGTGATACCACCGAGGCCCCTTCGCAGAGCGCTCCATGGTCCACGATCGTTCCCTCGTTGTCGGTCTCGGTTCGAACCTCGGCTCGCGCGAGGCGTTTCTTCGCGCAGCCCTCGACCTTCTGGCCCATCGCCACGGCGTCACCGTCGATGCGCACTCGCCGCGCTACGAGACCGCCCCCGTGGGGCCCGCGCAGCCCCGCTACATCAACGCCGCCGCCCGCGTGCGCAGCGCCCTCGCCCCCGAAGAACTCCTCGCCGCGATGCTCGACGTCGAGCGTCGTCTCGGCCGCGAACGCCGCGAGCGATGGGGCGCGCGCACCCTCGACCTCGACCTGCTCTGGATCGACGGAACCGTCGTCGACACGCCCTCCCTCACGGTGCCGCACCCTGAGCTGCTGCGCCGCGAGTTCGCGCTGCGTCCGCTCCTCGATGTGGCGCCCGAGGCGGTCGATCCGCGCGACGGCGCTCCCCTCGCCCCCGCCCTCGCAGCACTCACGCCCGACGCGTCGATGATGGCCCGCGCGCTCGCCGACGGATTCGAAACGGAGATCCTCGACCACACCGCCGACGAGGGCTTTGTCACCGTCGCCGACGACCGCGCGGACCTCTTCGCCGCCGCGGCCGAGGCGCTCGGCGCGCTCATCGTCGACCCCGCGTCGGTGCACATCCGCACGGAGGTTCCCCTCGCGATCACCGTGGATGCCGAGGCGGGCGACGACGAGCGCATGTTCGCGTGGCTCTCCGAGGCGCTCTATGTGCTCGATGCGAAGCGCGTGGCGCTCCGTCGCGCGGTGGTGCTCGACGACGGGCCCACCCACGTTCGCGGCGTGCTCTTCGGCGATGCGCTCGACGAGTCGACCCACGCGGTGCGCAGCGCGCTCAAGGCCATCACCTGGCACACGCTCGATGTGGGTCCGCGCCCCGACGGACGCTGGCGCGCGCAGGTCGTCGTCGACGTGTAGCGCTTCGCACACCGCGCTGCTATCTCTGGCGCCCCGCCGTTCCGTCTCCCTCCCCGCGCTCGCGGGCACCACCCTCCGAATCCCCATGAAATACCGGCTCGAACCGATCGACGAGGTGCGCTGGCGCCTCCCCGTGCAGGGCGCGATGCGCGTCGAGGGACGCATCTTCGCCGACGCCGCGATGATGACCTCGCTCCACGACGACCCGTGCATCGCGCAGGTCGCCAACGTGGCCTCGCTGCCGGGCATCGTGGGCCACGCGCTCGCCATGCCCGACTTTCACTGGGGCTATGGATTTCCCATCGGCGGCGTGGCCGCGTTCGACCCCGCGCAGGGCGGCGTCGTGTCGCCGGGCGGCGTCGGCTACGACATCAACTGCGGCGTGCGACTGCACACGCTCGACCTCGACGCCGAGGCCCTCGACCGCGTGCGCGACCGCGTCGCCGACCTGCTCCAGCAGGCCGTTCCCGCGGGCACCGCGCCGGCGAAGCGCGACGCGCGGCTCGACGACCTCGATCCCCTCCTCGACGGCGGCGCGTCGGCCCTCGTCGACCTCGGGCTCGCCTACGGCGACGACCTCGAGCGCATCGAAGACGGTGGAAGGCTCACGCCTGGCGACCTCGCCCTCGTGAGCGACCGCGCCCGCGAACGCGGCGCGCAACAGCTCGGCACCCTCGGCGGCGGCAATCACTTTCTCGAAGTCGACCGCGTGACCGAGGTCTACGACGAGGCCCTCGCCGAACGCTTCGGGCTGCGTGTCGGCGGCGCCACCCTGCTCGTGCACTCGGGCTCGCGCGGCCTCGGACACGCCGTCTGCGAGGAGCTTCTGGGCATCATGCTCCGCGCGTCGAAGAAGGCGGGCATCGAGCTCCCCGACAAGCAGCTCGCGTGTGCGCCGCTCGGCAGCCCCGAGGCCGATCGCTATCTGCAGGTGATGGCCGCCGCGGCGAACTTCGCCTTCGCGAACCGCGCGCTCATCGCCCACCGCGCGCTCGGCGCCATCGCGAAGGGCGTGGGGCTCAACCGCACGAACCTCGGCGCGTCGCTCCTCTACGACGTGTGCCACAACATCGCGAAGTTCGAGGACCACACCGTCGACGGCGTCACGCGCCCGCTGTGTGTGCACCGCAAGGGCGCCACGCGCGCGTTCGGACCGGGCCACGCGCTGCTCCCCGAGCGATACCGCGACGTGGGACAGCCCGTGATCATTCCCGGCGACATGGGGCGCTACAGCTACGTGATGGTGGGCGCGCAGGGCTCGATGGACGAGTCCTTCGGCAGCGCGTGCCACGGCGCGGGGCGGCTCCTCGCGCGCGCGGCGGCGAAGAAGACCACCACGGGCGCGGCGGTGCTCAAGGCCCTGAACGACCGGGGAATTTCGCTCCGTGCGGCGAGCGTGAACGCGATCGTCGAGGAGATGCCCGAGGCCTACAAAGACGTGGCGGACGTGGTGTCGGTGGTCGACCGTGCGGGCCTCGCGAAGCGCGTCGCGCGCCTCGAACCGCTCATCGTCGTGAAGGGCTAGCGCGTCGCGGCGCGGGCGGTGCGGCGCGCGGCGGCACGCGGTCGTAGCGCTGGATCTCCGTGTCGAACCCGGGGAGCGCCACGCGCTGTCGATAGGTCACCGCGAGCCCCGCGGCCTTCGCAGCCCGCTCGGTGCGCGCGGGCACGGGCGAGACCCACACCATGCGTCCGCCCGGCGCGAGCGAGGCCGCGGCGTGGGCCACGAAGTCTTCGAGCATGAGCGCCACGTTCTCGCCGAAGCCCACACGTCCGCCGAGGGGCGGGTTCGTGAGAATGAGCGTCACGCCCTTCGGCGCGGGATCGAACGCGTTGCCCTCTTCGATCGTCGCGCGTTCGGCCTTCGCCGAGGCGAGGTTCGCGCGTGCAGCCTCCACCGCGCGGGGGTCGATGTCGCGGCCCCAGAGCTGCGCGTAGGGGGCGAAGCGGGCGCGCTCGCAGAGCTCGAGTCCCGAGCCCACGAAGGGGTCCCACACGATGTCGGTGTCGCGGCGGTGGGCCACGCGCACGAGGGCCGCGGCGAGCGACGGGTGCGAGGCCGCGGGCACCTCGGCGACGCGGTACACGAAGCGCGGATCGTCGAGGCGCAGCGGCACGAGCTCGACGAGCAGACGGCCTTCGTGTTCGAGGGCGCTCACCTCCCAGGTGCTCTCGCGCGAGTCGTTCACGAGCATGGGCTTCACGCGCGAGACGCGCTCTACCGTGCGCGCGGTGGCGCCGCGGCGATGGCCCGCGCCGACCCACTCGATGCGGTAGCGCAGCGAGCCGCGCGTGAAGCGGCGGAAGATCGCGAGCGCCTCGTCGGAGGTGATGGCCTCGGCGAGCACGTCGGCGGCGTCGCGTCCGTCGAGGGGGCGCGGCGTGAGGTCGAAGCCCATCCAGGTCATGGTACGCGCGCGAAACACCTCGGAGAGCGGCCCCCGCAGCGACACGGCGATGCGTCCTGCGCCGATGGTGCGGGGCTTCTGCGCGGGGTCGAACTCGGCCTCGCAGAGCGCTTCGAGCCCGCGGCGGCAGCGCACCGTCACGTCGTGGGCGCCGTCGACCTTCGCGTCGCCCGCGATCACCGATTCGTCGTCGCGCACGGCCCGACGTTCGAGCATGAGCACCGCCTCGCGGGCGACGCGCTGAAGCTCCGGGTCGTCGACGGGGGCGAGTCGCAACAGCGCGAGCGAGGGCGCGCCGCCGATCTTCGCGAGGGAGCGCGCGACGGAGCGGCGGTGGTCCGGCCGTGGTTCGCGACGCCAGTAGTCGAGGAGGGCGCGCTCGACCTCGGGGCGCTCGTGGTGACCGAGCGCGATCACGGCGTTGCGGCGCGATTTGGCGTCGCCGTCGTCGAGGGTGGCGAGCAGCAGCGCGCGGAATTCGTCTTCGCGAACGCCCGCACGGGCGAGGTCGCTGAAGAGGTCGACGAGGCGTCCGCGCGCGGGGGCGACCGCCGTCGGAAAGGCCTCCAGCGCGCGCTGCGCGGCGACGTCACCGAGCTTGACGAGCGCCCGTGCGGCGCGGGCGGCGGTGTCGTCGTCGTCGCCTGCGAGGAGCGCGAGGAGCTTCGGGGCGTGCTTCACCGAGGGCGTGTAGCCGGGATCGCGGAGGTGTTCTTCGACGGAGCGCGTGGTCACGGCGCGCGGAGTATCACAACCCGCGGCGCCACCGCACCCGCTGTGTCAGACGGCGACGTGACGAGAACGGCGCGCGGTGACCACTCGGCGCGCGTGTCCGAGGGCGGGGCGCGCATCGGCGACCGCGGGTGTGGCCGCGCCGACGAAGGGCCGTTCAAGCGCATGGACGCGACGCGCACCGTGGCCCTCACGGCGCGCCGCACGACCGCCCCGCAGCCACGGAAACGCCCTCCATGCGCATCACGGCCCCGCTCTGTCTGTGCCTCCTCGCCCTGAGCCCACGCGCGGGCGCGCAGGCCCGCCGCCCATCGCCGGCCGCCACCTCACCCGCGCTGCCCCGCAGCGTGCTCGCGCGCCTCGTGCCCCTTCAGGTGCTCTCGGTCCGCGGCGAGGTGCAGGTGGTCGACGTGTTGAACGCGCTGCCACCACGGCCCGCGCAGGCGGGCGACACGCTCCACCGCGGCGTGCAGATTCGCGTCGGTGACGACGCCGTCGCGGCCCTCGCGCTCCCCGAGGGCATCCGTCTCACGCTCCTCCCCGGCACGCGGCTCACGGCCTACGCGCCCACGCAGCGCGACCCGCGCGCGACGCTCACCCTCCTCGACGCAGGCGCCGTGCGCGTCGAGTCTCCGCCCTCGCCCTCCGACCGAAGTTTTCCCCTCGGAACGCCCTTCGCCACCGTGTACCTCGGCCGCGCCGACGGCGTCGTGCGCGCGCTCGCCAACGGTCGCATCGCGCGCATCTCGTCGCACCGCGGACGCTTCCGCGTGCGGGGCGCGCTCGGTGATTTCTTCGTCGCCGAGTCCGTCGGTGTGAGCGCCGAACCCGCGCGTCGCTCCTCGGATCACCCGCTGCTCCCCGCCCCCGCGTGGAGTTCACCACCCGCGGCGCACGTCGCCACGAGCGGTCGTCCCGTCGATGTCGAAGGCACGTTCTCGATCGCGCCGCCCGCGCGCATCGCGCGGTGGCGTGTGGAGCTCGCGCACGACGAGGCCTTTCGCGAGCTGGTCTCCGTCGAGCGCCTCGACGGAGACGTGCGCGCGTGGCGCGGCCGCGGACTCACGCCCGGCGTGTGGTGGGTGCGCGTGTCGGCCACGGACCGCGACGGCTACGACAGCCCTCCCTCACCCGCGCAGCGCATCGAGGTGACCGCGCCGGTGCTCCATCCGAGCGATGCGTCGCAACGCGCGCTGGCCTCGGTGCGTGTGCCCGAAGGCCTCTGGTGCGCGCTCGACGGCGCGCCCCTCACCCGCGTCGACCGTCCGCTGCGACTCTCGCCCGCGCGCGACCACATGCTCCGCTGCGCGCGCGACGCCGAGGGGCACGACGCGCACGACCGCATCGTGCCCGCGAGCGATGCGGGCGAGGTGCAACACGAGGTACGCGTGCGCGTCACCAACTGGGGTGAGGGCGTGCTCACGGTCACGCTGCGCGATGCCGAGGGCTACGCGGTTCCGTACGCGAACGTGTCCGTCGACGCGGGGCCCGAGGTGGCCGTGAGCCCCATGCGCGAGGAGTCGGAGCGTGGGGTGTATCGCGCGCCGGTGTTCTGGCGCGGGGCCGATCCGCCGCCGCTCACGCTGCGGGTGACGCTCAACGGGCGCGTGCGCTTCGAGGAGCGCGTCACGCCCGAGGGCGCGGCGGTGTCGGTCAGGCGTTGAGCTTCTTGAAGCGCGGGCGGTGGGGCTGCGCGGCCTCGGCGCCGAGGCGCTTCACGCGGTCGGCCTCGTAGTCCTGGTAGTTGCCCTCGAACCACACGGCGCGGCTGTCGCCCTCGAACGCGAGGATGTGCGTCGCGATGCGGTCGAGGAACCAACGGTCGTGGCTCGTGACCATCACGCAGCCCGGGAACTCGACGAGCGCGTCTTCGAGCGAGCGCAGCGTGTCGACGTCGAGGTCGTTGGTGGGCTCATCGAGGAGCAGCACGTTGCCGCCGCGCTTGAGGAGCTTCGCGAGGTGCACGCGGTTGCGCTCGCCGCCCGAGAGGTCGCCGACGCGCTTCTGCTGGTCGCTTCCGCGGAAGCCGAAGCCCGCCACGTAGGCGCGCGACGCGAGGGAGCGCTTGCCCACCTCGATGGTGTCCTTGCCCTCGGTGACCTCCTGCCAGACCGAGCGGTCGCCATCGAGCGCGTCGCGCATCTGGTCGACGTACGAGAGCACCACGGTGTCGCCCACACGGAGGTCGCCCGCGTCGGCCTTCTCGACGCCCGCGATGAGGCGGAACAGCGTCGATTTGCCCGTGCCGTTCGCACCGATGACGCCGACGATGCCGCCGCGCGGGAGCTTGAACGAGAGGTCGTCGAAGAGCACCCGGTCGCCGAAGCTCTTCTTCAGTCCGCGCGCTTCAATCACGAGGTCGCCGAGGCGCGGACCGGGCGGAATCTGCACCTCGCCCGCGGTGGCCTTCTCGCGCTCGGCCTCGGAGGCGAGGGCCTCGTAGGCCTGCACGCGGGCCTTGTTCTTCGCCTGCCGGGCGCGCGGCGCCATGCGCACCCATTCGAGCTCGCGGGCGAGCGTGCGGCGCTTGGCGCTCTCGGCCTTCTCTTCGTGTTCGAGGCGCGCGCGCTTCTGTTCGAGCCACGAGGTGTAGTTGCCCTTGAAGGGGTATCCCTCGCCGCGGTCGAGTTCGAGGATCCAGCCCGCCACGTTGTCGAGAAAGTAGCGGTCGTGGGTCACCGCGATGACCGTGCCGGGGAAGGCGTGGAGGTGCTGTTCGAGCCACGCGACGCTCTCGGCGTCGAGGTGGTTCGTGGGCTCGTCGAGGAGGAGCATGTCGGGCTTCTCGAGGAGCAGTCGGCAGAGGGCCACGCGGCGGCGCTCACCGCCCGAGAGCTTCGTCACGTCGGCGTCGCCGGGCGGGAGGCGCAGGGCGTCCATGGCGATGTCGACCTCGCGATCGACCTCCCACCCGCCCGCGTGCTCGATGGCCTCCTGCGTCGAGGAGAACTCCTCCATCACCTTGTCGTACTCGGCCTCGGGGAGCGACTCGCCGAGCTTCGCCGACAGCTCCTCGTAGCGCGCGAGGAGCTTCTTGATGGGGGCGAGCGCGAGGTCGACGTTGCCGCGCACGGTGAGCTTCGGATCGAGGTGGGGCTCCTGCTCCAGAAACCCGATGCGCAGGCCCTTCGCCCAGCGCACGTCGCCGAAGTGTTCCTTGTCGACGCCGGCCATGATGCGCAGGAGCGAGCTCTTGCCCGAGCCGTTCGAACCGAGCACGCCGATCTTGGCGCCCGGCAGAAAGGCCAGCGTCATGCCCTTCAAGATCTCGCGCTTCGGCGCGACGACCTTGCGGACGTCGTTCATCGTCATCACGAACTCTTGCGCCATCGGACCGTTCGCCTCCTCCCGCAAAGGGGGCGCACGTCTACCACAGAAGGGCCCCGCCGCGGCGCCCGATTCTCGCGCACACCCCTTGATACGCCCGTGTTCGATGCGGTCGCCTCCTGCCGCAACACTTGCGGCATCCTAGGAGTTGTCCACGCGCCCGCCCTCCCCGAACTCCAAGGCCCGACGGAGCGATCCCATGCCCGTGCAGCACACCGTCGTCATCTCCGACGTGCATCTCTGCGAGACCATCGACAGCGACGACGCGTGGCTCCGCTGGCGTCAGCGCCCGTACCTCCCCGACGAGGAGTTCGCCTCCCTCGTCGACGCGATGCTGGTCGAGGCGCGGGCGCCGGGGGATCGCATCGAGTTCGTCTTCAACGGCGACCTCTTCGACTTCGACGCGGGCCGCGTGATCGACGGACGCGCGACCTTCGAAGACCTGCCGCGCACCGAGTCCGTGGCCAACGAGCTCATCGAGCGCATCCTCCGCGACCACCGGGGCTACGTCGACGCGCTCGCGCGGCTCCTCACGGCGGGGCCCCACCGCGCGGTGTTCGTGTCGGGCAACCACGACCCGCAGCTCGCCTTCGACGGCGTGCGCGCGCGCATCCGTGCGGCCATCGCCGCCGCCGCGGGCGACCCCACGGTGGCCGAGCGCGTGCTGTTCCGCGCGTGGTTCCACCACACGCCCGATGCCATCCACATCGAGCACGGCAACCAGTACGACCCGTACTGCTCGTTCCGCTATCCGACGATGCCGCACGGGGCGATGCCGGGCACCGACGAACCCGAGATCCAGCCGACGGTGGGCTCCATCGCGTTCCGCTACATGGCCTCGCGCATGGGGTACTTCAACCCGCACGTCGACGCGTCGTTCATGCTCACGACGGCGGGCTACGTGAAGCACTGGGTGAAGCACTATCTCTTCACCCCGCGCGAGCTCGTGACGCCCTTCGCCCGCGGCCTCGTGCGCATGTTCGAAGAGCTCACCGCGGGCCGTCACGGCGCCTCGCAGGACCGCGCCACGCGCAACGTGAACAACGCCGCGCGCGAGACCGGCGCCGACCCCGCCGCCGTCGCCCGCCACGCCACGCTCTTCGCCCGCCCCGCGCAGGACGCCCTGCACCGCGTGGTGCGCGAGTTCTGGATCGACCGCGCGCTCCTCACGGCCCTCAGCGCCGCGGCGGTGACCGTGCCCATCCTCGCGCGGAACTCACGCGTCGCCGTGGGCGCGGCCATCGGACTCCCGATGATCTTCGCGGCCTACGAGTACGCCGTGCCCAAACCCTCGCTCGACGACAACTGGAACATCGTCCGCGCCATGAGCCCGCGCATCGCCGAGATCTACAACGCCCGCGCGGTGGTCTTCGGCCACACGCACATCCCCTACGGCGCGTGGACGAACGGCGTCTTTCACGGCAACTCGGGCACCTGGTCCGCGGCCTACCGAGACGTCGAGAGCGAGGGCGAGATGAAGCTCCCTTCGAAGCCCGTGATCTGGCTCCGCAGCGACGGCGATCGCATGGAGGGCGGCCTCTACCGCTGGTCGATGGGGCACCTGCTGCCCGACTTCGAGAGCGACGACGCCGCGCACGCCGAGGAGAGCGTTCCGATGCCCATCGGGTCGCGCTCGATGCCCGCGCCCGCGGTGTGACCGTCAGCGTCGGCCGGGGCGCAGCGGCGTCACGAAGCCCTGCGCGTCGATCGTGACCGCGCGTCGCTTCAACAGCGTGCCCACGGCGCGCTTGAAGGCCTTCTTGCTCAGCCCGAACACCGCGCGAATCTCCTCGGGGTCGCTGCGGTCGCCCACGCGCGGCGCGTCCGGTCGCGAGAGCGCTTCGAGAATGGCGTCGGCGTCGCTGTCGAGCTCGTCGACCTTGAGCCCTCGGAGCGAGAGGTTGACCTTGCCGTCGGGGAGCACCGAGGCCACGCGAAAGCGCGCGCGCTCGCCGCGGTAGAGCCGGTGCGGTTCAAACGACGGCACGAGGCCCACCCAGCACCGATCGACGATCACGAAGAGGCCGATGCCGGGCTCGTCGCGCCAGGCCTCGCCCTCGACCCACTCGCCCGCACGGAGCGCTGGCGGATGGATCATGAGCTCGCGCACGCGCTGGGTTCCCGCGAGGCGTCCCGTGTCGTCGATGACGAGCCCGATCGCGTGACGCTCGCCGGCCCGGAGCTCTCCGGTGAGCTCGTGGGGAGGAATGAACAGCGGCAGCGGCATCGCGGCGTCGACCTCGGCGCCGTCACGCTGCGCGCGGGTCACGTCGACGAAGGCCACCTCGCCGAGCGTGATCGCGGGACGTGCGCGCGTGGCCGCCGGGCGGTCGTTCACGTCGAGGTACACGAACACGTCGAAGACCTCGCCCACGGAGACGCCTTCGGGGAGCTCATTGCGCGCGAGGGGCACCGGCGCGATGGAGGGGTCGTCGTGCGAGCCGAGGCGCGCGCCGTCGGCGGTGAGCTGCATCACTTCGAGGGGCACGTAGCGGCCGAGGAGCGCGTGGCGTTGCATGGGGGCGGCGGACTCTCTCACAGGCGATGGCGCCGTTGGGGTGCGTCGCGCGCTTCGCGCGTAGCCGTTGCGGGCTGCGCGCTCAGGCTGCGTGCGCGTGTTCGTGGTCGCGGTCGTGGGGCGCGAGGTGCTGGAGGTAGCGGTTCACGCGGAGCACGGTGAGCCCCCACGCGCCCGCGGCGCAGAGCGTGACGAGCGGAAAGGCCTGCACGAAGCGCCCCATGAGAAGCGAGGCCGTGAAGAGGAGGAGCGTGGTGTCGCCGCCCACGAAGCCCACGCGCAGGAGCACGGCGCGGAGCGCGCGGTCGTCGCGTGCGGCGGCGGCGCGGAGAGCGCGTCCGGCGGCGGTTCCGTCGGCGGGAGGGGCCGCGTCGCGGTCGAGGGCGATGCGCGCGCGGAGCCTCGGGAGCGTGTGCGGTCCGAGGATGCGCCACTGGAAGGTCTGCACCGCGAAGCTCACGGCGAGGAGCGTCGCGGGGCGCTGTCGACACGCGCGACCGAGCGCCACGTACTCGTCTTCGGTGACGTCGCGTCCCTCGACGAGGAGCGACGTGAAGCGCCGTCGGTAGAGGTCCCACGCGGCGCTGCCGAGGCCCGTGACGAAGCTCGCGAGGAGCACCATCGCCCACGCCGTCGGCGCGCCCCAGACGCGCGTGAAGAGCACCGCCGCGCCCACCATGAGCGACGCGGTTCCCACGATGTCACCGAGCTGATCGAGGGCGCGCCCGATCGGCGACGAGCGCTTCGTGGCGCGGGCGAGCACGCCGTCGAAGCAGTCGAGCGTCGCGCGCGCTTCGAAGAGCAGCCCCGCGACGAGGAGGTCGAGCAGCGTGCCCCGCGCGATGAAGCATCCGCCCGCCATCGCGAGGAGCGAATGGGTCACCGTCACCGCGTTGGGCGTGAGCGGCGTGCGCGCGGCCCAGGGCACCATCGCGTGGCAGATCGGGTAGCGCCAGAGGCGGTCGGCGGGGCAGGCCGTGAGGTCGTGGAGCTCGTCGCGGGTCACGGTGGCGCCGCTACTCACGCGGTGTGCCACGCGGAGGTGCGTAGCCGTCATCGCACCGACGGTGTGTCGTCGGAGCCTTGACGCACGCACGAGCTCACCGGGCTGCGACGACTGCGAAGATCACGCGCGAAAAGCGCTTGTTTCGAGGCACTTCAGCGATGGCACGCGCCGCGCAATTACGGGGCGCAACGTGACCAACGCGGGGTCTCCATGGCGGAGACGATGAGGGTCCCATCCGCGCGTCACATCCACGCTCACGACGAGGAACGCTCCATGACGTCTGCCAACGCCGCCTCCACCACGAACGTCGCCACGCGCGCACCGCGCCCGCACCTCTACGTCGCCTCGGCCGAGAAGACCGATGACGACTCGGTGCTCGGGCAGTTCATCCCGATCCACTACCACTACCAGATGCTCAACCAGGAGGCGCGCGTCGGCGGCTTCGAGGCGGCCATCGCAGAGGTCGTCAAGCCGGGCATGAAGGTGCTCGAACTCGGCGGCGGCTCCGGTGTGCTCTCGTTCTTCGCCGCCCGTGCGGGCGCCTCGAAGGTCTACTGCGTCGAGCGCATTCCCCACGTGGCGCGCGCCGCGCAGGGCTTCCTCGCGCAGAACGGCGTGGGCGACCGCGTCGAGGTGATCACCGCCGACGCGACGGACTACCTCCCGCCCGAGCGCGTCGACGTGGTGATCTGCGAGATGGTCCACTCGGCGATGCTCCGCGAGAAGCAGCTCACGGTGATCGCCAACTTCAAGAAGCGCTACCGCGAGCGCTTCGGGGCCAACGTGGCGATGCCGCGCTTCCTCCCCGAGGCCGTCGTGCTCGCGATGCAGCCCGTTCAGGCCAACTACGAGTTCCACGGCTACAACGCCGCGGTGCCGATGTTCCTCGACGGCACGGGCAACGGCGGTCGCATCGGCCGCATGTCGTTCCCCGCGATCTACTCGATGTTCGAGTACAACGATGACTTCACGAGCCACTTCGAGATCGACCACGAGGCCGTGATGGAGACCGCCGGCACGCTCAACGGCCTGCGCTTCATCACCAAGAACCTCCTCGCGATCCTCGAGCACGAGGGCCGCTCCATCGACTGGGACATGAACGATCTCATCATCCCCATCACGAACCCGCTCCAGGTGAACGCGGGCGACGTGGTGCGCATCCGGTTCCGCTACGACGCGGGCGACTCGGTGCTCGCCCTCGCCGAGTCGGTCAACCGCGAAGACGTCTGACGAAGCGCCACACGCGTACCTCCCCTCATCGCGCCGTGGCGGTGCTTCTGCCGCCGCACCGCGCCGACGTGACACCCCCGAGACTTCGCTGTGGAGGCGGAAGCCCGGAGGGTGCCACGTCGGTGCGGCGCACCCTATTTTTCAGGGTGATTCGCGCGCGAGAAGCTCACGCGTCGAGCAGGCTGCGGAGCACGGTCTGGAGGATCCCGCCGTTGCGGTAGTACCGCACGTCGACGGGCGTATCGAGGCGCGCGATGGCCGTGAACACCACCTCGGTCCCGTCGTCGCGAAGGGCGCGCACGGTGAGCTCCTGCCGCGCGGTGATCGCGTCGTCGAGGCCCTCGATCGTGTACGCCTCGCGGCCCGTGAGCCCGAGCTTCTCCGCGCTCTCGCCCTCGCGGAACACCAGCGGCAGCACCCCCATGCCCACGAGGTTCGCGCGGTGGATGCGCTCGAAGCTCTCGGCGATCACCGCCCGCACGCCGAGGAGCAGCGTTCCCTTCGCGGCCCAGTCGCGCGACGAGCCCGTGCCGTACTCCTTGCCCGCGATCACCACGAGGGCCGTTCCCTCGGCCTGGTAGAGCATCGACGCGTCGTAGATCGACATGCGATCGCCCGACGGAACGTGCACCGTCACGCCGCCCTCGACGCCGGGCACGAGCAGGTTCTTGAGACGGATGTTCGCGAAGGTGCCGCGCACCATCACCCGGTCGTTGCCGCGCCGCGAACCGTAGGAGTTGAAGTCGGCCTTCGACACGCCGAGCGACGCGAGGTAGCGCCCCGCGGGCGAGTCGGCGGCGATGTCGCCCGCGGGCGAGATGTGGTCCGTGGTCACCGAGTCGCCGAGGAGCGCGAGCACGCGCGCGTCGCGAATGGGGCGCAGCGGCGCAGGCTCGCGGGTGAGCCCTTCGAAGAACGGAGGCCGCTGGATGTACGTGCTCGCATCGACCCACGCGAAGCGCTCGCGGGCCTCGGCGGCGATGCGACGCCACTCGTCGGTGCCCTCGTACACCGTCGCGTAGTTCGCTTCGAAGCGCTCGGCGGTCACCGTCGCCGCGATGGCCGCGGCCACCTCTTCGTCGGTCGGCCACACGTCGCGGAGGAACACCGGCGCACCATCGCTCCCCACGCCGAGGGCCTCGGTGTCGAGGTCGCGATCGACGGTGCCCGCGAGCGCGAAGGCCACCACGAGGGGCGGCGACGCGAGGTAGTTCGCCATCACCTGCGGGTGCACGCGGCCCTCGAAATTGCGGTTGCCCGAGATCACCGCGGCGGACACGAGCTTCGTGCCCTGGAGCGCGCTCGCCACCTCGTTGGGCAGCGGGCCCGAGTTGCCGATGCAGGTGGTGCAGCCGTAGCCGACGACGTGAAAGCCCAGCGCTTCGAGCGGTTCGAGGAGCCCCGCGTCGCGGAGGTATCCCGTCACCACGCGCGAGCCGGGCGCGAGCGAGGTCTTCACGTGCGGCGCCACGCGGAGGCCGCGCGCGACGGCCTTCTTCGCGAGGAGCCCCGCGGCCATGAGCACCGCGGGGTTCGAGGTGTTCGTGCAGCTCGTGATGGCGGCGATGACCACGGCGCCGTGGTGCAGCGTCTCGGTGACGCCCTCGCGCGTGACGGTCACCGTGAGGTCGCGCTGCGCGTCGGTGAGTCCGAAGCCGCGGTCCTTCACGGGCGCGGTGAGGGCCTTCGCGAAGCCCTGCTGGAGCGACGAGAGCGCGACGCGATCCTGCGGGCGCTTGGGGCCTGCGAGCGTGGGCTCCACGGTCGAGAGGTCGAGTTCGAGCGTGTCGGTGTAGACGGGATCGGGCGCGTCGTCGGTGCGGTAGAGGCCCTGCTCCTTCGCGTAGCGCGCCACACGTTCGGCGACGGCGGGGTCGCGGCCCGTGCGGCGGAGAAAGTCCACCGTGGCCGCGTCGACGGGGAAGAACCCGATGGTGGCGCCGTACTCGGGCGCCATGTTCGCGATGGTGCTGCGGTCGGGCACCGAGAGCGTCGAGAGCGCGGGGCCGTAGAACTCCACGAAGCGATCGACGACGCCCTTCTTTCGCAGCAGATGGGTGATCGTGAGCGTGATGTCGGTGGCCGTGACGCCGGGCCGCGCGCGCCCCGTGAGCTTCATGCCCACCACCTGCGGCGTGAGCATGAAGAGGGGCTGGTTGAGCATCACGGCCTCGGCCTCGATGCCGCCGACGCCCCATCCCACGACGCCCAGTCCGTTGATCATCGTCGTGTGCGAGTCGGTGCCCACGAGCGTGTCGGGCATCGCCACGGGACCGCGCGCGTCGCGCCCCACGCGCACCACGTCGGCGAGTCGCTCGACGTTCACCTGATGCACGATGCCCATGCCCGGCGGCACCACGCGGAAGTTGTCGACGCTGCGCTGACCCCAGCGCAGGAACTCGTAGCGCTCGCGGTTGCGGTGGTATTCGAGCTGGAGGTTCAGCGAGAGCGCGCGGTCGCTGCCGAAGTGATCGACCTGCACCGAGTGGTCGACCACGAGGTCGACGGGCACGAGGGGGTTGATGCGCTTCGCGTCGCCGCCGAGCGAGGCCACCGCGTCGCGCATGGCCGCGATGTCGACGAGCACGGGCACGCCGGTGAAGTCCTGAAGGATCACCCGCGCGGGCTTGAACGGGAGCTCCACGGGCGCGGGGGCGGCGGCGTTCCACTGCGCGAGGCGGCGCACGTCGTCTTCGGTGACGTCGACGCCGTTGCAGCTGCGGAGCACGGCTTCGAGCAGCACGCGGATCGAGTACGGCAGCGTGTGAAGGGGCTTCGAAACGCCCGCCGCTTCGAGTCGCGAGAGGCGGTAGAGGCCCAGCGGTCCGGCGCCGCTCTCGAAGGTGTCGCGCGCGCCGAAGGGGTCGAACGGGAGGGTGCTTTCGGTCATGGTGACCGGCACACGTAACGCCCTGCGCGCAGGCGTCAACGCAGCGTCGCGGGAATCGTCAGGGCGCCGTGGTGAACGCCCACACGCGGTACCAGGGCGCGCCGTTGAGCGTGCCGCGGATCTCGACGGTGTACCGGGTGTTGTTCGCGAGGCGACGGTCGCCGTAGAGGAACACGAAGCGCGCGTTGCTGTTGTTCGCGTCGGCGCGCGAGTCGGCCACGACGCCGTCGGCCACGCGGGCCGCGCGGAAGGTCGAGTGATCGACGGGGTTGCACTCGCCGTCGAGGAGCCGGTGCGTCTCGATGGTGAAGTTCGTCGACGGGAACATCAGCGAGATGACCTGTCCGCTCGGCCACGCGCCCGTCGCCGGCGTCGGCGGCGTGGGGCCTTCGAGGTTGCCCTGAAACGCCGTGGGAACGTTCGTGGTGCCCGGCGGCGGAAACACCGACACGTCGGCGAGCGCAGGCGCGTTCATGCCCGCGCTGCGACCGAACTCCATGGTGTTGTGAAAGCGCCGCGGATCGCCGGGACGACCGGGCGCCGCCGCGAAGCCCGCCTCGGTGTACGTCGGGTCTTGAAAGGGCGTGCGGTGGTAGACGGTCCAGATCCATCCGTCGATGGCGCGCTCGGGCGTCGACTCCCAGTTGATCACCTCGCCCGCGGCCGCCGCGCGATAGCCCGCCGCGCCGATGCGATCGAAGGGCGTGCGACCCGTGTAGCCCATGCACGACCCGGCGTTCTCGTAGTGCGCGCCGGGCCAGCACGACGAGGGATTGGTCGCCATGAAGGTTGAGTGCGCCATTGCGGCGGTCTCGAGCTGCGCGTTCGCGTGGATGGGTTCGAGCCCCGCCGCCGTGCGCCAGTAGTTCGTGCGGATCAGGGCCGCGCGCTGACGCTCGTCGCTCGTGTCCGTGGGGGTGCCCGACTCGGCGCGCGAGAAGTCGGGCGGACCCTCGTCGGCGCAGCCACACACGTTGCCGCCAGGCGGGCACTCGGGCGGTCCGCGGCGCACGTCGGCACCGGCATCGGCGGCGGGGGTCTGCGTGTCATCACCGCATCCCGCGAGGGCGAGCGCAGCGACGGAGAGGGCAAGCAGTCGGGGCTTCACGGCGCGGGACTCTATGCGAGTTGCGCGCGTGGCAGAAGCCGCGGCCTCGGCGTCACGCGGGGATCTTGTACGAGAGCAGTCGGCACTCGATCGCACCGTTGAACAGCGTGTGTTCACGCGCGGGTCGCCACGGGAGCGACTTCTCCAACAGGGGATTGCCCGAGAGCAGCGCCACGTCCCAGCCGCGCATGCGCGTGAGCGTCTCGGCGAACTGACGGAAGAAGCCCGCGAGCTGCAGGGGCTTCGCCGCGAGGCGGTCGCCGTAGGGCGGATCGCTCACGACGTAGCCCGGACCCACCGCGTCGGGCAGCTCGCGCACGTCGCACACGCGGATCTCGATGCCCCTGTCGACGCCCGCGCGAAACGCGTTGCGCTTCGTCGTCTCGATGGCCGCCGCGTCGCGGTCCGTGGCCGTGATGGGCTGCTCGGGCTTCGGGAGCTCCTGCGCGCGGGCCTCGTCGACGAGCGCGCGCCATCGGGCCGCGACGTCGGGCGTGTAGGCCGGGAGGCGTTCGAAGCCGAAGCGACGGCGCGCGCCGGGCGCCACGCGGCAGGCCATCATCGCGGCCTCGATGGCGAGCGTGCCCGAGCCGCAGAGCGGGTCGAGGAGGGGCACCGAAGGGGTCCATCCCGAGAGGCGCAGCACGGCGGCGGCGAGGGTCTCTTTGAGCGTCGCTTCGGTCACCTCGACGCGGTATCCGCGGCGGTGCAGGGGCTCGCCCGAGAGGTCGAGGTACACCGTGGCCACGTCGCGCGCGATGCGCACGGTCACGCTCACGTCGGGGTCGTCGAGGTTCACGTCGGGGCGCGCGCCCGCGCGGTCGCGGATCGCATCGACGATGGCGTCCTTGGTCTTCAGCGCGATGAAGTGCGAGTGCGTGAGCGCCGAGTTGGTGCAGGTCGCGCGCACCGCGAGGGTGTGCCGCGGCGTGATGTGCTCGTGCCACGGGATCATGCGCACGCCCGCGTAGAGGTCGTCGGCGTCGTGGGCCGCGAAGGTGCCGAGCTCGACGAGCACGCGCATCGCGAGGTGCGAGCGCAGGCACGCGCGCATCGCGTCGTCGAGGGTGCCTTCGAAGTGCACGCCGCCGCGGTCGGCCTTCACGCGCGGGAGTCGGATCGTGCGCAGCTCGTCGCGGAGTGCGCCCTCGGTGCCGCGCGCGGCGCTCGCAAAGAACTTCATGGGCCGCGGACGGTGCGGCCGTCGGGGGCCTCGCGTCAACGTCCCTTCGCCGCGGAGGTTCCGTCTCGCGCGCGACTTCGTCTATCGTCGCGCCGTGATGCGACGCGCGCTCCGGGTGGGACTCTTCACGGCCATGCTCGCGCCCTCGGCGGCCCTCGCGCAGACGGGCTCCGGGTGCGATCCCGACGCGGCGGGGTGTGCGCGCGCGCCCATCGCGTTTCGCTTCCGCGAAGGGCTCCCGACGGAGTTCGACTTCGACACCAACTGGGTGCCGCCGGGCTCTCCCGTGCAGGTGCGCGTGCGCGCGGCCCTCGCGGGACACACCTCCGTGGATCAGGCCGGCGAGCTCGTCGCGAGCTGGCCCGCGCCGATGCGCCTCCAGGCCGTGGGCAACGCGAACGGCGGCGCGCTGGAGGTCGACTACGGCGTGCAGTTCAGCGCGCGCATCCGCCTCGCGCTGGAGGTCGAAGGGCGCAGCATCGGGTGGGAGGGCGCGATTCCGTACGTGCCCATGATCGACTTTCGCGCGACCGGTCGCACGGCCTTCGATCCGTGGGCGTGGGAGGGCGTGAGCGCCATGGGACGCACCGCGCGGGTGCGCGTCGCCGACGTGCCCATCACCGACGCGATCGTGCGCATTCCCGGCATCTCGGGCGGGTTCAGCTTCGAAGCCTCGGGCGACGTGTCGGCCACGTACCGCTCGACGCGCATGACCTTCGGGCTCGCGGCCGATCCCATCACCGCGATGAGCCTCCGCACGCAGGGCGCGTTCACGGCGGGCACCTTCGTCGAGTACGCCCCGCGCCTCGAAGGTGACCTCGCGTACCGCGGCGCGCTGCACGTCTATCCGCAGCTCTACGTGAGCCTCGCGGGCCGTCGGTGGATGCTCGACCTCGCGGACATCCCCATCGCGTTCGGGCCGTTTCCGCGCGCGGTGACCTTCGATCCGTCGACGGCGCGCCTCGGCCTGCCCGACCTCCGCGCGACCAGCGACGTGGTGGATTTCGGCGACATCGACGTGGGCCGTGAGACCTCGCAGACCGTGGAGATCCGCAACGACGGCGAGCTCGACGGACGCATCCTCGGCGCCGACACCGAGGCGCCCTTCGCGGTCGACGCCTCGCCGCGCACCGTGCCCGTCCGCGCCCGCACGAGCGTGGTGGTGCGCTTCGCGCCGGTGCGTCCGGGACCGATCAGCGGCGAGCTCGTGGTGCGCACGAGCGACCCCGATACGCCGCGCATCCGCGTGCGTCTGCGGGCCAACGGCGTCGCGATGGAACCTCCGCCCGTCGAGGACGCGGGCACCGATGCGTCGACGGACGCGGGCGCGCCCTCGGCCTCGCAAGATGGCGGCTGCGGCTGTGCGGTGCCCGGTGCGGGCACGCGCGGGGGCGTGTCGGGTCTGTGGATCGTGGGCATCGCCGCGGTGGCGCGGCGGCGGCGTCAGGGCGTGACGACTTCGAAGCGGAGCTTGTAGTCGACGGCGGTGTCGAGCTCCGCCGCGGTGGTCACGCGCACGTGGTAGGTGCCCGCGGTCGAGAGGCTCTGCGCGAAGGCCTCGGAGGCCGTGATCGCAGGGCAGCGGTTGGTGCCCGTGACGGGGCCCATCCCGCCGGTCGTGCGCCCGTCGGGGAGGATCCAGCTCATGCGGAACGAGGGCGTTCCCTCGGGGCAGGGCTGGCCGTTGACGTCGAGCATGGTGGCGCGCACCGAGGCGCCTGCGGGCACGGTCACGCCGAACATGTCGAAGTCGCAGCGACCGCCGAGGCGCCCCTGCACGGTGACGGCGCCCGTCGACGCCATGATCATGTTGGGGTCGGAGAAATCGTCGTTGGGCTCGACCTCGGCCATCCCGTCGCGGAGCTCGACGCGGCAGTGCTCGTCGCACCCGTCGCCCGCCGTGCGGTTGCGGTCGTCGCACGACTCGCCGTGCTCGCGCACGCCGTCGCCGCAGGTCGCGCGGAGCACGGTGATCTCGTAGCGCCCGCCCCCCGCCTGCGCGCTGTCGACGCCGATGAAGTAGTCGCGCGTCTCGCGGGCGCGAATGGAGACGTGCTCGTCGCGCCCCACGCCGCACTCGTCGAGGCCCGCGGTGCACGCGCGCTCGTCGCAGGTCGGGAGGATGTAGATCGCGGGGTTCTGCGTGCGGTCGAGGGTGCGCACGTGAAAGTGCCAGAGCTCCCCTTCGGTCATGCGCACGCGGAAGAACCCGTCGTTGCCGGGCAGCGTGCGTCCGGTGCAGCTCGCGAGGTCGCTGAGGTCGTTGGCGAGGCCGCTCGTGTCGAAGCTGTACTCGCCCGACGAGCGCGTGATCTCGGGCACCGCGCCCGAGCAGCGTTCCGCGAGGGTGATGGGGCGCACGGAGGCGTCGGCGACGTCGGCGCCCGCGTCTTCGCGCGCGAGGTAGAGCGACTCGTCGAACACGTTGCAGCCCGTGGTCACGAGCAGCGCGAGGAGGCCGAGGGAGCGGGTCGTCATCAGTGTCGCAGGTAGGGGTTGGCTTCGAGCGCGGGCCCCGAGGGCGCCGCAGGTTCGGGGGCGTTGGGGGCCGTGACGGCAGCGCCCGCATCGCCGCGTCGGCGGCGTCCCGTGGGCGTGTGGGCGGCGAGCGTGTCACCGACCGCGGCGGGTGCGGCGACGGAGGCATCGGCCGCGGGCGCGGGGATCACGGG
>CAMFHP010000018.1 GCA_945952225.1 uncultured Myxococcaceae bacterium
GGGCGCAGCAGCGACGGGCGCAGCGGCGTCGGGCTCGGCGGCGAGCGCGTCGGCGACCGCGGGTGCAGACGGCACAACGGGCGACGGTGTGGGCGCGATCGACGGCGTCGCGGGGGCCGTGTGCGTCGGCGGCGAGGCGGCGGCGTGCTCCGCGGGACGGCGCGCGCGAACGCCTGCGACGACGGCGATGGAGAGCAGCGCGAGGGCGGCGACGACGGCGAGGAGGCGGAGTCCCCCTTCGGCGCGGCGCGTGGCGGCGGCGCGTTCCGTGGGCGTGAAGGTGGGGCCGGTGTCGGGGTTCACCGGCGGCATCACGCTCGCGACGGGCACCGACGACGCGGTGACCTCGGGCACGATCTCGCGGGGCGGCGGAGACGGAACCGACGGGAGCGACGCTTCGAGCGCGAGGAGGAGCTCCGAGGCGTTGGTGAAGCGATCGGCGGGGCGCAGCGCGAGGGCCTTCGCGAGCACGGGCTCCCACGGTCCCACGTCGACGCCGAACTTCGCGGGCGTCGGACGCTGCGGCGACATGATGCTCAGGTGCAGCTCCATCTTGTCGCCGGTCGGATAGGGCTGCGTGTCGGTGAGCATCTCGCTCAACACCAGCGCGAGGGCGTGCACGTCGGTCCACGGGCCCGTGCGCGCGCCGCTGGCCTGCTCGGGCGAGGCGTAGCGCGGCGAGAACGACGGCGAGATCGAGTGCGTCTTCGTGGCGCCCGAACCCGGCGCGTCGTCGCCCTCGCCCATGATCTTCGCAATGCCGAAATCCAGCACGCGGGCCACGGGTCCGGTGCCCTGCGTGCGCGTCGCACCACGGAGCCTGCCCACCGCGGGAGGCGCCGGCAGCATGATGTTGCCGGGCTTGATATCACGGTGCGCGATGCCCGCCTCGTGGGCCATCGCGAGCGCGTCGATCACGGGGCGCAGGAGGTCGAGGGCCTCGCGGGGAGAGCGCCCTCCGCGGCCGCGGCGCGCGTTGAGGTCGGCGGCGAGGGTCTGGCCTTCGATCCAGTCGAGCACCATCCACGGGGCCTGCGAGCCGTCGTGCATGGTCGACACGCCGAAGTCGGTGACGCGCACGATCGCCGGGTGCTGAAGCTGCGCGACGATGCGGGCCTCTTCGACGAACTGCGAGAGGAAGCGCGCGCGCATCGACGGACCGATGTCGTCGGGCACGCGCAGCACCTTCACCGCGACGGGCGTCTGGAGCACCGCGTGAACGCCACGGTAGACGACCCCGAAGCCGCCGCGCGCGACGACCGCTTCGAGGTTGTACTTCCCGTCTAGCTGGTAGCCCACGAGGCCGAACTGGTCCTCGGGGGTGCGCGGCTCCATTGGGCGATAGGAACAGCAGCGCGAATGGGGCGTCAAGGGAACGCGACGCCCCGTGAGAGAAGGGGTTTTCTCAGGCGCTGCGCGTCGGGGGAACCGACTCGGCGAGGAGCTTCGCGAGGAGGTCGGCGGTGGTGCTGAACCCGAGGTCCGCGCGTCCCTTGCGGAGCGTCACGCCGTCGTTCTCGACCTCCTTGTCGCCGATCACACCGATGTAAGGCGGCTTGAGGAGCGAGGCGTTGCGGATCTTCGCCGTGAGCTTGTCGTTGCCCGTGTCGACCACGACGCGAACGCCCGCGCGACGGAGCCGCGTGGCCACCGTCTGCGCGAAATCGATCTGCCGGTCGGCCACGGTCACGAGCACGATCTGCTCGGGCGAGAGCCACACGGGGAACGATCCCGCCGTGTGCTCGATGTACACGCTCAGGAAGCGCTCGATGCTCCCGAGAATGGCGCGGTGGAGCATCACGGGACGATGCGGCTGGTTGTCGGGACCGATGTATTCGAGCCCGAAGCGCTCGGGGAGATTCGGGTCGACCTGGATCGTTCCGAGCTGCCACGAGCGCCCGATGGCGTCGGTCACGTGGAACTCGAGCTTCGGTCCGTAGAACGCCCCCTCGCCCGGCGCGAGCTCGTAGGTGCGACCGCTGCCCGTGACCGCGTCGGCGAGAATCTGCTCCGAGCGGTTCCACCCTTCGAGCGTGCCGATCCAGCCGGTCTCGGGGCGCGTGGCGAGACGGATCTTCACGTCGGTCATGCCGAGCGCCGTGTAGACCTCATCGAGCAGTTCGAAGAACGACCGGATCTCATCGCCCATCTGCTCCTGCGTGCAGAAGATGTGGGCGTCGTCCTGCGAGAAGGTGCGCACGCGCGAGAGCCCATGCGTCACGCCCGAGCGCTCGTAACGGTGAAGCCTTCCGAAGTCGGCGATGCGCAGCGGCAGGTCGCGGTAGCTCTTGCGATCGGCGCCGAACATCAGACAGTGCGACGGGCAGTTCATCGCCTTGCAGCCGCACACGTAGTTGAAGCCCACGCGCTCGTTGGCCTCGCCGAGCTTCGCGGTGAGCGCCTCGCTGTCGGGCGCGAACACCTCGGAGAGCTGCGCGGCGTTCTTCGGCGACTTCGCTTCGAGGGCGTCGCTGCCGAAGGTGATGAACATGTTGTCGCGGTAGTTCTCCCAGTGGCCCGAGCGCTCCCAGAGGGCCTTGTCGAACACCTGCGGGGTGATCACTTCGTTGTATCCGTACTTCTGATAGAGCGTGCGGATGTACGAGATGAGCGCGTTGTAGACCCACGCGCCGCGCGGCAGAAAGAAGGGCGAGGCCGGCGCCCACTCATGGAACATGAAGAGCTGGAGCTCCTTGCCCAGCTTGCGGTGATCGCGGGCCTTCGCCTCTTCGAGCTGCTTGAGGTGCGCGTCGAGCGCCTTCTGCGTGGGGAAGGCCGTTCCGTAGATGCGCTGGAGGTACGGATTGCCCTCCTTGTTGCGCCAGTACACGCCGCCCACGCCCGTGAGTTTCACGCCCTGGAGCCACTTCGTGCTCGGCACGTGCGGGCCTTCACACAGGTCGACCCAGTCGCCGTGTTGATAGAACGAGATCGACTCGCTCTCGGGAATCGCGTCGAGGAGTTCGAGCTTGTAGGTCTCGCCGAGCTTCGTGAGGCGCTCGCGGGCCTCGTCACGCGACACGACGGAGCGGGTGAAGGGTCGGTCTTCCTTCACGATCTCGCGCATGGTGGCCTCGATGCGCGCGAGGTCGTCTTCGGTGAAGTGACCGTCCTTGCGGTCGAAGTCATAGAAGAAGCCGCCGTCGGTCGCGGGGCCGATGGTGACCTTCGTGCCCGGAAAGAGCCGCTGCACCGCGTCGGCCATGACGTGCGCGGTCGAGTGCCGAACGAGCGGCAGCGCGCGCGGGTCATCGGACATCACGGGGGCGATGTCCGTCGGCGGATCGATGGGGGTGTGCAGGTCGACCAGCTTCCCGTCGGCCAGGGCAGCCACGGCGTTGCCGGGCAGGCGGTTGCGGTCTTTGAGCAGTTCGCGGGCGGTGATCTTCGTCGTCATCGTCGTCTCCTCCGCGCGGTGGGTGCCTACCAATGCACCGCCGCGCATCACTCCACCTCCGCGGCGACGTCTGCCGCGCAGGGGAACCGCGGTGTACGGGGCGTCGCGCGGGCGCGTCAAGCGTCGGGGCAACGCGTCAATCACGCGCGCACCTTTTCGCAGCGGGATGCGATGACTACGATCCGCGATCCCGATGAACACCACGCTCTTTCAGTCGTTGCCCGACGCCGTGTCTGTGTACGAGGTGTCGCCGCGCGACGGGCTCCAGAACGAAGCCGCGGCCGTGTCGACCTACAACAAGACCCGCCTCGTCGACGCGCTCGCCGAGTCGGGCCTCCAGCGCATCGAGGTCACGAGCTTCGTGTCGCCGCGGTGGATCCCGCAGCTCAGCGACGCCGACGACCTGCTCAAGATGGTGCACCGGCCGCCGGGCGCGACGTACTCCGCGCTGTGCCCCAACCGACAGGGCCTCGAACGCGCGCTCGCCACGGGGGTCGAAGAGATCGCGGTGTTCCTCTCGGTGAGCGAAGGACACAACAAGCGCAATGTGAACAAGAGCGTGGCGGAATCGCTCGCGGGCTTTCGCGACGTGGTGCAGCCCGCGCTCGAACACGGACTGCGTGTGCGCGCGTACCTCTCGACGCTCTGGGGCTGCCCGTATGAGGGCGAGGTCGACCCGAAGCGCGGCGTCGCCATCACGCGCCAGCTCTTCGACATGGGCTGCTATCAGGTGTCGCTCGGAGACACCATCGGCGCGGGAACGCCGCTGCAGACCAAGCGCATTCTCGAGATGTTTCTCGCGGAGTTTCCGAGTGAGCGGCTCGCGATGCACATGCACGACACCCGCGGCACCGCGCTCGCGAACGTGATCGTCGGACTCGAAATGGGCATCCGCACCTTCGATGCGTCGGTGGGTGGCCTCGGCGGCTGCCCGTATGCGCCGGGCGCCGCGGGCAACCTCGCCACCGAAGACCTCGTGTACACGCTCCACGCGATGGGGATCCAGACCGGCATCGACCTCGACAAGCTCCTCGAAGCGGGCCGCGTGGCCTCGGCGATCGTGGGTCGCGACCTGCCGGGCAAGGTGCTCCGCGCGGGCGTTCGCAGCCTCCGTCGTTGACCCGCCGCGACGCGCGTTTCCCTTGAGCCGCGAGGGGCGCGCGTGGTCGCATCGCGCGCGATGGTTGCGCCCGCTGCGTTCGTCGTCCTCACGCTCCTCGGCCCCGGCGACGGGTCGCTTCACCTCCACGCACCCACGGTCGCAGCGCCGCTCCGCGCGACGACGCTCCTCGCGCAGACCGCCACGGATGCGCCCCCCGCCGACGGATCGCCCGCGCCCGCGTGCAACCTCGATTGCGCGAGCTGCAACCGCATCGCCGAGTCGGCCCGCATGCTCGGCGAGCACCGCGCCTCGTCGCTCCGTACGCACCGCGCCTTTGCGCTCGCGGCGTGGGGTGGCCTCGCGGTGACCGAGGCGCTGGGCACGGTGCTCGCGCTCAACCGTCCGACCTGGTTCGGCGACGGCGGCTGTGCGAGCGGATCGACCTCGTTCACCTGCGGAAGCGGGCTCGTGGCGTTGCACCAGACCTTCGCGTTCGTGAGCACCGGGCTCTACGCCACCGCGGGTGTCATCGCGGCGACGGCGCCGGACCCCGACCACGCCGCACACGGAGACGATCCGGCGTCACGGAGCCTCGCGCTGCACAAGACGCTCGCGTGGGTGCATGGCGCGGGGATGATCCTCATGCCGCTGCTCGGCATCGTCGCGGCGAACCCGCAGCTCGTGGGCCTCGACGCATCGAGCGATCCGTCGGGCGTGCGGTCGTTCCAGTCGTCGATGCGCTCGGTGCACCTGCTCGTGGGCTACGCGACCTTTGCAGCGCTCTCGGCCTCGGCGGCGATCGAGCTGTTCTGAATCACGGTTCAGTCGCCCGCGAGCTCGTCGTAGGACCGCACCACGAACTCCCCCGCGGGCGCGTCGGCGTCGTGGATCCATCCGTCGGGACCGGAGGCGGTCATGCGGATCCATCCGTCGGCGCGCTCGATGGCGCAGGGGGTTTCGGGGCGCGCGTCTCCCGCGGCGTCGACGAGGCGTGCGTCGATGCGCTGCGGCGCTTCGGTGGGCTGCGTGACGGCACGGCAGACGTCTCGCACGCGCGGGTCGCGGTCTTCGCGGGCGCAGCGCGTGAGGGCGACGCGCGCGGCGGGTGATTGCGCGGCGACGAGGAGCGTGGCGACGGCGCGACGCACGGCGCGGTGCGGGTGTTCCGCGAGGAGATGCAGCGCGGGCGTGAGGTCGGAGAGCACGGTGTGGGTCGCGGCGAGCGCGAGGGCCGCGTTGGTGAGCACGGCGACGTGACGGCGTGTGCGAAGCAGCTCGAAGATCGACGCGGCGAGCGCGGGATCGAGGGGCTCCGTGCGGTGGCGAAGTGCGGCGAGCGCGTTGGCGAGTTCCGCGGCGGTGCCGGTGTCGAGGGCGCGACGGAGCGCGTCGTCGGAGGCGCGTCCCCAGAGCGTGGCGGCGCGAAGTGAAGGCGTCGGGAGCGCGCGGTCGGAGGCCTCGCCGAGGTCGGCGAGCGCATCGGCGAGCGGGCGCGCGGCGCGGGTGTCTCCGCGGTCGAGGGCGGCGTCGAGGGCGGTGCGGAGCGTGCGAATGGCGTCGGGCGTGCGGAGCGTGGCGAGGGCCGAGGCGCAGGCCGAGGAGAGCGCGGGCGATGCGTCGGCGAGGCACCGTGCGAGGGGCGCGTGGGCAGCGGCGCGGTCGCGGTCCGTCGCGTGCGAATCGGCCGCCGCGCGGGCGAGCGCGAGGGCGAGCGCGGCGCGGTCGACGGGCGACGGCGCGTCCCAACGTGCGAGGAGCGCGGGCAGTGCATCGACAGTGGCGCGGTTCGTGAGGAGCGCGGAAGCGCGGCGACGGACGCCCTCGTCGACGTCGGTGAGCGCGCCGAGGAGTGCGTCGTCGACGGACGCATGATCGAGCCTCGCGAGCGCGTCGAGCGCGGCGGCGCGGTGCATCGCGAGGGGCGCCGCGAGCCACGGACGGAGGGCCTCGCGGGCGCGGTCGTTGCGGGTGTCGCCGAGGAGACGGAGCACGGCCGCGGTGAAGGGCGCGCAGGCCGATCCGTGGCGGTCGAGCATCGCGGTGAGCAGGTCGAAGGCGCCGGGGTCGAGGGAGCCTGCACGGGAGGCCAGCGCGTCGAGCGCGAGGAGCGCGGGGAGCGCGGGCGTGAGCGACGCGCACGCGCCGGGTCCCGCAGCGTCGCGGCGCACCAGGCGCTCGGCCTCGGCGAGGAGCGGGAGCGTGGCCATCGGATCGCCCGCATCGCCAAGGGCGCGGAGCACCTCGGCGCGCGCGGCAGGTGAGAGGTCGCCGCGGTCGAGCATCGCGAGGAGCGCACGGGCACCGCGGGGTCCGCCGATGTCACCGAGCGCGCGGGCGAGCGCGTCGCGGAACTCGATGGGCGTCGCGGCGGTGAGCGCTTCGACCTCGACGCGTGCGCGGAGCTCGGGGGATGCGAGCGCACGGAGCGCCTCGCGGGCCGGTGCGCGGTCGGGGAGTTCCCGTGCGCGACGGAGCACGTCGAGAAGCACCTCCGTCGCCGCGCGCGAAGCGGTCGCACGGAGCGTGTCGATCGCCACGAGCGCGAGGCGCGTGCGCGACGCCATGTCGAGCGCGTCCGACTCGCGGAGCGCGATGGCAGCGAGGGCCGCGATGCCTTCTGCGCGGTCGGCGGCGAGCGTGCCCACCGCGCGCACCGCAGCCTCGCGCGCCGCCACGTCGGGGTCGTGGAGCATGCCGACCACACCGGGCAACGCGCGCCCGTCGCCGATCGACGCGAGGGCCTGCGCGGCCTCGGCACGCACCTCGGCGGCGTTGTCTTGCAGGGCGCCGAGAAGCGCGAACACCGCACGCGCATCCCCGAGCGTGCCCAGTGCGTGAGCCGTCGCGCCACGCGCGGTCACTTCAGGGTCCGAGAGCCTGTCGACGAGCGCGACGACCGCGCCATCTCCCCCGAGCGAGGCCACCGCGCGAATCGCCGCGAGACGCACGCCGAGGTCGACGTCGGAGAGCATGCGTGCGACCGACGAAAACGTGTCGCGCGCACCGAGGGCGCCGAGGGCTTCGGTCGCGCGGCGGCGCACCTCGACGCGCTCATCGTCGAGCCACGGCAGCAGCGCCGACGACGCTTCGGAACGGCCCGCGCGCACGGCTGCGTCGACCGCTTCGAAGCGCACGCGGAGCGACGGGTCGGCGAGCGCGCGCACCACGGCGGCGACGGCGTCGGGACGCGACGATCGGGCGGCGACGCGCACCTCGGCACAGCGGGCCTCTTCATCACGCGACGGGGTGTCGGCCGAGGGAGGCGCAGGCCAGTCGAATCCCGTGAGGGAGAGGAACGCAGCGAGGGCGAAGGCGCACCGGGAGCGACGCACGGCGCGAGACTACCGCAAGGCCCACGGCCGCCGCGCGCGGGTTCTCACGGGAGCGCGTGTGGTACGGTCGCGCCATGAACGGTCCCTCGCTGACGCGTCGTGCGCTGCTGTCGCTCTCGCTCCTGGCCGCCACGGCGCACGCGGATCCGCAGGGCGGAGGGACGGCGGGTGGATACCTCGGCGTCGAGCTCTCACAGACACCCGAGGGGCTTCTCGTGGGCGAGGTGATGCCCGACAGCCCGGCCTCGCACGCGGGCCTCCGCGCAGGCGACGTGATCGTGCAGGCGCGCGGCATGGCGCCGGGCAGCGTGGCGGCGTTCACGGGCTCGGTGCGTGCCGCGGGAACGGGCGCGCGCTACGGGCTCACGGTGCTGCGTGCGCGTCGTCGTGTGCGGGTCGACGTGACGCTCGGCGAGGCGCCGTCGCGCGGAGTGCAACGGGGCGCGGTTCCGCCGCCGTTGATGGCGACGCGGGTGATGGGCGATGGGCCCGTGGAGCTCACTGCGCTGCGCGGTCGTGTGGTGCTCGTCGACTTCTGGGCGAGCTGGTGCGGCCCGTGCCGGATGATGATGCCCGCGCTCAATCGCCTCTCGCAGCGCTACGGCGCGCAGGGCCTCACGGTGCTCGGCGTGACCGACGAGTCCGCGAGCATCGCGCGCTCCGTGGGGATGCAGATGAACATCCGCTACACGCTCGCGACGAGCCCCACGGGGGGCAGCCGGTACAACGTGTCGAGCCTTCCGACCCTGGTCGCGATCGACCGCGCGGGGCGCGTGCGCGAGGTGAGCGTGGGCTACGAAGGCCCTGCGCGCCTCGAAGCGCTGGTGACGCGCCTGCTCGCCGAACGCGCGCCCTGACGCCCCGTCGGGTGCGTCGCCGACGAGACGTCTTGATGCGCGACGCCGTGGGCCACCATGATCGCGCGCGATGACCACCCCGTTCACGCAGGCCTCGGCGATCACGTCGCGCGGCCCGCTCACCTTCGAAGCGACGATTCCCGATGGATGGCAACAGGGGCGCGGCGCGTTTGGCGGGCTCGTGCTCGCGATCCTGCTGCGCGCGATCGAGGCCGCCGAGCCCGACACCACCCGACGCACGCGCTCGCTCTCGGGCGACATCTGCGCGCCGGTGCTCCCGGGCCTCGTGACCGTCGAGGTCACCGTGCTCCGCCGCGGACGCAACCTCACGAACCTCGACGCGCGGATGCTTCAACAGGGCGAGGTCGTGGCCCGCGCGAGCGCCGTGGTGAGCGAAGCCCGCGCCGCGCATCTCCCGCCGACGCCCGACGCGCCGCCGCCCGCGTCGGACTGGCGCGCGCTCGACGTGCTCCCGCTCGCGCCTCCCATCGCGCCGGTGTTCACGCAGCACTTCGCGTTTCGCACGACGGGCGCGCTGCCCTTCATGGGCCACGACCGCGCCGAGACCGCGGGCTTCGTGGCCGAGCGCCAGACGCCGCCGACGCTCGACACGCCCGCGATCGTAGGGCTCCTCGACGCGTGGTGGCCCGCGGTGCTCACGGTGTCCGACCGGCCGCGTCCGTCGGCGACGGTGGCGTTCACCGCGCAGTTTCTCGTCGACCCCGCGACGCTCGATGCGGCCGCGCCGCTGCGGTACCGGGCGCGCGCGGTCGCGGCGGCCGACGGGTTCTCGGTGGAGTTTCGTGAGCTCTGGTCTGGCGACGTGCTCGTCGCGCTCAACCAGCAGACCTTCGCGCTGCTCGCCTAGCGTTCACGGCGCGACGTAGGTCGCCCCCGCGGACGCGCACGAGGCCTGGACCACCGTCGCGTTGACCGTCGCCGACGTCGGGTAGAACCAGGTGATCACGTCGATGCCGTTGACGCTCTTGCGGCATCCGCCGACGCGTCCTGCGGTGGCGCACTTCACGCCCTGCTGCCAGTTGTTGGCTGCGGCGCCGAGCTGACCGCTGCGGCACGTGGAGTTCAGCGTCGCCTGGTTGTTCACCGTGAGCGTCGGGCTCTCGGAGCACACGTTGACCGTGGTGCCCGCGACGGTCTGCGTGCCCGTGCACGAGCCCGAGACCTCCTCCGCGAGGTCGCTGCATCCCACCAGCGCGCCGAGCGCGCACACCGCGAAGAACGAAAGAGCGTGTCGCATCATGGTGACGACCATACCGCGAGTCGCGCGCCGCCACGCTGTCGACGGTTCGCACGATCGCTGCGCACCGGCGCGGCGCTCGCACACGCGGTGCGATGCGGGTATGGTCGCGCGCTGCGATGGACGACGAATCCGCTCCCCCTCCTCCGCCCGCCTCTGATCCTCCCGCCGACGGGGCCGCGCCGCCCCCCGACGGGCCTCCGCCGCCTCGCAACCTGAGCCTCCTGCGCGCCACCTGGCTGTGGACCGCCGCGGCCGTCGCGTGGACCTCACTCACGACCCTCGTGGTGCTGAACTCCGAGCTCGCGCTGCGGTGGCTCCTCTTCTCGGGCCACGCGCGCTACGTGGTCTTCGGCGCGGTGGGCTCGATGCTCCTCTGGTCGGTGGTGCGACGCTACGCGACGGAGCGCATCGCGCGGCTCTACCTCGCAGTGATCGCGACGCTGTTCGGGGTCTTCGGCGCGCTGCTGGTGTTCGCGCTGAAGCTCGTTCCGCTGCTCACGATCGTGGCGCTCGCGCTGTTCTCACTGGGCGCGATGACGGTGGTCGGGCTGCTCTCGCCGTTCAACCTCCGAAGGCCGCGGCAGGCGCTCGAAATCGTGCGCCAGATCGCGGAGCTCACGCTCGCAGGGGTCACGCTCGGACCCGAGCTCGGATGGGTCGAGACCGCCGCGGTGATCCTCGGCCTCGCGGCGGCGCTGGTGATCGTCGGCGACGACACGCAGACCCTCGCGAACGAGTCGCACAAGGTCGACGAGGCCGACGTGCAGCGCGTCGCCACCACGCACGCGGTCGACCAGTACCTCTCGTTCTTCCGCCTGACGCTGATCTTCATGCAGCTCCTCCGCGGTCGCGGGAAGAAGAAGCCTCGCCCGCGTGACTGAAACGTGTGCCCCAACGCCTTGACGGCGACGATGCGGCCGCCTACCCATCGGCGCCCTCACACCACCACCTCTCTCTCATCTCCCACCGTTGGAGCCTGAAGATGTCGCTCGCCCGCCGCGCGATCGTCGCGATCGCCGCGATGTGTTCCGTTCCCGCAGTCGCCTTCGCGCAGCCTGCCCCCGCCGCTGCGCCCTCTCCCGAGCGTGCGCGCCTCACCGCGCTGGTGGCCCGTCGCCCCACGGCCGCGCAGCTCTGCCAGCTCGGGGAGCTCGATCGCACGGAGAACGACCTCGCCGCTGCGGTCACGCACCTCGACGCAGGCGTGACGCTCCACACGCGAGCACGCCGACGCGCGTACGCCGCCGAGGCCCGCTGCCGCCGGAACCTCGCGATGGTCTACGAGGCCCGCAACGACCTCCGTCACGCCCGCGCGCAGGCCGATGCGGCCACGGCGATCTCGCAGGGCTCGGACCGCGCGAACACCCGCACCTACGCGCTCACCCTCGCGGCGCGCGAGCGATCGGGCGACCGCTGCGCCGAAGGCCTCGACGCCGACGGACTTCGCAGCGCCGAGCGCGACGCCCTCGGATACCTCGCGGCCCACGACTCCGTCGCCGTGCGCGCGTGCCTCACCGCCGTGCGCAGCCGACAGGGCGCCACGGGCGGGCTCTGCGTGTCGCGCACGACCAACACGCCGGCCTTCGCACCCAACGGCGCGGGATGGACGGCGATCAACGCCACCTCCGCGTGGCGCATGGCGGCGGACGCCCACGTCGTGATCGCGAGCAACGCGCGCGGACTCCGCTACGTGGACTGCTCGCTCGACGAGGGCAACGACGAGCCCACGCCCGAAGCCACCTGGCTCACCGTGGGGAGCACGCCGGTGCTCGTGGTCAGCGCCGACGACACGTACCGCGACGACGAGGGCGGCGGCCCCACCGGCGCGACGCGCTGGCTGCGCTTCTTCGACGCCTCGTTGAACCTCATCGGCATCTGGGCGTCGAGCGCCAGCGACCCGATGCGCCAGCCCCTCGTGACCGTGCCCTTCGAAGACACCGACGGTCAGGAGCCGCGCGTCGACGGCGATGCGATCCGCATCGGCGGGCATCGGCTCGTGCTGCGCGAAGGCCTCCTCGTCAACGGCGATTGATCCGCGCCTGCCGTGGCCTGCGGGCCACGCACGATCCGCGTGAAGGGGCTTCGCTCTCGGGCCTTTCGCGTGGTCTCGCCCTTGCTCGGTCGCGCCTTCGATGACGACCGAACCCACGCCTCCGAGCTCGCAGCCCGAGTCCCCGTACCGCCTTCGTCCTGCCGACGCGGCGCCCGTCTCCCTCGTGCGCACACGGCCGCGCGGCGCCCTCGTGGCGGCGCTGCTGCTCGCGGGAGTGGCCGTGGTCGTTCCGACACTGCGCCGTCGGCGCGCGCCCACGCTCGAAGATGCCCCCGGCGCGCTGCTCCGCAGCCCGTCGACCTTTCCCGCCCCTGCGCCCGACCTCGGTCCCGCCACGCCGCTCGCGCCGCTCCTCGCCGCCGACGAACCCGAGTCGTTCACGGTGATCGAACCCGCCGAGGGCTCCCACCGCGTGCAGCGCGGCACCTCGCTGTGGATCCGTTTCAACCGCCCGATGGTGCGCGCCGAAGAGGTCGACCGTCCCCTCGCGTCGCACCCGCTGCGCTTCACGCCCGCCGTCGCCGGCGTCGCTCGATGGAGCTCGCGCAACACGCTTCGCTTCGACCCCGCCCCCGCATCGTGGGCGCGCGGCGCCGAGGTGTCGTTCACCGTCGATCCCACGCTTCGCTCGATGGGGGGCGAAGAGATCGGCGAGCTCACGCCGCGCACGCTCGTGTTCGACGGAGGCACGCACGTGTCGCTCTCCGAGGGTGCTCGTCGCGTGCTGCCCGGCGAGCCCCTGCGCGTACGGGTGAGCGGCCCCGTCGACCTCGCAGCGCTGCGCTCGCAGGTGCTCGTGTACGAGGCGGGCGGTGCGCAGCGCCCCGTTCCCTTCACGCTGGCGAGCACGCGTCCCGACGCCGACGGACGCGCCGAGCTTCTCGTTCAGCCCAACCGCACGCTCGAACCGGGCACGCGCATCGCCATCGCGTTTGCGCCTGGCGTCGCGCCGCAATGGGAGGGCTCGGACACGCCGGGCACCACGACCTTCGAACTCGCGCCGCGTCCGCGCATCGAGGGCGTGGCCTGTCCCGACGAGACCGAAGAGGCGGGATCGTGTGAGTTTCAGGGCCCGCCGGGTCGCGTGGTCGACATCGACGAGACGCTGCGACTCTGGGCGACGAACCCGCTCGCGACGCCCCTTGCTGGCGACGCCGTGCGCGTCACGCCCACCCCGCCCGATCTCCGCGTCAGCGCCGACGAGCACACGCTCTCCGTCGAGGCCGAGTGGGAGCCCGGTCAGGTCTACGAGGTGCGCCTCGGCGCGCTCCGCGACCGCGAAGGTCACGCCCTCGGAACGCCCGGTCCCCTCGCGATTCGCAGCCGCGGACGCGCTCCCGAGGTGCGCGTTGCGAGCGGCGCGCTGACCTTTGAACGCGACGCGCGCGCCGAGCTCCCCTTCGCGGCGGTGCACATCGACCGCGGCGATGCGTGGCACGCGGAGATTCCGACGAGCCTCGAACTGCGCGCGGCCCTCGACCCCAACGCGTACGCCGACCGCGGACCGCGGAGTGCGATGCAGTGGCGCAACGACGACCTCGCGGCGCTCCTCCCTGCGGGGCGGGCGCATCGCTGGGCGCGAGGCGCATACGCATGGCGCGATGGGCGCGCGCGCGGGGGCCTTGCGCTCGTGCGATTCGACGCGAACCGCGATGACGAAGCGCCGGGAGCCGCCGCGGCCCTCGTGCAGCAGACCGACCTGGGCATCCACGCGACGGCGCTCTCTGGCGGCGTGCTCGTGTGGGTGACCTCGCTCCACGATGCGACCCCTGTCGAGGGCGCGGCGCTCACGCTCGCCGACCACGACGCGCACGAGGTCGCGCGGGCCAGCACCGATGCCGCGGGCGTCGCGTGGATCGCGCTCGCCGATGGCGCGCTCGGCACGCGCCACGTGATCCGCGCCGTGAAGGGAGACGACCGCGCGTTGATGGTGCTCGACCCCTCGCGCGCGGCGACGGCGGCGACGCTGGGCGTTCCTACCAACGCCGCGGAGCGCCCGGAGGATGCGCCCGTGGCGAGCGTGTGGACCGACCGCGGCGCGTACCGTCCCGGCGAGTCGATGCACGTGAAGGCCGTCGTGCGGCGCGTTCACGCCGACACCGCCGAGGCCGTACGACGCGGCACCGTGCGCGTCGCACTCGTGGGCCCCGATGGCGAGGTCGGATCGAAGCGCGTGCGCCTCTCGAACTTCGGCTCCGTCGACGCCGACTTCGCGCTGCCCGTGACCGCGTCGCTCGGCGAATACAGCCTCGCCGTGTGGAGCGACCCGATCCGCACGCGCCGTCACGGCATGCCCGCGGGCCCCGTGCAGATCGGCACGGCGACGGTGCGTGTCGGCGAGTTCCGGCAGCCGACGGTGCGCGTCGACCTGGAGGTTCCTTCGACGCCGGTGGTCTACGGCGAGCGCTTCTCCGCGGGCGCCCACGCGCGCTACCTCTTCGGCGCGCCCATGACCGCGGCCCACGCGCGCTGGTCGGTGCAACGGGATGGCGCCGCGCCGCATCCCGCACGATGGACGCAGTACACCTTCTCGGCGGTCGACACCGCACCGCGCCAGGGCATCGACACGTCGGGCCAGATCGACCTCGACGCGCAGGGCGCTGCCATCGTGACGACGACGGTCACGCCGAGCACCACGCAGCGTGAGCTCGCCTCGGTGGAGTTCGTCGTGCGCGACGCATCGGGCGACGAGACGAGCGCGTGGCGCACGATCACCGTGTACCCGGCCGACGTCGAAGTCGGCGTGCGCGACGGCAACGCGTGGACCGACACGGGCGCTCCCCTCGACGTGGAGTCCGTCGTGATCGGCCATGACGACGCGCCGGTGGCGAACGTCAGCGTGGTGTCGACGATCCGCCGCGAGGGTTGGCACACGTGGTGGGAGTGGCAGGGCCACGACGAAGAGGGCGACTGGCAGGCCCGTCGCGATCGCCGCAGTGAGGTGGTGCACCGCTGCGCGACCGTGTCGACGACGGAGCCCTCGCACTGCACCTGGATGCCCGACCGCCCCGGCACCTACGTGCTCGAATCCACGGTGACCGACGCGCGTGGCCGTCGGAGCGTGGCCTCGCGGCGCGTGTACGTCGCGGCGCCCGGCGAGCACCCCGACCGCGACGCGCCGGGCGCGCCCATCGCGGTGACCTCGGCGCAGGCGAGCTGGTTCGTGGGCGATCGCGCGCGTGTGGCCTTCGAGTGTCCGTGGCCCGAAGCCGACGCGCTCATCACGGTGCATCGCGAGACGGTGCTCCACGCCGAGCGCCGTCGCGTGCGGGCGGGCGGCGTGACCGTCGAGGTCCCCATCACGCGCGAGATGGTGCCCAACGCCTTCGTGACCGTGACGCTCGTGCGACCGCGGACGGGCGCGGTGCGCGGCGCGGGCGAGTTCGATCTCCAGTCCCCCGATCTCCGCTGGGGCGCGACGGAGCTGACCGCGCGGCCGCAGCGTGCGCCGCTCGCCGTGGCGATCCAGCTCGGTGCGACCTCGGTGCGGCCCGACACCGACGTGCCCATCGACGTGACCGTGCGCGACGAGCGCGGCGAGCCTGTCTCGTCGGAGGTCGCGCTCTACGCCGTCGACGAGGGATCGCTGCGCCTCACGAACTACACCACGCCCGATCCCACGCGCTCGCTGCTCCCGCGACGCGCAGCGCAGTTCGCGCTCGAAGACCTCCGCCGCCAGCTCGTGTCGCGCATCGACCTCCCCGCGCTGCCCGGCGCGAGCGGCGACGGCGACGTGTCGTCGGAGCGCGAGCTTCGTGACGAGCGTGACCTCTTCGACCCGACGCCCCTCTGGCTCCCGCGACTCACGACCGATGCGCGCGGCCACGCCCACGCGACGCTCCACGTGCCCTCGCGCAACACGCAGTACCGGGTGATCGCGGTGGCCATCGACCAGGGCCTCCGCGCGGGTGGTGCGACGGCGAACGTGACCGCGAGCCGTCCCGTCGTGATGCGCCCGATGCTGCCCCGCACGCTCACCGACGGCGACCACGCCGAGGCTGCGGTGTTCCTCCACAACGCGAGCGAAGCGGCCGTGGAGGCGACGCTCGTGACGAAGGTGCAGGGCGTCGCGCGCGCCTCGCGGGTCGTGCGTCTCGATGCGGGTCAGGAGCTTCGCGTCACCGAGCCCATCGACGCCGCGGGGTCGTCTGTCGACGTGGCCTTCGAGGTCACCGCGGGCGGCGCCTCGGAGCGCCTCGACGCGCACATCCCCGTCGCGGCCCGCGCGCGCCAGGTCCGCACGGGGTCGGTGGGCGCGGTGCAGGGAGAGCGCGCGCTCACGATCGACCTGCCCGACGAGATCGATCCCTCGCAGGGGAGCGTCACGGTCACCGTCGCGACGCATCCCTTCGCGGGCGTCGACGGCGCGATGGAAGACCTCCTCGACGCGCCGTGGGGTGGCACCGAGGCGACGGCCGCGACGCTCCTCGGGTGGGCCTCGCTCGCGTCGCTCGATGTTGGACTGCGCCCCGCGCGATGGTCGCACGCCGAGGTGCGCGCGCGTGGGGAGCGGGCCGCCGCGGCGCTTCTCGAGAACCAGTCGGCGAGCGGCGGATTCGGCGCGTGGAGCGCCTCCGACGAGCCGTCTCCGTACGTCTCGACCTGGGCGCTTCGCGCGCTCGTGGCGGCGCGGCGCGCGGGCTTCGACGTGCCCCGCGAGGCCATCGAGCGCGCGGCGAGCTACGTGACCACCGCGGTGCAGTACCGCGTGTTCTCTGCTGACGGATCGAGCGGCCACGACGAGCTCGCGTTCGCGCTCCGCACGCTCTCCGACGCGGGCCGCGGCGCGGCGGCACCGGCCTCGGCGCTCTACGACGCCCGCGATGCGCTCACGCCCTTCGGCCTCGCACAGCTCGCGATGGCGCTCCCCGCAGGAGACACGCGCCGCGACACGCTCCTCGCCACGGCGCTGCGCCGCGCGGGCGCATGGACGCCCGACGCCTACCGCGACCGCACGGGCCTCCGCTGGTACGCGAGCACCGCACGCACCGCCGGCGCGATGCTCGAAGCCGTGGCCACGCTCTCCGACGACCTTCACGGGGCGCGCACGCTCGCCGCGACGCTCCTCGACCTGCGCCTCGGTCACGACGGCGCTTCGTGGGGCTCCACGCACGAGACGGCCAGCGCGCTCGCGGGCCTCGCCGCGTGGGCCCGTCGCTTTCAGGAAGGTCGCACCCTCGACGCCGCGCTCACCCTCGACGGCGCGCCGCTGACGCCCGCCGCCCACACGCGCCAGGGCGCCCGCTACGTGCTCCCCGTGAGCGCCCTCGGACCGCGCGCGCACCGCCTCATCGTGCGCAGCGCGTCGCCCGCGTTCTTCGCCCTCGACGGCCGCTGGGCCGTGCCCCTCGGTGATGCCGACACCGTCGCCCGCGGACGCGCCGTGGCCATGCACCGCGTGTACGAAACCGCTGCGGGAACGGCCCTCGCGAGCGGCGCCCACGTGCACCTCGGCGACCTCGTGCGCGTGCGCCTCTTCGTGTACTCCGAGTCGGCGACGGCGCCCTTCTCCGTGCTGCGCGATCCCATGGGCGGCGGCTTCGAAGCTGTCGACCGCGGCTTCGCGACGACGCCACAGGCCTCGCTCAACGCGCTGCTCGGCGGAGAGTCCGACGATGGGGCCGTCGACCCGCGCGGCTTCTACGCGGCGCGCTCGCTGGGCGAGATCACGCACCGCGCGTTCGACCGCGGCGTGACGCGCTTCGTGTTCGACGCCGGCGCCACGGGACTGCGCGAGTTCACCTACGCGGTGCGCGCCACGACGGTGGGCACCTTCACGCTGCCGCCCGCGCAGTTCGACGCGCTCTACGATCCGTCGCAGCGCGCGCGCAGCACGGCCACCACGCTCGTCGTCGACCCCTGAGCACCGCGCCATGACCACCGCCCTCGCCCTTCCGCCCGCGCGATCGCACATCACGCCGCGGCTGCATCGTGCGCTTCGGGGAACGTTCGCCTTCGCGCTCGCAGCCCTGCTGCTGGGCGCGCTCGCGGTGCGGTCGGGGGCGCTCATCGACCGCGCGCGCTTCGCTCGTCCCGACGATGCGCGCGTGGTGACCGATCGGCACGGCGAGGTGCTCCGGCTCGTGCGCGTCGACGGAATCGACCGCCGCTGGGTGTCGCTCGCGCAGATGTCGCCGCACCTCATCGCGGCGGTGCTCGCCGCCGAAGACGCGGACTTTCACGCGCACGGCGGCGTCGACGGACGCGCGGTGCTCCACGCGGTGGCGCGCGCGGTGGCGCCGGGGCGTCGGTGGTCGGGCGCCTCGACGATCACACAGCAGCTCGTGAAGCGCGTGTACGGGCGCAGCGGACCGTGGTCGAAGCCCGTCGAGATGCTCCGCGCGGTCGCGCTCGAACGTGTGCTCTCGAAAGACGAGATCCTGGAGCAGTACCTGAACCGCCTCCCCTTCGGAGACGGCATCGAAGGCGTGGCCCGCGCGTGCGAGTCGTACTTCGGTCACGACGTGTCGACCGTGACCGTCGCCGAGGCCGCGCTCCTCGCGGGGATTCCGCAGGCACCGTCAGCCACGGAGCCTCGACGTCACCGCACGCGCGCCCTCGCCCGCCGCGCCTATGTGCTCGACCGCATGCGCGCAGTCGGCGCGATCACCCCCGCGCAGTGGACCGAGGCGCGCAACGAGGCGCTCTCCGTCGTACCGATCGCGGCGCATCCGTGGCTCGCGCCGCGCGCCGTCGACGCCGCGCTCGACCGCGTGCGTCGCGGCGAGATCGCGAACGCACCGACGATTCGCACGTCGCTCGATGCGTCGCTTCAGCGCGACGCCGAGTCGGTGCTCCGTGCGGCGGTGGAGCGCATGGCCTCGCGCGGCGCGCGCAACGGCGCGGCGGTGGTGCTCGCGAATGCGACGGGTGAGGTGCTCGCGTACGTGGGCGCGGCGCGTCCCGAAGGTCCCGGCGGCGCGCTCGATCTCGCGCGGGCGCGACGGCAGCCCGGATCGTCGCTGAAGCCCTTCGTGTACGAGCTCCTCTTCGAGCGCGGCGGCACCGCGGCCACCGTGCTCGACGACATCGCCGTGCCCCTGCGCGGCGCACGCGGCGCGACCTTCGAAGCGCGCGACTACGACGGACGCGAGCGCGGCCCCGTGCGCGCCCGCGTCGCGCTCTCGGCCTCGCTGAACCTCGCGGCCCTCGACGCGGCCTCGCGCGTCGGATCGGAGCGCCTCGTGGCACGACTCCGCGCGCTGGGACTCCACGACCTCGACGACGCCTCGCACTACGGCGCCGCGGTGGTGCTCGGTGGTGCCGACGTGAGCGCCCTCGAACTCGCCCGCGCGTGGACCGCCCTCGCCCGCGGAGGAACGCTCGTTCCGCTCTCGTTCGCGCCCTGCGACCGTCGCCCTGGCGTGCGCGTGATGACCGCCGACGCCGCCGCGCTCACGTGGGACGTGCTCTCCGACAGCGCCGCCCGCGCCGACGCCTTCGGCCGCGATCTGCGCGATCTCACCGGTGGCCTCCCCTTCGCGCTCAAGACCGGCACCTCCTCGAACTGGCGCGACGCGTGGGCCACGGTCGCGACGCGAGATTTCACCGTGACCGTGTGGCTCGGCGACCCCGACGGCGCCGCGATGCGCGAGGTGTCGGGCTTCGAAGCGGCGGCGCCCGCCGCGGCGCGCATCCTCGCGCGGGCGATGCGTCAACCGTCGCTCGTGGCGATGCCGGTGGTCGACGCCGCAAACCTCGTCGACGCGCCGGTGTGCGCCCACAGCGGCCTGCGCCCCGGCCCGCGCTGCACGCACGTGATCCGCGAGCGCTTCGCGCGCGACGCGCTCCCCACGGCGACCTGCGAGGCCCACGACGAGCACGGCCGCCCGCGGGTGCCCGCCCGCTTCGCCGCATGGGCCGCGCGTCAGACCGCGGGCACGGTGACCGTCGCCACGTCGCAGCCCGCGCGCAACGACGACGCGCTCACGATCGCCGAGCCCCGCGAGGGCGCACGGTGGATGCTCGACACGACGCGCGAAGCCCCCGAGATCACCCTCCGCGCGCACGGCGCCGACGCGTGGGCCCATGACCTCGTGTGGGAGGTCGACGGCGTGCGGCTCGCGGGCGATCGGTGGCGCGCGACCGTGGGCGAGCACCGCGTGGTCGCTGTGCGTGGCGCACGACGGAGCGCAGCGCGCACGGTGGTTGTGGAGTCCGCGGGTCCGGCTTCCGCGCACTGATCGCACGACATGCGGGGCGACCCGTCACCCGCTCAAGGTTTCCCCGGAGGCGTCCGTTGGGTTCTCGTGGAGACACAGCGCGATGCAACCAGACACGGCACCGTTCCCGACGAAGCCCAGCACGAACCCCCGCGATCTGCGTGATGCGGAGCGCGTCGACGTCGAGGCCGACGTCACCTTCGAGAGCGAGAGCAATTTCTATCAGGGCTTCTCGGAGAACATCTCCGAGGGCGGTCTCTTCCTCGTCACGTACCTCACGCGCAAACCCGGCGAGACGCTCACGGTTCGCTTCTCGCTGCCCGGCGTCGAGCGCATCTTCGAAGTGCTCACCGAGGTCCGCTGGGTTCGCCACGGCGACTCCGAGCGCGGCCTGCGCCCTGGCCTCGGCGTGCGCTTCCTGAACCTCTCCGACGCCGACCGGCGCACCATCGAGCGCTTCGTGCGCAAGCGCGATCCGATCTTCTACGACGAGTGAGACCCGTCACACGCGGGTGTTCCTCCGCGGGTGTGGCTCGATACACTCGCCCCGATGGCCCCCTCGCAGCGCCCGCCTCCACCTCCGTCACCCGCTCCTCCGTCGCAGCGCCCGCCGCCCATGCCCTCGGGCGCGCCCGCCGTCGCATCGTCGCAGCGTCCGGCCATCGACGCGCGCAACGGATTCGAAGAGCGCCCGCGCTACCGCACGCTCCTCGTCCGCCTCCGCGAGGCCGTCGCCGAGGCGCAATCGCTCCGTGATCTCCTCGCGCAGTCGCGTGAGCTGCTCCACTCGCTGCTCGACGCCGAGCGCGTGAACCTCTTCGCCATCGACGTGCGCAACACCTACCTCTGGATGCTCGCGCGCTCGGGCGGAGAGGCCTCGCTGCGCGTGTCGCGCACCTACGCGTCGATCCCTGGCTTCGTGGCGATCACGCGCCGCACGGTCTCGATCCGCAACGCCTACGATGCCTCGGAGCTCCGGGCGCTCCACCCCGAGCTCCGTCACGACCCCGCGCGCGACGTCGGCATGACGAGCCGCACGCGGCAGGTGCTCGCGGCGCCCATCCTCGGCGAGCGCGGCGTGGTGGGCGTCATCGAGTTCGTGAACTCCCTCGACGGCATGGACTTCCGCGCCGACGACGCGCGCCTCGCCGAAGAGGTCGGTCGCATGCTCGGCCCGCACGTCGAGGCCCAGCTCGGCGCCTCGACGACGGCCCGCCCCGACAGCGCGCGCTTCGGTCTGCTCCTCGCGCAGGGGCTCGTCTCCGACGCGATTCTCGACGAGGCGCAGGCGCGCGCGCGGCGCAGCGAGAGCGACGTGCCCTCGGTGCTCATCGACCACTTCAAGATCCCGCGCGACGCCGTGGGCCAGAGCCTCGCCGACTGGCACCACCTCCGCTTCTTCGCGTGGGACGGCCGCTACCGCATGTCGCGCGCGCTGCTCGAACTCATGGCGGTGGGCTTCATGCGCACGCAGGTGTGCGCGCCCGTCGCGTTGCAGCCCGGCGGCACGCTGCTGATCGCCGTGGAGAACCCCGAGGCCATCGAGCTCCTCGACGCGCTCCGCAAGCGCCGCCTCGCGTCGCAGGTCGAGTTCGTCGTGGGCCTGCGCCGCGACATCCTCGCGTTCATCGACGCGAGCGTCACGCAGCCCGCGCCCAACGGTGTGTACACCGATCCGCCGCTGCTCTCGGCCGCGATGGAGCACGCGCCCTCGCACGCCACGACCTCGGCAAGCGGCCCGCCGCGCACGCACCACGACCACGTCATGCGCATCGTGGCGCTCCTCGACCAGCGCGCGACCGCGGCCCCCGAAACGCCCGAGGTCGACCCCACGGCGGCCCCCGGGCGCGACGAGGACGCCGAGATCTCACACCTCGTGAACCACCTCGTGCTCGAAGCCGCAGCGCGCGGCGCGTCGGACATTCACATCGAGCCCAACGGCGACCACCAGCCGTGCCGCATCCGCTTCCGCATCGACGGCGATTGCGTCGACTACGTGACCATTCCCGCGACGCAGCGGCAGGCCCTCGTGCAGCGCGTGAAGGTGCTCGCCGACGTCGACATCGCCGAGCGCCGTCGCCCGCAGGACGGACGCCTCCGCGTGCGCGGCATCGGCGGCCACGCGGTGGAGGTGCGCGTCGCGTCGCTGCCGACCGTGGGCGAGAACGAGGACCTCGTGATGCGCCTGCTCTCTGCGTGGCGCCCGATGCCGCTCGAAGACCTCGCGTTCAGTCCGCGAAACCTCGCGCTCTTTCGCGACATGATCTCGCAGCCCTTCGGCATCGTGCTCGTGGTGGGCCCCACGGGCTCGGGCAAGACCACGACCCTGCACGCGGCGCTCGGCGCGCTCAACACGCCCGACATGAAGATCGTCACCATCGAAGACCCGGTGGAGATCGTGCAGCCCGGGCTCCGTCAGGTGCAGGTGAACACGCGCATCGGACTCGGATTCCCCGAGGCGCTGCGCGCGTTTCTCCGCAACGACCCCGACGTGATCATGGTGGGCGAGATGCGCGACCGCATCACCGCCGCGGTGGGCATCGAGGCGTCGCTCACGGGCCACCTCGTGCTCTCGACGCTCCAGGCCAACACGGCCCCCGAGACCCTCACGCGCCTCTTCGGCATGGACGTCGACACGCTCAGCCTCGCCGACGCCCTCCGCGGCGTGCTCGCGCAGCGGCTCGTGCGGCGCCTCTGCGACGACTGCAAGGCTCCGTATTCGCCGACGCCCGAAGAGTGGCAGCGCATCGGCGACGCCTACGGCGACGAGGCCTACGCCGCGATGATGAGCACGCGCGAGCACGAGCCGCTCACGCACCGCCCCGTCGGTTGCGCGCGCTGCCGCGGCACGGGCTACCGCGGACGCATCGCGCTCCACGATCTTCTGCCAGGCACCGAGCGCATCAAGGCCCTCGTGCGCACCCGCGCGCACCTCGATGAAATCCGTCGCGTCGCGGCCGCCGAGGGCGCGCGCACGATGCTGCAAGACGGCATCGAGAAGGTGCTCGACGGACACACCGACATGCGCCAGGTGCGGGCCGCCTGCGTGACCTGACGCGCGCTCAACGCGCAGCGATCAACACCACCTCGACCGCCGCGAGCAGCGCCACCGAGCGGTCGGCGTCGCGCAGCAGCGGCACCAGCGGGTCGACGTCTCCGCCGCGGGGACCGATCGCCTGGGGCCATGCGATCACCGCGAGCCGACGCACGTTGGCATCGCTCGATTGAAACGCCGTGCGCAGCGGGTCGCGGGCCCAGGGGTCTCCCGCGTTGGCGATCACACCGAGCGCGCGCACGGCCACGAAGCCGTCGGGCGACATCGCGAGCGGACGCAGCGCCGCGAGGGCTTCGTCGCGCAGCCGCGCACGCCGTGACAGCAGCGACGCGATGCGCAGCGCCACCTCCGGGTCCGCGTCGTGAAGCAGCGGACGCAGGTCGTCGTCGTGCGCCTCGGAGAGCGCCTGCGCCGCCACCGCCGCCTGCGGCCGAAGCGCAGCCCGCGCGTGATGCAACGCCTCGACGATGTACGCCTCCGCGGGCGCGTGGTGCCGTGTCGCGAGCACCCTCGCGACCTCGATCGACGCGTTGGTCACGTCGGGCGTGAGCCGCGACGCGAGCGCCTCGACCGCTGCTTCGGGCGCCGCCGCCATGAGCGCCGACGCGGCCGACATCCGCACGATGGGATCGCGATCATCGAGCGCCGCACGCAGGGCCTCGACCCCCGCGTCTCCATGGGCCCCGAGGGCCTGCACCGCGGCGGTGCGCACCGCCGCGTCGACGTCATCACGGAGCCGCTCCACCAGCGCCGCCGCCGCATCGGCGTCGCCACGTCTGCGCGCGAGCTCGCGGGTCGCCGCCGCACGCACGGCCGCCTCGGGATCGCGCGTGCATCGGATCAGGCGCCGCAACCCCGCGGGACCGCGCAGCGCCACCATGCCCGCGATGCGTCGCTCGGGGTCATCGCTGCGAGACGCCGCACGCAACCGCGCGGGCACGTCGCCGTTGCGCCCGTCGAGTTCGAAGAGCGCCGCGAGCGCACGATCGCCCACGACATCGGGGCGGCGCGCGAGATCTTCCAGCACGTCACGCGCGTGCACCCCGAGGCCTCGCAACGCCGAGAACCCTGCGGAACGCTCGCGTACGTCAGCACTCGCTGCGGCATCGCGAAGCACCGAGAGCGCGACCTCCGCGAGCAGATCGGGGTCTCCTTCGCCGCGCTCGTCGACGTACTCCGCATAGCGCCGCATCGCCGTCGGAAGGTCACCCTGCGAGGCTGCGCGTCGCACCTCCGCGGCCATTCCCGAACACGCCCCGGCGCCGAGCAGCGCGAGCACGAGGATCCAACGCTTCACGCGCGCGAGCGTAGCGGTTCGCGGGGTGTGATAGACAGCACTCCGTGATGCGCCCGCGCCCGATCCTCACGCTCGTCTCCGCCGCCACAGCGCTCGCGTTCGCGCCGCTGCTCATCGGTCAGCCCGTGGCCCGCGAAGCCGCGCCCGACCCCGACCGAGCCACCATCCCCGCGGGGCCGTTCATCATGGGCACCGACGGCCGCGGCGAGCCCGACGAGCGGCCGCGCCACACGCTCACGCTCCGCGCGTTTCGCATCGACCGCACCGAGGTCACCCGCAGCAACTGGGACCGCTGCATGCGCGCGGGCGCGTGCTCGTCGCCGCGCGAGTTCGGCCCGCGGTACCACGAGCCCACGATGCCCGTCGTCGGCGTGTCGTGGTCCCAGGCCCGCGCGTACTGCCAGTGGGCCGGTGGACGCCTGCCCACGGAGCGCGAGTGGGAGAAGGCAGGACGCGGCACCGACGGACGCACCTACCCCTGGGGCGAAGACCGCCCGACGCCTCGTCACGCGGTGTACAGCCGCGATCTCGGCGGCCCCGGCGCCGTGGGAACACACCCCGCGGGCGACTCGCCCTTCGGCGTGCACGACATGGCCGGCAACGTCTGGGAGTGGACCGAGAGCCCCTACGACCCCTACGCGTACCGACACCCCGAGCGCGAGCCCACGTGCGAGACCGCGCTCGCGGCGCTCCATCACCTCGCGGCTTCGGGCATCCACGGATTCACGGGTAGCAACCCGTTGCCGACCACCTGCGAGCGCGTGCTGCGCGGCGGCGCGTGGAACTACGGGTGGGACGGGCTCCGCGTGACCAACCGGGTGCACCACGGGCCGACGTTCCGGATCATCGTGGCGGGCCTTCGCTGCGCCGACGATCGGGTGTGACGGGGTTCAGCGAGGCGGCGCCGAGGGCGCGGGCTGCGAGGGCTGCGGCGGAGCAGGCACGGGCGCGGGCGACGGCGCGGGCACCGCGGGCGGTGCGACGGGCGCAGGCGGCGTGGGTCCCGGGGCGGGCGCGGGCGGCGCGGCAGGGCGGGCGCCGACGAGTTCGGCGACGCCGTTGTTGATGTTGCCCACCTCGCTCATCGAGAAGCCTTCGCGCTCGCGAACGATCGTGCCGGTGCGATCGATCCACACGGAGAACGGAGCCGCGCGGCGCGTGTTGTAGACCGACACGACCTGCGTCTCGAGATCCGTCACGATGGGGAACGTGATGCCCAGACGCCGCGAGGTGGAGCCCGCTTCGGACACGCTGTCGGGCCCATCCATCGAGACGCCCACGACCATGAGTCGCCCGCCGTACCGCTGAAAGAGCGCCTGGTAGACCGGGAGCTCCTGCAGACAGGGCTGACACCACGTGGCCCAGAAGAGAATCACCACGGGCCGACGACCGAGGTGATCCGCGAGACGGAAGCGACCGTGAAAGGCCGCGCCCGACGCCGCGGGCAGCGTGAACTCCTGCGCGGCGGTGCCCGGCGAGGCCTGCGCCGACCGGGCGTTCAGCGAGAGGGCCGTGACGGCCGCGAGGGCGAACGAGAGCGCGCGATGCTTCATGGCGGCCGAGTACGTAACACAGCCCGCGGGTATTGAGCGCGCCGCCACTTCGCGCGCGACCGATGGGAGATCACGCGCGCCATTGCGGCATTCACGCGACTGCGATACTTGACCCGCTACATCATGCACGTCGCCCGCATTGCACCGGTGTTCTCGCGATCCTTCGCGTCCGCGCTCTTCCTCACGGCGCTCGTCGGCTGCTCGTCGGATCCCGCGCCCGACGCCTCGACCCCCGTCGACGCCGCGACCGACACGACCCCGCAAGACGCCACGCCCGACACTGCGCCCGTCGACGTTCCTCCCCCGCAGATGTCGCAGATCTTCGGCCCGTGCCGCGCCGACACCGAATGCGCCGTCGGCCTCTCGTGCCGCACCGAGACCGCCACGGGCTACCCCGGCGGCGAGTGCAACACGGTGTGCACGAGCGACGAAGACTGCGTGCTGATCCCCGAAGACGGCTCGCCGCCCATCGACGGATGGTGCCCGCCCGCCGTGGGCACGGCCCCGCGCTATTGCCAGCGCGTGTGCGCCAACGGCATCGACTGCGAGCGCGCGGGTTACACCTGCCGCACCTACAACGCGGGCACGCTCACGGAGACGAAGGCGTGCATCCCGGTGTGCACCGACGAGAGCTGCGTGAACGGCACCGTGTGTGACCACGACTCGGGACGCTGCCGCGCGATGGGCACCACGCCCACGGGCCGCACGCTCGGTCAGTCGTGTCAGCCCGAGATGCGCACGGGCGCGCCCACGCCGCCCGCGGATCAGATCTGCCGCTCGGGGCTCTGCCAGGCCGACTGGTCGCCCGACTCGCGCGGAAACCGCTTCTACACCGGCTGGAACGGCGGGTACTGCATCTCGCGGTGCATCCTTCCGCAGGGCTACAACTCCAGCACCTTCTGGGGTGAAGCGGGCATGACCGTGCCGCTGCCGCAGGGCACCTGCCCCACCGGCGGCATCTGCCTCCCGGGCAACTCGTACGCGCGTGGCGATCTGGGCACCTGTTACAAGGGCTGCACCACGAACGACGACTGCCGCCCGATGGAGGGCTACCAGTGCCAGCGGCAGATCCAGCTCACGCAGACCACGACGCGCCGTTTCGCCAACGGCTTCTGCGTGCCCGTGAACTGCCTCAACACCGCCACCCCGTGCCCGTCGGGACTCACGTGCCGCCGCAATGCGAACGGCAGCGGATCGTGCATTCCCGAGATGACGGCGTCGCCCTGAGGCGCCCTATCGCCCCACAATGGGGCTGACGTAGCGTCGACCGCTGTTCGTTCGATTCACAACCAATCCAGTACTCCCCACAGGAGCCTCGCAGCCCATGAGATCTGTCGTCGTCGCCTTCACGCTCGCCGCGCTCGCGCTCACCGGCTGCGGCTCCGACACGACCACGCCCGCGGCGCAGCCCGACGCGGCCACGGCCGACGCGACCACGAACGTGGACGCCGCCGTCGATGCGCCCGCCGCGGACACCGGTCCTGCGCGCACGTACCCCGCGGGCCCCTACGGCTCGCGCACCTGCGCCCGCTTCGAACCGTTCACGCTCAACCAGTGCGACGGCACCCCGTGGAACTTCGCGCAGGATGACTTCTTCTCCTCGTCGGCCACGGTGGTGATCATCGGCGCCGGCTGGTGCGTGCCCTGCCAGATGGAAGCGCGTCAGATCGAGACCGAGCTCGGGCCCTACCGCGAGCGCGGCGTTCGCATCGTGCAGGTGCTCGTGCAGAACCCCGATCGCACGGCCATCACCCCCGCGTTCTGCAACACGTGGGTCAACCGCTACGGCCTCACGATCCCCGAGCTCATGGACCCGCAGCAGACGCTCCAGCCGTACTACCCCGGCCTCGCGTTTCCCGGAAACCTCATCGTCGATGCGCGCGGCGTGATCCGCTACCGCGCGTACGGCACCGAGACGGGCCTCACGGCCATCAAGGCCGCCCTCGACGACGTGCTCGCGAACCCGAACACCTGCACGCCCTGAGCGTCGCTCCACGACGCGCCGCCGCCCCGAAGCACAACCCCTCGCGAAAGTGTCTGTCGTGCCCCACGGCGCGCCTCGCGGACTCCGCACCGCCTCCCTCGCCGCGCTGCTCTCCCTCGCGCTGCCCGCCACCGCGGGCGCGCAGGGCCTCGTGGCGAACCTCCCGGGCCTCGGCCCCACGTCGTTCTCGATCACCAACACCACGATCGGCCGCTACCGCGGCGTGAACTTCGACCGGAACGTTCACGACGACGACTTCTTCTCGCTCACCGAGCGCCTCGACATCGCCGTGCAGGCCGCGCCGTGGAGGCTCTACCTCCGCCTCGACGGCTTCTCGCCGTTCAACCACGACACATCGTGTTCGACGGTCGAAGCCGAGCTCTGCTACCTGCATTCGAACTGGCGTCCGGGCTCCTACGACACGAGCGCGCCGGCCAACTACGCGAACGTGGGCAACCTGCTGCCCGAGCGCGTGAACCTCCGCTACCAGCGCCGCGGCATCACCGCCGAACTCGGTGACTACTACCAGGTCTTCGGCCGCGGACTCGCGCTGGCCTTCCGCAAGGTAGACCCCATCGGCCTCGACACCACGCTCCGCGGCGGACGCTTCGAGTACGAGCGCGAGCGGCTGACCGTGCGCGCGTTCGGCGGCCTCGCGAACCCGCAGAACCTCGACCCCATCTCGCTGCTCGTCTACCCCGACCCGCAGGACCTTCTCACCGGCCTCTCGCTCGCGGCGCGCGCGGGCCGTGACGGAGACATCGAGGTGTCGGGCCACGTGGTGCACACGGGCTTCGAACGCGACGCCGCGGCGAGTCGACAGGACGACGTCGACGTGGCGGGCTGGCGCTTCGAGGCACCGTCGCTCTTCGACGGCGCGCTCACGCTCTACGGCGAGGCCGACATGCTGCGTCGCACGTCGCGCACGCGCATCGACGACCGGGGCAATCAGAACGGGCCGACGCGGGTCACCTGGGGCCGCGGGGTCTACGCGTCGGCGCAGCTCATCACGGGCCGGTGGACCTTTCTCGCCGAGTGGAAGGACTACACGAACTACCTCGTCGCCCCGACGCAGCTCGGTGGGAGCGCGCCGCGCGACGTGGCCCGCATCTACTCCACCGCGCCCTCGTTGGAGCGCGACGACCAGCGCATCTTCACCAACGCGAACACCCGCGGCGCGCGCCTTCGCGTCGACTACGCGTTCGAGTCCGCGCCCTGGATCCTCACGCTCAACTCCGTGCTCTACGGCTGGAGCGACCACTTCGACACCACGGGCGCCATCACCGACCCGTGGGACGCGCAGTACGGCTACCTCACCACGCACACGTACTTCGCCATGCGCCGCCGCTCGCGCCCCGCGATGCAGTCGAGCGGACAGCCCGCGCAGGGCAACACCGCGGGCGGCGCCTCGCTGGGATCGGGCTCTGCGGGCGGCGCCTCCGTGGCGCGCGTGGCGCCGGGCGATTTCAACCTCATCGCGACCGTGGGCTACCGCAGGGAGTTCCACGCGGGCACCGCACCGACGACGGGCGGCATCGAGCCGGAGTTCCAGGCGGGCGATGTGAAGCACGAGTCGGTGCAGGCGGACATCGACGTGGCCTTTCCCGTGGGGAGCAACGACTCCATCGAGATCCGCGTCGACAACCGCTTCGAGCGCAACTTCGTCTTCGATCGCATCACGGGCTTCGACCTCGCGCAGCTCGTCGCGGGGGTGCGCGGCGGCGTGTCGGTGTCGTGGTCCCACGGCCTGCCCTTCGTGCTCTCGGGTACGCTCCGTTGGGACAACACCAACCGTCCCGTCGGCGAGGCCTCGCTCTTCGAAAACCCCTTCGGCCGCGCGCCCGATCCGAGCAACCGCGCCGTCGATCCGCGCCTGCCCACGCTCTATCCCTCCGCCGAGCTCCGGTGGAACTTCACCGTCAACAACTTCGTGCGCGTCTTCGGCGGATGGACGCCCGGCGGGCGACTCTGCTCCGGCGGCGTGTGCCGTGACGTTCCGCTGTTCTCCGGTGCGGTCGCCGAGCTCGTGCTCCGCATCTGACCGCACCCCCTCCAGAGGCCCTGCGATGCACGCCTGGCTCCTCGCGCCCGACAACTTCACCCCGCCCGCGCGCACGCCGTGGGGCGGTCGCGCGATCGTCGCCCGTTACAAATCCGACCTCGGGCTCGACCCCGCGGTGCCCGTCGGCGAGTCGTGGGAGCTCTCTGCGGGACCCGAGTTTCCGAGCCGCCTCGCAGGCGATCCGCGCACGCTCTCGGACCTCGCGCGCGACGAGGGTGACGCGCTCCTCGGGGACGAGCTTCCGCGCGGCAACACGTCGTTGCTCGTGAAGCTCCTCGACGCGGCGGACAACCTCTCGGTGCAGATCCATCCCGCCGACGACTACGCGGGCCTCACGGGCGACGAGAGCGGCAAGCCCGAGAGCTGGTACGTGCTCGACGCCGACGAGGGCGCGGGGCTCTACCTCGGCCTCGCACCGCATGCGACGCCCGAGACCATGCGCGCGGCGCTGGAGTCCGACGGCGACGTGGCCTCGCTCCTCGCGTTCGTGCCTGTTTCTCCCGGTGATTTCTTCGTCGTCGAGGCGGGCACCGCGCACGCGATCGGTCGCGGTGTGACCCTCGTCGAGCCGCAGATCGTCCGCCCCGGACGCCGCGGTGTGACCTACCGCTACTGGGATTGGAACCGCCGCTACGACGCGACGGGCAACGCCTCGCCCGACGGCGCCGCGCGCCCGCTCCACGTCGACCACGCGCTCGCCGTCACCGACTGGAATCGCCCGCGCGGCGCGGCCTTTCTCGACAGCATCCGCGTGCGCGCCGGACGCGCCGACCTCGCCGCTCCCCTCACGCTCACCGCGCTCTGCGGCCCTGCGCTCCGCGCGCCCATCACCTCACGCGACCTCGACGTCGCCCGCCTCGCCGGACGGGGATCGCTCGCCCTCGAAGCCCACGGGCGCCTCCGCGCGGTCACCGTCGTCGACGGCGCGCTGACCCTCCGCGGCGACGGCGGCGACGTGATCGTTCCCCGCGGACGCACCGCCGTGCTCGCCGCGCGCGCATCGGTCACCGTCGTCAGCGACGGCGTCCACGCGGTGCTCTCCTCCGTCGCCTGATCGCCCTCAGCGCGCGCTGCGCAACGAACCCGGAAGCGCATCGAGCATGGGCGTGCGCCCTGCCCCCGCGCGCTCGACCACCTTCGCCTCGTGACCGAGCGCCAGGGCCACGTTGCGCGCGTGCGCGGCATCTCCTGCGCGCAGAAGCATCGGCCCCTCGACGGGCGCGTGCAGGTAGCGTTCGAGCGTGTTGTAGCTGTCGCCGATCGACCAGCGCATCTCTTCGACCGAGGGCGCGACGCCCGGCGTCACATCGACGATCGCGCGTCCATCGAGCAGCGCGATGCGCGCCCTTCGCATGAGCGCGCGCCACGCGGGATCGACCACGTGCGCCTCGTCGGTGAGGAGCAGCAGCGATCCGCGGTGTGCGGGCGGCGCGAAGACGTGCACCGGCGCCGTCGCCACGCTCGCGAGCCGGTCGAACTCGTAGGCCACCTCGATGCGATCGAGGGGCGCGCCGGGTCCGAGCACCACGATGCCGTCGCGCGTGCTCAACGCCCGAAGCACCTTCGCCGCCGCGGCGTCGCGATCGTGGGGATCGTAGCGACGCGCGCTCGTCGAGCCCGACCGCTCGCGCGAGAGTTCGGCCATGAAGTACGCCGTGGGCACCTGCGCGATCAGCGCCACGAGCACCGCGCCCACCGTGTAGGCCATCGCGGTGTCGTCACCGTCGCGGGCCCAAGCGCGCACACGCGCCGCCGCGGGGGTCACCACCTCGCTCGCCGCGAACACGAGCGGCATCGCGAGCAGATAGCTCCGGTACTCGTGCGCGCAGAACTCCGTGGGGAACTTGAACATGTAGAGCGTCTGGCCGACGAGGTAGCTCGCGACGACGAGCGTTCCCACGTCGCGACGGCGCGCGCGCCACGCGAGCGCCGGCCACGCGAGCGCGGCCACGAGCACCGGCGCTGTGTGGTTCATCACGAGGCGCTGCACGAGGAAGTCGCGCACGAACGGGACGATGCCGCCGCTGCGCTGCCCGTAGGTGTTCGTGAGGTCGCGCAGCACGCCGTAGTGCCACGCGCGGAGGAAGTGCTGCGCCACGATGGCGACGCTCACCCCCGCGAACATCCAGAGCGAGTGACGGAGGTAGCGCGCGGTGTCGTCGTCGAGGCGATGCGCGTCGCGACGGCGCGGGGACGCGTACGCGAGAAGCGCGACCGACGTGAGGCACAGGATGGGATACCAGGCCCAGTCGGCGAAGCCTCCGACGGCGCCCGCGACGAGGAGCCCGACACGCGCAGGCCGACGATCGCCCGACGCGAGGCGCTGCGCGAAGTAGCCGAACCACGCCATCGCGCCCACGGTGGTGAGCTGCAGGTCGGGCAGGTTCGCATACGCGACGTGCACGGGGCTCAGCACGAAGAGGCCCGTCACGAGCACGGCCTGGAGGTCTCCGCGGGCGCGGCGCGCGAAGGCGAAGACGCCGAGCACCGAGAGGCACCCGAGCAGCAACGGGATCAGCCGCGAGACCCACGGCGCATCGCCGAGGAGCGACTGCATCAGCGCGACGGGGATGTGCAGCCGCGCAGCGTGGTGAAAGTTGTAGCTGCTCGGCGGCGGGCGCCCGAGGCCGTAGTACGTCGTGAACTCCCAGATCCCCCAGCGCGCGAGGTTGCGCGCGCCGAGCCCGTGCTCGGCGACGTGAAAGCCGTAGTGGCCCCATCGCAGCGGCTGCGCGATGCCGTAGAGCGCGACGATCACGTGCGTCGCGAGCAGTGCGGCCAACGACGCACGCGTGATGCGCCTCACGACGGTTCCCTCACCATGGACCGAGGTGCGTACCACTGCGATGTGCGTGGTGACAACGCCGCGTGCATGGTCAGCGCAACCCCATGCGCGCAGCGCGTCACGAGGCGCGGGCACCGCTGGACCGCCCCGACGCTTGTAGGGCACTCTCGCGCCAAGAGAGGACCTCTGCTCGCAATGCGAACTTCTTCTTTCTGGGCGTCCGCACTCGTCGCACTCACGGTGCTCGGCGCGTGCGCCAAGGCGCCCCCCGACGCGATCGATCCGGGCGCCGACGTGCCCGTGGTCGACATCCCCTACTTCGACGACACGCCCTTCGACGCCCCCGCGCCCGACGCCGATCCGCCGCTCGAACGCTGCGGTCAGGCGCGCCAGCGATGTTGCGGCGGCACCGCGTGTGAGAGCGGCAACGAGTGCCGTGAGGGCGCGTGTTGCGCGCTCCCGAGCGCGGCGTGCGCATCGGCGAGCGACTGCTGCGACAGCGCCGACTGTCAGACCGGACGCTGCTGCATGCGCGCGGGCTCGCGCTGCGAGTCGAGCGCCGAGTGCTGCGAGGGCACCACCTGCAACGGCGGCATGTGCACGGCGGCCTCCGCGGCGTGCGGCGCCGACGGTCAGACCTGCTGCGCCGGCGACATCTGCCAGGCGGGCTTTGCGTGCGTGAGCGGCTCGTGCCGTCGCTGTGGCAACGAGGGCCAGAACTGCTGCCCGGGCGCGATCTGCGCGGGCACGCTCGCGTGCGTCTCCGACATGTGCACGATGCCCGCCCCCTGCGGCGACCGCCTCCAGGCGTGCTGCAGCGGAAGCTCGTGCAACCCGGGCCTCACGTGCGACTCCAGCATGGTCTGCAACCCCGCCCCCGCGGCCTGCGGCGGCGACGGTCAGATGTGCTGCGGCACCGCCTGCAACCCGGGCCTCGCGTGCACCTCGGGCACCTGTCGCATGAGCACCACCACGGCGTGCGGCGACGAAACGCAGGCCTGCTGCGGTGGCACGGCCTGCAACTCGGGCCTCTCGTGCCAGCGCGGCACGTGCACCCGCCTGTCGGGAGGAATGCCTGCGCCCTGCGGCGCCGACGGGCAGACCTGCTGCGGCGGCGTGGCGTGCAATGCGGGCCTCGCGTGCACCGGCGGCGTGTGCTCGTCGTCGGGTCCGGGCGGATCGGACGCGGGCACCACGGGCCCCGGCGGCCCGACGCCCGGCCCCTGCGGTGACGTCGGTCAGGCGTGCTGCGGCTCGCTCGCGTGCAACCCCGGCGCGACGTGCCGGAGCGGAACGTGTCAGGCCTCGTCGTCGGGCACCGATGGCGGCACCTCGGGTCCCTGCGGTGGCGATGGCGAGACCTGCTGCGGCGGCACCGCCTGCAACGCGGGCCTCGCGTGCATGAGCGGATCGTGTCGCGCCACCTCGGGCGCCACGTGCGGCGGCATGGGGCAGTCGTGCTGCGGCACCGCCGCGTGCGAGCCGGGCTTCACCTGCAACATGATGACGCGTCGCTGCGACGCCTCGACGACGCCCGTGTGCGGCGGCGACGGGCAGCGCTGCTGCACTTCGGGTACGGAGTGCACCAACTCGGCGTTCCAGTGCGTGGGCGGCCTGTGCCGTCGGTGCAATGGCGTGGGCACCGCGTGCTCGGCGTCGAGCGCGTGCTGCTCGGGCCTCACGTGCTCCAGCGGAACGTGTGTCGACGGCACCAGCACTCCGGTGCCTGCGGGCGGCGCCTGCACGATGGGCGGCATGCCCGCGTGCGCCACGGGGACCATGTGCGCCTCGTCGCACGGCACCCTGCGCTGCTGCCGCAACGAGTCGGGCACCTGCACCTCCGACGACGAGTGCTGCGGCGGACTGAGCTGCCGCAGCGGTCGCTGCGCGCGCAACGCGGCGGGCGGATCGTGCTCGGCGAACTCGGACTGCAACACGGGCCTCGAGTGCCGCTCGGGCGTGTGCACCATGCCCTCGACGGGCCCCGACGGCGGCGTCACCGACGGCGGAACGGGCACCGCGTGTGCGACGCCCGGCATGGCCTGCTCCTCGGGCACCTCGGGCACGCGCTGCTGCGCCAACTCGATGGGCTCGTCGATCGCGTGCAGCGGCACCGGCGGCACCACGGGCACCTGCTGCAACCGCGCGGGCGGCGCGTGCGCGTCGGGCGCGGACTGCTGCAACGGCGCGGCCTGCACGAACAACCGCTGCGCCTGCGCGGCGGCCAACGCGACCTGCACGACGTCGGCGGACTGCTGCGGCTCGCTCACGTGCACGGGCGGTCGCTGCACGTGCCGTCCGCGCGGCCAGTCGTGCACCGCAGACTCGGACTGCTGCGGCGGCGCCACCTGTTCGGGCGGCGTGTGCTCGGACTGCACCCGCGCGGGTGACACCTGCACGGCCTCGGCGTCGGGCACCGCGGCGTGCTGCTCGCCGAGCCAGTGCCGTCAGATCATCAGCACCTCGCGCTGCTGCGTGCAGCAGAACGAGGGCTGCACCTCGGACCTCCAGTGCTGCGGCTACATGCTCTGCAACGGCGGCCGCTGCGCGTGCCAGGCCTCGGGCCGCAGCTGCCAGGAGACCGCCGAGTGCTGCTCGGGCCTCACCTGCCAGAGCAACGTGTGCCGCCCGATGATGGCCGACGCGGGCGTCGATGTGCCGGGGCTCGACGTTCCCTCGCTCGATGTGAGCGGTGATCGCGGAGACACCGGCGCCAGCGACGTGCGCAACGACCTCAGCGGCGACGTGGCGATGTGCATCTCGTCGGGCGCGTCGTGCACCATGGGCCAGACCTGCTGCGGCGACTACACGTGCGGCATGCAGCCGGGCGGATCGAGCACCTGCTGCCACAACGTGGGCGGATCGTGCAGCGCGCAGGCCGACTGCTGCGGCTGGCAGCTCTGCGACACCTCCACGCGTCGCTGCACGTGCCGTCCGCGCGAGGCGTCGTGCATCACCGACAACGACTGCTGCAACGGCGCCGCCTGCGAGCGCCCCACGGGCACGCCGATGTCGACGATGGGCACCTGCGCGTGCCGTCGCGAACTCCAGACCTGCACCATGGGCTCGGGCACCGACGGCGGCACCGACAACGGCGGCTGCTGCTCGGGTCTCGAGTGCCGCTCGGGACGCTGCCTCATCCCCGGCTGCACACCGCCCGGTGAGACCTGCGGCTCGGGCGCCGACGCGGGCGCGTGCTGCGGCGGCTACGAGTGCGGGATGCAGCCGTCGGGCATCGACCGCAAGTGCTGCCGCTCGCCGGCGCTCACCACGAGCGATCCGCCCGTGTCGTGCCGGTCGAGCCTCGAGTGCTGCGGCACCGTGCTCTGCGTGAACGGCGCGTGCGCGTGCCGTCGCGCCAGCGAGACCTGCATCCGCGACATCGACTGCTGCGGACGCATGCTCTGCAACCGCCCCGCGGGATCGACCATGGGCACCTGCACGTGCCAGGGCCGCGGCCAGCTCTGCCTCGCGGGCGGCAACGACTGCTGCTCGGGCCTCACCTGCACCGCGGGCACCTGCCAGTAGTGCTCCCCGCGCGCGGCGTGCCTCGCGTGCGCCGCGCGCTCCCTTCGCCCTCCGTGTGAATCCTTGCTGCGGTTCTTGGCGCGCTGATAACGTCGCGCGCCATGAAGTCTGCCGCCCTCCGTGACCGCGCCCTCGTCGCGGTCGTCATGCTCGCGACCCTCGACGGCTGCCAGCTCGTGAAGAAGCTCACGGGACGAGGCGGCAACGACGCGGGCACCACGACCACCACGCCCATCCTCTCGGACGCGGGCGGCGGACCTTCGCCCGTCATCGCGTTGCCGAACCCCACGGTGAGCCCGCTGCCCACGCAGCCCGTCGCGATCCCCGTGCCCGACGCGGCGCCGCCGACGCCGCCTGCGGTCGACGACGCGGGTGCTGCGCCCACGGCCGTCGCCGACGCGGGCGCGCCTGCCAACAACGGCATCGCCGTCGTCGACGCGGGCGCCGGAACCGCCCAGGTCGGCGGCCGCACCGGTCACCGCATCGACAACTTCTGCAAGGAACACCCGGGCTCCGTGCATCCCCGCACGCACGTCCTCTGCCCCTCCTGAGCGCACCCGCGCACCGCGGCGCACCGCGCGCCGACGGCCTTCCTCCCCGCCCCCACCGCTGACACAGCGCGCCCAGAACGGCGCTGTATGGCGCACACTCGCGTTCCGGGCCGGACATCACGGCGCTGTACGGCGCGCGGAGGTCGTCGGGTCGGCCACGAACGGTCCTGTTCGGTGCGCGGAGGCGATCCGGGCAGCCGGGAACGCTGCGGTACGGCGCGCAGTCGCGTTCTGGGCCGCCGGGAACGGCGCCGGATGGTGCGCGGAGGGCTTCGGGGCGGCGCGGGCGGGGGAAGCGCTCAGGCGCCGCGCAGCGGGCGTCCGAGGAGCCAGCGCGGGGGCTGCGGGGCGCGTACGGCCACGGTGAGTCCGCCGAGGGAGAACGTGCGCGCGGGGGTGGTGGGGAGCGTCACGCCACCGGGGAAGACGGAGAGGTTCCGCGACGAGAGCGTGAGGAGGTCGACGAAGCCGTCTCCGTTGAGGTCACGGCCGAAGATCGCCCCCGAGCGCACCGGGGAGTCCGCAGACGCGATGGTGGGACCGGAGGCCGAGCCGAAGCAGATCCCGTCGGCGATGCTCGCCGTGCTGCCCTCGCGCGTGCAGGCCACGTCGTCGAAGCCGTCGCCGTTCAGGTCACCGAGCGCGATCGCCGATGTGCCGCGCAGCGCCTGCACCCGCACGCTCGCACCGTCGGTCACGTCGCCGCGCACGACGGATGCGCCGACCACAAGACTCGACGCGCCGCTCCCCCGAAGCTCTCGCGCGAAGAGATCGGTGCGGCCGTCGCCGTCGACATCGCCCGCGCTGGAGAACCTTGCGTTCGCGGACACCGTCGCCGCGAACGTGGAGCCCTCGACGAGTCCGCGTGCAGACCCGAAGAGCGCGTGCCGCATGTCGTTGCTGTCGACGAGAAACACGTCTGCGAACGCATCGTCGTTCCACGCGAGGTGCGTCGTCACCGTCAGCGTCGCGGCGGCACGGAGCACCTCGGCACTCCGCGAGAAACGCAGCGCCGCATCGCCGAAGCGCGTCACCAGGATGTTCCCCGCACCCGCATCGGCGCCATTCGAAACGAGTTCAAGCAGGTCTGCGTAGCCGTCGCCGTCGACATCGCCCGCAGGTGCGAGACCGACGGACACCCCGGAGAGTGAAGCCCACGGCGTGGTCACCAACGTCGGCGTCGCGCCGCCGCGCACCGTGCGAAGCACGCCGCCGCGCTCAACGAACAGGTCGACGTAGCCGTCTCCGTCGAGGTCCCCCACGAGTCGGATCGCGCCCCGGGTGAGAAAGTCCTCGGGCGGCAGTCCCTCGACCATCACGCTGCGCGTGGGCGTCGACGAGAGCCCCGTGGGACCGCCCGTGTGCACATCGAGGAGTCCCGACGCTTCGAGCACGAGCACATCGCCGTATCCATCGCCGTTGAGGTCGACGAACGCGCCATCGTGGGTCGCGCGCGGTGACGAGCGCCGGGGCACCACCATCTCCCAGGTCGCGGAGGTGGTCGCGCCTGCACGCACGCGCCAGAACACCACGCCGGGCGGGAGATCCTCGGGCATGGTGAAGGTCTCGCCGTCCACGTCGGCACCCACGAGCACCTCGGCGCAGTCGCGCGCACGGCACAGCTCCACTCGCACCGGCGCGGGCGAGGTGCGCGCCCAGCGGAGCACCGGACGGCGCGAGCGCACGAACGACGACGACGAGGGCGCGCGAAGGCGCGGCGCGGTGATCGGCGCGCAGCCTTCGTCGCCGGGCCACGTTCCCATCGGGCACGCGGCGTCGGGCGCGTCGACGGAGGACACGTCTGTCATGTCCGCGGAGGACGCGTCGACGAGGTCGTCTGCCGTGTCGCGCGTCGCATCGATGGAGGCATCGACGGTGTCTTCGAACGCGCCGTCCGCAACGCGCGCGTCTGTTGGCGCGGGCGTGTCGGCGGTCGCATCGACGCGCACGATCACGAGATCGGGCAGGCACGCGGCCGTGGAGAGTGAGAGCGAGACGAGGAGCGGAATCGGGTGGGTTCGCATGCCGCGAAGGCTATCGCGGAGCCATCACCGTGTAGAGCGGGTGTCGACGCGAGGTGTGTTGGATGTGCCCGCGCCGACTCGTGTTGACCGTCAGTCGCAGAGGTGCGTCACGGTGTTACAGCTCAGGCCGGCCTCTTCGCACACGCCGGGGGTCGCCTCGCAGCGAGGCCAGCACACGCCGAAGGTGCCGCCCGCACGGCAGAAGTAGTTCGAGCGGCAGTCGCCGTCGGTGAAGCACTGCTGAAAGCAGAACTGCGCGACAGGCTCTCCATCGGCAGACGTGCGGAGGCACACACCGGTCGGCCCGCACGGAACCGTGCGGCAGTCGTAGGCGCAGTATCCGCCGGGGAATCCGTCGGCCGCGGTAGCGCACACCGCACGCCCCGCAGAGGCGTTGGGGCAGGTCGTGTTCGAGGTGCAGGCGACGCCCGGCTGATCCGTGGAGGCCGATGGCGTCATGCAACGACCGCCCATGCAGAACTGCCCGGCCGCGCAGCGCGTACCGCACGCGCCGCAGTTCGAGGTGTCCGCCGACACGTCGAGGCACACGCCGCCGCACACCTGGTTGGGCGCCGCGCAGGGCGTCACGCACGTGCCGCTCTGGCAGAGCTGGCCCGCGCCGCAACGGGTGTTGCACGCGCCGCAGTTCGAGATGTCGGCCGACACGTCGGTGCAGCTCGACCCGCACATGCGACGGGGCGCAGGGCAGGTGCTCATGCACGACCCGTTGTTGCAGACCGCGCCCGCCGCACACGCGCGGCCGCAGCCGCCGCAGTTGGCGCCGTCACTGAGCGGGTTCACACACGACGTACCGCAGAGGGTCGTGCCGACGGGGCACACGCAGGTGCCGCCAGAGCAGGCCGTGCCCGTCGGGCAGACGGTGCCGCAGCCGCCGCAGTTGGTGGGGTCCGACGACGTGTCGGTGCAGAACATCCCGCACTGCGCGCGGGGCGCAGAGCAGCCCGTCACGGTGACGCAGGTGCCACCCTGGCAGATCTGCGATGGCGAGCAGCGCGTGTTGCACGCGCCGCAGTTCGCTTCGTCGGTCGACGTGTCACGACAGAACGCGCCGCAGAGCGCGAGGCCGCCGGGACAGCCCATCATCGTCGGCACATCCGGCGTCGCGGGCGTGTCGGGCGTCGCAGGCGTGTCCGGCGTCGCGGGCGTGTCGGTCGCAGCGGGCGTGTCCATCGCGACGGGGCTGTCGGGCGTCACCGCGCTGTCTTCGGTCGTGCTGCCGTCGGGGTCACCGCCGCCGCCGCCGCCGGAGCCGCCCTTCGCCGAACACGCCGCGAGCGACGCCATCACGAGCGCCATCGCGAGCTTGCGAGAATCCATGGTCATCGAGTGCCTCTCTGTTGCCTGCTACGAAGAGAACGCGCCGCGCCCGATGGCCGCACCGGGGCCGCGAGGGCGCGGAGGGTCGGTCGGATGGTCCATGCCGTCAAGGTCCGCGCAGGCGCACGAACCGCGCTCGGTCACGCGGCGTCGCCGTCGCGCTCGGTGCCGAACGATCCCTCCCAGCGCGCGATCACCACGGAGGCGAGTCCGTTGCCCGTCACGTTGATCGCGGTGCGGGCCATGTCCATCACCTCGTCGACCGCGAGGAGCATCGCCACTCCAGCCTCGCCCGGCAGATTGAACGACGCGCACGTGCCCGCGATGATCACCAGCGTCGCGCGAGGAACACCCGCCACGCCCTTCGACGTGAGCATGAAGGTCAGCATCATCGCGATCTGCTGCGAGAGCGGCATGTGGCGCCCCGCGGCCTGCGCGATCGTGAGGCTCGCGAGCACGAGGTAGAGCGTCGAGCCGTCGAGGTTGAAGCTGTACCCCGCGGGAATCACGAAGCTCGCCACGCGCCGCGGCACGCCGAAGCGCACCATCTCTTCGAGGAGCTTCGGCAGCGCCGCCTCGCTGCTCGCCGTGCTGAACGCCGTGATCGCAGGCTCGCGGATCGCGCGCAGAAAGCCACGGACGGGCGTGCGCGTGAGCAGCATCACGGGCACGAACACGAAGGCGAAGAGGCACACGAGCGCGAGGTAGAGGCTCCCCACGACGCGGGCGTACTGCGCGAGGAGGTGACCCACCGCGGACCATCCGCGCACCTCGACGCCGTCGACCACGTGGCCCGAGGCCATGTGCGAGACGTTGTAGGCCATCGCGCCGAACACGCCGATGGGCGTGAGCGACATCACCATGTCGGTGTAGCGGAACATCACCTGCGTGAGTCCGTCGAAGAACGCGAAGACGGCCCGGCCCTTGTCGCCCGCGCGGGTGAGCGCCACGCCGAAGATCGACGCGAAGACCACCACGGGGAGGATGTCTCCCTCCGCGGCGTGCTTGAAGAAGTTGCTCGGAAAGGCATGGAGCGCCGTCTCCCAGCCCGTGGGCGGCGTGGCGAGTGCGACGTGTCCGTCGACGCGGAGCGGGAGCCCCTCGCCCGGTCGCAGTCCGTTGGCGATCGCGAGGCCGATGATCAGCGCGAGCGTGGTGACCACTTCGAAGTAGATCAGCGCGCGGGCCCCCATGCGTCCGACCGCGCGCACGTCGCCGGTCTGCGCGATGCCCGTCACGATCGTCGCCATGAGAATCGGAACGATCACGCTCTTGATGAGCGCGATGAACGCCTTGGAGCAGAAGCGAAAGAGCTCGTAGGCGATGGGGTGCTGGTTCTGCGGGAGGAACCCTCCGAGCAGCACGCCGAGCGCGAGGCCCGCGAAGATGTGCACCGTGCCCGACCGATACCAGGGGCGCCCCGCCGTCGCCGTGTCTGCGCTCATGCTCCGACGTGTACATGGTTTCGCGTGTCGGGTGTGCGCCCGCCGCGCGGGTGTGTATCGTCGCGCCCGTCGTGATCGCCCTGCTCGCGCAGCTCGCGTGCTCCATCGAGGTCGTGCCCGCCGACGAGGCGACGGCACGCGCCGGTCGCCCCGCCGCGATCGAGCACGTCATCGCCTTCGAAGACGCCCTCACCGGCGAGTCGCTCACCGTGGCCGACGTCTCGTCGCTCGGAACCTCCGCGCGCGTCGACGGAGCACCCATGGCCCTCGACGGCGAGGAAGCATCCCCCGATGGCGCGATGCTGCGCCGCGTGTGGCGTGTTCCCGACGCGGGCAACCGCTACGCGCTCGTGGTCGATGGCGGCGACGCGCGACGCTACTTCGGGTGCTCCGTCGAGGTGCCCATCGAGGGCCCCGAGGTTCGCCGTGTGCGCGTGGCGCTCGTGCCCCGTGCGCGCGACGTCTCCGTCGACGTGGCGATCACCCGCGGAGCGTCGGTGCGCGCGCTCCCGCCCGCCGCCCTGCGCGCGTTGGAGCTGCGCCCCGAGTCGTCGTCGGAGCGCGACCTCGACGTGCACGCGGGACGCTGCTCGGGCGAACAACCCGCCGAGGGAAGCCACTGGTGTGTGCGCTCCCTCGCCGCCGCACCGGGACCGCTCCGTCTCCGCGCCGCCGTGCCCGGCTGGGGACTCGCCGCGCTCACCGCCGACGGCACCTCGCCCGACCGCACGCTCGCCCTCACCGCGCGCTTCGAGGGACACCATCTCCCCGCAGCGACGGTGCGCGCGGGCGTGGCCGTTCCCCTCGTGCAGGGCGGCGGCGCGGGCGGTCTCGTGACCCTCGACGTCGCCACGCCCGACGCGCTCCACGGACGCACCTGCCCCCTCGATGCGCTCTGCGCGCGCCCCGTGCTCCACGCGGGCGTCGGGAACCTCCCGTACACGCGCGAGTACGTGCTCACCGGGCCCGGCGCGCGCACGCAACCCGACGGCGCGACATCGGGGTCGTTGTGGCTCTTCGAAGTGGGCGGTGGCGTCACGGTGGCCCCTCCCGGCACGGCCGACGCGCTGCGCATCACGGCCCTGGGCTCGGTGCTCCTCGGCGCGCGCGGCGACGAACGCGGGGACGACGGCGCGGTGCGATCGCCCGCCACGGCGCGCATGGGCGTCGGGGTCGACCTCGTGGCCGCGTGGCGTTTTGCAGGTCCCTTTCAGCTCTACGCCGGCGCGCGCACGCAGTGGTTCCCCGCGTTCGGTGTGCTCGGGCGCGACTTCTCGTTCCTCGGCGACGCGACGCCCTCGACGCAGACGGCATCGCTTCTGCAGTTCGCCCTCCACGCAGGAGTGGGATTCGAGCCATGAACCATCGCCTCGTCCGCGCCCTCACGTCGGTGATCTGCGTCCTCGCCGCAGCGCGCGCCCTCGTCGCGTGCGGTGACATGGCTGCGAGCGGCGCGACCTCGCCCGAGGCCGACGCGGGCACCGACGCGGCGACGAGCGGATGCCGCCGCGCCGACGACTGTCCCGACCACAACGACCTCTGCGTCTTCGACTCGCCCACCGCGACCAACGGACGCTGCGCGCCCCCCGTCGACGAAGGCCGCTGCACGCCCGACTCGACGGGCTCCGTCGTGGGCACCTCGCAGTGCTACCCCGGCGCGCGCTGCGAGCCCGTGCCCGCGAACCTCAGCGCGCTCGGCGGGCTCTGCTCGTTCCATGCGCCCGCGGCGCCGCTGTTCACGTCGGGCATCACGCTCCCGAAGATCTCGCTCTCGTCGCCCGACGGATTCACCACGCTGCGGGCCGAAGACGGCGTGCAGCTTCGATGGGTGCCCCCCGCGGTGCCCGCCGACGCGATCATGGTGGCGGCCGTGCTCCGCGCGCCGCCGCAACGTGCGCAGGGCGCGAACCGCGTCGCCAACGCGGGCGACGTGGTGTGGCTGTGGTCGTCGCAGGATCCGGGCACCGCCGCGCAGCCCGGCACCGTGGCCCTCGAAGCGGGATGGCGCGTGGGCTCTGCGGGCCAGCCCACCGCGCGCTTCGGCACCAACGTGCTCGCCGAGGGGCGCTACTGGTGGTTCGTCTACGCGATCCGCGCGGGCACGGTGGTCGCGACGAGCGATGTGCTCTCGTTCACCGTGGGCGCCCTGGCCGACGGCGGCGCGTGTGTGCTCGTCGACCAGTGCGTGGCCCAGATGCCCGGCGAGCTGCCCGACACCGTCGCGTGCATCCAGGGCCAGTGCCGCCGTCGCTGCGCGTCGGACCTCGACTGCCCGGGACTCGGCGCGCGCTGCGACCTCCAGACGACGGTGCGCACCGAGCTCTCGACGCCCCGACGCGGCGGCTACTGCACGCGCTGAGCACCGCGGATCTCTTCTCCCCAGCCCCCGAGCTGTGGTAGCGATGTGGCGATTGTCACCGTCACGACGGGATCGGTGACGAGACCCCAGGCGGGCCCCACATCCAGGGAGTCCCGAGACGAGGAGCGTCTACCTTGAGCAAGCTGCTGCACGCCGAAGAGCTGGCCCGCATCGCGGGGGTTCACAAGAGCACGATCCTGCTGGCGATCCGACGCGGGGAGTTGCACGCCTCGCGCACCGTGGGACGCAGCGCGCGCATCACGCCCGAGGACGCGCAGACGTACCTCGCCGCGCGCGGCAAGACGCTCCCGCCCGAGCTCGACGTGGGGGCGCAGCGCGCGTCGCTCGCGGTGTTGAGCGAGAGCGCCGACGTGAGCGCCCTCGTGCGCGGCGCGGTCTCGGCCGACGTCGACCTCGTGGGCGGCGGATCGCTCTACCGCGCGCTCGTCGCCGTGGGGGCGCGACTGCCCACGGTGGTGGTCGTCGACCTCGACATGGTGTTCATGAACCCGATCTCGTTGATCCGCGCGCTGCGGAGCACGGTCTCGCTTCGCACGGCCCACATCGCGGCGCTGGGGCTCCGCGACGACCTCTTCGGCGCGGCCCGCGCGGCGGGCGCGAGCGACGTGCTGCTCAAGCTCGACCCGCGCGGCCTGGCCGAAGCGCTCACGCGGCTCACCGGTCGCGTGGCCCTCGCCGACTGACGGTGCGTGCCCCGTGACGGTGATACCGTCGCGCGCGCCGATGCTCACGCTCCTCCCCTTTCTGGTGCTCGCGGCGGGCCTCTTCGTGGGCGTTCCCGTCGCGAAGTGGCGCGCTGCACGGCGCGACGCGCTGGGCCTCTGGACGCCCCACGCCACGGCCTCCGAACAGGTCGGCGACGGCTACCGCGGCGCCCCGGTCACCCGCATGGTGGCCGACGGCCCTCCGCGGGTCGTGCAGGTCACCGCGGTGCTCTCGTGGGTGCTCGGAACCATGTTCGTGCCCGGCCTTCTCGGCGGCCTCGTGGGCCTCATCGCGATGGGGTTTGGGCTCCTCTCGGTGCCAGGGCTCGTGCTCGCGTGGCGCAACTTCAAGCTGGGCGAGCCGCTGATGCGTGGCGATTTCGAGGCCATCGATCGCGCGCGCGGCAATGCCGGGTTCACCGTGGCGCTCAACGCGGTGGTGCTCACGATGAGCGCCATCGGCACGGCGATCTACGGCGCGAAGCTCGCGCACGGCGACCGCTACGACGCGCCGGGATGGCTCGCGCTCTGGATCTTCACCGCGCTCTACGCGCTCGTGTCGCTGGGCCACGCGAGCCTCCTCGAACGGAGCGCGAAGGCCATCGAGGCCGAGCAGGTGCGCCGCGGTCACGTCGACGACGACGACGCGGCGATCGAGGCGCTGCGGGCCGAGGCGCGGCAGAACCTCTCTGCAGGGGCGGCACCGGTGACGGGCGTGCGGGTGGCCCTCGACGACGAGGCCGCGCGCGAGTCCGAGGCGCTCGAAGCGGTCGAAGCCGCGCGCCACGACGACGCCCTCCGCCGCGCACGCTAGCGCGCCCTCCGTCGCGCGGTTCACAAGCGCGCGCAACGGGGATAGAACCCGCCCCCCTCCGATGCACACGACCCGCTCCCTCCTCGCGTGCGCAGCGCTCCTCGGCGCGTGTGACCGCGCCTCGCCCATCGCCGACGCCCACGCGCAGACCGCCGCCGCGCAGACCGCACCCACGACGCAGACCGCGCAACGGATGCAGACCGCGCAACCGACGCAGCCCGCACCGCCCGCGCAGGACATCGCGAACCGTCCTCCGGCGGACCTCAACGTGGTGATGATCTCCATCGATTCGCTCCGCGCCGACATGCCGTGGAACGGGTACGAGCGGCCCATCGCGCCCTTTCTCACCGAGCTCGCGTCGCAGGCGGTGAACTACACGCACGCCTACGCGCTCTCGTCGTACACGTCGCAGAGCGTCGGCGGATTCCTCGGCGGAAGGCTCCCCGGCGAGCTCCGTCGCGACGGGTATTTCTTCGGCACGTATCCGTCGCGGGTGCTGTTCTTTCCCGAGCGCCTCCACGCCGCGGGGATCCGCACGATCACGGCGAACGCGCACGGCTATTTTCGTCGCGGCAAGGCGGGCTTCGACCAGGGCTTCGACGTCTACGAAATGGTGCCCGGTCTCCACTGGAACCCCACCACCGACGTCGACATCACCGGCGAGACCCACGCGGCCCTCGCGCGCCGTCTGCTGAACGACCCCGCGAACAACCGCGGACGCTTCTTCGCGTGGTTCCACTTCATGGACCCGCACGACCAGTACCAGGCGCACCCGGGCTTCCCCTCGTGGGGGCGTCGCATGCGCGACCGCTACGACGGCGAGGTCACGTACACCGACGCGCAGGTGCGCTCGCTCATCACGTGGATCCGCGAGCAGCCCTGGGGCGCGCGCACGGCGATCATCATCACCGCCGACCACGGCGAGGGCTTCGGCGAGCACCATCACTACCGTCACGGCTTCGAGGTGTGGCAGAACCTGATCCGCGTGCCGTGGCTCTTCGTGATGCCCGGCGCGCGCCCGCGGCGCATCGACGTGAACCGCAGCCACCTCGACCTCGCGCCCACGATCCTCGAACTCTTCGGCCTGCCGCCGGAGCCCGAGTTCACGGGACGCAGCCTCGTGTCCGAGCTCTACGGCGCGGAGCCCACGGAGCGCGACGTGTGGGTCGACCTCGCGCGCACGAGCAACAACGACCGACGGCGCGTGCTCGTGCACGGACACCACAAGCTCGTGGCCTACGGTGACGACACGCGCTTCGAGCTCTACGACATCGAAGCCGACCCCGGTGAGACCACGAACCTGCGTCGCGCAAACCCCGCGCTCTACGAGGAGATGGTGACGCGATACCGCGCCGCGCAGCCTTCGTTCCGCGTGGAGAACCCGTACTCGTGCCGCACGCTCACGGGCTCGCCGCCGGGCCGGGGCTGGTGATGGACGTTCCGACGCGATCTGGTGTAGACGCAGCGACGTAGTCGCACCGGAGAGAGCTTCACGCGATGCAGTACAAGATCATTCCGAAGGACACCGCGAGCCTCGCGCCGCACTACCACAGCGCCGACGAGCCCGAGCCCGTGTACCGGAACACGATCGCGCGGATGTTCCGCAGCGACTTCTTCGAGTTCTTCTCGAAGGTCCATCCCGTGGTGCCGGGCGCGATGTACCTCCCCGTGGTGCTCTACGGCGCGCGCGCGGGCCTCGCGGGTCTCGGCGCGCTCCCGTGGGCCTCGGGCCTCTTCGGCGGCGTGCTCCTCTGGACGCTCGCCGAGTACGTGCTCCACCGCTACGTGTTCCACATCGCGCCGCGCGGGCCCGTGTCGAAGTTCATCTACTTCCAGTCGCACGGGATCCACCACCAGTACCCCGACGACTTCTACCGTCTTCTCATGGTGCCCGCAGTGAGCCTCCCCCTCGCGGGCCTCTTCTACGCCCTCTTCGCGGCCACGCTTCCGGGTCCGTGGGCGGCGACGGTCTTCGCGGGCTTCGTGCTCGGGTACCTCGCGTACGACTACATCCACTTCGCGGTGCACTTCATGAAGCCCCCGCGGCACCCGGCGCTCGCGCCCTTCACCGCGTGGTTCAAGCACGCGCGCCGCCGCCACCTCGTGCACCACTTCGACTCGCACGAGCGCGGCTACGGCGTCTCGACGGGCCTCTGGGACCACGTCTTCGGCACCGTCGCCGAGAAGTAGTCCCGCTCGCCTCTGCCGCCCCTGCGCGGCGCCTTCAGAACACGCCCGACACGGTCACACCCTGCGCGCTCGCACCGAGCGTCACGGGGCTCCGCGCGCTGTGCCCCCACGCGGTCAGCAGCCCGATGGACGCACCGATCGCGAAGCCCGTCCCCGTGTCGACCCACGAGTGCGCGCCGGCCACCACGCGCAGCACGAGGTTGGTGCCCGCGAGGGCCGTCGCCGTCGCGAGCAGGGGCCAGCGCAGGGGGCGCTCGTCGTCGAAGAGCATCATGCCCAGCGACGCGCCCGCCATCGCCGCGAGGGGCGCCGTGTGGCCCGAGGGAAAGGCCCGCCGATCTTCGTCCGCGTCGTGGGTGCAGGTCTGCGTGGCGTCGTTCCACGCGCGCGGACGGCACACGCCGCCGAGGTTCTTCACCACCGACACCACGCCGATCGCGAGCCACGCCGACTCGGCGAGCACAACGGGCGCGCGCAGCAATCGCAGGCCCGTGGTGCTGTTGCCGTAGCGATCGACGGCGAGACCCACGAGCAGCGTCGCGGTCATGCCTCCCCAGAGCGTGACGTCGGTGACCGTCGCGACGGCGGGCCTCCACGCGCGCGCACCGAGCCCATCGAGGGGCGCCACGTCGACCTGGGGAGGCGAGAGCGCGAGGCCCGCGCCCACCATCGCACCGCCGAGCGCGAAGGCGCCCACGTCGAACCACGGCGAGCCGAGCATCACGGGCTCGATGCGCCGCGGCGCCGTCTGCGCGAGGGCCGTCGCAGGGAGGACCGCAGCCGCTGCAGTTGCGACGAGGAGCGCGAGGCGCATCAGCCCGGCGTGACCGTGGGGCAGCCGAAGACGATGCGCACCTGGGCCATCGGGTCGGTGCGCACGCGGTCGCAGACGGTGCCGTAGAGCACGACGGAGCGCATGCCGGGGGAGTAGTCCCAGCCGTCGGCGTGCGAGACGTCGCGCGGAACGAGCCGCGGAGTGGCGTCGCCGGTGCCCGTGAAGTTCACGTTCACGCGCGTGGTGTCGATGGTCGACGGGTCGGCGTCGATGGCGAACTCGCAGCTCAGCGCGCGTCCACGGATCTCTTCGAAGGCCCGCGTGAGGTCGGACTCGAAGCTCGCGCCGCGGAGCGAGTAGTGGCAGCTCTGCGTCGTGCGGCAGTCGGCCGTGCGCGCGGATCCACCCGTCACCGCGAGGTCCGAGAGGAAGGTCTCCGACGCGTCGGGCGTGCCCGCGACGAACACGCGGATCGGCGGCGTCTCACGCTGCGCGAGGGCCACGGCCACGCGAACCGCATTCTTGCCCACCTCGTCTCGACACGCGGCCCATCGCATGAACGCCGCGAGGTCGAGGAGGTTCGGGAGCGCGCCGCACATCGCCGTGGTGTTGGTGCACTCCTCGGTGGGCACGCCGTCGGTGATGAGCACCACGTTGTGCGAGCCGTCCATCGCGAAGGAGCGGTAGTACGAGGTCGATCCCTGCATCGCGCAGGTCATGGGCGTGTTGCCGTTGGGGCGCACCGTCGAGAGCTGCGAGAGGATGCGCGCGCGCGTCGTCGAGAGCGCGCCCACGGGCACCGCCGGGGTCGTGTAGCCGTTGGCCGTGTCGCCGTTCGAGGCCGCGGGAAAGAAGGTGATTCCGACGCGCGTGTCGTCGCTCAATGACATCACGAGCGAGCGGATCGCCGACACCGCGGCCTCCCAGCGCGTGGGGCCCGTGGTGCCGCCGCCGACGGCCGTGTCCATCGAGCCCGAGCGGTCGAGCACGAGGAGGAGGTTCATCGGGCGACGCGCGGCATCGGCCGTGGTGCGCAGGCACGCGGCGTCTTCCTGCACGATCACCGGTCCCGTGTCGCGAATGGGCACCGCATCGCGCCCGAGGTTGGGAAACATCGCGTCGGACTGCGCATCGCGCGCCGTCGCGTCGACGCCGCCGTCGTTGCCGTTGTTGAACACCACGGGCGTACCGCCCGCGTCGCACGCGGTGAATAGCGCCAGGATCGAGGGCGCAAGCAGCAGTCGGTTCATCATGGTCTTCCTCGAAGCAGAAGGGAGCGTCACGACTTCTCGCCGCCGCCCTCACCGCCCTTGCCGCCGTCGCCGCTCTTCATGCGACGCGCGACGAGGAGCACGAGCAGCAGCAGTCCGACGCCGAAGAGCATGTAGGGCGCCGAGAGGTCTTCTTTCTCGGGAGGCGGCGTCGCGTCGGCCGTGGCGTCTTCGAGCCGCGTGTTGGAAGCGCCCGCAGCGCCCGCGCGACCGCCGCCGTGGCCTCCGCCGCCACCGCCACCGGTGCCGTCTTCGAGGGCGCCCACGTTGCCCGAAGCCGCGTTGGCGCGCTCGACCGCCGACGATCCGAAGATGCGCCACGCGCCGACGCCGACGCACGCGACGATCATCAACAGGATCACGTACTCGGTGGTCGACAGACCCTGCTGGTCACGACGGAGCGATCGCCGGGGGGCACCCATCACGGCCGCGACCGTATCACCATCGACCGCGCGCACGCACCGTTCCCGCAGCGGGTTCTCAGGGCTCGCGGTCGTCGAGGTCGTCGGCCTCGGAACGCGCCGCGTCAAGCGCCTCGCGCATCTCGTCGAGGGCGTCGTCGAAGGGCACCGCGAGCCACGGGAGCCACTCCGCTTCGAACACCTCGAACGACACCGCGTGGCCCTCGCGCGCGCCGTGGATGTGCTGCACCGACACCGCCGCGCCGATCGCGTCGAGCGACACGGTGATCGTGCTCCCGTCGTCGACGGTGCGGGTCCAGGTGCGGGGCTTCACGACTTCGCGGGCGGGCGCTTCGTGGTAGGCGCCTTCGAGGCCGCCGGGCGCATCGTCACCGTGCGCGTCACGGGACGCACCGAGGCCTTCGGACGCTCGGTCTTGCGCGACGTCGGCGCGCTCGCGAGCAGGGGCTTCAACGCCTCGCCCGTGAACGACCCCTTCGTGTGCGCGATCACCTCGGGCACGCCCGCGGCCACGATCTTTCCACCGCCGTCGCCGCCATCGGGACCGACGTCGATCACCCAGTCGGCGCGCTTCACCACGTCGAGTTGATGCTCGATGACGAGCACGGTGTTTCCCTGCTCCACGAGCCGTTCGAGCAGGGTCATGAGCGTCTCGGTGTCGCTCATGTGGAGGCCCGTCGTGGGCTCGTCGAGCACGTAGAGCGTGCGACCCTGCGTGCGACGCGCGAGCTCCCGCGCGAGCTTCACGCGCTGCGCCTCGCCGCCCGAGAGCGTCGTCGCGGGCTGACCGAGGTGGAGGTACCCGAGCCCCACGTCGCGCAGGGTGATGAGCAGATCGCGGATGCGCGGCACCGCTTCGAAGACCCCGATGGCCTCGTCGACGGTCATCGCGAGCACGTCGGCGATGGAGTATCCGCGGTATCTCACCGTGAGCGTCTCGCGCTCGTAGCGCGTGCCGTCGCAGGCCTCGCAGGGCACGAGCACGTCGGGGAGAAAGTGCATCTCGACGCGGAGCACGCCGTCGCCCTGGCAGCTCTCGCAGCGGCCGCCCTTCACGTTGAAGCTGAAGCGTCCGGGCTTGAAGCCCCGCGCGCGCGCCTCGGGCACCTGCGCGAACACCTCGCGGAGCAGCGCGAACACGCCCATGTACGTCGCGGGTGACGAGCGCGGCGTGCGACCGAGCGGGCGCGCGTCGACGGCCACGAGGCGCTCCACCTGGTCGATGCCTTCGATGGCGTCGACGGGCGCGTCGGGGGTCGGGAGGTTGTAGAGCTTCGCGCGCACGTGCGGCACGAGCGTGCCGAGAATGAGCGAGCTCTTGCCCGAGCCCGACACGCCGGTCACCGCGACGAGACACCCGAGGGGAATCTCCACCGACACGTTGCGGAGGTTGTGGAGCTTCGCGCCGCGGACCTTGAGCACCCCGCGTGCCTCGCGTCGATGCGCGGGCACGGCCATCGCGCGCGTGCCGAGGAGGTACGGCCCGGTGATGCTGTCGGGCTGACGCGCGAGGTCTGCGGGCGTTCCGACGCCCACCACGCGGCCTCCGTGGGCGCCTGCGCCAGGGCCGAGGTCGACGACCCAGTCGGCGGCGCGGATGGTCTCCAGATCGTGCTCGACGACCAGCACCGAGTTGCCGCGGTACACCAGCGCGCGGAGCGTGGTGAGCAGCTTCGCCGAGTCGCGCGGATGGAGCCCCACCGAGGGCTCATCGAGCACGTAGAGCACGCCGACGAGCGCGCTGCCGATCTGCGTCGCGAGCCGCACGCGCTGCCCCTCGCCGCCCGAGAGCGTCGACGCGGGACGCGCCAGCGAGAGGTACGACACGCCCACGTCGTCGAGGAACTGGAGCCGCGACACGATCTCGCTCTGCACCCGCGACACGATGGGCCGCACCTTCGAGGGCAGATCGAGCGCGAGACAGAACGCGCGGAGGTCTCGCACGTTGAGCTGCGACACCTGCGCGATGGTGCGTCCCGCGAGCTTCACCGAGAGCGCCTCGGGGCGCAGCCGCGTGCCGTGACACGCATCGCACGGAGCCTCCGTGGTGCCGCGGATGTCCTCTTCGCTGTCCTCGTCGGTGTCGTCGTCGTCGCGTCCGCGGCCGCGCCCCGCCGCGCGGTTCTTGCGATCGAGGAGCGAGAGCACGCCGGGATAGCTGTCCCCGTCGCCGTAGAGGATCTCGTCGCGGGCCCGCGCCGGAAGCGACTCCCACGGCGCATAGAGGTCGATGCCGATGCCCCGCGCGTACTGCTCCAGCTCGCGGGGGAGCGCGCCCTTGCGCCACGGGGCCAGCGCGCCCTCACGGAGCGAGAGCGACGGATCGGGCACCAGCCTCGGCAGGTCGGCCACCTCGCGCACGCCGAGTCCGCCGCACACGTCGCACGCGCCCGCGGGCGAGTTGAACGAGAACAGCGGCGGCTCGACGGGCGGCAACGTGATGCCGCAGTCGGCGCAGGCGAAGCGTTCCGAGAGCAGCGACTCGTCGCCCGTCGCGGGCACCACGCGCACGAGCCCCTGCGCCTGCTTGAGCGCGAGCTCCACGGCGTCGAGCACGCGCGAGCGCACGCCGTCTTTGATCGCCACGCGGTCGATCACGAGGTCGATGTCGTGAACCGCGCGCGCGTCGAGGGTGATCTCCTCCCCGAGGTCGCGGATCGCGCCGTCGATGCGCACGCGCACGAAGCCCTCGCGGCGCCACGATTCGAGCAGGTCGGCGTGGGCCCCGCGCTGCGCCCTCACGGCGGGCGCGAGGATGCTCACGCGCGCCCCCTCGCCCAGCGCGATCACCTGGTCGACCATCTCGCTCACCGTGCTGGCTCGCACGGGCTTCGCGCACTGGGGGCAGAACGGCTCGCCCGCGCGGGCGAAGAGCAGCCGGAGGTAGTCGTCGATCTCGGTGACCGTGCCCACCGTGGAGCGGGGGTTGCGCGCGAGGGTTCGCTGCTCGATCGCGATGGCGGGCGAGAGGCCCTCGATGTGGTCGACGTCGGGCCGCGCGATGGGCCCGAGGAGCTGCCGCGCGTACACCGAGAGCGATTCGACGTAGCGGCGACGCCCCTCGGCGTAGATCGTGTTGAAGGCCAGCGAGCTCTTGCCCGAGCCCGACGGCCCCGTCACCACCACCAGCCGACCGCGCGGAATGTCCACGTCGACGGAGTGCAGGTTGTGGGTTCGGGCTCCTCGAACAACGATCACGTCCATGGATGGAGCCCGGCATTCTGCGGCCCCACGCGCCGGAACTCAATCGTTGTGTGACGTCGCGGCGACGCGATCTCTCAGCGCTTGAACAGCAGGAGCCGCAGGCCGTTCAGCACCACGATCATCGTGCTGCCCTCGTGGAGCACCACCGCGTGCGAGATGCGCACCCACCCGAAGATCGACGCGAGAATGAGCAGCGCGCTCACGCCGAGCGAGATCGCGAGGTTCACCTTCACCGTGCGGTTCGCCTCGCGCGCGAGCGCCACCGCGAAGGGCAGCTGCCGCAGGTCGTCGCTCATGAGCACCACGTCGGCGGTCTCGAGCGCCACATCGCTCCCCGCGCCGCCCATCGCCACGCCCACCGAGGCCGCCGCGAGCGCGGGCGCGTCGTTCACGCCGTCGCCCACCATCGCCACGCCGCCGTCACGCGCGAGCTCACGCAGCGCCTCGACCTTGCCCTCGGGCATGAGCGGCGCGCGCGGCTCGTCGATGCCCACCTCGCGCGCGATGGCCTCGGCCACGATGCGGTTGTCGCCCGAGAGCATCACCGTGCGGCGAATGCCCATCGCGCGAATCGCGGCGAGCGCGCCCTTCGCCTCCGCACGCAACGTGTCGGCCACACCGAGCACGCCGATGAACTCGGTGCCGCGACGCACGATCATCGTGGTCTGCCCCGCGGTCTGCAGGCGCGTCACTTCCGACTTCACCGCCTCGGGCACGCGCGCCGGATCGAAGAGGTCAAGGGAGCCGATCGCCACGGCCTTGCCGCCCACCATCGAGCGGATGCCCTTGCCGTGCACGGCCTCGACGCCGACCGCGGTCGCCAGGGTCACCGCGCGCGCCTTCGCACCGTCGACCACGGCCTTCGCGAGCGGGTGCGACGACAGCGCCTCGACGGCCGCGGCCACCGACAGGAGCTCCGACTCCGTGGTGCCCTGCGACGTCCACACGGAGACGAGCTTCGGACGCCCCTCGGTGAGCGTTCCCGTCTTGTCGAAGGCCACCGACGACACCTCGCCGAGCGCTTCGAGATGCGCGCCGCCCTTCATCAACACGCCGCCGCGCGCGGCCCGCGCCACCGCCGAGAGCACCGCGGCGGGCGTCGAGATCGCGAGCGCGCACGGCGACGCCGCCACGAGGAGCGACATCGCGCGCAGCAGCGCTTCCTTCGCCGAGGTTCCCGTCGCGATGAGCACCACGGCGAGGGTCGGCGCCGCCGCGAGAATGATCGGCGCGAAGCGCTGCTCCACGCGCTTGCTGAAGCGCTGCACGCGGCCCTTGCGCGCCTCGGCCTCGGTCACCAGGTCGATGACCCGCGCGATGGCCGACTCGCCCGAGAGCTTCGTGACCTCGATGTCGAGCACAGCCTCGGCGTTGATGGTTCCCGCGAACACCGTGTCGCCCACCGACTTCGACACGGGCACGGACTCGCCGGTGACCGTCGACTGATCGAGCGACGAGCGCCCCTCACGAATGATCCCATCGAGCGGCACACGATCGCCCGCGCGCACCACCACACGGTCGCCGCGCTTCACCTCGGCGACGGGGACCTCGACGAGCTCGCCGTTGCGCCGCACCCGCGCCGTCTCGGGACGCAGCCGACCGAGCGCATCGATGGCCCTTCGCGCGCGGTCGAGGGCGCGGTGTTCGAGGGCGTGTCCGAGGCTGAAGAGAAACAGCAGCAGCCCCGCTTCGAACCACGCGCCGAGCACCGCCGCGCCCACGGCCGCGAGCACAGTGAGCGTCTCGATGTCGAACTGGAGCGACGTCGCCGATCGCACCGCGCCCTTCACGGGAAAGAACCCCGCGCTCGCCGCCGCGAGGCCATAGAGCACCGTAGGCGCCATGCGCGGCGCGCCCGTCACGAGGTGCTCCGTCGCGAGGCCCGCCGCGAGGAGCACGCCCGCCACGATCGACAGCGGGATCTCGAGCTTCGGCGCGAGCCCACCGCCATGCGAGTGCGAGCAGCAGGCGTGTCCCGCCTCGGGCTCTTCGAGTTCGAAGCCCAGGGCCTCGACACGCTTCTCGATCTCGCGCGGCGACGTGAGCTCGGCGTCGTACTCGACGAACATGCGCTCGGCCGCGTAGGCCACGCCCACTTCGAGCACGCCCTTCATGCGGCCGAGGGCGTACTCGATGTGGTAGCCCGACTGGGCGCTGTCCATGCCGCGCACGAACCACGAGCGGGCCTTGTAGCGCCGCGCGATCTCCGCCGCCGACGCGCGCACGAGCGCCACGACCTCGTCACGCGTGCCCTTCGCGGGATCGTAGTGGATGCAGACCTCCGCCCACCCGAGGTCGCGCCGGATGTGAATGTCGGAGATGCCCGCGCGACGGTTGATGTGCGCTTCGAGCTTTTCGAAGCGTCCCTTCTCGTTGGTCTCGTCGGGCAGCACGAAGCTCAGTTCGAGCTGACACGCGACGGTGCCATCTTCGGCGTCGCGCGTGCCCACCGCGCGCTCCTCCCGAGCATGCGCGTGGTCGTGACTGTGCCCCGCGTGGTCGTGGTCGTGCCCGCACGATGCGCCGTGCTCATGCGCCGCGTGGTCGTGCGCCGCGTGGTCGTGGTCGTGCCCGCAGCCCGGCCCGTGGTCATGCGCCGCGTGGTCGTGCGCCGCGTGGTCGTGCGCCGCGTGGTCGTGCGCCGCGTGGTCGTGGTCGTGCCCGCAGCCCGGGCCGTGGGCGTGGTCGTGGTCGCTCATGAGGGGTGGCGAGGCTCCTGCGGAGGCGGGATGGTGCGATGCAGACGGACGGTCTCGAACGCGCGGATCAGTGGTGGCCCGAGGGGTCGCTCACGTGACCCTCTTCGTGCTCTTCCTGGTAGCCCGTGGTGCGACGGAAGCGCGGCGTGCCCACCTGGAGCTCGTCTTCGTTCTCGTCCATGTGGAGGTGGAACTCGGTGCCGCGATCCATCGGCGTGTCGAGGATGTTGACCGGCGCGAGCGTCTGGTAGACCGGGTCGAAGGGGCACGTCGACCAGCGCGACACGACGGAGATCGCGCCCTCCTTGCGAAGGGCCGCGCACTGCGCGAGGTAGCGCTCCTCACGCGGGGTCGTGCGCCAGGCCTTGCGAACCCAGAATTCGCGGATCTCCTGCTCGCCGAACTTCGTGTTCTTCAGGTCGCGCACCGCGTCGGGCTCCGAGAGGAACCACCGCTCCTCGTGCGGAATCGTGCGGCCCGTCGCGTTCACGCCCACCATCGCCGACGAGTGCAGGAGCTCGGGCATCGCGATGAACTGCCCGACGAGAAAGTGATCCGCGAGCGCGTCCCACAGGCGGTTCTCGGCCTCTTCGTGCGTCGAGAGCGGGACGTTGCCGCCCATCGACACGGCCATGAGCTGCTGCGTGCTGAACGCGACCTTCGACTGCGCGCGGGCCCACATCTGCGCGAGGTCCGAGAGGTAGCCCTTCACATCGTCGGGCGGCGTGACCCCGCACGTCTGGATCGACTGGAGGTACACCCCGAGCCGCTGCTGCCCGATGCCGTCGAGCACCTGGGCCGCCGCGTGGATGCCCTTGAGGTGCACGAGCGGGCACTTGCCCTCGGCCTCGATGCGCGGACCGAGCGGCAGCGGCAGCGGACGCGAGGCCTGGTAGCGCGGGTTCGCGAGCGCCTCCCACGCGGCCTGAACGAACTGCGGCACCTGCGCGTAGAGCGCCTTCACCTGCCCGAAGGTCACGAGCGGGAGGTAGCCCACGGTGTCGGGGTCTTCGCGCGCGTCGGAGTCGAGCAGCGTCGTCGCGATCGTGGCGAGGGCGCGCGCGATCCACGTGAACGCCATCGCCTGCTGCTGATGCTTCGGACGGCTCCACGGGCCGGCGCCGGGGTCGAGCGGGCGGTTGAGCACCTGCGACTGGATCGCCGCTTCGAGGTCGTTGATGTGCTTCATCGCATGCCGATAGGCGTCGAGTTCGGCCTGCGAGGTCTCGCCCTTGAGGAACGCAAAGAAGGCGTTGGAGAACGACATGACGAGAGCTTCTTCCCCTTCTCGGTCGCGGCGACGCCCATCCCTCGGGCGCGCGGCGGGGGCGCTACGTTACCCAGAAGGGCGCACGCGAAACCAGCGATTCGAGCGCAGCGAACGAACGCGACGGGGAGGCGGGAGGAGGCGAGGGCGAGGTCAGCGCACGATCACGGGACCGTGGTCGTCGCAGTGGCGCCCGTGCGGGTGGTGCAGGTGGCCGAACACCACGTAGTCGACGTGGTCGCCGTGGGGAATCGCATCGTGGCCGCAGTCGGCGCCGTGCACGTGGTCGTCTTCGTGGGCGCCGCACGCGTGGTCGGGCGTGCAGGCCGAGGGGTTCGCGGCGTTCACCGAGAGCGTGTGGTCGTCGACGTGGTCGCCGTGCACGTGATGGAGGTGCCCGTCGTGGAGGAAGTCCACGTGCCCGTCGTGCTCGACGGCCTTGTGCCCGCAGCCGGCCGCGTGGAGGTGGCCCTCGTGGTTGTGATGGTGCGCCGCGCAGTCATGGCCTGCGTCGTGATCGCCCGCGCCGTGCGCGTGATCATGGTCGTGGTCGTGTCCGCATCCAGGGCCGTGTACGTGTCCGCTCATGGTGGCTCCTCCAGTCGCCGCGACGTTCGCGACGCGCGGCATCGTACGGCCACGCGCGCGAATTGGGTGAAGGAACCTCGCGCTCGTTCCCACGCACGCTCTGATGCCTACAACGCCCACGCTCCGCGCCGTCGGCGCAGCGCTCGTCGCGACGCTCTTCAGCGCCGTCGGTGATGGCTGCGGCGCACGCACCGGCCTCCTCGTTCCCGATGTCGAGACGAGCACCGACGCGACCGCCGACGTCGACGTGCCCGATGTGCCCGACGTCGTCGACCGCCCCATCGCCTGCGTGCCCGGACACTTCACGCTCGAAGCGCGCGCCGCCGACCTGCTCCTCGTCATCGACCGCTCGGGCTCGATGGATCAGGGCCTCTCGGGCATGCGCGGCGGCACCTCGAAGTGGTCGCTGATGCGCAGCGCGCTCGCCACCACGCTGCCCCGCTTTCAAGACCGCATCCACGTGGGCGCGCTCTTCTACCCCGAAGACGGCGCGGCCTCGCGGCTCGCGGCCTGCGCGTTCAGCAACGTGCCCATCGTCGACGTGGCCCCCGCCGCGGGCGCCGTGCCCACGGTGCTCGACGTGTTCAACAACACCGCGCCGGGCGGGAGCACCCCCACCGCCGCGGCCCTCCTTCGCGCGTACACGTGGCTCGTGCGCAACGCGAACCCCGCCCGCGCGCGCTACCTCGTGCTCGCCACCGACGGCGGCCCCAACTGCAACACCGCGCTCGATCCCACGACGTGCACGTGCGTGAACGGCAACACCGGCGGATGCGGCGGCGGACCGGGCGGCTCTCCCGGCAGCATCAACTGCCTCGACGACGTGCGCACCGTGTCGACGATCGCGCAGATCGCTTCGAACGCCGTGACGTCGATTCCCACCTTCGTGATCGGCATCGCGGGAGACAACAACCCCGCCGTGGTGCGCACGCTCAACCAGATGGCCGCCGCGGGCGGTCGCCCCAATCGCACGGCCGCGGGCGAGCCCACGTACTTCAGCGCCACGCAGGAGGGCGACCTGGAGCGCGCCTTCAACGCCATTCAGGGCACCATCGCGCGGTGCACGTACATCGCCGCGACGCGCCCCGCCGACACCGACGTGGTGACCCTCGCGGTCAACGGCATGCGCGTCTCGCGCGACACCTCGCGCGTGAACGGCTGGGACTGGACCGATCGCGCGATCGGCGAGATCACGCTCTTCGGCGCCGCGTGCCCCACGAGCACCGTGCCCCTCGTCGACGCCACGGTGGAGTGCAACCCCGATGCGCGCTGACCTCGCCCTCGCCCTCGCGGGCCTCGTCGCGCTCTCGGCCTGCACCTCGTCGGAGTCGTGCACCGCGGGCGAACAACGGGCCTGCACGCGCGTCGTCGACGGCGGCGTCACGCAGTCGGGCTACCAGAGCTGCGGAGGCACCGAAGAGTGGTCGCCCTGCGTGCCCGTGGGCTCGTGCGCGGGCGCCTCGGAGGCCTACCGACGCTGCGAGACGAGCGCGCAGTGCGGGCCCTCGGGATGCGGCGTCTGCGGGCACTACGCGGGCGTGCAGAACCCCATGGGCTTCAACCTCTGCTACCCGTACTGTCAGGCCGACAGCGACTGCGCGCCCGACTCGGCGGCCACCGACGTGAGCCCGCGCTGCGTGCTCGGGCAGTGCACGCTCCTCTGCCGCGCGTCGTCGCTGTGCCCGCGCGACACGCAGTGCCTCCCGTGGGCCGACGGCACGGCGGCCGCGGCGTATCCCGGATGGACCGGGCTCTGCGAGTAGCGCGCGGCGGTACCCTTCGCAGCGCACATCTCGTAGGCTCGCGCGCATGGCGCACGACAGCGACCGCCCCGCAGCGGGGCACTCCCACGGATGCGATCACGACTGCCACACCTGCGGCGCCGCCCCTCTGGCGGGCCTCGCGGCGTGTCCCTACTGCCGTTGCGCGTACCAGGGCGTGGCGCCCGGCGTGACGTGCCCGGGGTGCACGGCGATCAACGCGCGGGGCCGTACGGTCTGCGCGCAGTGCAACGGATCGCTCACGCGGGCGTGTGTGTTCTGCGCGTTCGCCACGCCCCTCGACCAGCCCCAGTGCGCGCGCTGCCACGAGCCCTTCGCCGGTGCCGAAGAGCGCAAGCGCGCGCGCGACGCGGGACGCGCCCCGAGCACCAACACCGACCCCACCGGCGCCAACATCTTCAACTCGCTCAACTCGATCTTGAAGGGCTGACACGGTCGGGACAGCCAATGTCCCCTTCGCCGTTGCCCTGCCCTCGCGTGGCGCCTTAGGGTACGCGCCCTCCGAGGTGCACCATGGCGACCGTGAAGGCGTGGAAGTTTGGCGACCCCAGCGCCCCTGCGTTTCCCGATGATTTCGAGATCGTGAAGAAGGCCGTTCTTCAGGTCACGGACATCAAGACCAACCACAACAAGTACTACGGCATCGAGCTCCACCGCGGGACGGTGAAGTCGAAGCCGGTGTTCCGTGTGTTCACGCACTACGGCCGCACCGACGACCTCGAAAACAACCCCGACGCGGGCCAGAAGGAGTGCCGCCACGCGAGCACCGAGGGCGAGGCCGCGGCGATCTACCAGAGCATCTACGCGGAGAAGACCTCGGCGAAGAAGGGCTACAAAGAGCTCGCCCTCGCATCGAGCAAGATCGGGTCGCAGAAGGCGCGGGGCACCTCGTCGGGCGACATCGATTCGAAGACCGTGCAGAAGCTCGCCGAGCAGAAGGCCGCGCGCGGCGAGGCGCCGGTGGTGAAGCGCTCGAACCTCCACAGCCGCGTGCAGGACCTCGTGGGCGTCATCTACGCCGAGGCCACCGAGGCGCTCACGTCGACGGTGCAGGCGAAGATCACCGCGCAGGGCATCGAGACGCCGCTGGGCATCCTCACGCTCGGGCAGATCGAGAAGGGCGAAGAGATCCTTCAGGACCTCTATGCGCTCTTTCAGAAGGGCTCGAAGAGCCGCGCGAAGATGGAGGCGCTGTCGAGTCAGTTCTACACGATGATTCCGCACCGCATCGGGCGCTCGCGGGCGTCGATCGACGCGGCGGTGATCGACACGCTCGAAGACTTCAACGCCAAGCAGGAGACCCTTCAGCTCATGAAGGACATGCTCCAGGTGAACGGCGATGGCGGGAGCGTGCTCTACGACTCGCAGGTCGACGCGAAGTACGACGCGCTCAAGTGCGACATCGGCTACGTCGAGCCGCACACGCCCGAGTGGGAGCGCATCCGCGACCACGTGGTGAAGAGCCAGATCAAGACCACCGACCTCAAGGTGACCAACGTCTTCACGCTCAAGCGCGACACCGAACACCAGGTGTTCACCGGCGCCATCGACAACCAGCGGCTGCTCTTTCACGGCTCGCGGATCAAGAACTGGGTGGGCATCCTCTCGCGCGGGATCCTGATGCCGAAGATCGTGGTGAGCCTCGGCGTGCACCGCACCGACGCGGGCTGGCTGGGCAACGGCATCTACTTCGGCGACGCCTCGTGCACGAGCGCGTTCTACACGTCGCCGAGCCGCAAGGGCGTGCGCTACATGGCCCTCGCCAACGTCGCCCTCGGCAAGATGAAGGACTACACGAAGATCACCTACGGCATCACCGCGCCGCCCGACGGGTACCACTCGTGCCACGGCGTGCGGGCGAAGCGCGGGGTGAACTCCGAGTTCTCCGACGACGAGTACGTGATCTACGATTCGCGCCAGCAGCGCCTCGACTACCTCGTCGAGTTCACGATGTGACGACGGCCCGACGGCCGCTGCGAGACCGAGACGCAAGGAGCGATGCGATGCAATCCGTGAAGGTGATCCTCGTCGACGTGAACCCCAAGATGGTGGCCGCGTGGCGCGAGGTGTTCGAAGAGCACCCCGAGGTCGACATCGTGCAGGGGTCCATGCTCGACCAGCAGGTCGACGCGTGGGTCTCGCCCACGAACGCGCGCGGCGAGATGGCCGGCGGCCTCGACGGCGTGATCAAGCGGCACTTCGGGCCGAAGATCCAGACGAAGGTCCAGTCGGAGATCGCGCGGCTCTACAAGGGATCGATGCCCGTGGGCACGGCGACCTGCGTGGAGACGGGCTCGAAGGTGCCGCGCTACCTCATCTCGACGCCCTCGATGGGCGCGTCGAGCGAAGACATCAGCGACACGCTCAACGTGGTGCTCACCTGCGCGGCGGCCTTTCAGACCGTGCACATGCAGAACGCCCGCGAGGCCGGGAGCATCACCTCGATCGCGCTGCCGGGCATCGGCACGGGCACGGGCCGCACGCCCGTCGAGATCTGCGCCGACCTCATGTGGACGGCCTACAACCTCTTTCTCAACAACCAGTTCACGAACTACGCGGACATGCGCGCGGCGCTCGAAGAGGAGCTCGGCTCCCTCGGCAACAACCTCGCGCCGGGAGGCACCAAGGCCGCCAAGCCCGCCCCCGCGGCCGTGGCCCACGTGACCGGCAACGCCCCCGCGCCCGCGGCCGCTGCGTATGTGCCCAAGGGCCCGGTGATCCCCGGCAAGACGGCCCCCGCGGCCGCGCCTGCCGCCCCCAAGGCCAAGCCCCTCGACGACTTCGACGACCACGAGTGATCGCGTCGCCCTCTCGCGGGTGACCGATCGCAGATCGTGAAATGCACAGCGCCCGGAGGCCTCTCGCGAGGTGCTCCGGGCGCATCGCATTTCGTGGGGTGAAACGTGTCGTCAGTCGACGGGCGGTGCGAACTGCGCGCCGGCCTGGAAGAGCCCCGCGACCGCGCCCCAGCCGAACACCAGCAGTACGCCGAAGAAGAGCAGCGAGAGGATCTGCATGCGCTTCGCCGCGCGGGGCGACGCCGCGAGGCCGTAGATGAACGACGCGGTGTAGACGCCGTTCGCGAGGTGGTACGCGGTGCCCAGCACGCCGAGGAGGTAGACCACCAGCGTCGGCGGGTGGTGGTGCATGTGCGCGGCGATGTCTTCGAAGGTCTCGTAGCCCGTGGCGCTCATCGCGGGCTTGATGCGCGCGAGGGTCACGTGGGCGAGGAGAAAGCCCAGCAGGCCGAGCGCCGAGAGGCGCTGGAGCATGTACTTGTAGTTGCCGAAGAACTTGTAGCCGTTGGGCTTCATCATGCCGATGCGCCGCAGGCCCCAGGCCGTGTGCAGGATCAGCGGGAGGAACACCACGATGCTCACGATCGTGGAGGCGCCGGTCGCGCCGGGCTTCGAAACGCGCTCCTCCCAGGCCTCGGCGCCGCCCCACGAGCTGAGGTTCTCCCACAGGTGCCAGGTGGTCCAGACGCCCAGGGGAAAGAGCGCAACCACCGAGCCCAGACGCGAGGTCAGCAGACCTCCCGTCGTTGCGGGTTGATCGTGAACAGCAGCCTCCGACATCGTCACTCCTCCGCGACCGCGCCGACGTCGATGCGTCGGAGGCGGTCTGCGCGCGCACCAAACCACAACCCGCGGCTCGAATGCAACCACGCGCGCGGCGCGGTGCGTGAGCGGACGGCTTCGTGAATGGTGGGGTCTGACAGGGCGCGCGGCGAGAGGAGGGCCGCGATGGAGCGCGCTCAGGCGTTGGGCGCGGTGCGCGGGAGCGTGCTGACGATCGACGGGCCCGAGCGACGATCACCACGCGTCACGCGGTGATGGAGCTGCGTGGCCCCGCCCTCGCGGCGCACGGTCACCGCGAGGTCGAAGGCGCGTCCATCCCAGGTGAGCGCATCGACGGAGCGAACCGACTCGCCCTCGGCGAACACGCGCCCCTCGCCCACGCGCTCCCCATCGGCGCCGAGGCGCGCGAAGTACACGCCGTCACGGAGCGACGCGGCCACGGCGAACTCGTGTCCCGTGTACCCGAGGGCGACGCTGCGAGGCGCGTCGACGCCGTCGTGCACGATCGCGACGCGACCCACGACCGCCCCCTGCGCGTCGATGCGCGCGAAGCGGATGCGGCCGTTGTCACGGTCGGCCCACGCCACCGCGTGTCCCTCGGGCGTCGCGGCGACGGCGGGCGCTGCGATGGATTCTTCGTCGGTGGCTTCGTGTACGCGAACACCCTCGCCGCGAGCGTGGAGCGCGCCGTCGAGGCGGCCGGTGTAGACCGCGTGACGGGCGCCGTCGGTCCACGCGACGACGACACCGTCGGCGGTGCGGGCGCCGGTGATGTGCGCGTGGTTCGCGTCGGGCGCGAAGGCCAGCGACCCATCGGAGCCGACGGTGGGCACGGGCACGGCGGTCACCGCGGGTGCGACGACGCGAGGCGCGGGCGTGGGCACGGCCGACGGCGCGGGCAGTTCGACGGCGCGGGCCGTGAGGGCGGCCTGGGCGCCGGTGCCCACCGCGCGCTGCACGCGCTGGAGCTCTTCACCCGCGTTGCCGCATCCCACGAGCGACGAGAGCGCGGCGAGCGACACGACCGTTCCAGCGATCCAACCAGTGCGACGAGCCATTCTTCACCTCGGAGACGGGCGACAGGTTGCGGCGATCAGGTCAAGCAATGCGCGAACACGGCGGGTAACGGCAGATCAGGGTCGCAAGTTAACCACCAGCCTCGGGAACAACGGAAGCCCCGTCGGTAGCCCTTCCGCAGATTCTTCGCGGACCGAACTTTCGGGTTGACAGAAGCGCTCCCGGGCACCGCACCGACCCACAAATCACCTTGAAAATACGAGGTTTCGCGCGTTCGCGGGCTGTACTAGCTTCGCGCCCTCGCTATGGAACCCCTCTCGCGCGGACGCTCGCTGGCGATCCTCGGACTCGTCGCGGCCACGGTGGTGACGGCCGAGGTGCTCTTCACCCGCGTGCTGTCGGTGGTCACCTGGTACGGCCTCGCGTTCGTGGTGCTCTCGCTCGCGATGCTCGGGCTCACGCGGGGCTCGCTGCTCGCGGTGAAGGCGCGCGACGAGGGCGCTCCCCTCGCCCCGTGGATCGCCGATCGCCTCGCGGAGATGTCGGTGCGCACGCTCGCGGCGACGGCGTTGCTCGTGAGCATGCCGATCACGTTCTCGCGCAACCTCTCGTCGTTCGGCTCGCTGCTGCTCGTGGCCGTGGCCACCGCGGCGCCGCTCGTCTCGGGCGGTGCGATCGTCGCGCGGCTCATGGCCGAAGCGCCCGTCGCGCTTCCTTCGCTCTACGCGGTCGACCTCACGGCGGCGGCGTTGGGTGCGCTGGCGCCGCTCGCGCTGCTCGGGCCGCTGTCGTGTCCCGGTTCGCTCGTGCTGCTCTCGGTGCTGACGGCGCTGGCGTCGGCGTGGGTCGCGCCGTCGACGAAGCGCGCGGGCGCAGCGGGGCTCGCGGTGCTCGCGTGCGCGGTGCTCTGGGTGGGCGAGAGCCCCGAGCGCGGCTTCGTGATGCGCTATCCCAAGGGCGTTCCGCGCAACGAGAACGAGCGCACGACCTTCGAAGCGTGGAACCCCCTCTCGCACGTGCGCGTGGGGCCCTTCGTGCAGGTGCCGTCGGGCTTCCTGTGGTCCCCATCGCCGATCACGCCGATGGTGCCCGTGACCATGGCGAACGCGCAGATCGACGGCGAGGCGGCGACGCCCGTGTACGCGTACCGATTCGCGACGCAGCTCAACTTCCTGCGCTTCGACGCCACCACCGCGGCGCACCACCTCCGCCCCGACGGAACCGCGTGTGTGATCGGCATCGGCGGCGGTCGCGACCTCGCGTCGGCGCTTCTCTACGGCCACTCGCGCGTGCTGGGCGTCGAGATCAACCCCTCGATGGTTCGCATGCTCCGCGCCGTGGCCGACCGCTCGCCGACGCTGCGCGATCCCCGCGTCGAGGTGCGCGTAGGCGACGGACGCGCGGTCTACGCCGCGTCGCCGGGCCTTCGGTGTCGTGTGCTCCAGGCGTCGCTCGTCGACACGTGGGCTGCCACGAGCGCGGGCGCCTTCGCGCACACCGAGTCGACGCTCTACACCCGCGAGGCGTGGCGCGTGTTTCTCGCGCGCACCGTGCCCGACGGCATCGTGACCTTCTCGCGCTGGTACGACCCGCAGAAGACCAACGAGACCGCGCGGCTCGTCTCGCTCGCGGTGGCGGCGCTCCACGACCGCGGCGTGCCCGAGCCCTCGTCACACATCGCGCTGATCGCGTCGGCCAACGTGGCGACGATCCTCGTGAGCCCTGCGCCCTTTCGGCGCCCCGACATCGAGGCGCTCCACGACCTCGAAACGCGGTTGCGCTTTCGACTTCTCGTGAGCCCCGAGCGCCCGCCCGAGAACCCGCTGCTCGCGCGTCTCCTCGCGGCGAACAACGACGACGAGCTCGCCGCCGCAGGACGTCCGCACGGCCTCGACACGTCGCCGCCCGACGACGAGCGCCCGTTCTTCTTTCAGCTCCTGCATCCGTCGCTGTGGCTCCACCCGACGCGCGCGCTCGCGATGGTGCGCGACAGCCGCGGCGTGCTCGAAGGCAACGTGATGGCGATCTTCGAGCTCGTCACGGCCTTCTTCGCCGTCGCGCTCCTCGGCGCGTGGATGCTCGGTCCGACGCTCTGGCGCGCGGCCCGCGCCGCCACACCTCCGCTCCCAGGCGCTCGCGCGGCGGTGTACTTCGGAGCGCTCGGCGCGGGCTTCATGACCGCCGAGATCGCGCTCGTGCAGCGGATGCATGTGGTGCTCGGGCACCCGACCTACGCGCTCGTGCTCGTGCTCGCGGCGCTGCTCGTCGCGACGGGTCTCGGCAGCGCGCTGTCACCGCGGGTGATGCGCTCGCGGCGCGCGGTGTCGATCGGCGCAGCCGTCGCGGGGCTCGTGCTCGCGGCGCTGCCGTACGTGGTGATCCGTCCCCTCGCCCACGCCACCGTCGACGCGAGCTTCGCCGTGCGCGCCGTGTGGACCTCGGCCTGCGCGGCGATCGTGGGCCTCACGCTCGGGATGATGTTCCCGTCGGCGGTTCGCTACGTCGATCGCGAGCGTGGAGCGCCCGTCGCGCTCGCGGTGAACGGCGCGACGAGCGTGCTCGGAAGCATCGCGGCCATCACGCTCTCCGTCGCCGTGGGCATTCCCGCGACCTTCGTGCTCGCGGGCGCGGTGTACCTCGTCGCGGGCCTCGCAGGTCCCCACGGATGGCGCGCCGTCGAGGGTCAGTCGGCGCCGTGATGACGCCGCCGCGGGAGCGGCATGCCGCGCGGTGCTTCGTCGCCGAGCGGACGATACAGCGCGTCGAGGTTCACGAAGCGATAGGGCGCCTCGCCATGCGCGATGAGGTCGGCGTTGCGACGATCGAGGATCGCGAGGATGTGGGGCAGCGCCGCGACGCTCCACCAGTGCGTGTCGTGCAGGAGCACCACGCCGCCGCGCGGTGATTCGAGCAGCGCCTGACGAAAGCCGTCGATCACGCCCTGCACCGACGGCGTGGCCCAGTCGCGCGTGTCGAGCTCCCAGTAGACCGGCGTGTAGCCGCGCGAGAACACCGCGTCGACGGTGCGCTGCCGAAGGAGCGCGCCGAAGGGTGCGCGCAGGAGCCACGAGCGACGCCCGATGCTCTGGCGGATGAGCGACTCGGTGCGGTCGATCTCGTCGGCGAGCGCGTTGTCGCGCAGTCGATCGAGCTCGACGTGATGGAACGTGTGATTGCCGATGAGGTGCCCGCGGCGCGCGATGTCGCGCAGCACCGCGCGGTTGGCCGTGTGATACGGGTCGTCGCCGTCGATGCGATGGCCGACGACGAAGAACGTCGCCTTGATGCCGCGCGCGTCGAGGAGGTCGAGCACGCGCGGCGTGGAGCGGTACTCGGGCCCGTCGTCGAAGGTGAGCGCGATGCAGCGCGGAATCGACGGGGGGCACCGTCCCTCGATGAGCTGGCCGTGCCCGAGCTCACGCACCACGGGACGCGGCGCGGCGCGCACGACGGCGCGCGCGGGGGCCGTCACCGCACGCACGGGCGTGGCCGACGCGAGGGCGCGCGGACGCAGCGGCGCGGGGTTCGCGCGGGCGAAGGGGATCGCGAGGAGGGCCGAGACCGCGGCCGCCGCGAGGGCCGTGCTGTACCGGGCGTCACGCATGACGCGGAAGGTACCGACGGCCTCGCAGCGAGGCGGAATTTGGGGCGGGTGCGTTGACAGAACCGCGCTGCGTGCAGCGCGGGGCGCGCGATCAGTTGAGGCCGATCGAGAGGTAGTAGTTCATCACGGGCATCGCGCTGGCGTCGGGAGCAGCGAAGGCCGACACGCACACCTGGTAGGTGCCCGCGGCCACGCGGGTGAGCGCAGGGCTCGTGGCGCCCGAGACGCGCGAGCAGAGGTTCGAGGCGCTGATGTCGTCGTTCTCGGCGATCATCGACGAGCCGCCGTCGGCCTGGCCGTACACGCGAACGATCGTGTCGGCGCCCGTGCCGAGGTTGCACGTGCCGTTGGCGTCGTGGGTCTCGGCGGTGATCGTCGTGCCAGCGGGAACGGTCACGGCGAAGCAGTCGACATCGCCCGCCGTGAGCGACGCGCGGAACACGGTCGACGCGGTCACCGTGGGGGTCGCCGTCATCGGGGTGTTGTTGGGCTCGGTCTCGGCCACGGGGGCCACGCAGCGGCGGTCGCCGGCCGCGGTGCCGCCATCGGTGGCGCCCGCGTCGGTGGCGGTTCCCGCGTCGGTCGCGGTGCCGCCATCGGACGCGCTGCCACCATCGGTCGCACCCGCGTCGACCGCGGCGTCCACCGAGGCGTCGGCCGTGCCGGCGTCGGGGGTCGCGGCGGGCGCGATGGCGATGTTCGGGCACACGGCGCCCATGCTGCACACGCCGACGGCGCCGCAGGGCGCGCCGAGCGCGACGGGCGGGAGGCACTGGCCGCGCAGCGCGGTGGTGGGCATCTCGACGGTGCACTGCAGGCCCGTGTCGCAGGCCGTGCCCGTGGTGCGGCAGAGGCCGCGCATCGCGCCGTCGGCGAGGCAGGTGCCCATCGTGGTCGAGCCCACGTTCGCCACGCAGGCCGAGCCCGTGGCGCAGATCGAGGTGCCGGTGCACGCGCCGCCCACGGCGACGGGGGCGACCTCCTGCACGGTGAGTTCGTACGCGCCGGTCGAGGCGCTCGCGGCGTCTTCGCCGAAGCCGCCGACGACGATGAACACGCGCTGACCCGCCATGAGGGCGCCGGTCTGCGCGGTCGACGCGAGGTTGCCGCTGCCGACGTCGTCGTTGCACGCGAGCGAGGGCGCGGTGGCGGAGCACGACGAGAGCACGGCGACGACGGAGTCGAACTCCATGTCGGTGCCCGCATTCGCGGTGCTCACGCGGAGCGCGCCGGCAGCGCGCATCACGTACGAGTACACGATCACGGCGCCCTTCTCGCCACCGCGGCCGCCGTTGACGCAGGTCATCGGGAGCGCGCCGAGCGAGGTCGCGGCGCCCGAGCTGTTGTCGCCCATGATGTGAATCGCGCCGTCGGCACGGGGCATCATCGAGGAGATGTCCGTCGCCGAGCCGCAGGGCGTGGTGGTGGTGCGGTCCGTCGCCACGTCGGCGCGCGCGTCGGTGGAGCCATCGGTGCGGGTGGCGTCTGCCGTCGCGTCGGTGGTGGTCGCATCGGTGGTCGACGCGTCGGGGGTCGTCGACGCATCGGGCGTCGTCGTGCCGCCGCCGCCGCTGTTGCTGCTACACGCGACCACGAGGCTGCCGACCATCGCCATCGGCAACAACCAACGAGTATTGAACATCATCACGGTCCTCCGTCTCGAGCTGAGAAGCATGCGCGCAGCCGTCGGATCGCGCGCGAATCGCGGTCTCTTCGCACAGCGGTCACAAGCTCGTCAACCGGCGTCGATGACGCGCCGTCAGCGCAATTCGCCCGTCAACCCCAGCGTCGGCAGCACGGGCACGCCCGGGAAGTTCGTGCGACGCGCGAAGTCATACTGGTACAGCCACGCCTCGGTGTTCTGCGCGTAGTACGCGTTGATGACATCGAGGTAGGCCGACATGTCGAAGGGCCCCCAACGGAAGCGGTAGTCCACGCGCACGTCGAGCTGGTGATACGTGGGCAGGCGCGCCTGGGGACCGCTCGGATCCTGCGGCGCAAACAGCGGACGGTGACGATCCGTGTCCGCGTCGTAGAAGGCCCCGGTGACGGTCTGGGTGGGGTTGCCCGTCGCGAGTTGAAAGCGCGCACCGAGGCGCCATCGCGCGTTGATCTGCCACGAGAGCGCAAGGTTCAGCACATGGGTCTGGTCGAACGCGAAGGGCACGACCTGACCGCCGTCGAGAAAGCGCTCGCTGCGCGAGAGCGTGTACGAGACCCACCCGTAGATGCCGCGCTCCAGGCGGCGCCGCAGCAGCACCTCGACGCCGTATGCGCGGCCCTGACCGTCGTCGGCGAAGAACTGTCGGCGCGGCCCCGACGGCGTGTCGACGATCTGACTCGTCGAGCGCTGGAGGTTGTACATCCGCGTGAAGAAGCCGGTGACGCGCGCTTCAAGGTTTGCGGGCAGCGAGAGCTCGACGCCCAGCGACGACTGCCACGAGCGCTGCGGCCGCAGGTCGGGGTTGCCAATGCCGGGCACGAGCTGGATGAACGGCGGCGGCTGGTGAAAGAACCCCGAAGCGGCGGTCACCGTGATCGCGTCGGTGGGACGCACGCGAAACACCGCGCGCGGATCGGCGATGAAGGTCGAGACGTTGCCGTACTTGAGCCGATCGAGGCGCACGCCGGTGGTGAGCTCCACGCGGTCGAGGCGCAGCGTCTCGTCGGCGACGAAGGCCACGCCGAGCTGCGAAACACGGGGGTTCAGCGCGATCACGACGGGGTCGGCCGCCGGCGCAGGAATGCCGCCGATGTTGTCAGGCAGCGGCAGCCGCACGTCGGCGTCGTATCGGATCGTGAGCACGTCGAGCGAGAGGTTCGTCGTGAGCGTGCGGCTCGTCGGCAGGCGCAGCGCGATGCGCTCGCCGAAGATCGTGCCGATGGAGCCCACCGTGCGGTCGGCCTGACCGGGCTGCGTCGCCGTGGAGGCCAGCGAGTCGAAGCCGAGCATCCCCGAGATGGTCAGCAACCCGTTGCCAGGCAGCGCATGCTCGTACTTCGCGATGAGGCGGTGAAAGCTGTAGCTGAGCGCGGAGTTCTGCTCCTGCGCGGTGGCGCCGACGCCCGCGGCCGACGCGCGGTCGAAGGTGTCGTTGGAGCCGAAGAGAAACAGCGATGCGCGCGCCCGCGGTGAGAAGCGGTAGTCCGCGCGCACCTGGTAGTCGCCGTACGAGATGCCGACGCCGTCGACGATCAGCGGCAGCAGCAGGTCGTAGTAGCTCCGCCGCGCGGCCACGGCGACGGAGCCGCGCTGGTTGTCGAAGGGCACGACGGCCATCGCGCTCGCGCGGAGCACGTCGACCTGAAACTCCGCGAAGGGGCGCTCCGTCGGTGGCGGGCGTGTGTCGAGGCTGATGACGCCGGCGGAGAAGCGGCCGTACTGAAGCGGATATCCGCCGGGGTAGAAATTGAGCTCGCCGACCAGCCTCGATGAGATGACCGCGGGCCCTGCGCCAAAGTGGTAGAGCACCGGCACGGGGAAGCCGTCGATGAAGAACCCGGTGTTCTCGAACGACGCGCCGCGCACGACGAAGAGGCCGAGTCCAAAGGGCGTTCGCGACACGCCGGGCATCGTCGCGACGACGCGCGTGGGCTCGCCGAAGGTGCCGGGAACGGTGGTGAGCTCCTCGGCGCGCAGGGTCATCACGGTGGCCGCGCCCGGCTGCCTGCGCGCGCGCACGGTGGCCTCTCCAGCGGTCGACGCGGCGTCGTCGTCAACGTGGTCTCGCACGGTCGTCACCGGCGCCGCAGCGGCCTCACGGGCAGCGGGCGGCGCGGGCTCCTGCGCGGGCCTCGCGGAGGGTGCGACGACTAGGTCGGGGCTGGCCGTGGGCGCATCCGTCACGTCGACGTAGGGGTTCGGCGGCACGACGAAGGGCGTCGCCTCGGTGGGGCGTGCACCGCGCAGCCGGAAGCGAAACCGGAGGCGCGCGGCGGCGGGCTGACCGCCTTGCTCCGCGGGCTCGAAGCGCATGCGACGTGCGGCGTCGAGCACCTGCGCATCCACGTCGGCGCGCACGCCTTCGAGCACGCGCGCGTCGGTGACCGTCCCCTCGGGAGAGACCGTGATTTCAAGGCGAACGGAGGCGTCGGCGGCGATGGATCCATCGGCCGGGAGCGACACCTCCGGCGACTCGCGGAGACGCGGCGCATGGTCGTCGGCCAGCGCGAGACGGCCCGCGAGCACGCACACGATCGCGACGAGGGAGGCAGACGCGCGAGGGCTCTTCACGGCAGCGCGCGATGGTAGCGGCGGGGCTCTGCGCCGCGAAGCGCCGAGTGCGGCGGGCTTCGAAACGTTCACGGCCCCGACGACGCAGAGGCGCGCGGGGCCGTGAGGCGTTCGTTCCGTCGGAGCGTCGATCAGTGACGACGACGGCGGCCGTGTCCGCCGCCACCGCCGTGACGTCCGCCGCGACCGTGACGACCGCGACGGCCGTGGCGACCATGACGACCGCCGCCGTCGTCTTCCTGCACCGCATCGGGCGCAGGCACCGGTACGGGCACCACCGTGGGCACGGGCGTAGGCGCCAGCGGAGGAGGCGTGTCCGGCGGAGTCATGAACTGCACCGTCGGCGCGAGCGGTTGCGGCGGCGGCGTCGGCGCGACCACCGGCTGCACCGGCGTCACGACGGGCTCGGGCGGCGCCGCGATCGTGCGGTTCAGGCCGTCATCGACGGGCTGCGGAGGCGGCGCATCTTCGGCGCCGTGGAACGCCACCGCGAGGCCGAAGGTCACGAAGTAGGCGCTGCCGGGGCCGCCCTGGTCGGTGCCTTCCGACGCCGAGGCCATCACGCTGCCGATGCGCACGATCGGCCCGAGGTCGACGACGTCGGCGACGCCGAACCACGCACCGAGGCCGAGACCCCAGGTGAAGCGCGCGTCGCTTGCGGAGCCGTTGAGGCTCACGCCGAGGTCGATGTCCGCGCGGAGGCGGATCTTCGAAGCGAGTTCGGGTTCGAGGCTCAGGCCACCGCCGAGGAGGAAGGCCTGACCGGGGCCCGAGGTGCCATCGGAAGCCGACCAGTTGAGGAAGTTGCCGAACAGGTGCACCTGCGCGGGGCCCGCGACGCGGAACCCGAGATCGAGGCGACCCGTGTAGCCGAAACCGAAGCGATCGCTCTGCGGCGACGACACCAGCGTGGTGCCACCACCCTCAAGGCGAGCGGAGAGACGCGACAACGTCTGGGCCTCCGACGCCGCAGACGATGCCAGAAGCGATGCCCCGACGGCGCCGGCCGCCAGGAGCGAAGACCATCGCGAGAGGAACAGCCGTTGACCCATGGCCGGAGCTATCTCCGATTTACAGGTCCGGCGTCAAACTTGAACTTCATGGGAGTCAACGGCGCTGCGGGCTTTGGCGGGGATTCCACGTGCGCACCGGCTGTGAAACGTCTGCTGCGCAGCATGTTGCGGCCCGACGTGCGGGCAGAGCTCTGATCGACGCGACGGCGTGTGCTCCGCGATGCGGTCACACGGTCGCGCAGCGTAATGGCGGCTTGTTCGTGTCCATGGTCGGCGCTCCTGCGGGGTTGCGAGGTTGGTGGGCGTAGGCCGCTGGCGTCGCGTGCTTCGCGTCCGCCTCACCCCGTCTATCGGGCACCGCGCGCGCCCCCTTGAGGCGTGGAAGACCGGGGAAAACCCGCATCAATTCCGCGCCTCCTCGCGCATCACCACACCCGGATCGGGATCACCCGACAAGGCACAGAAGCCACCACAGCAACCCCACAAACCGATACGGGTTGACCACGACAGGATGGCGGGATTGTTCGGATGGGTGCGCGCGCGGCTGCGCTACTGGAGACCCGGCTCGCTTGACGACACGGGCGTCTTGAGCGGGTGGAGCTTCGCGATGCGGCTGCGGTCGATGCGCGTGCCGCGGTCGGGGATGATGAAGACGCTGTCGATCACCTCGGGCACGAAGAGCAGCGGGTCGGCCTCGGCGGTGTAACCGAGCTGCACGAGCTGATCGGGCTCGAAGGTCTGGCACTGCTTCTCGCAGCAGTAGAACGTCTCGCGCACGCGGTAGAAACCCTCGGCCGCGAGCGGATCGAGGGAGGCCGCCCACCAGTCGCCGGGCAGCAGGATTCCGCGCTCCGGAAAGCTCGCGCGGTTCTGGCGCCAGCTCACCGGGAGGTACACGCCGGGCCCCGGGTCGCCGTGGTTGTGGAAGTACACGAGACGACCGGCGGGCACCTGATCTCCGAGCGCGCGCGTCGTGCGATAGAGGCCGCAGGGCGGGAGGGGACGGTCGGCCACGGCGCTACGCGTCCTCGGCGCCAGGCTCGTCGGCGAAGAGCGCCTCGACGTCGGCGCGCGAGAGCGCCTTGCCCGCGAGCGACTCGTCGTCGGCACCGAGGACGCTGGCCACGAGCTCGCGCTTCTTTGCGCTGAGCGCCATGACCTTCTCTTCGATGGTGCCGCGCGCGATCAGTCGGTACGCGGTCACCACGCGGGTCTGTCCGATGCGGTGCGCGCGGTCGGTGGCCTGGTCTTCGACGGCGGGGTTCCACCAGGGGTCGAAGTGGATCACCGTGTCGGCGCCCGTGAGGTTCAGACCCGCGCCGCCGGCCTTCAGCGAGATGAGGAACACCGGGATGCTCTCGTCGTTGTTGAAGCTGTCGACGCGGTCCATGCGGTCCTTCGTGGAGCCGTCGAGGTACTCGTAGCGCACGCCGTCTTTTTCGAGCGCGCGACGGATCAGCGTCAGCATCTCGACGAACTGCGAGAACACCAGCGTGCGGTGCCCCGACTGGATCGCCTCCGAGACGATCTCGCGCAACGAGTCGAGCTTGCCCGAGTCGTCGTCGACGAAGTCGCCCGGGAGCTTGAGAAGCCGCGGATCGCACGCCGCCTGACGGAGACGCGTGAGGCCCGCGAGGATCGCGATCTGGCTCCGGGTGATGCCCACGCGCTCGATCTCGCCCATGACGTTCGCGCGCACCTGCGCCAGCACCTGCTGGTACAGCGCACGCTGCGCCGTCGGGAGATCGCACTCGCGCTCCACCACGATGCGCTCGGGGAGATCCTTCGCGACCTCGCTCTTCGTGCGACGGAGCACGAGCGGGTGCACCACCGCGCGCAGTCGCCGGATGGACTCCTGGTCGCCGCGGTCGATGGGGCGCGCGTAGCGCTCCTCGAAGGTCGTGAGGTCGCCGAGCATGCCGGGCGAGAGGAAGTCGAAGATCGACCAGATCTCCGAGAGGCGGTTCTCGATGGGCGTGCCGGTCAGCGCGAGGCGGCGCTGCGAGCGGAGCTTCTTCGCCGCGCGGGCCGTGGCCGACAGCGGGTTCTTGATGTTCTGCGCCTCGTCGAGGATCACGTACGCGAAGTCGTACTTCTGCAGAAAGTCTTCGTCGCGACGCAGCAGCGCGTAGCTCGTGATGAGCACGTCGGCGCCGTCGACCTCGTGAAGGCGCTTCTCGCGATCGGGACCCGTCCACGCGACCGCGCGAAGGTGCGGCGCGAAGCGCTCGACCTCGCGGAGCCAGTTGGTGACCACCGAGGTCGGCGCCACCACGAGCGACAGCGGCGGCTTGAACTTCGCGGGCTCGTCGCCCTTCTTCTTCGACTTCTTCGCCGCGTCGTCGGCGGCCTTCGCGTCGTCGAGCTTCTTCGTCGCGCGCTTCTTCGCGGCATCGTCCGCGGGGGCCTTGCGGGCGCGGCTCGCGGGCACCACCGCCGCCGTCGCCGACGTGCGTGAGGTGCGGCCGCGGGGCGCGTCGTCGAGCGCGGGCGCGTTCACCGCGGGCTGCGTCGGCGCTTCGACCGTCGCGGGCGAGCGCTCGGCCTCCTCGCGGAGCCACGAGAGCATCGCGAGCGTCTGGAGCGTCTTGCCGAGACCCATGTCGTCGGCGAGCACGCCGCCGGTGCGCGCACGGTGCAGGAACACCAGCCACGAGAAGCCCTCGGCCTGGTACGGACGCATCGTGGCCTTGAGCGCCTTCGGCGTCGGGATCACGTCGATGCGACGGTCGGAGAGCGACGCGATGAGGTCACGCGCCGAGGGCTCGACGCGCGCACCGGGAAGAAGACGCAGAAGGTCCTGCACGCGGCCCGCCTGCGAGAGCGGGATCTGCTTGCGGCCGGCGGCGAAGATCTCGGCCATGCGGAGCAGCACCTCTTCGACCTTCTCCTTCGAGACGGGGGCGTAGGTGCCGTCTTCGAGGCGCACGAGGCGACGGCCTTCGAGGATCGCGCGGCGGAGGTCCTCTTCGTTGACCTTGCTGCCCTCACTCTCGAACTCCACGTCGAGTGCGAGCCAGTCGACGCCCGACGACACGCGCGCGCGCGCCGTCACGGGGGTCTCGCGCACCGTCACGTCGACGAGGTCGTCGGGGATGTAACGGTCCCAGGTGTCGGGGAGCGATCCGATGCCTTCGGTCCAGAAGGTCGTGGCCGCGTCGCCGTGCGCTTCGAACCAACGGTCGTGGCCGTCGGGCAGGCCGAGCCCGAGATTGAACAGCGTGTCGGCCGCCTCACGCTCGGCGCCGATGTCGCGACGGATCACCTTCGGGCGATCCCCTCCCCCGGGCGCGATCGCGAGCGGCGGCGGGAGCTCCGCGGGCGCGACGTCGAGCTCCACGTCGCCGTACACCGCGCGCAGCGTCGCGCGCACCATCGTGAGGTCGCCCTCAGCGCGCAGCGTGAAGGTCGGCGTCGCGTCGACGAGGTCGGCGATCGAGGCCAGCTCGGGGAGTTCGGTGCCGAGCGCGAAGGCCGCCTTCGGAACGATCTCGCTGAGCAGCCTCCCGAGCTCGTCGAGCGGGTGCGTGATCGACGGCGCGCGCGAGAGGCGTTCGAGCCACGCAGGCGTGATGCTCTCGGCGATGGGCCGCGCGAGGCCCTGCGTCGTGTCGACGTGCCACCCCGGCTGGCCTTCGAACCACAGCCCCGACGAGATGCCGTAGCGGCGCTGGTCGCTCTTGCGTTCGAACACGATCTTCACGCGCACGCTCGCCGCGCCGGCGAGTTCGAGCTCCATGCGCGGGGCGAGCGGGTCGTCGACGAAGCGGAGCTCCATGAGCGTCGGCTCGATGAGCACGCGGCGACCGCGGAGGAGCGAGAGCAGCTCGGCGGCGTCTTCACCGCGCACCTCGACGCCCGTCTGACGCCCGCCCTTCGCCTGACGCGCGAGCGCCCGGAGGATCGGCCGATGCACGCTCACATAGGGCCCGTGCGCGTCGAGCGCGGCCTCGGGGCTCACGGCGTTGCGGGTCTCGGTGTTCCACGCGGTGACGAGCATCGCCATCGAGCGAAACTGGATGCGGTACTCGAATTCGGGCGCGCGCCGCGGGTCATCGGAGGGCAGCCACACCTGCCATCCCGACCGGAGCTCCACGGGCACGACCGTCGAGCTGCTCACCTGCACCGCGCCGCCGCTGCCGCCGCCGTGCGTGCTCACCACGCGCGGCCCCTGGCGGTCCATCACCACCACCTCGCGGGGCGTGCTGGGGCCGTCGTCGTGGCGTCCGCGCTTGTTGTTGTTGCGCTTGTTGTTGCGCCGATCGTCGTCGCGGTCGTGGTGCTTCGGATGCGGCGCGGGCGCGGCGGCCTGCGCGGCGAGCATCGTGTCGCGCACGTGCTTGAGCCGGTCGCGCAGGTGAACGATCAGCGCCGCGACGTGCTTGCAGTGACGCTCCGGTCCGCGCCACGCGGGGCACGTGCACGCGGAGGTGAAGGCCCCCGACTCGACGATGTCGATCTTCACGTCGTACGGGGCGGCGGCGCGTCCGTGCACCTTGCCTCGCGCGACCCATCCCTCGACGCCCGCGTCGAACACGTGACCGCGACGCGCGTAGCCGCGGCCCTTCTGGTACGCGTTCATCCCCACGGTGCGCGACAGCGACCGCTCGCTCATGCGCGCGATCGTGGCGGTCGCGGGCGTGAGCGGGAGAGGCGGCGGCGGCTCGCGGTTGGCGACCTCTTCGGCGCGGGGGATCTCGGGCAGCGCGTCGTCGTCGCGGCCGTCGCCCTCGTCGTCACGGCCCTCGTCGGCGTCGTCGTCAGCCTCGCGGCCGTGAAGCTCCTCGGGCTCGGGAATCTCGTCGGGATCTCTCATGTCGGGACCGTGATGCGTCACGTGTCTGCTCCGCGTTGGGAAGCGCCTGCAGGCGTAGGGCGCGGCCGCCCCGGATTGACGGGTGTAGGTCGCGCGCTCCGCCCGTTCCGCGGAGCCCTTACGCCAGCAGCCGGTGGCCGCCGTTCGTCACCGAGACGCGGAGGCCGTGGTGCAAGTCGTGTACGGAACACGCGGCCCGTGGTGCGTCTCCCCCGATCGAGTGTTGTGCTGCGATCGAGAGACGACGATGGGCGAACCCCGGGGACGCGACGCCGTGCGCCGCACCGCATACCACGGGTTCCGCACGAAACGCCAACACTCCGAAGCACCAATTCAGCGCGCGGAGTGCGGGACTTTTCAGGGCGCGGACGCAGGGTCGGCGATTTCAGGTCGCGGCGCGGCGCCGAGCACGGTGATCCCATCGTTCGTCGCGGCGACCACGGAACGGCTTCCTGCGAAGGCAAATCCCGCGGCGTACTGCGCGCGCACGACCGCCGACACGGGCTCGTCGCGCGTCGAGACGGCCCTGCGTCCCAGGCGATGGCCGTCGTTCGCGGAGTACACCTCGGCGAACACGCCCTCGCGCGCGGTGCGCATCACGGCGACGTCGGCGAAGCCATCGTGGGCCACGTCGGGCATGAGCACGGCGCCGGGTCCGAAGGTGACCTCGTCGGAAGCCTCGACGGCTTCGATCATCCGCACGGCGCGTCCGTCGCGACCCGACACGATGCGCACGCGGCGCTCGACGTGGTTGCCCACCGCGAGATCGCCAAGACCGTCGCGGTTCACATCGGGACCGAGCGAGAGCGACTGCCCCGAGCTCCCGTCAAAACACTGCGGCGCGCGCCACGCGGGAACGCCGTCTTCTCCCGACAGGATCGTCACGCAGCGCGTTCCGTTCTGGAGCGTTCCCACGGCCACGTCTGGCGCGTCGTCGCCGGTCGCATCGGGCCCCACGGTGAGGCCGTAGTCGCGCGCAAACGCGGGCGCGACGGTCGCGGGGTTCGTGCGCCAGTAGACCCTCCCCGAGCGCGCGCCGACCGCCACGAGGGCCGCCGGCGCGCCCTGCGGTGCCACGTACGCGACGACCACGGGCTCGCTCCGACGACGCTCGGTGCGACTCAGCCCCGCGACCACGGAGACCGCGCCCTGAAGGGGAATGCGACGGGCCACACGCAGGCCCCGCGAGCCCACCACCACGAGCGATCCGTTGTCGCTGCCGACGGCCACAGCATCGGCGACGTGGTCTCCGTCGATGTCGGGCACGAGCGCGAGATCGAGTGCGTCGCAGCGCACCTCGACGGACGCCGCGTTGATCGTCGTCACGAGCCCGCCGGGGTGCAGGTACACCGACCCGTCGGCGCAGCTCGCGAAGCCCCGCGCGTTCTCGGCGTCGGGCAGCGCCGCCGTGACGAGGTGTCGAACGAACTGGGCCTGCGCATCGCGCGCCATCGTGGGGAGCGCGATGCGCACCTGCTCGCCGAACTCCACGGAGCTCTGCACCTCGGGCGCAGGTTCGTCGTGAGACACCGGCACGGCAGCCTCGGTGGAGGCATCGGCGATCGCGACCGCTGCGGCCGCATCGGCGGGCTCCTCGACGGGCGCAGCGTACGCAGGCGGGCGCGGGTTCGCGGCGCCGGACAGGTGCCATCCCGCGTAGCCGAGTCCTGCGGTGGCGGCGAGCACACCGACGACTGCGACGTAGGGGTTCACGGCGAAGCGCTTCGCCGTGGGACGCGGCCGCTCGGGCCTGCGCGCCATCGGCTTCAGCGACTCGCGGTCGATGTTCTGCACCGCCTCGCGCTCGACGACGTGGCGGTCGCTCACGGCGGTGTGGTCGAGGGCCGAGAAGTCGGGGATCACCGGCGCCGGTGCAGGCGTCGACGCGCTCGCGCTCGCAGGGGGCGGCGGGAGCGACGCGCCGGACCGCGTGGCCAGCGGTGACGGTGCCGAGGCAGGCGCATCGAAGCTGAACTCGTCGAGCGGCGCGGGCGCGGATGGCGCGCGCGCGTCCGCGGACGAGACGTCGAACTCGGTGGGCGGCGAGGCCTCGGCCTTCACCGTGGCGATGAGCGCGTCGAGGTCGTCGGCTGCGATTTCCGTGGGCTGACCGCGCGTGATGCCCGAGTTCTTGAGCCGTGTGGGCGTGGGCTTCGCAGAGGGCTTCGGCCCCGCAGGAACGATCGACGCGCGCGCCGCGGAAAGCTGAAGGCAGAAGGCCTCGGCGTCGGGGGGACGCTCCGCGGCGCGCTTCGAGAGCGCCTCGCGGAGCACGTTGGTGACGGGCGCGGGCAGCGACGGGTCGAGGGCCGGCGGGTCGTTGCGGAGCACCGCGGCGACCACGTCGATGGCGGTGTCTCCGTCGAAGGGAACGCCGCCGCTGAGGGCTTCGTAGAGCACCACGCCCATGGCCCACACGTCGCTCTCGATGGTGGCCTCCTGGCCGCGGCACTGCTCGGGCGCGAGGTGATGCGGCGAGCCGAAGGCGTCGACGCGGGCCTGCGCGCTGCGATGGGCCGCGCGGGTGAGCGCGCCGAGCGCGCCGCCGAGGAGCAGCCGTCCGTGGAGGCGACCGTCGGCCTCGCGAACGATCAACACGTCGGCGGAGGTGATTCCGCGATGCACGAGGCCGCGTTCGTGGAGCGCGCCGAGCGCCGTGAGCGCGTCGCACACCACGCGGAGCGCGTCGTCGAAGGCCAGCGCCCCCTCTCGGTCGATGCGCATCGCAAGCGTCTCGCCGCCCACGTCGCTGCACACGCCCCACGCTGCGCCGTGCTCATCGACGCCCGCATCGAGGAGCGCCACCAGGCGCGGATGTTCCACCCCGCGGAGGTACGGCGCATCGGCGAGAAAGCGCGACGCGCCGCCCGACTGCGCGGCCGCGTCGGCGAAGTAGAACGCCACCACCTCGGCGCCGTCGTCTGCGCGCGCGCGCCAGGCCTCGGGCGCTGCGCCGATGGGGGTGCGGGCCGCGAGGCGGTACCGCCCGGCGAGCACGTGATTCGCGCGGTCTTCGGCGTGGGGCATCGCGGTCGGCGACCTTACTCGAAGCGCTCGCGCGAAGGCGAGCGCCGTGCGTCAGCGCCCGCCGCGGCTCGCGCGCATCGACAGGCTTGCGTCGACGGTGGTGCCGTCGAGCGTGCCCGCGCCGTGCACACGCAGTCGGTATGCGTTCACCGCGTAGACGATGGGGTTCGTGCTGAGCGTGCCGTGGAGGTCGAGGGTGCCGAGCGTTGTGTCGTAGCTGCCTTCGACGTTCTCGCGCACCTGCTCGCCGGTGCGCACGCCCGCGGCGCGTTCGACGGTCCACGAGATGTAGCCGTCGACGCGGTCGTTGGCGTTCATGCGCAACACGGCGGCGAAGGCGTAGCGGCTCTCGTTGCCCTGCGCCGCGCCGCGCCAGATGCGAACCTCGCCCGCGGGCCATGTGGAGGGCGCGAGGTCGGAGACACTCTCGCGCGCAGGCCGCAGCGCATCGACGGAGGAGCTCACCCGCGGCGGCGCCGAGCGTGCGCGCCATCCGCCGGGGGCCTGCACGATCGCGAGCACACCGCCCACGAGCACCGCGCCGAGCACCGCGACGCGGTAGGTCAGCGGCGTTGCGGCGGGACGTGGCGGCGGCGCTTCGGTGCCCGGCGGCGCGAGCTGGATCGGGCTCGCGAACTGCACCCGCGGCGCGGTGGTCGTGGTGGCGCGCGGCGAGGGCGCGATGGGCGGTACGTCGAGGCGAACGGCGCTCGTGCGCACCGTGGGGGCCTCGCCCGCATCGTCGTCTTCGAGGCGCGCGTGCACGCCGTCGGATGCGGCGCGCGACGCGGGACGCGCGGCCATGGGCGCGGTGGCGACGCGACGGGGCGCGACCGCGGGCATCGGCGCGGTGGCGATGCGCTGCGTGGGCGGAGGAGCGTCGAGGTTGTACGCCGCAGGGAGCGGCGAGCGCAGGCGCGCGCCGGGCGGTGCGTCGGAGATGCGCGGCGCGATCTTTTCGAGGGCCGCGAGGGCCTCGCTCGCATCGACGAAGCGCAGCGCGGGGTCGCGGGTCACGCAGCGCGAGAACCACGCGTCGAAGCCCATGGGGAGGCGCCCCGGACACGCGAGGGCCTCGGCGCGCTCGGTGGCGCTTTCGAGCGGCTCGTAGAGCAGCTCGGTGAGCACGTCGCGGAGGTTCGGCGTGTCGCTGTTCGCGGCGACCCAGTAGCTCCGCCCGCTGAAGAGGCGGAACGCGAGGAGCCCCGCGGACCACACGTCGACGGAGGGCGTGATCGCCGCGAGGCGGGCCTGTTCAGGGGCCATCCAGAGCGGCGTGCCGATGGGATCGGTGACCTTCTGCGGCTCACCCTCGAGGAAGCACGCGATGCCGAAGTCGAGGATCTTCACCGAGGCCGAGCCGTCGCGCTCGCGGGAGAGAAAGACGTTCGACGGCTTGAGGTCGCGATGCACGACGCCGCGCGTGTGGGCCTTGGCGAGGCCGCGGAGCACCGCGCGGAGCACCACCCACGACTCCCGCTGCGGCAGGAGCACGTCGGATCCAAGGCGCGCGAGGCGCTCGCCGAGGGTGCATCCGTCGAGGTACTCCATCGCGATCCAGAGCGTGTTGGTGGCGTCGTCGGAGCCCGCGACCACCACGTCGACGACGTGCTCGCTGTCGATGAGCGCGCCCGCCCGCGCCTCGCGCAGAAAGCGCTGACGCGTGCCCTCGTCGACGCGCTCGGAGACGCGCAGCACCTTCACCGCGCGACGTCGTCCGGTGCTGATCTGCTCGGCCTCGAAGACCGCGCCCATGCCGCCGCGCGCGAGGAGCCGGAGGATCTTGAAGTCCCCCGCGAAGAGCATCCCCGGAACAACCGCGCGACGCGCTGGCGTCGTACGCGGCGCCGGTGGTGGCGGCACGCCGACGAGCGTGCTCCCGAAGAGCGGACCCGAGCGGCGCTGCACATTGGTGCTCTCGGCCGAGGGCGTCGTGGCCACGTCGTTGTCGGGCTCCGCGGGCGCGTCGAGCTCCGGGGACGCGTCGCTCCGGGGCGCGCGGTCCTCCGAGATCGGAGCGTGTTCCTGCGTCTCGTCGGCGCTCGCAGACGGACCCTGAGGGTCGGTGCTCACCACGCGGCCGACAATCAATCGACCTACATCCGAGCACAAGCGAAGACCGCAGCTTTTCTGTGATTTCAGGGGGCCGACAGGGGTTTCTACCTACGACCCCCTCGCGCGACGCGACGAACTGCGCTAGCGCAAGGCGTTCAGAACAGCGACATCTGACCGAGACCGATGAGCGCTCCGAAGCGCGCCTCGTCGACGATCTCGATGGCGCCGCCGCTCGCCTGACGCTTACGCGCGGCGGTGAGCTTGTCACCCGCGCGACCCTTGCCCACCACGAGGTGCGTGACGGTGTCGTCGACCTCGTCGACCACCTCGCCGCCGAGGGCCTCCACGCGCTTCACGGCGTCGGCGTTCGTCGCGACCGAGAGCGTGCCCGCGATCACAAAACGCCGTCCCGCGAGCGGCTTCGGCGATGCGCTCGCAGCGGGTGCAGGCGCGGGTTCCGCGGCGACCGGTGCGGCGGGCGGCGGCTCCGCGACGGGCGCTGCGGCGACGGGTGCGACGGGCGCGGGCTCTTCGACAGGTGCAGCGGGCGCCGGTGCAGCGGGCGCAGGTGCAGCGGGCGCCGCGGCGGCGTTCTTCTTCGCGTCGTCGACCATCGCGAGGAACTCGGTCTCGGAGATCACCTTGAGCGCAGCGCCGACGGCGATGTGCTTCTCCGCAGCCTTCTCCTTGCTCGACTTCTCACCGGGCTTCTTGAGGTCGCCGACGACCAGGTACGTGAGCGCCTTGTTCACCGCATCGAGCGCGGTGCCTCCGAGGCTCGCCACGAGGTCTTCCGCGGGCTTGCGTTCGAGGGTGCCCATCTTGCCCGTGAACACAAAGGTCATGCCCGCGAAGGCCGTGCCCGTGGCGCCTCCGCCCGCACCCGACGCAGCCGCCGCAGCGCCCGCGGCCTTCGGCACCGTGTCGGTCACCGTGACGTGCTTGCGGAGCTCTGCGATGAGCGCGCCCGCATCCTTGAGCCCCTGCACCACGGCGCGCGCGATCGTGTCGCCGATGCCGTGCACCTGGGAGAACTCCTCTTCGGTCACGGCGAGCACCGCGTCGAGCGTGCGGTACTTCTCGCTCAGGATCTTCGACACGTTCTTTCCGAGCTCGGGGAGACCCAGCGCGCGGAGGAAGGTCGGCAGGTCGAGCGTGCGCTTCTTGTCGACCTCGGCGACGAGCTTCTTCGCGCTCTTCTCGCCCATGCGATCGAGCTTCTGCAACGCGTCGGCGGTGAGCGTGTAGAAGTCGGCCTGCGAGCGGAGGATGCCGCGGTCGTAGGCCTGTTCGAGCACCGAGTCACCGAAGCCGAGCATGTCGACCGCGGTCGCGTAGTGGGCCAGCGAGCCGATCACCACCGAGCGGCACGTGCGCGAGGTGCAGAACAGAAAGTCCTTCTCCCAGCGCGTCGGCGAGCCGCAGGAGGGGCACACCGTGGGGATCTCGACGGGGTCGGTGCCGGGCTTCGAGACGTACTCCACGTTGGGGATCACGCCGCCACGGCGCATCATCACCACCTCGGCGCCGAGGGTGAGTCCGAGCTTCGTGATGAAGCCCGGGTGATGCAGCGACGCGCGCGTCACGGTCACCCCCGAGAGCGACACCGGGTCGACGATCGCGACGGGCGTGATGGCGCCCATGCGCGCCACGGACCACTCGACCGCGCGCAGCACCGACGTGCCCGAGTCGCCCTGAAACTTGTACGCGATGGCGTAGCGGGGATGGTGCGCGGTGGCGCCGAGGCGCTCCTGCTCTTCGATGAGGTCGGTCTTGAAGACCACGCCGTCGATCTCGTAGTCGAGCGACGCGCGGCGCGCGGCCATGCCCTTGTAGGCCTCGGTCAGAAACTTCTTCGGCACGGTCTCGAAATCGATGGGCGAGAAGCCCATCTCGACGAGGTGCTTGAGCTCCGCGGAGTGCGTCTTGTCGTTGGTGCCGAGCAGGTCGTAGGCCGCGAAGCTGAGGTTGTAGGCCGCGCTCTTCTTCGGGTCCTTCTGCTTGATGGCGCCGGCCGCGAGGTTGCGCGGGTTGGCCATGCCCTCGGCCTTGAACTTCGCGAAGACCGACAGGCGCTGAAAGATCTCGCCGCGCACCTCGACCGCGTGGTCGGTCACGATCTGCTTCGGGATGTCGGCGATCTCGCGCGCGTTGACCGTGATGTCGTCGCCCGTCACGCCGTCGCCGCGTGTGGCGGCGAGCACGAGCTCACCCTTCTTGTTGTAGTGCAGCGAGCACGCGATGCCGTCGTACTTGGGCATCATCACGGCGTCGCCGTGAAAGCTCGCGCCCCACTTGTCGAGCTCCTCGTCGGAGTAGCACTTGTCGAGCGAGAGCATCGCGTGCTTGTGCTTCACCGCGCCGCCCGTCGACGCGATCTGCGTGGGACCGAGGTGGTCGAGGATCGGGTGCTGCGGCGCCTTCGCCTTGAGCGCGTTGATCAGCCGGTCGTAGTCGTAGTCGCTGATCTCGGGCGCGTTGAGATCCCAGTAGCGTTCGTTGTGATGCTTCACGAGCTCGGCGAGCTCGTCGGCGCCGAGGGGGTCGAGGGCGGGCAGGGTCTTCATCACGGTTCCTCTTCGGTGCGTGGCAGCAGCGAGGCGCGGAACGATCGCAAAGCGTCGGGCGCGCTGTCCACCTCCGTGTCGTCGCCGCCGAGGTCCTCGTCGTCGGGCCGAAGGCCCAGCACCTCGGCGCCGAAGAGGTCGGTGCTCGCGTCGAGTCGCACGGGGCCGCGCGCCTCCGATGCCTCGAAGAGCGAGCGCGCGAGGCGGTCGAGGGCCTCGGCCTGCTCCACGCCGCGCGCCCACGCCTCGGGGATCGCGCCGTAGCCGCCATGCGCGCCCGCGATCGCGCCCGCGATGCACGCGATCGAGTCGCTGTCACCCGACGAGTTCGCGCCGCGCAGCACGGCCTCGCGAAAGTCTCCGCCCGCGCGCAGCACGCACCACAGCGCGCAGGCCACGGCCTCTTCGCCCACCCACGCCCCGCCGAGAAGTTCGCACACGTCGTCGGCCTCGATCGACGCGCGGTCGCGCACCTTCCACAGCGCGTCGAGCATCTCGCGCGTGCCGATGCGCTGCACGAGCGCGGGCGATGCGCCGAGCGCGAGGAGCTCGTCGTCGGTGATGGCCTGCACGGCCTCGCGGGTCGCGTCTACGATCGCATCGAGCGCGCCTCCGTTCGCCGCCCACGCCGTCGCCGCCGCGGCCGCCACCCCGCTCGCGATGGCCGTGGGGTGCGCGTGCGTGAGCGTGCTCTGCGCGGCCGACACGGAGCGCAGCTTCGTGCGATCGCCCGCGAGGTAGAGCCCCACGGGCGGGCTGCGCATCGCGGCGTCGCATCCCTTCGATCCCTTCACCCCGGCCTCGCGCCACGGAATGCCGCGTGCGAGGTTGCGACACCCCGCGATGCACGTTCCGCCGGGCGCGCGGTTGTTGAGCGGCGAGCGCGCCCAGGCCGCGAATTCTTCGGCCATGACGCGCATCAGACGCTCGATGTCGTCGACGCCGGCGCGACACAACGCGCGGGCCACGGCGACGGCCATCTGGGTATCGTCGGTGAAGGTGCCGGGCGGGTGACGGCCCGCCGCTTCGAAGGTCGTGAGACCCCGGGGACCCCACCGCGCGCGGATCGACGCGAGCGAGGCCTGGAACTCCGTGGGGTGCCCGAGCGCGTCGCCCACGGCCATGCCGATCACCGATCCCCTCACCCGTTCGAGACGATGCATGGAGCGAAGTATGCGGACCCGGAGATTCGCCTCACAAGCCCGAGAAACCCGTGTCGCGGCCGTCCTCGCGATGGCCGTCGCGTGGGGCGCAGGCGGTGACGGCGCGCAGGCCGACGACTGGCTCACCGCACGCCACGACGCGCAGCGCACCGGGCGATCGGGTGGGCGTTCGAACCTTGCAGCACCGGCGATTCGATGGCGGCACTACCTCGGCGGCGGCGTGCGGGGCTCGCAGGTGCTCACCGCCGACGTCGACGGCGATCGCACCACCGACGTGGTGTACCTCTCGTCGGGGCGCCTTCGCTGCAAGCACGCAGACGACGCGCTGTTGTGGGAGAGCGGCGCGCTCGACCTCACCTCCGTCGTGGGCGCCGCGGACCTCGATGGAGACGGTGGGCTCGAAGTCATCGCGGTGGGCGCGCGCGGCTACGTAGGTGTGTTCGATGGCGCGAGCGGACGCGAGGTGTGGTCTGTGCCCGCGGCGCTGCGGGGCCTCGGCGCCTCGGCGCGCCTCGCGGACCTCGATCGCGACGGCGTGACGGACCTCTACGTGGGCGAGTGCGTGAGCAATCCGCTGTCGGCCGTCGCGTTCTCGTTTCGCGGCGCGCGCGCGACGCCCCGCGAGCTGTGGCGCGTGCCCACGCTGCCCGACAACGCCTGCGGCAGCGAAAGCGACACCGTGGGTGACGTCGATGGTGACGGCGCGCCGGAGGTGATTCTCGCGCTCGGCTTCTCGCGCATGTACGTGTACGGCGGCGCCGACGGACGGCTGCGCGGCGAGGTGCAGGCGCCCGCGTCGAGCCCCTTCGGCGGCTTCACGTGGACGATGCTCCGGCAGCTCGATCGCGACCCCGCGCTGGAGCTCGTCGCGTTCACCAACGGATACGCGCGCATCGCGACGCCCTACGGCGCGCGGCGCATCGCGGTGTTCGACCAGGGCGCCTCGGGCGCGCTCACGCTGGCCTGGGAGGCCACGCTCGCGATGCCCGAGTCGGCGGAGCTGCGCTTCGAGGCCACGAGCGTGCGCGACCTCGATGGAGACGGCTCGCCCGAGATCACCGTGAGCGAGTACGACCCCGCGGCGCGCGCGTGGACCCTCGTGGTGCGCGCGGCCTCCGATGGGCGCGTGATCGCGCGGCAGACGGGTGCCGAATTTCTCGGCGTCGAGTCGCTCGTCGAGGGCGCGACGCCCGTGGTGCTCTCGCTCGACAACGACCGCACGCTCACCGCACGCACGCTCTCGGCGGGAACGCTCCGCACCGCATGGACCCTCGACCGCGCGCGTCCGCTCCGCGTGGCCGATGCGACGCTGGCCTCACGCGAGCGGGCCGCCGCGCGACCGCTCCTCGTGCAGCTCGACGACGACCCCGCGCTGGAGCTCGTCACCGCCGCGTTCGATCCCTCCGTCGCACCCGAGAGTCGCGTCGTCACCGAGGTCACGGGCTGGGACCTCGACGGCGCCACGCCGCGCGCGCTCGGAACCTTTCGCGCGCCCGAAGGCACCACCGTCTCCCTCGCCCTCGCGAGCGATCGCCTCTCGCGCCCCTACGCACAGCCCGTTGTGCTTACGAGCGACGGCTACCTGCTCGCGCTCGACCGCGCGCTCCAGCCGACGAACCGCATCGTGGGCGCGGAGTTCACCATTCCGGGGATGCGTGTCGGCGGGTTCTACGCGGGCGGCACCGTCGCGGGGCCATCTCCGATCGCGGGGCGTGTCGCTGCGACGGGCTCCGACGGCGGCGTGTTCGTGCGCGACAGCCGCCCGGTGTTCCTGCGCCTCGACGTGGGCGACGCGACGCTCGCGTCACCGCCGCGCGTGCGATGGAGCGCACCCAACCTCGGTCCTGCGATGCTCGCCGACGTCAACCGCGACGGCACGCGCGAGGTCGTCGCCATCGACGGACGCGACGTGGTCGCCTTCGACGCCGCGGATCCGACGCGCACGGTGTGGCGCGCGCGCGAAGTGGGCGGCGTGCCCGGGTCGCGCATCGCGTACGACGTGCTTCCGTTGCGCCGCGGTGATGGCAGCACCGACGTGTTCTTCGGCCGTGTCGAAGCGGGCAACGTGTACCGCCCCCTCGCGCTCGACGGACGGTCGGGCACCGTGCGTTGGAGCACCTTCGCGCGCACTCCGAGCTCGGGGCTCGGGCACTTCGCGCTCGGCGACCTGAACGGCGACGGCACCGACGACGCCGTGTCGGGCATCAACACCCTCGTGGCCCTCGACGGCGCGCGCGGAGAGGTGCTCGCCGACCGCGAGGGCGCGCCCTACGCGCTCCCCATCATCGCGCCCTTCTCGGGCACGGAGCCCGAGGTCTACGTGGGCGGCGCCTTCGCGCCCGATCGCCTCGTGTCGCGCTCGCTGGAGGTTCGCGGCCAGTACGACATCGGCAACTTCTCGGCCCCCTACGGCGCGCTGCTGCGCTGCAACGACGCGCCCGCCGTCGCCATCACGCCGTACAGCACCTCGCAGGTCGTGACCTTGCGCCCACAGTCTCTCCCGCGCGAGGGATCGCCCGAGGCCGCGGTGCTCGCGCGCGCCACGCTCGCTGGAGGATCCGTCTATCGCGATGGAGCGATGGTTCCGTCGACGGCGACGCGGGGCACCTTCGGCGCGCTCACGGCCGTGGCCGACCTCGATGGGCGGGGCACGCAGGCGCTGCTCATCGGGGCCACCGACGGGTGGCTCTACGCGCTCGATGCGTGCTCGCTCGCGCTGCTGTGGTCCATGGACTTTCACGAGCCCGTGGGCGAGGCCGTGGTGGCCGACACGAACGGCGACGGCGTCGACGAGGTGATGATCACCGCGGGCGACGGGTACCTCTACGGCCTCGGCGCGCGCACGCTCGGAGCGCCCGCTGCCGTGCGCGAAGTGGAGCCTCCCTCCGACGCGGACCTCGACGAGGTGGAGACCTTCGACACGCTCTCGGTGAGCTGGGACTCGGTGCCGGGCGCGAGCGCGTACCTCGTGCGGCCGCTGTCGTTCGGCGGCACGGCGCTCCGCTCACCCGAGTCGGTGCAGGTGATGGGCACGTCGGTGACGCTCCGCGAGCTCCCGCTGCTGTGGGGCGGGCGCTATCGCGTGGGGGTGACGGCGGTGCGCGCCGACGGGTCGGGCGTCGAGACGCTGAGCGATGGCGTCACCGTGGTCGACCGCTCGCCGCCGACGGTGAGCATCACGCTGTCGCGTCCGTCGTTTGCGCCGCGCGCTTCGGAGACCGTCGACCTCGCGGTGGAGTCGCGCGACCGCACAGGCCTCGCGCGGAGTGTGGTGGAGATTCGCGACGCGCAGGGCGCGCTCGTTCGCACGCTCGACGACTACGACGCGCGCGTGCGCTACGCCTCGCGCTCGGTGCGTGTGACCTGGGGCGGCACCGACATGGCGGGGCGACGTGTGCCCGAGGGCGAGTACACCGTGGTGGGCACGGCGACGGATGTTGCAGGCGTGGTGACGACGCAGCGGGCGACGTTGCGCGTGGTGCTTCCTGCGGGGGCGAGCGGGTCGGAGTCGGGTGGCGGCTGCGGGTGTCGCGCGGGCGGTGAGAGACGGTCGTCGGAGGGTGCGGCGTGGCTCGCGGTCGCGCTCGTGGCGTGGGCGGCGCGTCAGGGCGCGAGGCGCGGGAGGCCGAGCTCTTCGCGCATCGCGCGCTCCTGCTGACCGAGCTCGGTGAGCACATCGCGGAGGTGCTCGGCGAGGGCCTTGTAGGTGCGCAGGCGGCCGGGCATCTCGTAGAACGAATCGAGGTCGACGGGCTTGCCGAACACCATGGTGATGGGCTCGCCCGTGCCGTCGAAGTTGCTCTTGATCTGCTTCGGAAAGTTGTTGATCAGCCCGAGCGTGAACACCGGGATCACGATGGGTCGCGCCTGGTGCACGATGGAGCCCGCGCCCACGTTCGCGGGGAGAAGCTCGTAGGGGTTCTCGCCCTTGCCGCGCGTGCCCTCAGGGTGAAAGCCCACGACCGTTCCGCGCTCGCGCACGAGCTCGGAGATGACGTCGACGGTGTACTGGTTGAACGCGCGCTTGGGGCCCTCGCGCATCACCGGCGGATACATCGCCATCGCTGACATCACGGCGTTCACCGCGACGCCGAGGGGCTGCTCGTAGAAGAAGCTCGACCGCACGGGGAAGTACAGCCGCGACACCCACGGCGCGTTGCGCAGCAGCACCGACGCGATGACGTAGAAGTCGAAGAAGCTGCGGTGGTTCGACACGAGGAACACGCCGCGGTCGGGGTCGAGCTCGCGGAGGATCTCGTCGCCGCGCACGTGCAGGAGCTTCTCGGTGCACACGCGCACCCACGTGCGGCCGATCGACGCGAGGAACGCGTGGCTCGCGGTCTTGAGCGCGGGGTTGCGGTTCACCTGATCGGCGATCTCGAACGCGACGCGTTCGAAGCGTCCGAGGTTCGCGAGTTGTTCGGGCGTGGGTCGCAGCATCGGTCGTCGGGCTCCGTGCGCGCAGGGGGCGCGGCGCGCCGATAGATACAGCCTCGGCCCGTCAGCGCGCGTCGAGAAATTGGCGCACGCGCGCGACCAGCGAAGCCCGCTGCGAAGCCGCGTTCGCAGCCCCCGGACGCAGCGCGATGGCCCCCACGCCACCTCCCTCGCGCGCCTCGAAACACCGCGCGTCGCCGACCGCGCCGGGGTGCAACACGTAGGCGCCCCACACGCCGTCGAGCGCGTCGCGGTAGGCGTGCATCTTGGTGATTCCCTCGCGCGGCGCATCGCCCGTGCGGTCGTCGAGGTCGCGCGCGTCGAGCCGGTATTTCGCGTCGAACACGAGCCGCCGATCGCCCGCGCGCAGCGTGATGTCCGGTCGATACGCGAGCCCATAGGAGCGACCCTCGCGTTGCGTCGACAGCGCGAGCGCCACGCCGTCTACGCACAGCGAAAGCTCCGACGCACCTGCGGCTGCGCGCGCGGCCGTGATCGCATCGGCCCCCAACGCGGTCGCGAGCGTGAGCGCGCACCACCGCTCGTAGAGCCTCGGGGCGTCGCAGAGCCCCCAACGCGCATCGCCACGCCAGGTGAGCGAGCGTGCGGGTCCGTCGAGGCGCGCGGCGATCGCGGCGAGCTCGCGGTAGCCGTGACGCCGAAGCAGCGCCGCGGTCGTGCGGTGAAGGTCCGAGGCGTCGCCGTGCACCGCGCGGAAGCCGCGCGCGTCGAGCTGCGCGCGGGCCCGATCGAGCGTCACTGCTATGGGGCGCGCGGCGTGGGGGTGCTGCGCGGCGGCCTCGTCGAGCGCCGTGCGGAGCGCATCGAGCAGCGCACCGACGAAGCGGTTCTCGGGCGTGTCGAGCGAGAGCGCGGGGGCGTCTTCGCGGGCGCTCCCCTGCCCCGCGCGCGCGGCGAACTCCTCGGGTCGCACGCGGTGGGCGCGGTGCATCGGGGCCACGCGGGTCGCGCTCGAAACGGTCTGCTCGGGCGCGCGCACCACGGCGTCGACGGCGCGCTCCACCTCGGGCGCGAGGGCGCGGAGGAGCGCGAGCGTTTCGAGCGCGGTGCGCGGCGCGCGCGTCGACGTGTCGAAGGCCATGGTGGTCGGCGAGGCGTCGTGGAGGGCGAGCGCGAGGTCGGCCCGCGCGAGGTCGTCGAGCATCGCGATGAAGCCGTCGAGCGCGTCGACCTTGCGGGTGCGCACGTCGAGGTCGAGGGCCACACGTTCGAGCGATCCGTCGACGAGCGCGAGGCGCAGTCGGCCCGCGAAGGCGCGCGGAGAGAGCGTCCACCAGCGGCGCGCGTCGCCGTCGGCGAAGGGCGTGAGGCAGGGCGCGAGCGAGGGCGACCAGACCGCATCGCGCGGCGCGCATACGGCGAGCATCGACTGCTCCCAGAGCGAGCACCGCGCGAGGCCCAGCGAGAGCGCGTCGTCGTGCCACGCGAGGGCCGAGGGCGTGTCACGGAGCGCAGCGCGCACGCCGGGAGCGAGGACGACCTGCGGTAGCACAGAGGGAGCGCCGGGCGCGCGGAGGTCGAACCACGCATCGCCCGACTCCACGCGGAGCGCGTCGAGCCAGCGGGTCACGAGAGGCGGTGGAACACGGCGCACACGGCCGTGTAGAGGTGCACGCGCGCGCCTTCGCCCCACGGCGCGAGTTCGAAGCCCGAGAGCATTCCCGCGAAGGGGATCGCCGGAAACCGCGTGCGAAGCGCGCCGCTGTCGGCGTCGGAGCGGCCGAAGAAGCGCGCACCACGGCCCGCACAGGTGAAGACCAGGGCCGCCGCAGCAGCGCCTCCGTGAAGGTTGCGCGAGAGGCCGCCGAGGCGCTCGTGGAGGTCGCTGCGCGCCTCGCCCGCATCGCGCACGGCGAAGGCGATCTGCGCGCCGCGCGGGAGGATGTCTCCCACGGCAATGGCGCCGCGCGACGCGTCGATGCCGGTGATCGTTCGCACGAGCGGCGTCATGCCCTCGGCCCCGCGCACCGCGACGAGCATCGACTCGCGCGACGCGCCCGCCTCTGCGTGTTCGGAGAGCGCATCGAGGGCGCGCTCGCCGTCGACCCGCAGCACGAGCGGCCCCTCGGTGGCGTCGACGGACATCCACGGCGACACGCGACGGGTCGCGGTCGATGCAACGATCGACACACCGAGCGAGGTCGCGAGCGTCACGAGCGCGGCGCCGCAGGGCGCGGGTTCGCGATGCGCCGCGGCCGACACGACGAGCGAGGTGCCCGCCCCCACGACCGGCGGAAGACCCGGTGCGAGGAGCCCGGTCAGCGACTCGGTCGTGTGCGTCTCTGGCGCGAGCATCGCGATGCCGAGACGTGCGGGACGTCCGCTGTCGGGACCCGATGCGAGGTGACCGGCCACGCGCGCGGCGTGGGTCTCGCGGGGCGCGGTGGTCTCGATCGCGCCGAGCGATGCGCGCACCGACGTTCCTTCGAAGGCCAGCACCGCCACCGCCGCGGCGCCCTCGCGCTCGCCGCTGGTCGAGAGCGCGCCGGGCGTCTCGCACGCCACGAGCACCGCGCCGGGCGCCTGCACGCGGGCCTCATAGGCAGCCTTGAGGAGCGCGTCGTGCCCCCCATCGCGGAGGCGCGCAGACGCGAGGTAGAGCATCACCAGCGAGGGATCGCGCAGCGTGGCCGTGGCCTGGCGCATGGCGTGACGGGCGAGGCGCGCGGGGTCTTGCGACACGCTGGTGTCGGCGAATCCCTCGGCCGCGATGCGAACGGTCATGGGCGCGCAGTGTAGGCGGCGCGCCGCGGGGCGGGAACGGTTGCGTGCGGCGCCGTCCTGCGAACGGGCACGTCGCGCGGCGGCCTTTGCGCGCGGCCCGTGCGTCGTGGATGCGGACACCCGCGCAGCGCGGATGGGGGGCGCTTCGCCGCATCGCGGGCGGTCTGCGCTGTAGCTCGACCGCGGAAGCGCCGCTGTAGGGAGCGACGGCCGAGGAGCGCCCGGCACGGCGCGCAACCGACAGGTGAAGACTTCATGGCAGACGACCTTCGCGACGAGATCGCCCTCGTCGGCATCGGGCTACGAGTACCGGGCGCCAGCAGCCCCGAGGCGTTCTTCTCGAACCTCGCGCGCGGTGTCGACTCGGTGCGCGCCATCCCCTCGGAGCGCGCGCTGCTGCGGCGCGCGGCGCACGCGAAGGACCGCGTCGAGCGCATCCCCGACCACGGCGGCTTCATCGAGGGCGCCGAGCGCTTCGACGCGCAGTTCTTCGGGTTCTCGCGCAAGGAGGCGCTCGCGACCGATCCGCAGCACCGCCTCATGCTCCAGGTCGCGTGGGAGGCCCTCGAAGACGCCGCGATCGATCCCCGCTCGCTCCGTGGCCGCCGCGTCGCGATCTACACGGGCGTGCTCGGCAACGACTACCACGACCTGCTCCTCGACGACCCAAGGCGCTTCGACCTCTACGGCTACGTGAACACCGCGTTCAGCGCGCTCGCGGGCCGCGTGGCCTACGCGCTCGACACGCGCGGCGAGGCGGTCTCCGTCGACACGGCGTGCTCGTCGTCGCTCGTGGCCACGCACCTCGCGGTGTCGGCCCTGCGCCGCGGAGACGCCGAACTCGCGCTCGTGGGCGGCGCGAACCTGCTGCTCGCGCCCGAGTTCAGCCAGGCCTTCACCCGCGCGGGCATGCTCGCCCCCGACGGCCGCTGCAAGGCCTTCGACGCGCGCGGCGACGGCTTCGTGCGCAGCGACGGCGTGATCTGCGCGGTGCTCATGCCCCTCGCGCGCGCCGTCGAAGCGGGCCATCCCGTGTATGCGATCGTGCGCGGCACCGCGGTGAACCACGACGGCGGCACCGGGCACTACAAGACCCCGAACGTCGACGGACAGACGGCGCTCCTGCGCGAGCTCTATGCGTCGCTCGCGCTCGACCCGCGCGACACGCAGTACGTCGAGGCCCACGGCACGGGCACGCGCGCCGGAGACCCCGTCGAGGCCGAGGCCATCGCGAACGTGCTCTGCGCCGACCGCGACCCCGCGGACCCGCTGTGGCTCGGCTCGGTGAAGACGAACATCGGCCACTGCGAGGGCGCCGCCGGGCTCGCGGGCCTCGTGAAGGTCGCGCTCTCGCTCAAGCACCGCACGCTGCCGCGCTCGCTGCACTTCGAAGAGCCCAACCCGAAGATCGCGTGGGATCGCCTCCCGCTGCGTGTGGTGCGCGAGACGATGGCGTGGCCCTCGCGCTGTCTCTTATACACATCTGACGCTGCCGACGACTCCTTACGTGTAGA
>CAMFHP010000019.1 GCA_945952225.1 uncultured Myxococcaceae bacterium
TGCCCGACGTGACGCGCGACGCTGCCGTCGACGGGATGCCCGACGCCGTCGTGGACGCCACGCGCGATGCCGCGATCGACGCGACGCCCGACGCGGCGATGGACGTGACGCGCGACACGGGAAGCGATGCGGGGGCCGACGTGTCGGACGTTCCCGATGCGAGCACGCAGCCGCCGATCGTGGCCGCAGGCACGCCGGGGATCACCCGCGACGGTGCGTGCGTGCAGTGGGCGCGGTCGCCGACGGGGCGGTCGTGGTTCGCGCCGGTGAACACGTCGGAGGGGTGGTGGTTCGTCTCGCGTGACCGCGGCGAGGTCGTGCAGCGCGCGCCTGATGGAACGATCCGGCTCCACGACTTCTCGGCGTGGACGGGGCACGGAACGGGGCAGCCCTTCATCGCGATGGCGACGGCGCCGGGATGGTTCGCACTTCGCACCGCGGGGCGGGTGTTCGTGCGTCGCGCGGGGCGGTGGGAAGACATCACGCCGCCGGGCCTTCCCGCGCCCTCGAACGCGACGATGTGGAGCGTCGACGGCGAGCTGTACCTCCCGTGGATCCGCACCGATGTCCCCGTACTCCCCTCGGTGCTGCTCGTGTGGAACGGCTCCGTGTGGACCGATCCCGGCATCGGTTCGAACCGTCTCCCGACGGGCAATGACGACGCGTGGGGCGATCAGCGCGTGTACGTCTCCCTCGACGCTGCGCACGACCCGTGGCGCTGGACGGGCTCGACCTTCGTGCCCCTCACGACGGCGGTGCTCCACGAGTCGCAGTCGGTCTTCGGCGCGGGCTCTGGCGACGTGTGGCTCTGGGGCCGTTCGCTCTACCGCCTCGTGGGCGCCTCGCTCGTCGCGCAGCCCTCGCTCCTCTGCGCCGATGGGAGCGCCGCGGGCACGCTCCAGCGCGCGGCGACGTACACGTCTCGCCTCGTGGTCACAGGGCTCTGCAACGGCACCGTGCGCACCGCCTGGCTCCGCGACGGAGGCACCTGGGCGCGCCTCCCCGCGCTCCCCGCCGCCGACGCCACGACGCGCTACAGCGCCAGCGAGACGGGCGAGGTGAGCGCCGTCACGGGCGAGCAGTTCTGGCGCCTCTCCGCGGGCGCGTGGACGCCCCTCGCACTGCCCGTGCTCTCCGCGGGCGCCGACGTGACCGACGTGACGGGCACCGCGCTCACTGGCGCCATCGCGTGGGGACCGACGACGCTCTCTCGCCAGGTGGGCGACACCTGGGTGCCCTTCGCGACCGTGCCCGATGGACGGATCCGCGCGGTCTCCGTGGCGCCCGACAACGGCGCGGTGTTTGTGATCACCGAGTCGCCCACGGCGTATCGCATCTGGTCGGGCGGCGTGTGGTCGGCGCCCGCGACGCCGAGCGCCGAGGTCGACTTCGCGCTCGCGGGCACCTCGTCGCGCGCGATGATGTCGCTCGTGCACCGCAACACGCCGGGCTCCATCGCCGGACGCACCCGCACCACGTGGGCGATCGACACCTGGAACGGCACCGCGTGGCAGTCCGCCGACACGCCCTGCATCTGGGATCCGCGCAGCTACGACTGCAGCGCGACGGGGCTCCTCGCGGCGGGGGCCGACGGGGTGGTGATCCCGTTCACACGGCTCGCGGGCGTGGCGATCTACACGCGCACAGGCACGACGTGGCAGGTGCAGTCGTTCTCGACGTACTACACCGGCGTGTGGCCCCTCACGCCCGAGGCGGCGCCCGCGGCGATCGCCGTCGACGCCGACCTTCGCGGCACCGTCTTCGCGGCGGGCGCGTGGACGCCGTGGAGCGCCTCGACGGTGACGCCCTCCCGTCTCGCGGTGCGTCCCGTGGTGCTGCCGGGGTCGTCGGCGTCGGCGTTGGTCGCACGCGACGCGGCGGGGCTCTACGTTCACGATGCGACGGGGGCCACGGTGCGCACGGTGACGTCGTCGATGCTCACGCCCACGAGCCCCTCGACCGAACTCTCGCGCGGATGGACCGACGGACGCTCCGCATGGGCCTCGGACACGCAGCGAATCGTGCGGTGTGACGTCTCGCGCTGACGCTCACCCTTCGATGGGCGTCGGGGTGTGTGCACGCGGAGGGGCTGCCATCGCGCGATCGACGGCGCCTCGACGCCGCATGTTCGTCTACCGGGTGTAGGTGACCGTCGCTGCGGCGGTGCCGAGCGTGATCGTTCGGATCGCCTCGGTGAGCACTGCGCCCGTGACGTCGCGTGGCTGCGCCGGGAGCGCGGGGTGCGCCGACAGCGCGTACACCGTGAACGTGTACTGCATCGGGCCCGGCCCGCGGGAGCAGGGCGGCGAGTACGCGAGCATCGGGCCGTCGCTCGTGAGCCCCGCGACGCCGACACCCGCGGTGCCCGTCGACAGCTCCCGCGTCGAGCCGGGCAACGAGTGGAGCACCCAGTTCCATTTGAGCCCGTCGCGGGCGAGCGTGGTCATCATCACCGCGAACTCGACGGTGCCGGGCGGCGGCGCGCTCCACGCGAGGGGCGGGCTGTGGCCGACGCCATCGCAGGTGAACTCCGCGGGGAGCGTTCCTCCCGCGACGAAGGCCGTGCTGGTGAGGGTGAACGGCGTGGTCGCGTCGGTGACACCTCCGTCGGCGCCCATCCCATCGGGCACGAACGCGGGGCCCTCGTCGGTCACGTCTCCAGCGGGCTGCACGGACGCGTCATCGACGCGGACATCGGCGGTCGTTGCGTCGCGGGCGAGGGCCGCGTCGGGGGGAGGCGCGTCCGGGGTGCACCCGGCGAGCGCAAGGGCGAAGAGCGTGCTGCGTCGGATCATGCGTGGCTCCAGCGAAGACGAGCGCGATGCGCGACGAGCGCGAGGGAGAGTGCGAGCGCGAGGGAGAGTGCGAGCGCGAACGGCGACACGGGGGCGCGCGACGCTCCGACGGGGGCCGTTGGCGACCGGTGCACGGCGGGAACCGCGGCGGGCGGTGCGAGCACCTCGAACGTCGCCGTGCGGCCGGGCGTCACGTAGCGGGTGGTGGGTTGCACGAGCGAGGCGACCACGGCGCCCAGCGCAGGCGTCATCGCGAGCGAGACCGTGCGCGCGTCGGTCACCGCGCGCTGCGCTTCGAGGCGAACCCTCGCGCGTGCACCATGCGATTCACCCGCGGCCGAGAGCGCCGCGGCCATCGCGCGCAGCTCTTCGACGGGGAGCATTCCGGTGATCACCAGCGGGAGCGCGCGGCCGTCGACCCGGAGCACGACGCCCTCCTCCAGCGCGCGACGAAGCGAGGCCATGTGTCGATGCAGCGCCTCGGGGGACGCCGTGGCGATCTCCGTCGGCGTCGCATCGACGAGCGCGAACAGGTCGCACTCCACGATCACCTCCACGTGCTGGTCGCGGAGCGAGATGCGCGCCGTGGCCTCGTCGAGCGGGTGGGCACCGACGGGCAGCGAGGTGAGCGCGAGGGCGAGCGCACACACGCACACCGCGAGCGCGCGGGTCATCGCACGCTCCGGCAGTAGCTGCCGCGCTGCAGCACGCCGCGTGTGGTGTACGAGGCGTCTTCGAAGTCCCAGCAGTTCGCCGCGCTCGAAGGGCGGTACGTGATCGAGTAGCTGCGCCCCATGTGCTCGTAGGTCATCGTGCGCACGCCGTCGGGGGATTCGACGTATCGCAGCCCCGTGACCCCGCCGGGCGCCTTCTCGCCCGGTGGACGTCCGCCGCCGCCGCCCGCGCGCGACAGCGGCATCACGCGCGGCGCGTTCGCGACGTCGAACGCCCCCGTGAGGCACTGCACGATGTACGGCGGCGTCGGCGACGTGTGGTACCGGAACCCGAAGGTCGCATCGGGCTGCCCGTTGCACACGTCGAGCGTGCCGGCCGCGATGGCGCTCCCGTCGGGGTTCGCATCGCCGTAGATGGGGTACCCGTCGAAGGCCCACCCGAGAATGGCGCCGGGGCCGCGGTTGCGCATCGCCGCGATCATGCAGCTCGGGGCCGCGTGGTAGTGGTAGTCGTCACCGCGTCCAGCGTGCCCGCCGCAGCGATCGAGCTCGCCGGTGCGCACCGTGTCGTAGCGCGGGTCGTAGCGCGCGAGGTCGAGCGCGCCCTGCGAGCTGTAGTCGTAGATGGGCACGCCGTTGACCGCTACCCCGAGCGCCGCATCGATCGAGAGCGGCGCGGTCCCTCGCGCGGGCGCCAGCGTGACGGGGGAGGCATACCCGGGCGCCGGCACCGGCACCTGGTCGTTGGTGCCCGTGATGCCGTTCATCTTCTCGTGCGCGGGGTACGTGTCCGAGACCACGTAGGCGAAGCGGTCGTCGCAGCGCACGGTCACCCGGTCGTCGAAGCCCGCCGCTGCGATGGACGCGCGCATCGCTGCGCACCGTGCCGCGGCGGTCATCGGTCCGGCGCCCTCGTCTGCCGCGACGTCGGCAGGTGCGTCACGCACATCGTTGGGCGCGCCGTCGGCGGATGCGTCGTGGGTGTCGCCGGGCGCGCCGTCGGCGACGTCTGCCGCGACATCGGCAGGCGCCGGGGCTCCTCCGTCGGGGGACTGCGCGGTGGTGGTGCTACAGCCCGCAACCGCGGCGAGCGCGAGCGCGAGGCGGGGCAGCGAGCGAGGGTCAGGCGTCGGTGGCATGGGCGGCTCCCGGGATCGGTTCGGGCGTGACGGCGGGCGCGTCGCGCAGCGGGGCGAGGGCGGTGCGCAGCGTCGACAGCGCGCGGTGAAGGTGCGAGCGCGCCGTGCCCCCCGCGCAGCCCATGGCGACCGCGGCCTCGTCGAGCGTGCGCTCTTCGAGGTACACGAGCGACACGACGCGGCGCTGCGGCCCCGTGAGACGCGCGAGGGCTCCGACGAGACGCGCGCGCAGCAACGGGTCGCCCGACGCGGGGGCGATGTGCGAGGCGTGCTCGGCCGAGAGCGCCTCGGCGCGACGCGCACGCACGCGGCGGGCGCGGCGGAGGTTCGATGCGAGGTTCCCGACCACGCGGCGCAACCACGCGGAGAGCAACGCGTCGTCGGAGGGGACCGCCGTGCGACACGCGAGGGTGCGCACGAGCGCCTCCTGCACGAGGTCTTCTGCGTCGGCGTCACAACCGAGTCCACGCGATGCGCGGAGGGCCAACGCGCGATGGTCTCCCAGGCGTTCGCGGGCCACGCCGAGGCTCACGGCGCACCGCCGTCGCGCGCGCAGTGATCGGCGAGCAGCGCGAGATCCGACGCGCCCGGCAGTGACCCGTCGCTGTGCGCGAGCGAGAGCACCCGTGCGCAGTCGCCGCGGAGCCACGCCGCGCGCGCCACGAGCGACGCGCACGTGCCCCGATGCGCCCCCCGCGGATGCCGTTGCAGGTACACCGCGGCCGCCTCCGTCGCCTCGGCGTCGAGCCGCGCGCGTCGCAACGCCACCACCCGCAGCCATCCCGCGTCGTCTGCGCGCTCGTCGTGGGGAGCGCTCGCTTCGAAGTCCGCGAAGTGCGCCGCCGCGACGCGGTGGTCGCCGCGCCCCATCGCCGCCACGCCATCTGCGAAGTGCTGAAACCCGCCTCCGTCGCCCTCCATCGCCGCGTGATCCGCCGCAGGGGCAGGTCTGGGGTTGGCGACGGGCGTCGCGCGCGTCGGCGTCGCTGCGGCCGCGCGCGCCGTCGCTTCGGAGCGCGCCGCGGTTGCGGCTGCGAGCGTCGACGACGCGTCGGGCGGGGGCGTTCGCGCGGGCGCGGGCGAAGGCTCCGCGGGAGGGGCCGTGACGCACAGCGCGGGGGCCTGCCATCGTCCCCCGGCGGCGACGAGCTGTTCGGATCCGCGCTCGACGCGCAGCGCGACGAGGCCCTCGGAGACCTCGACCCGTTCCGTGTGTCCGCCCCGCACGGAGACGGTAAACCGCGTGCCGCGGACCTCAAGCTCACCATCCGGGAGCGCGACCACGAAGCGATGCCCCCGACGCTGATGCGCGACGCTCACCGCGAGGGTCCCTTCGTAGAGCGCGACCGTCTCCTGCCCGGCGCTCGCACGCCGCGTCCATCGCGCGCTCCCTACGGGCACGACGCGGGTCTCCCTCGCCTCGACCGCCTCGCGCAGACCGCGCGGGTGCGGGGCTCGTCGCAGCACGACCATCGCGACCGCGGCCGCGAGGGCCGGGAGCGCGAACGCCATCGCGCGCCTCGCCGTCGCGCCCCGGGGCTCCCGTTCGTGCATGGCGGCACGTAGCAGGGCGACACGCGCGCGTCGGTGCTCGAGCGCAGACACCGCCGCGTCGGCGCCTTCGCGGGCGCGCGTCTGCAGGGCGAGCGCGCGGGCCCGTCGCGTTCGGCACGCAGCGCACCCCGCGAGGTGGCGCGCCACGCGCTCCCGATCGCGGACCCCGAAGCGTCCGTCGTCGGCGGCCTCGACCTCGGGCCAGTGCGGGCAGCCGTCGTTCATGGCGGTCCTCCGTCGTCGTCGAGCATGCGTTTGCGGGCGTGGTGAAGGCGCGTCCACACGGTGGCTACCGGGATGTCGAGCGCGCGCGCGGCCTCGTCGGTCGCGACGCCCTGCACCTCGACCAGCACGTACGCCGCGCGCATCTTCTCGGGCAGCGCGGCGACGCGGGCGATGAAGGCCTCGACGCGCTCGGCCGTGTGTCGGTCGTCTTCGGGCGTACGCGAGACCGTCGGCGGCATCGCGTCGGCGAAGCGCGTGAGCGCGCGCAGGAACCGACGCACCGTGCGACGGCGCTCCGCCGCCACGCGCCACGCCGTGCCGAGCACCCACGCGCGGCCGTCGTCGCGGCCGTCGTAGCGGGCGGCCGTCGCGGCGAGCCGGAGGAAGGTGTCCTGCACCGCGTCGTCGGCGTCGTCGCGGGGAACACCCGCGTGCAGCACCACGCTGCGCACCGCACCGTGGTAGCGGTCGAAGAGCGCGCCCAGCGCGTCGAGGTCGCCCCGTGCGAGCGAGGCGAAGAGCGCGGCGTCGCCGCCCCCGCCGTGGCTCCCGTCGCGCCGTGCGGGCATCACAGCGGACCTCCGTACGCCACGCCGACCGCGAGCCCCGCGCTCCACACGGGCGGCGAGGGAACATCGGCGAGCGCCGTGTCGGCCAGCATCGAGACGGGGGCGACGTCGACGTCGGCGGTGACCGTGAGCCCGACCTTCACACCGTACGTCCACCGGGCGAGGGCGCCGAGGCGCACCTGCACGTAGGTCTCCCGCTGGCCTGGCAGCAGCGCCTGATCGCGCCACACGTAGCTGTTGGTCGACACCGTCGGACCGACCTCCACCCGTCCCGCCGCGAGCGGCCGGCCCCACGACGCGCCGACGCCCAGCACGCCCACGTCGAGGAGGTAACGGCCCGGCCCGCGATCGACGAGCCGGTGCGTCCACGGCTCGACCCGCGCCCACGCGAAGAGCGACCACGCACGCACGCGGAAGGTCACCCGCGCCCGCAGCGCGAGCGAGGTGTACGACGGCGTCGCGCCGAGCCGCATCCCCACGTCGAGCGCGCCCTCGATCGCCGCGTCGTCGTGGTGCGCCGCGTGCGGTGTCACCGTCGCCGTCGCAGGCACCGCGGACCCTTCGCGCGCGACCGTCTCGGGCGTCGCACGGACCGGTTCGCGTCCTGCGGTCGTCGGCATCGCGGGCGCGGGCAGTTCGAGCGCGGGCAGCGTGTCGAGGATCAGCGTCGCCTGGAGCGTCGGGGTGAGCTCCACGGGACGGGTGATGTGCCGTCGAAGCGCGGTGCCCGACGGGAGCGCCACATCGAGTGCAGCGCCGCCGTCGGCCTCGAATGACACCTGCACCCGCGCGCCCGTGCAGTGCCACGGACGGTCGCTGCCCGTGAGCGTCGCGCGCATCGCATCGAGCGCCTCGCGCCACGGCCCATCGCTCGGCGCGCGCGCCACGGTGAGCGTCGACGGCGGGCACACCGACTGGGCCCGCGCACCCGTGCCGTGGAGCGCCATCGCGAGGGCGAGGGCGCCGGTCGCAGGTCGTCGTCGTCGGTGCGTGGCGGGGGGCGTGCGCATGACAGAGGGGGCGTTCGCATCCATTGGCCGACAGCGGGGGGCGGCCTTCACGCGATGTGTTTTTTTCGCGCGGGGCCCCGGGGCCGTAAACCGCCGCGCCGCGCACGGGTGTCTTGCGAGCGGCACCCACACCACCGCGCTCCCTCCGCGCCGAAAGGACCCCCGCGTGCGACCTGTCTCCGCCCACCGCCCTCGCATCCTCGCGCTCGCGCTCGCCCTCGCGGGCTGTCGCAGCACCTCATCCCCCGTCGCGCCCGACGCGCCCGCCGACATCGCCGAGGACCTCGGGGCCGACGCGCCCATGGACGTTCCCCTCGACCTCGCGTCCGACGTGTCCGTCGATGGCACGTCCGACGCGTCGGTCGACGCCCCCGAGGCGAGCTCGCCCGACGCGGCCCTCGACGCGCGCGGCGACGGCGCCATGCGACGCGACGGCGCCGTCGACGCGGCCCCCGTCGATGTGTTCACCGACGAGTCCTTCGCGGGTCCCGAGCTCCTCGCGCGCCCCACCGACCGCTCGATGGGCCTGCACCTCGTGGCCGCCCGTGCGACGGAGTACTACGTCGAGTACGGCACCGCGCCGGGCGCCTACACCGCCCGCAGCGAGACGCGCGCCGCCGCCGCGGGCGAGGCCGCGCTCACCGTGCTCGCGCCCCTCACGGCCGGCACCCGGTACTACTACCGCGTGCGCCACCGCGCGCCGGGCGCGGGAGACTTCGCCGCGCGCGACGAGCACTCGTTCGTCACCCGTCGCGCGCCCGGCGCTGCGTTCACGTTCACCGTGCAGGCCGACTCGCACCTCGACGATCGGTCGGACTTCGCGGTGTACGCGAGCACGCTCGACAACGTGCTGCGCGACCGGCCCGACTTTCACATCGACCTCGGCGACACGTTCATGTGCGAGAAGCACACGTCGCCCTTCATGGCCGAGACCGTCGCCGCGATGGACGCGCCCACCGTCGACGCCCGCTACGCGTTCGACCGCGCGAACTTCGCACGCGTCGGGCACTCGGTGCCGGTGTTCCTGGTGAACGGCAACCACGAGGGCGAGTCGGGGTGGCTCCTCGATGGCACCGACAACAACCTCCCGGTGTGGGCGACGCGCGCGCGTCGACGCTACTTCGCGAACCCCGAGCCCGATGCGTTCTACACGGGCCCCGCGGCGCCCGATCCGGTCGCGGGCGCGCGGCAGTCCTGGTACGCGTTCGAGTGGGGCGACGCGCTGTTCATCGCCCTCGATCCGTACTGGTACACCCGCGCGCGTCCCGGCACCGATCGCTGGCGCTGGACCCTCGGCGAGGAGCAGTACCGCTGGCTCCGTCGCACCCTCGACACGAGCACCGCGCGCTACCGCTTCGTGTTCATCCACCACCTCGTCGGCGGCATCAACAGCGAGGCCCGCGGGGGCGTCGAGGCGGCGCCCCTCTTCGAGTGGGGAGGGCTCAACGAAGACCGCACGCCGGGCTTCGACGCGCACCGCCCGGGCTGGGGAATGCCCATCCATCAGGCGCTCCGTGACGGGCACGTCACCGCGGTCTTTCACGGCCACGACCACGTGTACGTGCACCAGTCGCTCGACGGCATCGCCTACCAGGAGGTGCCGCAGCCGAGCGCTTCGAACTTCAACAACGGCGCGGCCCTCGCCACCGAGGGCGGCTACGCGAGCGGCGTCGTGCGCAGCAGCAGCGGACACCTTCGCGTGTCCGTCTCGCCCGAGCGCGTGACCGTCGACTACGTGCGCGCCACGCCGCCTGCGGGCACCCGCATCCCCGACGGCGGACTCGACACCGACAGCTACACCCTCACCGCGCGATGAAGCTCGCACCGAAGGACCCCGCCATGCGCCATCGGCACACCATCCTCCGCCTCGTCCTCGCGCTCGTCGTCTCGTCGTGCGCCTCGTCGCCCTCCACTGCGCCCCCCACCGCGCCTCCCCCCGACGGCGCCCCCGTCGATCAGCCGTCGGCCGAGGTCTCCGTCGCGCCCGACGGCACCGTCGACGCGCCCGCCGATGGCACCGTCGACGCGCCTCCTGACGGCACCGTCGACGCGCCCGCCGCGCAGCCCAACTTCGTGCTCATCCTCGCCGAGGCGACGGGATGGACGAGCACCTCCGTCGTGCAGGACGACTCCGTGCCCGCCTCGCGCAGCGGCACCGTCGAGACGCCCAACCTCGCGCGCGTCGCCGCCCAGGGGATGCGCTTCTCGAACTTCTACGCCCCGTCGCCGCGGTGCATGCCCACGCGCGCCAGCCTGCTCACGGGCGTGAGCCCCGCGGCGCTCCACATGACGTTCATTCCCGAGGCGATGAACGACGGAGACATCACGGGCAGCGTCGTGCCGCCGACGCCGCTCACCACGCTCCCCGCGGCGACGCCCACGGTCGCGTCGGTGCTGCGCGGGGCGGGCTACGCGACGGCGCACTTCGGCAAGTGGCACGCGGGCAACGTCGACCCGGCGATGTACGGCTTCGACCGCAGCGACGGGGCCACCGCGAACCGCGGACCCGAGAACGTCGATCACCCGAACCCCGCGCAGGCCTACAGCATGACCGACCGCGCGCTGGCCTTCGTCGACGCGCAGGTCGCCGCGCGACGGCCGTTCTACCTCCAGGTGTCGACCTACGGGGGCAAGGATCAGGTCGATGCGCTCCCCGAGACGTGGGCGGCAGCGTCGGCGCGGCTCCCCGGGGCCAACCCTCGCGCCGTCGCCGTCGCGGCCACGCAGATGGACATGGACGTGAACCTCGGGCGCCTCCTCGCGCGCCTCGACGCCCTCGGCATCGCGGGCAACACCTACGTGATCTTCACCTCGGACCACGGCGCGCAGGGTCCGAACTCGAACCCGCCGCTCCAGGAGGGCAAGGGGACCGTGTGGGAGGGCGGCATCCGCGTGCCCCTCATCGTGCGCGGGCCCGGCGTGCGCATGGGCGTGGCCGCGCGCATGCGTGCCTCGGGCGTCGACCTCCTGCCCACCATCGCCTCGCTCGCGGGCGTGCGCACGCCGCTGCCGACGAACCTCGAAGGCGCGAGCCTCGTCGAGACGCTGCGCGACGGCACCACGGCGCCGCGGCGGGTGCGCGACGAGTTCGTGGTGCACTTCCCCCACTACGACCACGACCCGCTCGGGCCCGCGTCGACGATCCTCGTGGGCGAGTACAAGCTCACGCGCTTCTACGAAACCGGCTCGCTCCGGCTCTTCAACCTCGCCACCGACCTCGGCGAGACCACCGACCTCGCCGCCCGCGACCCCGCCCGCGTCGCCGACATGGACCGCCGCCTCTCCGACTACCTCACCGCGGTGCAGGCCCAGATGCCCACGCGCCGCTGAGCGACGGGTCCCACCGAAGGGCGCGCGCCGTCCACGCCGCGGCGTCGCGCGGGCGCCCTTCGAGCCGCGCCATCTCCGCCTGCCGCAGCGCCCCCAGCGGGCCGTCGCCCGTTCCGTCGAGCCACCGTCGCACCTCGGCCTGCGCGCGTGGGTCTGCGCCGAGCGTCGCGCGCGTCGACCACGCCGCCTCCACCCGCACCGCCCGCACAGAATCCCCGCGAAGCGCCGCCACCGCCGCCTGCGCATCGCCGACCCCTTCGAGCGCCCGCGCCGCCGCCGCGCGCACCCAGGGCGACCGATCGCCGAGGGCGCGCATCGCCGCGCCACGCACCGCCGCGTCGTCGACGTAGGGAACGAGCATCCCGACGAGCGACGCCCGCCACGCGTCGTTGTCCTCCACCGCGAGCGCGCGCAGCGCCGCGGGAACCCCACCGCCGCCCCGACGCAGCGCCGCCACGGCGTCGGCGCGTGCCGCCCGCGCGTTGCGCCGCCCGACCCCGAACCACTGCACCAGCGCGGCTTCGGACCACGCCGCGTCGCGCTCCCGATGGCACGCGCCGCACACGTCGGGCGATCCCGTGCGCGCGGCCGTCGCGGGCGCCGGCAGGGTGAACCCGTGGTCGCGCCGTCGATCGCGCTGCATGTAGGTCGCCTCGGGCATGTGGCACGTCACGCAGCGCGCGGCCACGGAGTCGGGGCGGTGGTGCGCGTGGCCCGCGGCGATGATCGGGGCGCCGCGCAGACCCGCGCCGTGGCATCCGAGGCAGAGCCCGTCACGGCCGTTGTCGACGCGGAGCGCGCCGCTGTGCGGGTCGTGGCAGTCGAGGCACGTGACGCCCCGCGCGCCCATGGGGCTCAGCGCGAGGGAGACGTACTCGAAGTCCTCGTCGGCGGCGCGTCCGTCGGGGTGGTAGGCGCCGGGCGCGTCGGCGAGCGTGAGGCGCAGGTGGTCGTCGAAGCGCTCCCCGGGCGCGAAGCGGCCCGTGAGCTCCTCGCGGCGGGCGTGGCATGCGGCGCAGACGTCGACGGGACGCGCGCGCCACCGGGCATCGTGGCGGGCGCCGTCGACATGGGCGTCGTCGTTGCCGTGGCAGGCCTCGCAGCCCACGCCCGACGCGCGCCACGTGCTGCGGTACGTGTCGGTCCGCGGGTCCCACGCGCGGTCGAAGTCGGTGACGTGACACACGGCGCAGGCGGCGTTCCAGGTCATCGCGCGGCTCGCGGCGTGGCCCCACGCGCCCGGCGGCGGCGGCGCGTCACCCCACACCGAGAACCACACGTTGGCGGCGCCATCCCACGCCGGGTCTGCGACCTGCCATCGCCCGCCCGGCGCGCCCACGAGGGCCTGCCGCAGCGGTGCGACACCGATCTCCGCGAGCGCCCGGCGCCCGTCGGGGAGCCCCGTGGGCATGCCGCCCGCGCGGGGCAGCGGTCGCTGCGCCCCCGCGTGTTGGGAGCGCGCCCAGGCGTCGTACACGGCGCGGTGACACGACCGGCATCCGCGGTCGACGGCGGGCGCTTCCGAGCCGGGCGCGTCGACGGCGCGCACGCGTCGCGGCACCGTGCGGACGCCGCGATGGCAGCCCACCAGCGCGAGGAGGACGGTCAGGGCGAGGGCGAGGGGAGTTGTGTCGAGACGGCGCACCGCGATGGAACCACCCGTTGGCCGCGTGCGCGCGCGGCCTTCACGCGCGGCGCGGAATCACCCCTCGTCGGGCTTCTCGTCGCCGCGCTTCTCGTCCTTCTTCGTCTTCTTCGTCTTCGTCGCGGCGCCGCTCTTCGCGTCGTCCTTCCGCTCGCCGCGCTCGGCGATGCCCAGCGCGATGCGGTAGTCGCGGCGGGTCACCACCTTGCGCGCGATCGTCGCCCACTCGTGGCGCCACTCGTGGAGCGCGAGGAGCGCCTCCATCCGCGCGGCGTCGGCCTCGGGCGCCACCGGCGCGCTGCCCTCGACGCCCTGCTCCACCGCGGTGAGCCACCCCTGCGCGGCCTCGCGCTCGGCGTCGTCGAGGCCCCGCGTGGCGAGGAGCTTGAGCGCCGCCGTCGCATCGGCGCGCGAGATCGTCGCGTGCTTCGCGCCCCGCTTCACACCGTCGAGCGCGTCGAGGCGGTCGAGAAAGGTGCGCACCACCGTCACCGACGCCGCGCCCTCCACCGGCGCGAGCCCGCCCGCGAAGAGCATCGCGTGCACCGTGGGAACCCTCCGTTTGAGGGCAACGTCGGCGATCGGTAGGTGGTCGTTGTCCCAGCGATCGAGCTTCGCGAGGGCCTCGCGCACCGCCGCGCCGCCGTCTCCCGACGCGCCCGTCGAGGGGGCCGCGGCGCGCGTCGGATCCACCGCGCGCAGGAGCTTCCACCCCAGCTCGTGCTCCTCGGCGGTGTAGCCCCGCGCTTCGAGCAGCCCGCGGATCGCCGGCCAGCGGGCCACCGCGAGCAGAAAGGTCAACGCGCGCTCCGGGGCGCGCTCCAGCGTGAAACGGGTCGGCGTGGTCTCCGCGGTCGTGGTCGTGGTCATGATCGGTTCCCTCCGTGCGCGATCGGCGCGAGCTCCACGGTAGCACTCACCGCCATGCGCGTGTGCAGCGCGCCCGATCGCCCGTGCATCGCCGCCGGACGCTTGTGCAACGGAGCCCTTCGCTGAAAACACCGTTCCAGAAGGCACTTCGCGCGGACCTTCGCGCCGCCCGTCACCGCCCCTCGCGCGCCCCTTCGCGCGACGGAGCGTGATTCCCTCGTGAAACAAGCCGCCGCCGCGCGCTGCACGAGGCCTCCGCGTCGCTGCACGAGGGCCCGGCGCCGCTGCACAAGCGCTCCGCTCGACACGCAACACCCACGGCCTCACGCTCGCACCCTCCGATGGCGCCCTACCTCACGGCCGTGATGGCCACGATGCTCCACCTCAAGCGCGTGTGCCCGAAGTGTCGCCACGCGCAGGTCGTCGCGGCCTCGCGGCGTCGCGACACCGTGGCCTGTCCCATCTGTCGCACGCCCGTTCCGCCGCCGAAGCGCTGAACGTTCCCGCGCCCCGGGCGCGTTGTCGCGTGCGCCCAGGCCGTCGAAATCACCACCCGATTGGCACGCGGTGCGCAATGCGCGTTCACGCGGTCGCGCGCACCCCCCTCCGCGACCCGCAACGCCCCACTGCACCCCCGGGAAGGAGCTCCGACGCCATGTCTCGTCGCACGCGCACGTCTGCCGGATTCACGCTGGTCGAACTGATGATCGTGGTGGTGATCCTCGGGATCCTCGCCGCCGTCGCGATCCCCGCCTTCACGCGCTACGTGAAGCGCTCGAAGACCTCGGAGGCGCAGGGAAACATCGCGAAGGTCTACCAGGGGCAGCTCACGTATTTTCAGGCCAACCTCGAACGCGGCGGCGTGAGCTACGTCAACGCGGGCGCGCTCCCCACGACGTCTCCGGGCGCGAACAAGTACGCCGCGAACGTGGCCCTCTGGAGCACCAACACCACGTGGACCAACGTGGGCTTCTCCCTCGATTCGGGGCACTACTACCAGTACAGCTCGCCGGGCTCGGCCACGGGCTACACCGCGATGGCCTTCGGCAACCTCGACGGCGACGGCGTCTACTCGACCTTTCAGCGCATCGGCATCCTCAACTCGGGCGAGACGCAGGGCACGATCATCGACATCTCGAACGAGCTCGACTGACCGCCCTCGCACGCCTTCTGCGTCGCGCGCTCCCTCCCGTCTCACGCGGCTTCCGACCGTCGCGTGCTCCCGCCTCCGCGCACTCATCTCCGACCCACACTCGCAGACGCCGCGCGCGGTGTGACGCCATGGCGCACGGCTGCCTCGCGTGCGCGCCGCGTGGTGGCTTCGAGGTGATTTCGCCCCGGTGATGAACGGGCCGTGGCGTGTCCCGAAAAGGGACACGGTGCGCGCGATGTCACCCGCCCGCGGGCGCGGCGGTCTGCGCGCGGAGCGCCTCGACGCGGGCCACGATGTCCGCGGAGGGAACCTCCATCGCGCCGAGCACGCGGGTGAGCACCTCGGCGGCGCCTTCGACCTCTTCGACGACGACCTCCTTCGCGCCGAGGTTCTGGAGCGACGGGCGCTCCGTGAGGTAGCGCGTGCGAAGGAGCACGGGCACGGCGGGCGCGACGCGTCGGGCCGTGTCGACGATGCGCTTCACCGCCGACGGATCGTTGATGAGCACCACGAGGAGCCGCGCGCGGTCGAGGTGTGCGTGCGCGAGGGCCTCGGCGCTCGTCGCGTCGGCGTAGCGAACGGGAAGGTTCAGGGCGCGTCCCTGGCGCACGTTCTCGGCGTTGAGTTCGAGCGCGACGAAGGGGAGCTCGCAGGCCGCGAGGCTGCGGGCGGTGGCGCGTCCTGCGAGGCCGAAGCCCACGAGCACCACGTGGTCGCGGAGGTCGTGCGGTGATGGCTCCTCGTCGACGGCCGCGCGCACGCCGAGGAGGCGCTCCAGCGGGGCCAGCAGCCGTTCGCCCGCGGTGATGTGCGGCGCCGCGCGGAGCATCAGGGGCGTCAGGAACATGCTCGCGATGCCCGCCGCGAGCAGGGGCGCCGCGTCGGACTCGTCGAGCACGCCGCGCGCGCGCGCCAGACGCAGGAGCACGAAGCCGAACTCGCCGAACTGCGCGAGCCCCACGCCCGCGAGCCACGCCGCGCGCGGAGGAAATCCCATGAGCATCGCCGACACCGTGGCGATCACCCCTTTGCCCACCAGCAGCGCCACGAGGAGCGCCAGCACGAGCGTCGGGTGCGCGAGCACGACGCGCACGTCGAAGAGCATTCCGAGGGAGACGAAGAACAGACTCACGAACGCGTCGCGCAGCGGGAGCATGTCGCCCATCGCGCGGTGGCCGTACTCCGTGTCGGCCACCACCACGCCCGCGAGAAACGCACCGAGCGCGAGCGAGAGGCCCGCGAGGGCCGTGAGCCACGCCGTTCCGATGCAGAGCGCGAGGATGGCCAGCAGAAAGACCTCGCGGCTGCGGCTCGCGTCGACCCAGGCCAGCACGCGCGGCACCGCGAGTCGCGCGACGGCGAGCGTGCCCACCACCACCACGGTCGCGCGCACGAGGGCGATGGAGATTCCCGCGAAGGCCGCGCCGGGCGAGACCCCGCCGCCGAGGAGCGGCACCACGAGCACCATGGGCACCACGCAGAGGTCTTGAAAGATCAGCGCGCCGACGATGAAGCGCCCGTGCGGGGCGTCGAGCTCGCCGCGGTCGCCGAGGGCCCGCAGCACGATGGCCGTGCTCGACAGCGACACCACGAAGCCGAAGAGCACCGCGCGTCCGAGGGGCACGCCCGCGAGGCGCGCGAGCACGAAGGTGGCGGCCACGGTGAGCCCCACCTGCGCGACGCCGCCGAGGGCCACGCGCTGCACGATGTGGCGCAGGCGTTCGAGCGAGAACTCGAGCCCGATGGTGAAGAGCAGCATCACCACGCCCACCTCGGCCAACACCTCGATGGCGTGCACCGAGCGCACGAGGCCCAGCGCGCGCGGACCCACCAGCGCGCCGGCCGCGAGGAGCCCCGCCACCGTGGGCAGTCGGAGCTTTGAAAGCACCACGGTCACCGCCACCGCGAGCGCGGCGACGAGGGCCAGCTCGTCAAGCAGGGGGAGGTGTTCCATCGGGGGCCGTGGCGCGTGGAGCCCGTGGGGAGGGATCGCAAGTTGCGCTGGCGAGTCCGCGGGCCGCGCGAGGGGGAGAGGGACCGTCGCCGTGGCATTCCGCGGAACGGTCATGTTCGGAACTGCGCTCAAGTCCGGGCGCGTGATACCGATTCCCCGTCCAGATCCACCGTCGGGAATTGGACCCCGTACGTGCGATCTCTAGGATGCAGGTCGATGTGGGATAGGCTCCAACGACGCCCGCTGCTGACGTACTTCGTCTACCGCGCGCTCGCGCTCACCTGGGCGTTTGCACCCTTTCAGGTCTACTACCTCCAGCGGCGGGGACTCTCGCTCGCCGAGGCCTTCGACCTGAACGTGGTGTTCTCGCTCTCGGCGGTGGCCTTCGAGATTCCAACGGGTCTCTTCGCCGACCGCCGCGGACGCCGCGTCTCGATGAGCGCCGGGGGCTTCGTGATGGCCCTCGCGTGCCTGCTCTTCGTGGTGGGCCGGAGCTTCTGGACCTTCGCCGCCGCCAACGTGCTCAGCGCCCTCTCGATGGCCCTCTCGTCGGGCGCCGACAGCGCATACCTCTACGACCACCTCACCTCGAAGCAGGACCTCGCCCGCTACGCCCGCCTCGAAGGCTGGAGCACCGCGGCCAAGGGCGTGGGCAACCTCACGGCCGTGCTCGTGGGCGCGCTGCTCTACCAGTACGTGCATCCCGCGAGCGTGTTCGTGCTGACGGGCGCGCTCACGGTGACCGCGGGCATGCTGGCCCTGACGCTCCCCGAGACCCGCGCGCGCCACGAGGGACAGATCTCCGAGCACCTGAGCCGCGCGGTGAACGTGCTCCGCAACGACGGACGCCTGCTGGCCGTGGTGTCGTTCGGCGCCGTGTCGTTCGTGCTGCTGCGCCTCTCGCTCTTCGCCGACCAGCCGCACCTCGAATCGCACCTGCACCGCAACTGGCTTCAGCACACCGTGCTCTCGATGGGCGCCCTCGCCGCCGCGAAGGAGGTGGGCAGCGCCCTCGTGGCGGGCGGTTCGGGATGGGTGCTCCAGCACGTTCGCACGCGCTGGCTGGCCATCGGGCTCGGCGTGGGCCTCGTGCTCGCCTACGCGCTCATGGGCGAAGACCACGGGGTGCTCTGCACGGCCCTCATGGTGGCCCTCGCGAGCTCGTTCGGACTCTTCTCGCCTCTCATGCGCGCGCTGATGAACCGGCTCATCGAGGGGCCGCGCGACCGCGCCACGCTGCTCTCCGTCGAGGGCATGGGCCGACGGCTGCTCTTCGCCGCGGTGTCGCCCGTGTTCGGCCGCGCCGTCGAGGCCTCGTCGCTGCACACCACGTTCACCGGAACGGCCTGGGTGGCCGCGCTCGCGTATGCCGTCCTGGGGGTGTCGGCGCTGCTCTCCTTTCGCGCGCCGTCCGTCGGACCGGTGAACCCCGCGCCCCGCAGCTCGCGCCCCTCGGCCGTGGTCACCGCCGCGGGATGACCGGGCGCGGAAGTTCTCCCTCTCCATGACCTCCGACGCCGTCGTCTCTGCGCTCTCCCACCACGTCGTGTTCGAACTCCGCGCCGTCGACCCGGTGCCTCCGCGCATGGGCACGAGCGACGCGCCCGCGACCGTGCCCGACGGCGCCCACGGCCACACGGAGACGCACCTCGTGTGGTGGTTCCGCACGACGCCCGGATGCGTCGAGGCCCACTACCGCTTCGACGAGGCGTACGCCCATGCGCACCCCGAGTGCGTCGACCCCGCGCACCTCGCGATGCTCCACGCGCTGCTGACCTTCAAGCTCTTCGACGACGGCGACGTGCTCGTGCCGCCGAAGCAGCTCCTCGGGGTGCTCCGCTGGCCGCGCTTCGAAGAGCGCCGACGCCCCCTCGCCATGTCGGAAATTTGATCACGGTCGCGAGGGAGGGCAATGGTCGCTCCCCTCATGGTTCTTCGTCTCGTCGCGCCGCTCCCCGCTCTCACGAACGAACCCTCCAACGAGGCCCCGCGGCACAGCCTGGTGGCGCCGCGTGGCAGCGCCCCCAACGCGTATCCCTTCGCCGACGTGTGCCTCGTGGTGGCCTTCGCCGCGGCCGACGACCTGTCGCGCTTCGGCGTGGGCTCGCGCATCCCGCTGGCTGCCATGCCCGACATCTCGGGCGACGACGCGTACCTGGTGCTTCCGCTCGGGGCGCGTGAGGGCATCGTGACGGCCTTCGCGCGGGGACAGACGGGACGCCTCGCGCACTGGTTCGACCAGGCCCTCGTGGTGCGCGCCGAGCTCGACGGCGGACGCGCGCCGCGCCTCTGGGTGGGCGCATCGTGGGCGGTGCGTGAGCTCTTCGACTCGCTCGAAGGGCCGCGCGTGACCGCGGGCGAGGTGGGCGAGACCGCGCGCGTGGTGAACGCCCTCGACGGCCTGCGGAGCGTGGCGCCGGGCGGGCTCTTCGACACCCGCGGGGTGCAGGCTGCGATGGACCGCGCGACCTACGTGGGCGCCGGGCGCGTCGGGGTCGAGGGCCTCGGGCTCGGCGGCGATGCGGTGGAGCCCACGTGGGTGTGGTGCGCGCACGACGGCGACCTGGTGCGCGTGCGCGTGGCCCTCTGCGAGAGCGAAGACGACACGCTCACCGCGATGGTGATGCCCGTTACGCTGAGCCGGTGACCGGGAGCGTTCCCGCTTCGGAGAGCACCTCGGCGAGGCTCTGCGTGGCGAGGGCGACGCGGGCCGCGGGGGTCGGCGCTTCGAGCACGCGCTGACGCCACGCGGGGAGGTTCACGAAGCGGTCGACCACGCGCATCGCGAGGCGCGCCGTGGGGAGCTCGGTGGGGGCCACGTAGTCGAAGCGCGTCTGACGACGGCGGGCGGCGTGGATCACCTGGCTGAGCACGCTCAAGAGCGCCGCACGATCGCGGGGTGGCACCTCGGCGTTGTCGGCGATGGGGTCGCTCAAGAGCGTGGCCTCGGCGCGGCGGTAGGGGGTGCTCACGGAGAGCTCGCGGAGCTCGACGCGCACGGCGCCCTCGACGAGGATGTTGAAGCGTCCGTCGGGGAGGCGCTGGTGCGCCACGATGCGTCCGAGGGTGGCGATGCGCGCGAAGGCGGGGACTTCGACGGTGGGATCGCCGTCGATGTTGGCGACGACGAGGTGCGCGTGGGCTTCGAGGGCGTCGCGCACCATGGCGCGGTACCGGGGCTCGAAGATGTGCAGCGGGAGCCGTTGCTCGGGGAGCAGCACCACGCCGGGCAGCGGAAACACCGGCACGTCGTCGAGCGGAATGGTCGGACGGTCGTCGGTCATCGTCGCGTTCCCAGGGTGACGGCGTGGAGGAACTCGGCCCGCGCGGCGACGTCGTCGCGCCACGCGCCCGCGAAGCTCTGGGTCACGACCCGCGAGCCGTGCTGTCGCTCTCCGCGCGCGACCATGCACTGGTGCGATGCTTCGAGCACGACGCCCGCCGCGCGCGCGCCGAGGTGCGTGACCAGCGCAGCGGCGATCTGCTGTCCGAGGGTCTCCTGGAGCACGAGCCGGTGGGCGCACACCTCGACGACCTGCACGAGCGCGCCGAGGCCCACGATGCGTCCGCCCGGGAGGTAGCCCACGTGGGCGAGGCCCGTGGAGGGGAGCAGGTGGTGCGGACACACGCTCGCGTAGGTGATGTTCCCGAGCATCACGAGCTCGCCGCTCTCCGAGGGGAGCGCGTCGGCCAGCGGGGTTGCGGGGTCGCGCGCATAGCCGTCGAGGAGTTCGTCGGCGAAGGCGCGGGCCACACGCATCGGGGTGTCACGGAGCTCGGGATCGCGGTCGACAGGGAGATCGAGGGCCACGAGGAACGCGCGCAGCGCCTCGGCCGCGCGGTGGATGCGATCGTCGGACGGGGCGTCACGCACGGGGGCGGTCCGGGGTGGTGGGAGGAGGGAGGAGCGAGGGGGCACGGCGCACGCGGAGGGTCACCGTGCGATGCCGCGCGGGTCAGTTGAGCGTCGGCGGGATCGACATGCGCTCCAGCGGGCGGCGCGCGTCGAAGCCCTCATCGAGCGGATGCCAGTGGGCCACGGCCGGTTCGCCGTAGCGCCAGCAGAGCCACACGGTCTCGTTGCCGCGGCGGCCCTGAAAATCCACCAGTCCGAGGCGGTAGTCCTTCACCACGGCGCCGAGGGCTTCGACCTCGCGCCATCCCGCGTGAAAGACCCGCACGCGCTCGCGCATCTCTTCTTTGAGGGCGGCGGTCTCGGGATCGTCCGCGGGGTTGTGATCGAGCACGTGGGGGTCGAGGCCCCGCGCGGCCATCTTCTCGCCGTGGGCGTCGAGCTCGCGCAGCAGGGTCATCTGCCGTTCGAGCATCACGTTGAGCCTCGGGAGCAGCGCGTTGGCCTCGGCGATGGTGAAGATCCGACTGTGGTCCGACACGGTCCGGTCATGGCTCCTTTCGGGCGGCGGCGTCGGAGAGTCGCGCGACCGCGCGGGAAAGGGAAGGGCCCTGCGCGCGCCCTGCGATTGCCCCCGTCGCGGCGACGGGCGTAGGGTCTCGGTATGACCACCATCCGACCGAAGCTCCCGACAGCGCCAACGCCCGCTCTTGACGGTGCTGCGCCCGTGTCGACGGGTGCGCCCGCGGCCGTGTCACCCGCCTCGGTGAAGCCCGCGGGCGTCTCGTCTGCGTCGTCTCCGCAGGCCGCGGTGCTCGGCGATCTCCAGGCCGCGCGCATCACCCCCGACGAGGCCGTGCGGCGGCTCACCGACCTCGCGCTCGATCAGGCCCGCGTGCCCGCCACGATGCGTCCCGCGGTCGAAGCGCGCATCCGCGCGACCCTCTCGCACGACCCGCTCCTCGGCGCGCTGCTCCGTCGCATGGGCGCCGCGGTGCCCGACGAATCCGCGGGCTGAATCCCTCAACCGTTCTTCACCGCCACGGTCTCGCCCGCCACGCGCGCGCCGCCTTCGAGGCAGAGCAATCGCACACGGCCGGTGGCCACGGTGCGCCCCGTCGCGTCGGTGATGGTGCCCTCCCAGAGCTGCGTGCGACGCCCGCGGGTGATGGCCTTCGCCGTCGCGCGAAGCGTGCCCTCGCGCACCGCGTGGAGGAACGACGTCTGGTTGTCGAGGCCCACGACCGAGACGCCGCGCGCGCGTCCGTCGAGGGCCGCGCCCACGGAACAGATGGCCTCGATGACGCCCGCGTACACCCCGCCGTGCACGAGGCCGTAGGGCTGAAGGTGCTGCGGTCCGACAGTGAACTCCGCGGTCACGTCGTCGAGGGTGGCGCGCACGAAGGTGAGCCCCATCGCGGCGTTCCAGCCTTCGGGTTGGGCGTTGAGCATCGGGGCGAGGTCTTCGAGGGGCTCGGTCATGGCGGCGGATCTTAGAGGCTCTTGCGCGCGGCCGGACACTCCACGCGTGGCGCGCGCTCAAGCCCGGCGAGGGCTCCACCGATGAGTTTCCGTGAGCGGCCGTCACGCCGCCCCCCCGAGGACACACCCCGCGATGCCCCCGCCCGACCGCGACCTGGTGCGCTTCTTCAAATCCGCCCGGTGGGACGACGCGGCGCTCGCCGACCTCGTACGCGAGGTGGGCGCCGTGAGCGCCTCGGAGCTCCGCGCGGTGCTCCCGCTGCTCACCGACCGCACGCTCATGAACGACCCGCCCGCGCATCGCCGTCGTTGCGCGGCCTTCGCGGCGCTGCTCCACGCATGGCCCGACCCGTCGCTCTTCGTCCCCGTGGTGCGCGCGATCCGCTCGGGCGAGCCCACGCTGCGCGCGGCCCTCGTGCCCGTGGTGCCGCGGATCCACCACTCCGACGCCCACGACGAGCTCTGCCAGCTCCTCACGGTGACCGACATCGAGGTGCGCCGCGCGGGCGCCACGCTGCTCAAGACCCTCGGCGGACGGTCGGCCTTTCTGCTCGTGCACGAGATGGTGCGCGACGCCGAGTTCGTGGGCCGCATCGAGGCGATGGAGGCCTTCGCCGTAAAGGCCCGCCACGGCGCCATTCCGCTGCTCACCGAGGTGCTGCGCCACGGCTCGGTGCAGGAGCGCGCGCGGGCCCTCGTGTACCTCGGCGACCGCGAGCTCATGGCGAAGGACCTCGGCGGCGCCGCCGACGTGGTGATCGCCGCCCTCAACGACCGCGACGAGCGCATCGTGGGGCGGGCCATCGACGCGCTCGCGGGTCTCGTCTCGGAGGATGAGTTCTTCGAGCGCGTGGGCATGCGCATCGACGCGTCGAGCCTGGTGCTCATGAAGGCCGTGGTCGAGGCCCTGCGCCGCTACGCCTCGCCGCGCTCCATCGAGCTTCTGGGAAGGCGTTTTCGCGCGGGCCCCAACCCCATCCGCCTCGACGTGCTCGACAGCCTGGAGCACATCGGCACCGACGACGTGCTGCCCGTGATCGCCGACGCCCTCGCGGCGCCGCACATGGCCGTGCGCGAGCGCGCGGGGCGCGTGATGGCCAACCTCTCGAAGGCCGGCAAGATCGACACGGCGCGCACGGTGATGTGGCTCCTGCGCAGCACCGACGTGAACGTGCGACGCATCGCCGTCGAGGTCGCGCGCACGGTGCCCGACCGCGCGAGCTCGCTGTGGCCGCGGCTCCTCGACATGCTCCGCGACCAGGACTGGTGGGTGCGCGAGCGCGTGATGGACACCCTCGCCGAGATCGCGGGCGACCAGCTCACGCGGTACCTCGTCGCGATGCTCGACGACCCCTCCGACGTGGTGCGCCGCTTCGCCATCGGGGCGCTGAACCGTCTCAAGGATCCCAAGTGCCTCGGCGCCCTCGTGCGCTGCGCGATGAACGACGACGACTGGTGGGTGCGCGAGATCGCCGTGCAGTCGGTGGCGGCCCTCGGAGACCTCCGCGCGGTGCCCTACCTCGTGGACCTCATGGGGCGCACCCCCGAGCTGCGCCTCGCGTGCATCGAGGCCCTGCGTACGCTCAACGCCCGCGAGTCGGCGCACGAGATCGCCGTGCTGCTCATCGACGAGGACCCCGACGTGCGCCTCGCCGCCCTCAAGGCCGTGGAGTTCTTCGAAGCGCGCTCGGAGATCGACCGCGTGCACGCGCTGGAGAGCGACCCCGTGGGGCGCGTGCGCGTGGCGGCCCGCGCGCTGCTCGACGCGTGGTCGGTGACGCCCACCAGCACGCTCGTGACCGACGGATCGCTGCCGCTCCTCGACCGGCTCCTCGTGGGCATGGCGCAGAACGGCGCCGACGACCTGGTGCTCTCGGGCGGGCGTACGCCGTACGTGAAGCGCCACGGGCGGATGCTCCCCATGGGCAACGGCGCGCTGCCCGAAGACACGGTGCGCGCGATGCTCATGCCGCTGCTCACGGCCGATCAGCGCAAGGCCCTCGACGCCCTCGACGACGTGGACCTCTCGTACGAGGTGAAGGCCTCGGGGCAGCGGTTTCGCGCGCACATCTTCCGGCAGATGGCGGGCATCTCGGCGGTGTTTCGACTGGTGAACAACGAGGTGCCGCAGCTTGAAACGCTGGGGCTTCCTCCGGCGGTGGCCTCGCTCGCGACGATGAAGAACGGCCTCGTGCTCGTGGGCGGTCCCACGGGTTCGGGCAAGAGCACCACGCTCGCCGCGCTCGTCGACTACATGAACCGCACGTCGACGTCGCGGCACATCGTGACCCTCGAAGACCCCATCGAGGTGGTGCATCGGCGCAAGGGGTGTCTCATCAACCAGCGCGAGGTGGGCACGCACACAAACTCGTTCCACGCGGCGCTGCGCGCGGTGCTGCGGCAGGACCCCGACGTGATCCTCGTGGGCGAGATGCGCGACCTCGCGATGGTGTCGTTCGCCGTGACCGCCGCGGAGACGGGCCACCTGGTCTTCGGCACGGTGCACACCTCGTCGGCCGAGACCACCGTCGACCGTCTCATCAACACGTTCCCCAGCGCGCAGCAGCCGCAGGTGCGCGCGATGCTCGCCGAGTCGCTCCGCGCGGTGGTGTGCCAGCACCTCATTCCGCGCAAAGACGGTCCGGGCCGCGCCATCGCGTGCGAGGTGATGCTCAACAGCGACGCGGTCTCGAACCTCATTCGCAAGGGCAAGGCGTTTCAGATCCCCGCGGTCATCGCCACGTCGCGCGACGCGGGCATGCAGTCGATGGACTCGGAGCTCATGCGCCTCTACCGCGAGGGCCGCATCGCCGCCGAGGAGGCCTACCTCCGCGCCTCGGACAAGAAGTCGTTCGAAATGGCCTTCGGGTGGAGCGCCGACGGCGCCACGCGCACCTCGCCCACGACGCAGACGCGCTTCCCCTCGGCCGACCTGACCAGCATTGCGCCCGCAGGGGTGTGAGGGCACCGCCATGGCACGCCTCGATTCATTCCTCCGCCTCGTCGTCGATCAGCAGGCCAGCGACCTGCACTTCCACGCCGGCAACGCGCCGATCATCCGCCACGACGGCGAGCTCATTCCGCTGCCCTTCCGCTCGCTCTCGCCCGAGGAGGCCGAGCGCTTTCTCTTCGAGGTCTTCACCGACGATCAGCGCGAGGCCTTCGAGCGCGACCGCGAGCTCGACTTCGCCTACACCGCCGACGGCGTGGGGCGCTTTCGCGTGAACGTGTTCCGCCAGTCGCACGGCATCGGCGCGGTGTTCCGCGTGATTCCCAACACGGTGCCCACGATCGAGAGCCTCTCGCTCCCGTCGGTGTTGCGAAAGCTCACCGCGCACCAGAACGGCCTCGTGCTCGTCACGGGCCCCACGGGCTCGGGCAAGACCACCACCCTCGCGGCGATGATCCACGAGATCAACGCCACGCACCGCCGACACGTCATCACCATCGAAGACCCCATCGAGTTCGTGCACACGCCCCTCAAGAGCGTGGTCACGCAGCGCCAGGTGGGCGTGCACGCGGCGACCTTCTCGCAGGCCCACCGCTCGGCGCTCCGCGAGGCGCCCGACGTGCTCGTCGTGGGCGAGATGCGCGACTACGAGACCGTCTCCCTCGCGCTCTCCGCCGCGGAGACGGGCGTGCTGGTGTTCGGCACGCTCCACGCGAACTCCGCCGCGAAGGCCGTCGACCGCATTCTCAACGTGTGCACCGACGAGGGCCGGGATCAGGTGCGCGGCGTGCTCTCGGTGCTGCTCCGCGGCGTGGTGGCGCAGCAGCTCTGCAAGCGCGCGTCGGGCGACGGTCGCGTGGCCGCGCTCGAGGTGCTGCTCCAGTCGTACGCGGTGTCGAACATGATCCGCGAGAACAAGCTCCATCAGCTCGACGCGGCGCTTCGCTCCGTGGATCCGACCGCGGGCGGATCGCAGAGCCTCGACCACGCGCTGATGTTCCACGTGCGCCAGGGAATGATCACCCCCGAGGAGGCCGCGCGCGTGGCCAACAGCCCCGAGGAGTTTCTTCGCCTCGCGCAGGACATGGGCTCGGAGGCGTGGGCATGAGCGTTCCAGCATCGCACTACGAGCGGGCCCGCGAGGCCGAGCGCGTCGGACAGCTCGACACGGCCGAGCATCTCTACGCGCGCCTCGGACGCCCCGCCGACGCCGGTCGCGTCGCATGGAAGGCCGGCCGCTACGCCGACGCCGCGCGCCACCACGCCGACGCGGGCATGCCCTACGAGGCCGCGCTGTGCCTCCACCGCGCGGGCGACCTCGGCAACGCGATGGGATGGTGCCTCCGCGTGGCGCGCGACCACGCGGGCTATCGTCGCGCGAGTCAGCTCGCACTCCGCATCGCGTGGGACGGTGGCCCCTTCGACCTGGCCGTCGACCACTGGCTCGGGCGCTACCTCGCGAGCCCTCCGCAGGACGCGCAGGACGTCGCCGCCTTCGAACTCGCCGCGCGTCTCTACGAGCGCGAACGCATGACCGATGAGGCCCGCGCGGTCTCCGAGCGCGTGCTCGCGGTGCAGCCCCGCCACGCCGAGTCGCTGGCCCGCGTGGCGCGCCTCCAGCACACGCAGGCCCACGCCTCCATCGACGTGAACCTCGCGTCGCAAGACGTCGCCTTCGCGTCGCAGAACGTCCGTCGTACGGCGCCGCGCGGCGCGCTCCCCGACCTGCCCTCGTTGCCGCCGCCGTCACCTGCGCGCACGGCCCTTCGCGCGGCCTCGGGCGCGCAACCCGTGACCGTCGTCGACGTGCGCGCGCTGCCCGCGGGCTACGTGCTCGCCGAGCGCTACACCGTGGAGCGCAAGCTGGGCGAAGGGGGCATGGCGTCGGTGTACGCCGCGCACGACGGTGAGCTCGACGAGACCGTCGCGGTGAAGGTGTTTCAGAGCGACGACGCGAAGCTGGTCGCGCGCTTCAAGCAGGAGGTCGCGCTTTCACGCAAGCTCGCGCACCCGCACGTGATCCGGCTCTACGACGTGGGCGCGCAGGGCAACACGCGCTTTCTCACCATGGAGCTGCTCGACGGAACCTCGCTCGACGCCTCGCTCGGTCGGCCCCTCGACGTGCGCACGGGGATCATCCTGTTGCTGCACGCCTGCGCGGGCCTCGGCGCGGCGCACGCGGCGGGCATCGTGCACCGTGACATCAAGCCGGCGAACTTCTTTCTCACGCGCGCCGGGGTGCTGAAGCTCATGGACTTCGGCATCGCGCGCCGGGCCGATGCGTCGGAGCGGCTCACCACCGCGGGCTTCATCGCGGGCACGCCGCAGTACATGGCCCCGGAGCAGGTGAACAACTTCTCGAACGCCACCGCTGCGGCGGACCTCTACGCGCTCGGGTGCATGGCCTTCGAGATGTTCTCGGGCGATCTGCCCTTCGACCACGACGAGCTGTTGCCGCTGTTGAAGATGCACGCCGAGGCGCCGATTCCGTCGCTGCGCGCGCGCAACCCGCAGGTGCCCGGCGCCCTCGATGATCTCGTGCGTGCGTTGCTGGCGAAGCGTCCGGCGCAGCGTCCTGCGAGCTGTGAGGCCCTCGCATCGGCGCTGCGCGCAGTGCTCGATGGAACGGGTCGGTAGCGCGCGGTCACTCCACGCAGAGCGTGGCGCCTTCGAGGTGGTACGCGCCGCCGCTGTTGGGCGTCGCGCGCAGCGTGCCTGCGGCCACCACCGCGCCACCCGCGGGAATCTCCGTGCCGCAGCAGATCCCCGAGTCGTCACCGCGGCACGCGAAGGCCTCCTCGGTGAGTCCGCGGAGTCCGATCGTGCGGAGCGAGGTCGTACCGCTGCCTTCGAGCGCCATGGATCCCTGGCAGTGGTTGCAGCAGGCGCCGTCGGGGCAGCCCACTTCGGTGCATCCGGCGCTCGCCGTGAGCGTGCCGCGCACGGCCACGAGCTGACCCGCGAGGCTCAGTCGGTTGTCGGCCACGTCGCCGAAGCTCCGGCGCGCGATGAGCCGCACGTTGGGCCCCGACGGGCAGCGCGGAATCGTCTGCGGCGCGGTGCATCCCGCCGAGGCGACGCACGCGGGCTGCCACGATCCGCGGCCGCGCTGCACCACCCAGCGCGCGTCGCGAGGCCCTGCATCGACGGGCGTGCTCGCATCGGCAGCGGGGGCGGCGGACCCTGCATCGGCGCGCACGACGGCGGGGCGACGAGGCGCGCGACGGGGCTGCGCGCTCGCGGTGGAGACACAGGCGGCGAGGAGCGAGAGCGAGGCGAGCGAGAGGATCTTCATGGCAGCGATGACCTTGTGAGAGTGGGTGCGCGCTCCGACCGCGGAGCTGCGTCGGGCCTTGGCGATCACATCGCGGTCGGGCACACGTAGCCCGATTGCGCCGGCGCCGGCGCGATGCGCACGACCGCGCCCTGCGAGGGCACCGCGATGCGCGGGTCGGCGAGGCCCGACCACGGAGAGAGCTCGTTGGGGAGCGACCAGGTCTGGCCCGCGCGCGTCACGAGCGTGATCGCGTAGCGGCCCGCGGGGAGGCCCGCGTCGGTGCAGCGGATGTCGGGACGGAGCCGTGCGAGGGCCGCGGCGAGGCCCGGCGGGAGCTTCGGCGCGATGGGCGAGAGCGAGCCGTCGGGCTGCGGTTCGAGGGCGATGGGCGAGAGCACCACGCGCGCGGCGCGGGAGGTCATCGGTGCGGTCGCGGCGGCGAAGACACCGGGCAGTCCGCTCTCGGGCGCGGCGGTTCCGACGAGGAGAACCGGGCGCTCGCGCTCGGGTTGATTGAGGGCCACGCGGAGGCGCGCGAGGGTCTCGGCGTCGGTGGAGGGCGAGGCGAGGGCCGCGCGCTCCGTCGCGTCGGGGTCGTGGAGCTTCACGAAGAACACCAGCGGGAAGATCCACGGCACCGCGGCGGACATCGTGGGCGACACGGGCACGGGCAGCAGCGTCGGGTGCGCGGGCCGGTACGCGGGGCCGAGCGTGAACTGCAGCGCCGCGTTGTCGAAGGGAACGCCCGCGTTGCGCACCGCGGGGAGCTCGCCGTCGACCACGCCCGACTGGATCGTGAACGCGGGGAGCGCCGACGCGATGGTGCGGAGGTCGTCGGGCACGCCCGCAGGGAGGTTGCTCGGGAACGTGAGCACGCGCGCGGCGGACGAGAGCATCCCCGTGGCGGCGGCCCAGTCGGCGCGCATCGGGGCAGGGGGCGGTGCGGTGGGCGCGATGGGCATGAAGCCCGCGATCCCTTCGCTCGCGACGCGGAACACCGGGCGGTCTTCGCGCACGGGGAGCCCGAGGAACACGGTCACGCCGCGGGTGACGGCGCCGGTCTCGGGCATGGTCCACGCGGTGCCGGTGGCGGTGCTCGTGGGGCGTCCGACGCCGATGGGCACGAAGCGCGGCGCGGCCACGTCGGTGGGGTCTGCGACGGCGCCGCCGGCCACGTCGCCCTTCACGGGCTGCGAGCGCACGCCGTAGAGCGGGTGAAAGCCCTCGCGCTCGTCGCGGGCCGAGTAGAACGCGCGGAGCTGGTACTCCCCCGCGCGCTCGATGCTCGGAAAGACAAAGGTCATCGACGCGCGCACGCGGCCGTTCGCGATCGCCGTCGCGCCGAGAAAGAGCTGCGACGCGGGGATCGCCTGCACGCTCTCGGCGGTGGTCGCGAGGCCGTCGGGGGGCGGTCCGTTGTTCGCGCGGAACAAGAGCAGAATCACCCTGCCGAGGGGCGTCCCGTTCGCGTCGAGCGCGGGCGGCGGACCCTCGTAGAGCACGGTGCCCTCGATGCGTCCCGCGGGGGCGTTGTGGTTGGGGTATTCGCCCTCGGCGTTGCGATCGAGCGGGGCCGTGGAGCACGACGCGAGTCCGAGCGCGAGGGCCGCGAGCGAGCGTGCGGTGATGCGGTTGCGAAGGGAGTGGTTCATCGCTCGCTCCGTCTCAGTACCGGAAGGTGACCGTGCCGAGCACGCGTGCGCCGAGGGGGGCGCCGAAGGGGTGCTGCCGCGCGCGGTTGTCGGTGAGGTTGAAGCCCGTCACGCCGAGCTCCAGGCGGTCGGAGATGGCCCGCCATCCGACGCGCGCGTTGAGCTGAAAATACGCGTCGAGCGGATAGGCCACGTAGACGACCCCGCGGCTCGCGTCGAAGTCCTGCTCGGACCACACCGTGTTCGACACGTAGTGACCGTCGACGGAGAGGTCGATGCCCGCCCGCGTGCGGAGCTGCGCGCCCACGTTGAACTTGTGCTGCGGCGTGCGCTGATCGCCCGTGAAGAGGCTGCCCGTCTCGTGCTGCGTGAACGCGAGGGTGTAGTTGCCGTAGAGGTCGAGGCCGTCGATGGGGGTGACGCGCAGCGCGGCCTCGGCGCCGAGCATCGACGTGGCGAAGGGGTTGTTCACGAAGTGAAAGCGCCCGACCTCGATGGCGCCGCCGGGGTTGGCCACGCCGGGCAGTCCGTTGAACGTGAGGTTGCCGAGCTCGATGAGGTCGGTGCCGCGCGTGTAGAACGCGTTGAGCTCGTACTGCACCACGTCGCTCGTCTGGTCTTGAAAGCCCACGTCGACGGAGATCGAGCTCTCGGCGCGGAGCCGCTGCGCGCCGTTCTGGTACACCTCGCCGCCCTGCACGCGCACCTCGACGCCCGGCACCGTCGTGGGGTTCTGGAGGTCGAGGTAGAGCTCCATCATCGTGGGCGTGCGGAACGACGTGCCGCCCGAGAGGCGCAGCGAGCGCCGCGGCGTGGGCTTGTAGATCACCGCGAGGCGCGGCGAGAGCACCGGCGCGTCGAGCACCGGATGCACGTCGACGCGGAACGACGCGAGCGCCGTGAACGACGGCGTGAAGTGCGCCTGGCCCTGCACGTAGCCCGCGAAGTGGTTGAGCGCGTGGTCGCCGTCGAGAAAGTTCCAGGTGATGTGCTTGAGCCGGTAGCTCGCGCCCGCGATGAGGTTGATGGGCACGGAGCCCGCTTGAAAATCTCGCGCGTAGCGGAGCTCGAGGTCGAAGACGTTCTGGTAGAGCCGCGCGGCCAGCGAGGGCACGCCCACGCGCTGCAGGTACTCGTCGGCGTAGCAGTCGACGAGGTTGGCGAACGCGCGCGCCGTGAACCCGCGGTACGAGAGCTGCGCCCAGGGCTGCGTGAACGTGATGTTCGTGAAGAAGCGCCGCAGCGGGCCGATGGCGTTGAACCAGATCGTGTCGCGGGCCACCGTGGCGCCGCCGCGGAGCGACATGCCTCCGAGGCGCGTGCTCAGGTCGAGGTCGGCGCGCATGCCCTGCTGCGCGAGGTTGAGGTCCGGCGCGTCGACGCGAAAGGTCACGTCGTCGCTGCCTACGAGGCGCCCGAAGGTCTGCGCCCGCTCGTAGCCCGCCGCCGCGCGGAACGACACGTTGCCCGCGCGTCCCGTCACCATCGCCATGCCGCGGAGCCGCGCGCCGTTGCCCGCGCCCACCGAGACCGTGCTGCGCCCTTCGCCGGGGGCGCGCGTGATGATGTTCACCACGCCCGAGTACGCGTCGGCGCCGTAGAGGGCCGAGCCCGGTCCGCGGATCACCTCGATGCGCTCGATCTCTTCGACGTGCACGGGCAGCACGGGCCAGAGCGTCAGGCCGATGAAGTCGAGGTCGACGCTGCGTCCGTCGATGAGCACCAGCACACGGCTCGAAAGCCGTCGGTTGAAGCCCCGGATGCCCACCTGGTAGTCCGACGAATCGAGGGCCATCACGTCGACGCCCACCGCGCGGCGCAGCAGCTCGGGAATGGCCGTGATGCCCGACAGGCGGATGTCCTGCGCGGTGATCACCGTGAGCGCGTTGGGCGAGTCGAGCGGGCTCTGTGCGCTCAGCGTCGCGGTCACCACGCGGTCTTCGTACGTGTCATCACCGCCCGCGGGTGTCGTGGGCGCCGTGACGGGCCCCTCGGGCGGCGTGGGCGCGGGGGAGGGCGTCGTCGTGGGCGTGGGCGTGGGCGTCGCGGCCACCGCACCGCCCTGCGTGAGCGTGAGGATCGTCTGCGCCGCGCTGCGGAGCGCCGCGACCTGATCGGCCGTGAGGGGACCCGCGGGGGCCGTGACGGGCTGCGCGTCGGGCGTGGGCGTCGGCGTGACCGCGGGCTGCGTGTCGGGCGTGGGCGTCGGCGTGACGGGCGTGGGCGTGCGCTCGCGAAGGCGACGTTCGAGGTCGCGCACCGTGGCCTCGACGGCGGCGCGGTCGGGAACCTCGTTGGTGAGGTAGCGCTGGTAGTACTCCACCGCGCGCTCGTACTGGCCGTCGTCGGCGTAGGCGCGCGCGATGTTGAACAGCACGTTCACGTTCGGGAGGATGCGGTTGGCCTCCTCGAACTCGGCGATCGCCTGCGCGAACTGTCGCTGCGAGACCAGCGCGATGCCCGCGCGAAAGTGTCGCCGCGCCTCGGCCCGCTCGTCGGCGCGGGCGGTGCGAGAGGCGAGCAGCGTCGCGCTCAGCGCGAGCAACGGCAGAAGCGTGCGCGTACGTCCCATCACGCGCGCACGGTATCGCGCCCCGCCGTGCGAATGGAAGTTTCGCCTCCGTCGCGGCCGACGCTACTCCGCGGCCGCGCGTCGGTGGTGCGCGTCGCCGGGCGTGCGCGCGCGGATGCCGTAGTTCCCCGCGTCGAGCTCCACGGGCAGCATCACGCGGGCCGAGAAGCGCCCGTCTTCACGGGTCACCGTGGTGCCCAGCGCCGACTCGCGGCGGCCGTTGCGCTGAAAGGTCACCACCGATCCGTTGCGCGTGAGTTCGAGCACCACGGGCAGGTCGGCGATGGGCGACGACGTCTCGTCGACCGCGTCGCCCTCGCACGTGAGCAGCGTGCCGCGGAGCACGCTCGCACCGCTGCCTTCGCCCGAGCGCACGGCCGTCAGCCGCAGCCGCGTCGCATGCATCTCCACGGGCTCCGCGGCGGGATCGACCGCGGGCTCCGTCGCCGCCTCGGGACCCTCCGCGGGCTCCGTCGCATCGGGGCCGCGCGCGTTCGTGCGGGCCGCGGCGTTCGCGGGCGCGGCGCCATTGCGGGCGGGGGCGCCGGGGGTCTGCGTGGCGGGTTCCTGCGTCGCCGCGGGGCCCTGCGGATCGCCCGCGTTCGTGGGGGAGGCGGGGGAGGGAGACGCGCCGTTGCCCGTGTGCGAAGGGCCTTGCGGGTCGTCGTTGCCGAGCCCGCTGTTGGCGGGTTGCGCGCGCGACGGATCGCGGTGGCGCTCGCCCGACGGCGCCGCGGCCGCGCCCGTGGAGTACCCGTTGGCGTAGTTGGGCGGACGGGGAAACGCGTCGCTGTTCTCGGGCACGAAGCGCTCGCGGGCGGCGCTCTCGTCGCGGAGTCGCACGTCCCAGCCGCCGAGGTCGATGCGCGTCCAGCCCGTGCCGGCGAGGTAGACCTCGGCCCACGCGTGGGCCTCATTGCCGACGTAGCGCGCGGGCACGCCGAGCGCGTGGAGCGTGAGCACGAAGGCGTACGCGCGGTGACGGCACGCGCCCACGCCGCCCATCGCGAGGCGCAGGTACAGATTGCCCTCGCCGCTCGGGGGAAGGTCCGCGTCGCGGTAGTTGCGGAAGTAGCGCACGAGCGCGTCGAGGGCCGAGCCCATGCGCTGGCTCCGCGCGATGCCCATGTGGAGCAGCACGCGCGCGAGGCCCGAGGCGAGGAACGGCGGCACCGCGGGCGCGGGTTCGGCGCCGTGGAGCGAGGGGCTGTTGGGGGCGAGGTCGGGCACGGCCCCCGACGGCGCTGCGAAGGCCGATTGGGGCGCCGCGAGCACGTACGAGAGGCGCACGGTGCGGGCGGTCTGGGCGCGCGCGAAGAGGTTGCCCGCGGAGTCGCGGAAGAACGCCAGCGCCACCTCGGGCTCGGTGCGGTACGAGAGCACGGCCTGCTCGCCGGCGACCGAGGGGATGGGCGTCGGCGCGTTGGCCGAGAGCTCGACCTGCACGTCGCCCGTGAAGCGCACCACGTGGGCGTTGGCCCAGGACGCGGGCACGGACCCGACGCGCAGCGGGCGCAGCGAGGGGTCTCGCACGATGAGCCGACCGAGCTCGTCGACGGCGTCGTAGGCGTGCGTGCGCTTGAAGGGAGACACCGAGGGAGAGAACACCTCGCGGTAGTTCAACGTCGCGTCGGCCGGGGAGCGCGTCTCGGCGTCCATCACGCGGGCGTTGGGGGCCCAGGCCTCGCGCGGGCGGAGCACCGACGACGCGGGCGTGTGCGAGGTGTCGGTCTGCTCGGACCATCCCGTGCCGCTGGCCATGCGGCGAAAATCGTCGGCGGTGCCAGGCGCCGAGAGCACGCCCGCGGGCATTTCTCCGAGGCTCAGATCGCCAGGGATGAAGCGGTGGAGCCGAGGCCCCGCGGGCTGCGCGGCGCCGGGGAGCGAGGCCGCGAGGGTGAACAGTCCGACGGCGAGACCACGGCGCATGGAGGGCGGAGCGTGCATAAACCCCTGCGACAGCGCAAGGCGCGCGGAAGGTTCGGCACGCGGGACGATCCGCGTCGGCGTGTTATGGTCGCCGCGATGGAGTCGCTGCTCTACGGCATTGCGGGCGCGCTGGCGCTCTCGGTTCTCATCATCGTTCACGAGTTCGGGCACTACCTCGTCGCGAGGGCCTTCGGCATGCGGGCGCGGGTGTTCTCCGTGGGCATGGGGCCGGTGATCGCGCGGTGGCGTCCGCGCGGGAGCGAGACCGTGTTTCAGGTCGCCGCGGTGCCCCTGCTGGCCTACGTGAACATCGCGGGCATGGACCCTCGCGAGGCCGCCGACCCCCACGACCGCGGCAGCTACAAGAACGCCTCGCTCCTCGCGCGCTTCCTCGTGATCGCGGGCGGTCCCCTCGCGAACTACCTCGCGGCCATGGTGATCGTGTTCGGGCTGCTGGCCGTGGGCGGCGACCCCGTGGCCGAGCCGCGCATCCGCGAGGTGGTGCCCAACAGCGCGGCCGCCGCGGGCGGTCTCCGCGCGGGTGATCGCATCGTGCGCGTGGGCGACGCGAACATCACCGCGTGGCGCAACCTCGTCGAGCAGGTGTCGCGCTCCAACGGCCAGCCCCTCGCGTTCGTGGTTGAGCGCGACGGACGCCGCGAGACCCTCACGGTCACTCCGCGTCTCGACCCCACGCTCCGCGCGTACAAGGCCGGCGTGCTCCCCACGGTGGGCTACGCGCCGGTGCCCGTGGGCGAGTCGGCGCTGCGCGCCATGACGGCCCCCGCGCGTGCGGTGGTCGAGCAGGTTCACGCGATGCGACGGATGTTCGGCGGCGCCGAGCCCGTGCGCATGATGGGCCCCGTGGGGATCGTGAACGAGATGGTGCACGAGGCCCGCCGCGGGTGGCGCGACTGGGTCAACGTGGTGTGGCTGATCTCCGTGGGGCTGTTCTTCTTGAACCTCCTCCCGGTGCCCGCGCTCGACGGCGGACGCGCGGTGTTCATCGCGTACGAGTTCGTGATGCGCCGCAAGCTGCCGCCGCGCTTCGAGTACACCGCGGTGGCCGTCTCCATGGCCCTGCTGCTCAGCGTGGCCGCGGTGTTCCTCGTCAAAGACACCGTGTCCTGGCACTGACCTCCCCGCGCTCAAGCTCCGGGCCCGAGCGGCCGATGAACGGGGCGTGAGCGTCGAGCCTCGCGAGCCCAATCCCCTCCGACGAATCACCACGCGCCCGCCTGTGCGAGTCCCCCTCGCGACGGTGGCGCTCGTCGTCGACGACGACCCCGCCGTGTGCCGCGTCGTCGGGCGCCTGCTGGAGCGACAGGGCTTCCGCGTGGTGCAGGTGTTCTCCGCCGACGAGGCCCTCTCGCACCTCGCCCGCGACCACTTCGACCTCGTGGTGAGCGACCAGCTCATGCCCGGAATGACCGGCGCAGAACTCCTGGGATGTGTCCGCGCGCGCTGGCCCTCCATGGCCACGGTGCTCATGTCGGGTGTGCCCGCCACGCTGGCGCCCGAGTTCCCACGCCCGACGCTCCGCAAGCCCTTCTCCGCGACCGAGCTCTCGATGTGCGTCGCCACGGTGATGCGCCCGCACGGATGACCCCCTGCGCCTTGCGCCCCGAGCGCGATCGGTTGTAGGCAACGCGCCCCCGCGATGGAGCGCTCGCTCACCGACCCCGCCTCGCTCGTGCGCCGCCTGCGCCTCCCCGACGACGCGCACGCCTCCGTCGCCGCGGCGTCCGAACGCTTCGCGCTCAAGCTCCCCGAGCACCTCGCGCAGGCCCTCGAAGGCCGCGGCGCCGACGATCCCCTCGTGCGTCAGTTCCTGCCCTCGGCCGACGAGCTCGTCGAGCGCGAGGGATTCGTCTCCGACCCCGTGGGCGACCACGCCGTGCTCCGCGCGCCGGGGCTCCTGCACAAGTACCGCGGCCGGGCCCTCGTGGTCGCAACCGCAGCGTGCCCCGTGCATTGCCGTTACTGCTTCCGCCGCGAGTATCCGTACGCCGAGGCCAGCGCGGCGAACCACTGGCCCGAGGTGCTCGACGCGCTCGCGGGCGATCCCTCGATCGTCGAGGTGATCCTGAGCGGCGGCGATCCCCTCTCGCTGCCCAACCGCACGCTCGCGCGCATGGTGACCTCGCTCGAAGCGCTGCCCCACCTCACGCGCCTCCGCGTGCACACGCGCTTTCCCACGACCTCGCCCGCGCGCGTCGACGACGAGCTCTGCGCCCTGCTCGCGCAGACCCGCTTCGCGCCCGTGGTAGTGGTGCTCCATGTGAATCACGCGCGGGAGCTCGACCCCGACGTCGCCGCCGCCGTGCGACGCCTCCGAGCGACGGGCGCGACCCTCTTGAGCCAGTCGGTGCTCCTCCGCGGCGTGAACGACGACGCCGACACCCTCGCGGCCCTGAGCGAGCGCCTCGGCGCGCTGGGCGTGGTGCCGTACTACCTGCACCTCCTCGACCGCGTGCGCGGCGCGGGGCACTTCGAAGTGCCTGAAACCGAAAGCGTTGCGCTCGTGCAGCAGCTCACCGCGCGCCTCCCCGGATACCTCGTGCCCCGCCTCGTGCGCGAGGTCGCCGGCGAGCCCGCGAAGACGCTCATCCCGCTCACGCCCCGCGTCGGTTGATTCGCCGCGCGACGTGCGCGACACCGTGGTGCGATGAATCTCGCGCGACGACTGCTCCTCGCTCTCCCCTGCGCGCTCCTCGCGTGCGCCGACGACGCCGCCGTGGCGCCGCCGGACGACGCCGCGACCGACACGGCCACGCTCGATGTGGCGGACGCATCCACCCACGATGGATCGTCGCACGATGCATCCTCCGTCGACGCCCCCGCCACGGATTCGTCCGCTGCCGATGGGGCTTCGGACGCTTCTCGGGACGCGACTTCCGTCGATGCGCCCGCCGTCGACGCCCCGACTGCGGACGTATCCACCGTCGATGCATCGTCACCCGATGGAGCCGCCGACGGCGGCGCGCTCACGATCTGCGGCCAGACCGTTCCCCGCGCGGGCGCGTGGCGTGCGGAGAACAGTCGGATCTATTTCGGCGACACCGAGGTGCGCATCTCGGGGCTCAACTGGTTCGGGCTGGAGACGCCCGACCGCGCGCCGCACGGGCTGTGGTCCCGTCCCCTCGAAGAGTTCGTCGCGCAGGTGGCCGACCTCGGGTTCACGGCGCTGCGCGTGCCCGTGTCGCCGCAGAGCATCCGCGCGGGCATGGCCTCGGCCTCGTGGGCCAACCGCGGAACCATCGACACGGGACGCGAGCAGCTCGAAGCGTTGTTGACGGCCTGCGCGGCGCGCAACGTCCGCGTGCTCCTCGACTTCCACACCTGCGACCCCGGACGCATCGGCGGATCGCTCCCGGGCTCTCCCATCGCGTGCTCGGGCTACGGCGAGTCGCAGTGGCTCGACGACCTGCGCGAGCTCGCTGCGCTGGGCGAGCGCTTCCCCTCGACGGTGATGGGCGTCGACCTCTGCAACGAGCCCCACGCCCTCACGTGGAGCGCCTGGCGCGACCTCGCGACGCGCGGCGGTCAGGCCGTGCTGTGCCGCAACCCGCGGATGCTGGTCTTCGTCGAGGGCGTGGGCAACGCGTCGAACAACGGCGGCTCGTCGGTCTTCTGGGGCGAGAACCTCACCGACGCCGCGCGCCAGCCCGTCGACCTCCCGCGCGAGCGACTGGTGTACAGCCCGCACGTCTACGGCCCGAGCGTGGCGCTGATGCCGTACTTCGCCGACGCGAGCTTTCCCCGCAACATGCCCGCGATCTGGGACACGCACTTCGGCCACCTCACGCGCGCCGGCGCCAACGTGCTCGTGGGCGAGTTCTGCGGCTGGTACGACGACGGCCGCGCCCGCGGCGACGTGGCCTGGCAGGACGCGATGGTCGCGTGGCTCGACGCGCAGCGCCTCCGCGGGTTCTTCTACTGGGCGCTCAACCCCAATTCGAGCGACACGGGCGGCGTGCTCAACGACGACTGGCGCACGCCCAACATGGCGAAGCTGCGCCTCCTCGCGCCGCTCATGCGCTGACGCCCCACCGCGCGCAGCCGCGCCACACGGCGCCCCGACGGCGCCCCGTTCCGTCTCGGAGAAATGGGTCGTGGCATGGCCTTCGCTGAGTGCGTCCGCGCTCCAACCCGCGAGGACACGCCATGATCCAGATTCAACGCATCGTCGTCCCGATGGACTTCTCCGACTGCTCGAAGCGCGGGCTCCAGTACGCCACGGCGCTGGCCGAGCGCTTCGACGCCGAGATCGTGCTCGTGCACGCCATCGAAGCGCCGCTGAACCTCCCGCCGCAGACCCTCGTGCGCCTCGATCCCGAAGGCCCTCCGATGCCCATCATGGACTACGTGCGCGAGGCCGCGGACCGTCGGCTCAAGGCCATGCTCGCCGAGCTCGAACTGGTGCACGTGAAGTCGCGCGGCGTCATCGACCTCGGTGACGTGCGCGACATCGTGCTCGAACAGTCGAAGGCCCTGAAGGCCGACCTCATCGTGATGGGAACCAACGGCCGCAAGGGCCTGCGCCACCTGCTCATCGGCAGCGTCGCCGAAGACATCGTGCGCCGCGCGTCGGTGCCGGTGCTCACCATCCGTTCGCCCGACGAGGCCCGCCCCTCGGTGCCTCCGCCCGCCGAGGGATGACCCCGGCACGGCGTGCGATCACCGCGCGCCGCGTTCGGCATCGAGTGCGTCGGCGAGGTGTCCGAGCTGCTCGATGGTGAGGGTCTCGGGGCGCGCGCCGGGGTCGACGCCCGCGCGCTCGCACACGCCCGCCGCGCGGTCGCGCACCACGAGCGACGAGAGGCCGTTGCGAAGGGTCTTGCGGCGCGCCGCGAAGAGCGCGTGCACCATGTCTTGAAAGGTCTTCGTCTCGCGGGCGCGGGGCGTCGCGCGAGGCGTGAGCTTCACCACCGCGGAGTGCACGCGCGGCGCGGGGTGAAAGCACCCGGGCGAGGCCTGCACCACGCGGCTCACGTCGCATCCCGCCTGCGTGAAGATCGAGAGCGCGCCCCAGTCGTCGTCGTTGGGCGAGGCGAGCAGGCGCTTCGCCACTTCGAGCTGCACCATCACCACGGCCACGCGCCAGCGCATCGGCGGCGTCTGGATCGCGCGCAGCAGGCGTCCGGTGATCTGGTACGGGAGGTTGCCCACGATGCTGTGCGGTCCCTCGACGGCGGCGTAGTCCCACGTGGCGGCGTCGGCCTCGACGAGCTCGATGTTGGGCGCGAGGTCGTCGGCGGCGAGGGCGCGCACGAGGTCGCGGTCGCGCTCGATGGCGATCACCCGACGGGCGCGCGGCGCGAGCATCTTGGCGAGGGTTCCGGGGCCAGTGCCGATCTCGACGACGGTCTCGTCGGGCGCGGGGCCCACGGCGTCGACGATGGCGCGCGCGACGGGCGGCGCGATGAGAAAGCACTGGCCGAAGCTCTCCTTCGTGCGCAGCGCGTGGCGCGCGAGAAAGCGTCGCGGGTCTTCGAAGCCGTCGCCGGCGGGGGAGTCACTCATCGAGAAAAATACCTGCTGCGTCGGGCGTCACTTCATCGCGCGCGGTGCGGCGGCGCGGCGGAACCATCGGGCCGCCGGATCCTTCGCGGACGCGGTGTACAACGGCACGCCCACCGACGCGAGACGCGGTCGCAGCTCGTCGAAGCGCAGGCGCTCCTCGCCGGTGAAGAGGGCCACGAGGGCCTCGCGGCGCGCGCGCGCGTCGGCGTTCTGCGACGGGGGCTCACGGCCCGCGAAGTCGGCCCCTGCGGGCGCCACGAAGGTCACGCGGTGACGCTTCTGCCGGGCGTATCCGAGGGCCTTCTTGAGGGGCTCGAAATCGCTCACGGCGTCGAGGTCGCTCACCACGAGCACGGTGCGAACCTCGCGGGCGCCGTCGATCGCCGCGCGCACGGCCTCGGCGAGCCCGATGGATTTCGCACGCCCTTCGGGGTCGTGGCGCAGGGGCAGCGGGATCGCACGCGCACGACAGAACGCGCGCCAGAGGCGCTGGAGCGGGTCCTTCGCGGCGACGGGGACGCGCGCCGTCGGGTCGTGTTCGAGGGCCTTCACCACCATGCGTGCGAGGCGCTGCTGTCCATCGCCCGACGTCACACCGCGGAACACGTCGACGCCCTCCTGCTCGCGGTAGTAGCGCGCGACGGTCTCGACGAGGGTCTCGTCATCGACGTCGGTGAGGTCTTCGTCGACGAGGGCGCGGAGGTCGACGGCGGCGCCCACGATCTGCCGCAGGTGCGCGGGGGAGTCTCCCGGTGCGAGCTTCGCCACCACCCGTCGATCGAAGGCCACGAGCCCGAGTCGATCGCCGCCCGACCCCGCGAGCCGCGCGGCCTGCGCTGCGAGCTCGATGGCGTAGTCGAGCTTCGAGCCTCCGCGGTCGTCGCCGCGCATCGTGGCCGACGCATCGAGCACGAGCACACGCGTGGTCTGCGACTCGTCTTCGGTCTCGCGCACGAGGTAGCGCCCGCGCCGCGCGCTCGCCGCCCACGCGATGCGCTTCATGGGATCGCCCGGTTGATACTCCCGCAGCTCGCGGATCTCGGGCCCTTCGCCCGCGCGCCGCTCGGCCCGTCCCGCGCGCATCGCCGGGGCGCGCTCGGGAGCCGCGTTCGCACGGAGCTGCGAGAGCCCGCCGTATGCGCGCGGCACCACTTCGAGCACCAGCGGGTTCGGAAAGTACAACGGAGCCCACGCGAGCCCGAGCGGTCCCGAGAGGGTCATCCACGCGCCGTGAAGCACGTGCCGTCCCGCGTGCGAGGGCTTGATCTGCAGGTCGAAGGTGGCGATCCCCCGCGGAGGAACCACCACCCGCGCGCCCTTCACGCGTGAGTGTCGAAGGCCCGGCGAGAGCGCGAGGCGCGGCGTGCCGAGCACGAGCTCGTCGTCGGTCGGATTGCGCAGCGCGATGCGGAGCGTGACGGGCTCGTCGGGCCGACGCACCCCGCCGGGAGGGAGCGGCGTCCACCACGTGAACTCCAGCCGCTCGCGTCGCATCTGCCGCGGCAGCGGAAGGGTGAGCACCCACGCGAACGCGATGCCCGTGAGCGCCGCACCGCCCGCGAGCGCGACGGGCGCGACGCCGCCGAGGAGCCCCCCGAGCGAGAGCCCCACGGCGCCCATGAAGGCCATGCGTCCGGGGTGGCTGAGCGAGGGCACGGCGGGGCCTCGTGGAGGGTCAGCGCGCGCCTTCGGCCAGCGAGGTGACGGCCCCGTGCGCGGCCGCGTCGGGGCGCGCGTCGGCCCTGCGATACGGCACGCGGGCGAGGCACTCGTCGATGAGCGCCTCGCGGGTGAGCCCCTCGCTCTCGGCTTCGGCCGAGAGGATCAACCGATGCGCGAGCACGTGCGGCGCGACGCGCTTGAGGTCATCGGGCGTGACGTACCAGCGACCCGCGATGAGGGCCGCGGCGCGCGCGGCGAGCACGAGCCCGAGCGACGCGCGGGGTGACGCGCCGAGGGCGATGCGCGAGTGCGCGCGGGTGTACTGCGCGAGCGCGACGGCGTAGGCGTACACCTCGTCGTCGACGTAGACCTCGCCGCCCACCTGCTGGAGCCACAGCACGTTTTCGAGCGTGCACACGGCCCGCGTCTCCGGCGGCTTCGAGGCGTACGTGCGGAGAATGGTGATCTCGTCGGCGGTGCTCGGGTACGGCACCACGATGCGCATGAGAAAGCGGTCGACCTGCGCCTCGGGGAGGGGATAGGTGCCCTCCTGTTCGACGGGGTTCTGCGTGGCGAGCACGAAGAAGGGCGCGGCCAGGCGGTGCGTCTCGCCGTCGATGGTGACCTGGTGCTCCTGCATCGCTTCGAGCAGGGCGCTCTGGGTCTTGGCGGGGGCGCGGTTGATCTCATCGCCGAGCACCACGTGCGAGAAGATCGGGCCGTGGCGGAGGTTGAACGCCCCGTCGCGCTGCGAGAGCACGTACGTGCCGGTGATGTCGCTCGGGAGCAGGTCGGGCGTGAATTGAATGCGCTTGAACGACCCGCCGATGGCGCCCGCCATGGCCTTGATGAGCGTGGTCTTCGCCACACCCGGAACGCCTTCGAGCAGGCAGTGCCCGCGCGCGAGGAGCGCCGTGAGAATGAGCTCGGGAATCTCCGCGTGGCCCACGTACGAGCGCCCCACCTCGTCGAGCACCGCGCGGCAGAGGGCCTGCGCGCGACGGGCGTTCTCGGCGCGTCCGTCGGCGCCGCTGGGGATCTGCGCTTGCACCATCGTGAGAAGACCTTCTGGCTAGCGAGAAGCGGCGCGGAGGATCGCATCGATCCGCTGCCAGAGCGACAGAAAGCGTGCGGGCGAGACCGTGGGCGCCGTGGGGTCTTCCGCGCGCCTCGCCACCGCGTCGAGCTCGCCGAGCAGCGCGCGGACCTCGTTGCGACGTGTGCCGTCGAGCGTATCGAGCGCGCGTTCGAGGGCCGCGCGCACGTCGCGGGTGGCGCGCACGCCGAGGGTCCGCAGCAGCGACTGCTCCACGTAGCGCCGCGCGCGGAGCGTCGGAATGAGCAGGTTCACGCGCTCCGTGGTGTAGAGCCCCACGCGGTCGGCGATGCCCGCGGCGGTTCCCTCGGGGCCGCGGGGACCGTAGCGCTCGCTGGGCTTCTTTCCCCACGTGAGCACGGCCATCACGAGCGCGGCGGCGAGCGCGATGAGCATCGCGAGGGGGCGCAACACCACGGGCGCCGCGAGCGCGCGAGAGAGCGCCGCGAGCGAGTCGTTGAGGGTGTTCACGGCCTCGCGGGCGGGGGTGCGTCCGCGCGTGCGTCCGCGGTAGAGCCCGCGCGCTTCGGCGTCGCCCCACACGAGGTAGACGTGTCCGCGGTGGTCGCCGCCGAGAAAGTCGAGGAGGTTCTGCGCGAAGCGTCGGTTGCCCGCGAAGCGCATCATGGTGTTGAGCAGCAGCGAGGGGTCGCCGCCCACCACGAGCTTGCCGCGACCGATCTGGCCCACGAGCAGAAAGCCCTGATCGCCCGGAGGAAACTCGAAGACCGGCGTGAGCCGCGGGTGCGAGAGCGCCACGGGGATGTTGGTCACCAGCACATCCACACCGTCGGCGAGCATGTGCGCCGAGCGCGGCCGCGCGAGCAGGAGTTCCGGCAGGTCGGGCGCGCGCGGAATGCCCTGCACCCGCGCCTCGCGGCGAAACTGGAACCAGTCGAGAAACTGCCCCGACGCGCCGAAGTCGTCGAACCACGCGACGCGTCCGCCCTCGTCGAGAAAGGCCGAGAGGTCGGCGACGCCGAGCGCGTGGCGGGGATAGAGCACCAGCACCGCGTCGTTGGCGCGCACCACGTCCCAGTCGAGCGTTCGCACCGGCCTGACATCGATGTCGCCATCGGTCGCGAGGCGCAGCAGCTCCGAGGTGCCGTTCCACGCAGAACTGCGCGGGTCGTAGTCGGCCTGCGCGCGCGCCGCGGGAGCCCACACACCGAGCGCGAGGGTCAGCGCGAGGGCCGCGAAACGGAGCGCGCCGACGCAGGATCGGCCATGGAGACCGCGCGCTTTCAAGCTCCCTCCGAGACCCGTCGTTGAGGGCTTCGAGCGCGTTGCAGCGACGCGCCGACGGAGAGCCCCGTGCGCATCGCTGAACTCTTGCCCGTGGCACCCGCGTTGCTATATTCCGTCCGGATTCCGGTCGGTTCCCAACCCCACCGCCTGGAGGTGCTGCCGATGCTTCCTCCGTACATCATCGAGGAGATCCGTCGCAGGGAGAACGAGCAGCGACGGCGCCACGAGCAGCCCCAGCTCGAACTGCCGGTGCCCATCGTGATTCCTCCCCAGGGCCAGGAGCCCCGACGCGATGACGACGACCGCGGGGTCATCATCATCGACCTCTGATCGCACCCCGCGCGCTTCACCCTTCTCCCACACTCCGACTCAGCGTGTACCAGGCCCGGCGGATCTCCTCCGGGGCCCACGGCGCCTTCGGGTCATCGCCCACCACGCCGCGGCTCTCGGTCATGCGCCACGTCGAGAGCTTGTTGCCCGCCACCGCGAGCACCTCGCCCGTGGTCTCACCACACAACGACGACGCGAGGAACAGCGCCGCCGCCGCCACGAACTGCGGCCCGAGCGTGTCGTCTTTGATCGTCGCGAACATCGGGAGGTCTTCGGTCATGCGCGTGCGCGCGATGGGCGCGAGCGCGTTGACCGTGACGTGGTGCTTCTTGAGCTCCACCGCGAGCGTGCGCGTGAGCCCGTACACCGCTGCGCACGCGGCCGCGTAGGCCGACTGGTGGATCATCCCCACGAGCCCCGCCGCGCCCGTGGTGTTCACGATGCGTCCGCCGCGCTTCTGCTCCACCATCCGCTGCGCCGCGGCCTGTGTGACAAGAAACGTCCCGCGCGCGACGGTGCCCATCACCGCATCGAAGGTCGCCTCGTCGGTCTTGAGCGCGCTGCGCTCACGCACGATGCCCGCGTTGTTCACGAGCACATCGAGGCCGCCGAAGGCCTCGACCGCGCGCGCCACGATCGCCCGCGCGCCCTCTGCGGTCGCCACCGTGTCGTAGCTCGCCACGGCCTCGCCGCCCGCCGCGCGGATCTCCTCGACCACGCGGTCCGCGGGCTCGCGCGAGGCGCCCGTTCCGTCGGTCGCGCACCCGAGGTCGTTCACCACGACCTTCGCGCCCTCGCGCGCGAAGCGCAGCGCCTCGGCGCGGCCGATGCCGTTCCCCGCGCCCGTGACAATCACCACCCTGCCGTCGAGGAGTCCCATCGTCGTCACCGCACGAGCGCGTGCGCCCGCATCACGTAGCCCTGACCCGCCGAGAGCGCCGATCCCCCCTGCGCCTGCCAGTACATGAGATTGCGCGTCGCCGTCGCATCCGACGGCGTGTCACTGATCGGATCGACGCCGCCGAAGGCCGAGCACATCGTCTGCGCTGCGGTGGTGCATCCGGGCTGCGACTCGACGGGGTGGTACAGCCCGAGGTAGTGGCCGCACTCGTGGGCCATCACCTGCGGGAGAAGGTCGGTGCCTCCCTGCGTGCTCTCCCACCCGATCACCACGCCCGACGCGGTGGTGCCGTTGATGCCTGCGGGGCCGTTGATGGTCCCCGCGACGCCGATGGCGTTCTCGAGGCCCGCGCTCGACGAGATGCCGCGCACGAACATGAGGTTCAGCACCGGATCGGGATTGCCGCCGGTGCGCGTGAACAGCTCGCGGAGCTCGGCCTGGCTGTCGATCACCGAGAAGCGCGTCGCGTCGGCGCCGGTGATGTCGACGAAGTTGGTCACCGTCACGCCGATGCCCACGGTCGCGTAGATGCGACGCATCGACGCGATGGCGTTCACGAGGCGCGTGTTGGTCATGGCCGTCGCGGCGCTGATGTTCCGCGTGCCCACGAACCACACCCGCACGAGCAGCGTGCCCGACGACATCATGCCGCCCGGCGCGCGCTTCACGAAGGCCGTGGCGCGGAGGCGTCGCGTGTCAACGGTCGACATGCGGTCGTTGAGCAGCGCGTGCGACGACTGATAGGCCCCGGCGCTCACGCGCTGGTTGTCGCGCGTCGGCAGCATCGCGCTGTTGAACTGGTAGCGCGCGGGGATCGTGCGGATCGGCTGCTCGCGCAACGACGACCACGTGCGGAGGTCGACGAGCGCCGTGTTGTCGGGGGCCGTGACGCGCGAGATGGCGGCGTAGAGGTCGCTGCCGCCCATGTCCTGCGTGGTCCAGGTGATGGAGACGGTATCGGGCGCGACGTTGAGCAGCGACGGAGGCGTCGAGCTGTCGACGGGGTTGTCGCCGTCGGAGAGCGTGTACGACTCGACGGTCACGCCCGTGATGGGCGCGTGGCCGCAGTAGGTGGCCCGACCGCCGGTTCGCGAGAAGGGCGTGCAGCGCCAGCCCGCGCCGCAGTCTGCGTCCGTGGCGCAGGCGTTGTGGCAGCGACCGTCGACGCACGCGTTCGAGAGGCAGTCGTCGTCGGCCGTGCAGGCGTTGCCAGGGTCCTGGTTGGCGCCCGGAACCTCGCCGCAGACCCAGCGCCCGCCACCGCCGCGGTCGAGCGCGCAGTAGAACGTCGGACCCACGGGCACGCAGTCGTCGTCGCGGCGGCACGCCTGCGCGCACACCCGCGCGGTGCCGATGCCCTGCGTGCAGAGGCCCGATGCGCAGTCGCCATCGGCGGAACACGCGCTCCCGAGCGGAAGCCCGGGCATCGTGGGCACGTCGGGGGCGGTGACATCGGGCGCGATGACGTCGGGAACGGCCGCGTCGGCGGCGGTGACGTCGGGCGAGGTGTCGGGCGCGGCGTCGACGGGCGATCCGTCGGTGGACCCATCGACGGGAGCGTTTGCGTTCACCGTCTGGGAGCCGCAGCCCGCGGCGACGACGAGCGCAAGGAGGGCGAAGGAGCGCACGAATCCTCGGTAGATCAGGGCGCGGGAGTGAAATCTCCCGAACGCGCGGCGCGAGGATATAGTGCTTTCACGCGTGATGTCATGGTCGGCCTACACGAACGTTCGGAGCCTCGGCGTGGGCGCGCTCAGCGAGGCCATGGTCGCGCGCGACGCCGCGGGACGCGCCGTGGTGCTCAAGCGCCTGCACCGTCACCTCGCGAGTGATCCCGCGTGCGTGGAGATGTTCCAGCACGAGGCGCGCGTGCTCGCGGCGCTCGATGACCCGCGCATCGTGGGTGTGCTCGACGGCCCGGCCCGCGACGGTGACGCGTGGGCCTTCGTGCAGCAGTGCGCGCCCGGCGCTGCGCTGTCGTCGCTCGTCGCGGCGTCTCCCGCGATGTCCGTCGAGGCCGCGTGCGAGCTGGTGTCCGAGCTCCTCGCCGCGCTCGACCACGTGCACACACGCCGTGATGCGCAGGGCACGGCCCTGGAGATCGTGCACCGCGACGTGTGTCCTGCGAACGTGATCGTGTCGCGCGAGGGCGCGGTGGCGCTCGTCGATTTTGGCATCGCGACCAGCGCGTGGCGCCGCGACCCCGACCGCGGACGCATGAAGGGAACGCGCGGCTACATGGCCCCCGAGGTCATCACCGGCGAGTGTGACGCCGACGCGCGCGCCGACCTGTGGGCCGCGGGGGTGATCCTCTTCGAACTGCTCGCCCACGCGCGGCTCTATGAGGGCCCCGCCCTGCGCGTGATGGCCGCCGTCGTCGACGGACCTGTGCCCTCGATCTGCGAGCGCGCTCCCTCGGTTGCGCCCGCGCTCGATGCGGTGATCCAGCGCGCGCTCGCCCGCGACGTCGACGCGCGATGGCCCTCGGCGCGCGCGATGGGCGATGCGCTCGATGCGGCGCTCCACGCAGCAGGAACCCGTCGCTCGCGAGACGCGCTGGCCGCGTGGGCCGCGCGCTGAGAAGCGCGGAGCGTTACGGACTGCGTTTCACGGCACGATCGACTCGCGCGGCAGCCGTTGCCCCGCGACCGGGAGCTCGATCGCGATGCGCGCGCCGCGGGCGCCGTCGTTGCGTGACGTGGCGGCGATGAGCCCACCGGCCTGCTCCACGATGGCCGCCGAGGTGGCGAGCCCGAGGCCCGTGCCTTCGCCCGCGGGCTTCGTGGTGTAGAACGGCTCGAACACCTTCGCGCGCGCCTCGTCGGGAATGCCCGGTCCGTCGTCTTCGACCTCGATGGAGACGCGCCCCATCTCGTGACGCGCGCGCAGCGTGATCGAGCCCGGCGTGAGCGCGGCCATGTGCAGCGCGTCGGCGGCGTTGAGCGCGAGGTTGAGGAGCACCTGAACGAGCCGGTCCGTCGACACGCCCACGGGCGGGAGCGTGCCCGACACGTCGAGCTCGACGCGCACGTCGCGGAGGGATTTCTGCGGCGCGATGAGCCGCACGACCTGCTCCATCGCGTCGGCCACGTCGCCCTGCGCGGTGATGCCGGGCTCCGTTGCGCCCGCGGGCGACGGCGATGCGCGCGCGTAGTCGAGCAGCTCGCGCACCGTGCGATGGATGCGCTGCGCCTCGCGTCCGATGCGTCCCGAGAACTCGCGCACCTCGGACTCGTCGAGCCCTCCGTCGGCCATCACATCGGCGAGTCCCACGATGGCCGCGAGCGGATTGCCCACCTCGTGCGCAATGCCCGCCGAGAGGCGTCCCACGGTGGCGAGGCGCTCCCCGCGGACGATCTGCTCCTGCGCGCGCTTGAGCTCACGGTGCGCGCGTTCGAGCTCCTCGACGCGGTCGGAGAGGTCGCTCTCCCGCGCCGAGAGCTGCTCGGTCATGCGGTTGAACGCCCCCGCCGCGCGGGCGATCTCGGCGGCCCCGCGCACCTCGGCGCGCACGTCGCGACGGCCCGCGGCGACGCGTTCGGCGGCCAGGGTGAGCGACTCGACGGGGCGCACGATCCACCGCGTGAGGAGCAGGTACACCACCACGAGCGCGAGCACGCCCGCCGACGCGGTGTAGAGCAGAATGAGCATCGGCACGGCGCGCTCCGCCGGGCTCGGCGCGAGCGAGGTCTCGGCGACGAACACGCCGCGACCGGGGAGAAACACCACCACCGCGAGCACGTCGTCGGACTCGCGCGCGTCGTCCATCAGCGCGGGCGGTCGCAGCGAGGTGGGCATCGTGAGCTCGCCCGCGAGGGCCACGCGACGGTGCGAGAGATCATAGAGCGCGGCGCCGCTCAGACCGACATCCCCCACCGACTGCTGGAGCAGCGCGCGCACACCTTCGAGCGAGGGCGTGAGCGCGACCTCGCCTGCGACGGAGCGCGCGAGCGTGAGCCCAAGCCGCTTGCGCGTGAGCCGCCCCGACGCCGCCGTGAGCGGTTGCATCGCCGCCATGGCGAGGGTCGCCGCGATGGCGAGCACCACGAAGAGCGCGATCACGATCTGCGCGCGAAGGCCGAAGGGCGCGCGGTTCACGCGAGAGCTCCGCGCGACACGCCGACGGAGCACTCATCCGCGATGTCGCGATTCGCGCGCCGCGCCGGGCGGAAGGTCGGAGCGCGGAATCCTTCACACGTCAACATTCCGCGCACGACGCTACCGCAGCGCTGCGGAACACTGGCGGCCCTTTCGCGCGGCCTCCTACGATCGCCCCATGGAGACCACGCCCGTCACGTCGCGCGGCCAGCGCGCGAGCGCCCGCAGCCGCGTGCGCCTCGTCGCCACGGTGTTCTGCAGCCACTTCTACTGTCCCGTGGAGGTCGAGTGCACCGACGTGTCGCCGGGCGGGATGTTCCTCGCCGCCGACCTGCTGCTCGACCCCGGCGAGCGTGTGACCGTGTCGTTCACGGTGCCGGGCACGTCGCACGCGATCACCGCCGACGCCATCGTGGTGCGCGCCACGAAGCGCCTGCCCGCGGGCATGGGACTGCGCTTCGACCGCCTCCCGTCGCTCGACGCGGGCATCCTCGCGGCCTCGCTTTCGAAGCTCACGCGCGCCGCGTAGACGCGCTCACAGCTCGTGCGGCATGAGGTCGCGCGGCGAGCGGAAGTAGTGCGCCTGCGGGTAGTTCGCGAAGTTCGAAACCCGCGAGGTGTAGAGGCACGCGTACTCCTCCACCTGGTCGCCGAAGGAGCTCAGCTCCACGCCCTGCTTGAAGAGCGATCCCCAGTAGCGGTGGTAGGCCGCGTTGGTGGCCTTCTGGAGCGCGCGGGTGCTCGCGTCGAGCTCGCGCAGCGTGCCCTTGAGCGCGTCGATGGCGCGGCGCAGGCTCACGGCCTCGGCGTCGTCTTCGCCCACACGCTTCGCGAGCGCGCGAAACTGCGACTGGTGAAAGCGCAGCTCGTCTTCGAGCCGGTCGCGCTGACGGTCGCGCCGATCGAGCTCGGCGGCGTCGTCGTGCGTGCGCGCCATCGCGTCGAACTCCGACTCCATCTCCTGCACGATCATCGCGGTGCGCCAGGCCGAGTCCTTCTTGCTGCGGAGAATGTCGCCGTAGATGTGGTCGCCCACGTAGAGGATGCGGTCGGCCTGCGCGTTGATCATGCGCTCGAAGTCGCGGAGGTTGCCCCCCTCGTACACGCGCCCGCGCTCCAGGGTGTAGGCCTGTCGCACGGACTCGGTGCCACCCTCGAAGACCCGCTCCATGAAGGGGCGCTTCTCGGTGAAGAACACGGGCTTCGTCGCGGCCACGCCCACGAGGTCGAAGTAGTTGCGCCACGAGCCGTACTCGGGGAGCTGCCCCCCGAGCAGGAAGGTCATCATCCGATCGGTGTAGGCCCAGCGCGAGTTGGTGAGCAGAAAGAGCTTCTTGCCCGCGGAGCGCAGCTTGTGGAGCGTTGGCGCGAGGCCCGGGTCTCGCTCGACGAAGCGCGGCAGGTCGTTGGCGATCACATCGACGATGGAGCCATCACGGTGCGCCTCGTCGATGCACTGACGGATGTCGTCGAAGAGCTCGTGGTAGTCGACGTTGAGCCCGTAGCGTTCGAGCAGGTCGACGGCGCCGGCGTAGAGCGCGGCCTCGGGCAGCGCGTAGAGCGTGTCGATGTAGTGGTAGCGGGGAGGGCCCACCCGCACCTTGCGCGAGTGGTAGAGCTCGTGGCGCTCGTCGCGGGTGAGCTCGCGCAGGCCGTGGTAGGCGCGGCCCACGAACTTGTAGCGGTCCATCTTCACGATGTGACCGTGGCGCTTGTCGATGAGCAGCCCGCGGATGGGAAACTGCGTGTCGTACGTGGCCTCGGCGAGCTGCGGAGGATAGCCCCGCGCCACGAGCTTCTTCACCGTGGCCTCGATGCTCAACCGATCGATCTCGGCCTGGCGGTAGATCGCCAGGGTGTAGTCCATGTCGAAGCCCACCCACTCGACGTGCTCCATCCGCAGGCTGCGGTTCACGTAGACGCGGCGCGCGCGGGGTAGCGAAGCCACCAGCGCCCCCGGCGTGTTCGTGTCGACGTTCGGCAGGGCAAGCTGGGGAATCTGCGGGGCGTTCGTCATGTCGGGCGTCGACGGACCGTATCGCATCCCCGCCGGTGCCCTCTACGGATTCCCGTGCGCTGCCCGGGACCGCGACGTTTCACGGTGGAAAAGCCTTGACTGCAATACAGTTCGTGTATGTTTGGCGCCCCCTGACGCCCGCCCTCCTTTGGCGGCGTCGATGTGCAACCGAGGCGCTGCCATGCGAGACATGATCCGGCTGTTCTGCTCGAACTGCCAGCGGAACAACTACTACACGAACAAGAACAAGCGCACGACGACCGAGAAGCTCGAGTTCCGGAAGTACTGCGAGTGGTGCCGTTCCCATCAGGTCCACAAGGAAGGCAAGCTTCCCAACCCCAAGAAGAACTGAGGCACCACCATGGCGAGCAGTGAAATCACCGGCGTGCGTCGCAAGATCGCGCACAAGGTCTCCCACTCGAACATCAAGACGAAGCGCTGGCAGTTCCCGAACCTCCAGGAGCGCCGCCTCTTCGTGCCCGAGCTCGGTCGCTTCGTGCGCATCGTCGTGTCGACCCGCGACCTTCGCACCATCGACCGCATCGGCATCAGCGCGTACGCCGCGCAGTACGGCCTCGACCTCTCCCGCCTCTGAGCCCTGCGCTCGCGCCGTCTCGCGCTGCCTCTGCGACCTGCCGCGAACGCGCCTCTCGGCTCCGATCCAGATACACTCCCCGCGTGACGACGATGACCCTCCGGGCCTCGGCCCTGCTGCTCGTGTGCGCTTCGGGCGCCTGCGCGAACCACTACGACCCCTCCGTCCTCGACCGGGCGATCCGCACCGACGGCGCCGTGGCCGACGTGTCTGCGCAGCCCGACGCCGCGGTGGTGCCCGACGCGCCGATGCAGCCCGATGTGCCCTCGCAGCCCGACGCGTCCGCACAGCCCGACGTGCCCGTCACGCCCGACGTGCCCGTCACGCCCGACGTGCCCGTGACGCCCGACGTGCCCGTGACGCCCGACGTGCCCGTCACGCCCGACGTGCCCGTCACGCCCGACGTGCCCGTCACGCCCGACGTCCCGGTGACGCCCGACGTGCCCGTCACGCCCGATGTCACGATGCCCGACAGCGGCATGTGCCGCGCGTGCGGCGACTTCGCGCCGGTGTCGTTCTGCGCAGGTACGGGGAGCGGATCGTGCCTCGCCTACGCGGGCTGCTCGTCGGGGTGCGCCGTGTGTGCCCCCGCGGGACGCAGCGCGGACTCGTGCGCCTCCGAGGTGCCGATCATCACGCGCCGCGGACGCAGTCGCACGGTCTTCACCACCTGCGGTGCCAACGACAACGTGAACACGGGATGCGGTCGCACGGGCCCCGACATCGTGTTCGGCGCACGCGTCGAGACGCTCGGCCGCGTGGCCTTCACCGTCACCGCCCCGCCCGGCGTGAACCTCTACGTGGGCTACGACCTCACGGGTGGAACCACCTGCCGTGACGACTCGTCGGTGCGCAACTGCGTGGGCAACGCGGCGTCGAGCGAGCGCGCATCGAGCGCGATCCTCATGGCGGGCACCTACTACCTCTACGTGAGCACCAGCGCGCCTGCGACCGTCGTCGTCGACGCCGACCTGCCCTGAACGCCCTGCTCAGAGCGACACGGGACGCGCCTGCGCACGTCGCACGGTCGTCCCGTCGCCGAGCTGTCCCCACGCGTTGTCGCCCCAGCACCACGCGTAGCCATCTTCGGTGCGCGCGCACGAGAACGCATCGCCCACCGCCACCGACGTCGCCTTCGGGAGCCCCTCGACGAGCACGGGCACCGTCGAGAGAAGCTCCACGCCCGGCACGCCGAGCTGGCCCGCATCGTTGGCGCCCCAACACCACACGGAGCCGTTGCGCACGAGCGCGCAGGCGTGACGTTCGCCCGCCGACACCGCGAGCACCTCGCCGGTGAGATCCACCCGCCGCGCGCGGCCCGCGTCGCGTCCCGTTCCGTCGCCGAGCTGGCCCATGTCGTTGGCCCCCCAGCACCACGCGCTCCCATCGTCGCGCAGCGCGCATGAGAAGCCCGCGCCCACGGTCACCTGCGCCGCGCGCATCGCGGGAATCACCCGGAAGATCCCGTACTGCGCCGAGTCTTCGCCGAGCTGCCCGCGGCGGTTGTTGCCCCAGCACGCCACGGACTGGTCGTCGCGCAGCAGGCAGCCGTGGCCATCGCCCTCACGCGCCCACACCGCGGCCTGCATCACGCCGAAGCCCAGATGGATCAACACGGGCTTCACGAGGAACGCCGTGGTGAAGCTCACGCGATCGGGCGCGCCCCATCCCACGAGGTGTCCCGCGGCGTCCCACGCGATGGCGAAGCGGTCGCCGAAGGCCACGCCTTCGAGGGCGCCGACGCCGGGCGTGTCGTGCTTCGACCAGGGCGTCACGCCGTCGTCGTTGCGGGGCGCGTAGAGGCCCCAGTGCCCGAGCTGCTGCGCGTCGTCGAGGAGCGCGGTCTGCGTGGGCCCCGCGAACACCCTCCGCGCGATCACGCCGTGGCCCGCGAGGCCCGGCGTGGGCACGAAGCGGCCCGGTCCCACGGCGGCGTTGAGCTGTCCCCAGACGTTCGAGCCCCAGCACCACACGGTGCCCTCACGGCCGCGCGCGCAGGCGTGTTGCGCGCCCACGGCGAGGTCGCTCACGAACACCCGCGCATCGGGCCGCACGCCGCGAGGGACGCTCGTCGCGAGGGCCGAGGGCAACGCCGACGCGGTGGCCGTCTGCGCGACCGTGATCGTCGAGGAGGGAGGACGGAGCGGCGCAACGCCCGCCGACACGCGCACGTCGCAGCCGAGCGTGCCCACGGGCAGCAGGGCGAGCAGCGCGAGCGCCGTCGGAGGGAGCCTCATCGGGCGGATTGTCGTCGATCTGGGGACGGGCGCAAGAAGGCGCCGCACGCGCGGCGCGGCCGACGCGGAGGAGGGGAGCGATCAGGCGGTGGCGACGGTCTGCGACCAGGCCGACGGGGCCTCGGACTGCACCGGGTCCTTCGAGAAGAAGGCGCGGTGCGCGAGGCGGTCGATGAGGGGCGCGAAGCGCTCGCGGGCCTTGCCCGTGGCGAGGTCGCGGAGCAGCGTGACGTCTTCGCGCACCATCGCGCGGAACTCGGGATCGCGCGCGTGCTCGACGGCCTTCGCCGCGACGCCGGGGAGCTTCTCCGCCGCGCCCTTGAGCGACGTGGCGGCCTTCGTGAGCGAGGCCACGGCGCGCTGCGCGCGGGTCTTCGTGATGTACGGCGCGACCTCGTACACGAGGTCCGTCGCAGTGCCCGCCTTCACGTGCGGCGACTTGTGGAAGGGCGACGTGAAGCGCGGGTTCTTCGCGAGGAAGTCCTTGAGCTGCGCCTCGGTGATCCCGTTGTCTTCGAGGGCCTTCTGGTACTCGGCCTCGGCGACCTGACGGGCCTTGAAGAGGTACATCTGCACGCGCGAGTAGAAGTTCGTCGCGCCGTCGCCGCTGGTCTCCACCGCGCAGAAGATCGTGCCGGGATAGCGCGCGGTGATGAGCGTCTGCACGCCGTCGGAGACGCCCGACGAGGGCATGCAGCCGAAGGGCTTCACGCTCACCGTCATGTGGGCCTTCGCCATCACGGTGTTGAGAATGAGCTTCCCGACCTCCATGTGGCCCTCACCGCCGCGGAGCGTGGTGCTGTAGTACTCGTTGGCCACATCGGCGACGAGGTCCATGTCGGGGAGCTTGTAGCCGTGCAGGCCCGCGGGCAGCGCGAACATCTGGAAGCCCGCGCGCAGCGCCCACTCGGCGAACTTCAGCGTCGCGAGGCGCTTCGTGACGTCGAAGTTGTTGTACCCGTCGAGGCCCGTGGGAGCCTTGTCGGCCACGCGGAGCTCGCGGCGCTCGCGCGTGTCGCGGGCCACCTCCCAGATGTTGTAGAGCAGCCACGCGGTCGTGAGCTGGATGTCGTTCTCCGCCCCTTCGCTCTCCAGGAACTTCTGAAGGAAGTAGTTCCCGTCGCCCTCGGTGGTCATCGCCCAGAACTCGCCGATGATCGACACCTTGGGCTTGGGGCGCGTGCGGTCGACCTTCACCTCGCCGATCACCTTGCGGCAGCGGTAGAGCGCCGCGAAGATGTTCTCGCGCTTGAAGAGGGCCTCGTAACAGACCTTCTTGCACTGCTCGAGGGCGCGGTCCGTGGCGCCCGCCTCGACCTCGAAGGGCCGCACGCGATACCCGAGCGCGTTGAGCACGTCGCCCGCCACGATGGCCTGAATGAGCGCCACGAAGAACGTGGGCGACAGGTCGATGCCCACGTCGTCGCCCGAGGCCTGCGAGAGCCCGCCCTGCTGCTGAAAGAGCATCACGCGGAAGCCGTCGAAGCCCGCGTCGCGCAGCGCCTTGCGGTACTCGGTGACGTACATGCCGAAGCGGCACGGACCGCACGCGCCCGCCGTGAAGAACACGTAGTTGTCGAGGATCTCCTGCGTCGAGAGGCCCTCGATGTCACGGAGGTCGATGAGGTGCTTCACCAGCGTGCCGACGGTGAAATACGTCGGGTTGCACTGGCCGCGGTTGCCGAACTCCTTGCCGGTCTGGAGCCCCGCGTTGTCGGCCATGCGCAGGTGCTGGACCTTGTAGCCCAGCCCTCGGAACGCGCCCTCGGCGAGAAAGTCCTGCGCCTGCGTGAGCCCGCCGATGAGCAGCGTGACCTTGTCGCGCTCGTGGCGGCGCACCTGCGGGTTGACCATCGTGTCGGCCCACTGCGCGCGCTCCTCGCGCATGCCGAGACGCTCGCGCTCGGCCTGCTCGAAGGCGCGGAGCTCGGCCTCGATGTCGATGTCTCCCGCGGGCTCCGGGGTGGGCTGCGCGACGGGGGCGCCGATCACCGGGAGCTTCACGCGCTTCGGTTCGCTGTGCGATTCCATCACCATCGGGTCGTCTCCTTCATCCCTGCACGGGCACCATGGTGCCGTCGGCCGACTTCTTCTTGAGCGCCACGAAGCCCTTCGGGAGCTCGGGCGCGGCTTTGAACTCGGGCTTGTAGGCGGCCAGTCGCGTGGCGAGCTCCGCGATCTGGCGTTCGAGCGCGGCGTCGCTCTGCCGACGGTCGGCGAGCTGCGCGCGCTTGAGCTCCATCAGCTCCAGGCGCTTCTGATCCATGGAGCGCGCGAGCTCGGACTTCTTGCGCGCCATGTCTTCGAGCGTCTCTTCGTAGAGCTTCAGCGAGTGGGCGTAGGTCTTCACGCGGATCTTGATCGACCCGCCGGGCTTGTTCGCGTCGATGTCATGGAGCGCCGCGTACGGCGTCGCGCTCGACGACACGATGCCGTCGATGATCCCGTACGTGGGCGCGTCGTGGCCGCACTTGAAGCTCGAGAGGTCGAGCAGCACGACGTTGGGGTGACGCGCGGCGAACTTCGCGGCCCACACCTTCTGCGCGCTGTTGGCCGAGTAGTTCTCGGGCCACACGTCGTTGATGTTGAGCGGGTGCTGACCGCGCGCGATCTCGTCGCCGAAGAAGCGCTGGAGGTACTCCATGTCGCGCGGAATCGAGCGCACCGACAGGATGGGATACCCGAGCACCTGGAACTCCTCGGGGATGCCGTGGTTGAGCCCGGGGTCCGAGTGGTACGGGCGGCCGATCATCAGGATCGCCACGCGGTTCTCGCGCTCGACGGTCTCGAGAATGGCGCGGCCCTTGTCCTGAAGGTCGCGTTCGAACTGTTCGAGCGCCTTGAGGGCCTCGCGATGCGCGTGGTCGCTCTCGTCTTCGGTGACCCCGAGACGCGGACCCCACGTTTCGAACATGCGCCGCGCGGTGAGGTGCGGCTCCGAGAATGTGAGCGAGGTGTTGAGGTACTCGATGCCGCGCGTCTTGAAGAAGTCCATCTCCTTCGTGAAGGCGGCCTTCATCACCTCGGGCACGCCCGCGACGATGGGGCACGAGGTCTTGTCCATCACGCCCTCACCGAACGAGGGCACGTGGGTCATCACCGGAAAGAAGACGTACTGGAGCTTCTTCTCCTCCGAGTGATGGTGAAAGAGCAGGTTGTGGATGTGCGCCTGCGCGACCTTCGACGGGAAGCACGGGTCCACCGAGCCGTACTTGCCGCCCTCGACCCACATCTCTTCGGTGGTGTGGTCGCTGAAGACGACGTTCTGCTTCGGCACGCCGAGCGCTTCGAAGTACTTGCGAAGGTACGGCGCCGTCGAGTACACGTTGAGCACGCGGGGGATGCCGATGCGCGTGCGGCGGAGGCGCTCTGCGACGGCCGTTCCGCTGCGGCGGAAGGGGCGATCGACGGCCACCTTCTTGATGCTGAAGAGGCCCTTCTTGATCTCCCAGTCGCGCACGGTGTCGCGCTCCGTGGGCATGGGCGCAGACTTGAAGAAGCTCGCGAACGCGCGCTTCGACTCGTAGTCGACGAGGTTGGGAAACTGCTTCGCGATGGCCTTGCGCTCGGCCACGAGCGAGAGCATCGCCTCCTCGCTCTCGACGGTGCCCTTCTCACACGAGAAGCCCGAGATGTACCGCGAGGTGGTGCCGTCGGGCCGCTGCGCGTCGATGAAGGTGCGCTTGCAGTTGTTCGGGCAGAAGTGGCAGACGGTGTCTTCGTCGTTGCGGGTGCTGTATTCGAGGTTCACCGACGCGTCGATGCCGATGAAGGTCGAGTACCCGCGGCGCTTCACCACGCGCAGGGTCTCGAACGCAGCGCCGAGCGCGCCCGCCTCGCCCGTGTGCGGATGCACGAAGACCTCGGCGCCCGGCACGCGCTCTTTGATGTAGTCGACCTGGGCCTTGACCGCCGCGAGGTTGTACTGCGTGCCGCCCTGGAGCACGTAGCGCGTGCCCAGCGAGGCGAGGCGGGGGATCTGCACCACGTACTGCCAGACGTTCTTCGGGAGCACCTGCGCGAGGCCCGCGAGGAGTTCCTCTTTCGAGAAGCCCTCCTTCTGGAAGTTCACGCGGTCGGTGTCGAGAAACACCGCGCAGCCGTAGCTGAACTTGGGCGCGAGCTCGGCGCCGAAGGCCGTGTCCGCGTACTCCGTGACCTTGAGACCGAACTGATCGGCCATGGCCTGGAGCAGCATCCCGTTGCCCGCCGAGCACGAGTTCGACAGGCGGAAGTTCGCGATGTCGCCGTTCTTCATGAACAGGACCTTGATGTCCTGCCCGCCGATGTCGCAGATCACGTCGACGTCGCCGAAGTACTTCACCGCGCTCATCATGTGCGCGACGGTCTCGACGATGTTCACGTCGGCCTTGAGCGTCTCCTGGAGCACGTCGGCCGCGTAGCCCGTGGCGCCGAAGCCCATCACGTCGAGCTCCGCGCCCTGCGAGCGCACGTAGCCCACGAGCTGGGCGAGCAGCTCCTTCATGTCTTGAATGGGGTTGCCCTTCGAGAGCTGGTACGCCTTGCAGACGATCTCGCCGTCTTCGTCGACGAGCACGGCCTTCGAAGACGTGCTGCCGCCATCGAGCCCGATCACCGCGCGCACCGTCGTGCCCGGCGTGAGCTCCATGGGCGTGAACTTCGGAATGGCGTACAGCGATCGGAACTCGTCGACCTCGTCGCGGGTCTTCACGAGGGGCGGGCCCGCGGTCTCACCGAGGCGCGCCTTGCGCCCGTTGGTCATGTACTCGAGCAGCCCCGAGAGGCCCTTGTAGAGACCCACCTCGGGGGCCTCCTTGAGGCCGTACACGCAGGCCCCGAAGGCCGCGTAGTACTGGGCGTTCTCGGGCACGAAGATGACCTCTTCGATCGGGCGATCCTGGGGCCACGCGTAGCCGCGCTCGGCCCACGTCTCGGGGATGCGCTTGCGCCAGCACTCCTGCAGAAAGGGCAGGTACGTGTTCGGTCCGCCGAGGAGGATCACGCGGTGCCGCAGCGTCGAGCCGCGCGTGAGCACCGAGAGGTTCTGGAGCACGATCGCGTCGGCGAGCGAGCAGAGAATCTCGGGCGCGGGGATGCCGCTCTTCACCAGGTTGACGATGTCGGTCTCCGCGAACACGCCGCACTTCGCGGCCACGTGGTGGAGCTTCGAGTCGTCGAAGTGGATCGTGCGCACGACCTCGGAGGCGAGGCCCACCTTGATCATGCACTTGTCGATGGTGGCGCCCGTGCCCGACGCGCACTTGTCGTTCATTGACGCGTTCGCGGTCTTCTCGCCCGACTTCTCGTCGGCCTTGAAGATGATGATCTTCGCGTCCTGCCCGCCGAGCTCGATCACCGAGCCCACGTCGGGGTGGAGCTTCTCGACCGCGAGCGTGACGGAGTTCACCTCCTGCACGAACTTGCCGCCGAGGCCCGCGCACAGCGGCGCAGCACCCGATCCCGTCATGAACACGCGCCACTGATCGCGGGGCGAGTTCGGAAAGGTCGCTTCGATCTCTCGAAGCATCTCGGCGACCTTCTCGGGCTGCTTGGTCTGGTGACGCTGGTAGTCGCTCCAGAGGATTTCGAGCGTGGTCGGATCGAGCACCACGGCCTTCACCGTGGTCGAGCCGACATCGACGCCGAGGACGACCGGAGACGTACGCGGGTTGGTCATGAAACGGAGCCTCCCGGAATCGCTGACTGACACGTCAGTCAGCGGCGCGCCGGTTTACCAGAAGCGCGGACCGGGGGTCAAGGCGAGGGGACCGTTCCGATGCGTGCGCGGCGCGGAAAAATAGAGGGAACGCGCGAGGCGGGAGATCAGGCGGGCACGGTCACGAAGTCGACGTACTCGCCGTGCGTGAGGCAGTGGCCGTGCACGCGCACGACGTCGCCGGGGCGCACGTCGGGGGGCAGGGCCACGAGGTACACGGTGTTGCGTCCGCCGTCGGCCGCGGGATCGGTTCCCTCACGGGCGGCGATGGCGCCGGTGTCGCTCGCGGCGGGGGTGGGCCACGCGCTGAAGCGGCTCTCGACCTCGGCGGCCTCGGCGTCGGTGGCCTTGCGCACGCGGATCCAGTCGAACCAGTGGCCCGTGGGGTTCTCGGCGGTGGGGGCCGCGTTGGGGTGCTTCGCGTAGCCGCGCGACGGGTCGCCGAACATCACCGCGAGCTTGCCCGCAGGAACAGCGCCGGCTGCGAGCGCGGGCGCGAAGGGGAGGTGCTTGCCGATGGCCTTCGTGTCGCTGTCGGCGGCGTTGATGGCCGCGCGGTAGCTCTCGGGCACGGCGCCGGCGTTGCCGCGCGTGCGGTTGAAGGCGACCGCGTCCCAGTCGGCGGGGCGCGCGGCGGGCACCGCGGGGATCGCGCCCGCAGCGGCGGTGGCATTGGCGACGGGCGTCTGCGACGAGGCGCATCCGACGGCGATGGGGCTGAGCACGACGGCGCCCGCGAGGCTCGCGAGGCCCTGGAGCAGTTCACGGCGAGAGGGGTTCGGCATGGTCGCGGCTCATAACGCGCGGGTGCGAGAACCACAACCGTGCGCGGCGCAACGAGCGGTTGCTCAGCGGGCTGCGCGGACGCGTGCGGCGGGGCGCTCCGCGGTGCGCACGACGCCGGGGCGAGGCGGCGCGGGCGCTTCGACGGCACCCGATGCGATGCGCTCGATGAGGGCGAGGGGATCGGCGTGGCGCGGCTTCGGCGCACGCGTTCCGCGCTTGTGGAGCACGAGCACGCGGTCGGTCTTCGTGGCCTCGCCGCGGCGTCCCTCGCCCCAGATCTTGCTGACCTTGCCGACCTCGTTCACGTCGTCGACGATGACCGCCGCGAGGTCGAGGGGAACGTCGTCGCGCACGGCCTCCCAGGCCTCGGTCGCGAGCGTGCGGCTGCCGTGCTCCTTGTTGATCACGTCGCCGATGGTGACCACGCACACGCCGTCGTCGCGCAGCACACGCGAGCACTCGGTGAGCGCATCGCGGAGGAAGCCGCAGTACCCGCGGAACCGATGGCGGTCGCTCAGCGCGAGGCGACGGTCGGTCTTCTCGACCTGGAGCGAGGCGTCGACGTCGCTCACGGATTCACCGAGGAGCCACAGGCGGATCCAGTTGAACTTCCCGTAGCGCACGACGTTGAGGTACGGCGGCGACGTGACGATGAGCTTCACGCTGCCTTCGGGGATGTGCTTCGTGAGCTGACGCGCGTCGGCGCGGAGCCCGCGTCCGCGGCGTGCGGGCGTGCCCTCGGCGAACTCGTGGGCCATGCGCAGACGGAGCTTCTCGAACGCGTTGAAGGGCGGGCGCGCGAGGCCCTTCGTGCGGATGTACTTCTCGAGGTAGCCCGGCGACATGCTGAACGTGTTGGGCATCGACACGCTGAGGCACCGCGAGCTCACCACGTCGCGCGTGTGGTGCCCGTGCAGAATGCCCGCGAGCGAGGCCAGCAGGAAGCGGTCGACCCCGTCACTCGCGTCGAGCTGTTCCTTCATGTGAAGGAGCTGCGGGAGCGTGGTGGTCTCTTCGAAGAGCATGCGGATCTCGGGCGGCGCGCGGTCGCCCACCGGAGCGGGCACGTAGCTCCGTTCGAGCTCTGCGATGCGGAGGATCGTCTGCTCGTAGGAGGGCGGCGCGACCTTCACGTCGGTGAGCAGCGCGGCGAGGGGATTGAGATCCACACCGATGCCTACGCGGCCGGCGACGCACGCTTCGAGGGCGGTGGTTCCGCGGCCCGAGAAGGGGTCGAGCACCACGTCTCCGACGTCGCTGAACTGCTCGATGAAGTACCGCGGAAGACCCGGCGGATAGCTCCCCATGTACGAGCACATCGAGTGGAACACATGGCCGTATCGACGGCCGAGGAGCTTCCACCACGGCGCGATCCACGCGGGCTCGTCCGACGCCACTCCCGTCGGGCGCGCACTGCGCCCGCCACCCTGCACCACGCTCAGCATCGGCACCGTCCTCTGTGCGCGTCGATGCCCGAAGTGCCCACCGAACCGCAACTATTTTACATGCGCAAACTGCATGGAGCTCCAGCAATGCACGCGGATTCCGCGCGTTCGCATTCGCGCGCGATGCGATACGGTCGCCTCTGTGGACGCCTCCTCGCGCGCGACCGTCGCGGCCCTCGTGTGGCTCGCGGTGCAGTTCGCCGTTCCCGCACTCCGCCTCGATCCGACGCAGCGGCCTCCGTTCTCGCCGCGCTTCTCGTGGAGCATGTTCGCCGGCCGTCCCCTCGCGACCTGCTCGCACGAGCTGCGATGGATCACTCGCGACGGCGCGCCGACCACCCTTCCGTTGCCCCCGCACGGTCACGCCGCGCGGCGCGTGTTGAGCGCGCGCACGCCCGACGAGTTCCGCCGCGTGGTGCCGCTGCTCTCGGCCTACGCCGACGACGACCGCGCGATGATCTCTTCGCTCGACGACCTGCTTCGGAGGTACCGCGCGACCGTCGATCCCCACGGCGCGCACACGCTCGCGAGCACGCTCGACTGCCGCACGGCGCGCGGTGAGGTGCTGCGTCGCACGCTCCGTCTGGAGGCGCGATGAGCCCGTTCGCGCCCGACTCCACGGTGGCCTCGCACCGATCGCTTCATCGCTCGCTCGGCGTGCTCGCCGTGCTCGGATTGCTGCACATGCGCGGTGAGTGGCGCGACACGCTCGCGGTGTGGGGCTACGGGCGCAGCGTTGGCGAGGCCGCGCGTCCGTGGTGGCTGCTCGACGGCGCGACCCTCGCGGCGATGCTCTTCGCATTGGGCATTGCGTGGCGCGCGTCGGGCCTCGCGATGGGCGTGCTGATGGCGATGGCCTACGTCGTTGCGCCCGTCACCTATCACAACAACCTCTACCTGCTCGCGCTGTTGGTGATGCTCACGGCCCTCTTCGCGCGGCACGAGGGATCTCCATGGCAGCGCGGCGATGGCGAGCGCGCGGTGTCGGGCGTGTACGAGCGACTCGTGCAGTGGCAGCTCGCGATCGCGTACGTGGGCTCGGTGCTCGTGAAGGCCACGCATCCGTTGTGGCAGGGAACGGGCGGCGTGATCCGATGGCTCGCGGTGGTGCGCGTCCCCGAGACGCGCGGCGGAATGCTCAACGCGTGGCTGTCCCCCCTGCTCGCGCATCATGGCATCGCCGCGGCGCTCGACGTCGTGGTGGAGGTCGGCGAGGTGGCGATCCCCGTGATGCTCGCGTCGCCGCGATGGCGCCGCATGGGGCTCGTCGCGGGCGTGGTGCTCCATGGGTTCTTGCAGGCGTGGCTGCACCCGCAGCTCTTCACGTTCCTGATGCTGTGGGGCTACTTCGCGTACGTGCCCGCTGGCGACCGCGCGTGGACCCTCACGTGGAACGTGCGCTCGCCCCTGCAACGCAGGCTCGCCGCGTGGTGGCCGCGCATCGATTGGCGCGCGCGGATCGCGCTGCGTGAGGGCGACGCGAGCGCGCTCGACGACGGTCGCGGCGGGCGTTGGCAGGGGTTCGGCGCGTGGGTGATGGCTGCGGTGCTGAGCCCGGTGTCGCTGCTCGCGGTGGCGACGTTGTGCCTTCTCGCGCCGACGATCACGCGCGTCGGGCCATGGTCTCGCGATGGCGTCGAGCAGGTGATGTTGGGGGCGCTCGCGGTGATCTCCGCGGCCACCCTCGTGCAGCGGACACTCGTGTGGGAGCGGTCACCAGACCCCCGGACGGCGTTGTGACCACGGCCCGCGACGAGGTCCACCCGCTGGGAGAGATCCCTCCCACGGCGCACCGTGGGGCGATCCCGTCGGCGCGCTCGGTGGGCTTGGGACGAATTCCTCCCAAGCGCCTTCTCAACGCGCGGAGAGTTGCGGTACAGACTCCGTGGCCCGTGCCTTGCGATGGAGCGTTATCCGTGGGCGATCGGCGCAATCACCGCACCTCTCTGATCGACGACACCTCGGGTGCCGTCTTCACGGAGTACGTAGTGGTGCTGCTGCTCGTCGGGACGATCACGGCCGCAGCGACGTACTCGCTCGGTCGTCCGCTCGTCGACTACTACCGCTTCGCCCAGCTCATCCTGGCGTTGCCGTTCCCGTGATGGCGAAGGCACCGCCCACCGAAGCTCGCAAGACACCGAAAGGACCCTGACACCATGAAGAACACCCGCTCGCTCGCCCGCAACACCGAAGGTCTCTCGACGGTGGAGTACGTGATCCTGCTCATGCTCATCGCCGTGGTGGGCATCGTCGCGTGGCGCACCTTCGGCAACACCGTCGTGGGCAAGATCAACTCGGGCAACAGCCAGATCTCGGGCCTCGGCGGCACCTGATCGCGTCGCGCGCCGCGCGATCTTCGTTCGGCGGTCTCGTCGTTGCGCCGCGGCTTCTGCGAAGAAGTGCGCGGCGCTCGCGTTTCGGAGGGTCACTTGGTCGAGTGGGTGCCGCGTCTGAGCATCGTGTTGTGCGTCGTGATCGCTGCGATCGGCGCATACACGGACTTTCGCACGCGGCAGATCCCCAACTGGCTGACCTTCGGCGGCATCGGTGCGGGCATCGCGCTCCAGTCGCTCGCGGGGCACCTCCACATCGAGCACATGCAGTACGGCGGGCTCTCGGCAGCGGGTGGCGCGTTCCACGCGGTGCTCGGCGCGCTCGTGTGCGGCATGCCGTTGTGGGTGCTGTTTCGCAAACAGGTGGAGCGCGACGACGGCACCACGGAGAACGTCTCCGGCGGCGGTGACGTGAAGATCATCGCGGCGATGGGCGCGCTGCTGGGAATGTTCCACGGCCTCGGGCTCACGTTCCTCTGCCTCGCGGCCACGTCGGTGATCACGATGGCGCGCCTCGCATGGCACGGCCGACTGCTGCGCGTGCTCTCCAACGCGCTCTTCCTCGCGATCAACCCCATCCTCCCGACGCGCTGGCGTCGGCGCATCACCGCGGAGTTGCTCCACAAGGTGCGGATGGGGGTTCCGATCCTGCTCGGCACCCTGATGTTCGCTGTCAACCGGCTGGCCTGGTGATTGCCAGTTCGCCCGAGGACCCAACGATGGCAACGCAAGTCAGCTCCCCGAACGTGCGCTCGCTCCGCAAAGACACCGGGGGCGCCGTGTACGTGGAGTTCCTCATCGTCTTCATCCCGTTCTTTCTGATGGTGCTCGGGATGATGCAGATCGCGCTGATGTACGCCGCGCACCTCGCGGTGCAGCACGCGGCGGTCTCGGCGGCGCGCGCGGCGATCGTGGTGTTCCCCGACTGCGAGGCCCGCTACGACGGCGCGCCGCAGAACGACATGAACGGCGGCGGCCGCGGCGATGACCCTGCTGCGATCCTCGGGTCGGTGTTCGGTGCGGGCGGTGGCGCGAGCTTCCCCGGGCTGGGAGGCGGTGGTGGTGGCGGCGGTGGCGCGCGTCTCGACACGATCCGCTTCGCGGCGAACCTCCCGCTCGTGGCCGCCTCTCCCTCGCTCCAGGAGCTCGAAGCCGACGCATCTGCATCGCGGCAGAGCGTGGTGAACGCGATCGGCGGAACGACCTCGCCCGCGGCCCGCCTCGCGCTCGGCGCGCTCGGGTACAACAACATCGCCGTCGCGATCAATTTCCCGAACCTCCCCAACAACCCCAGCGCGAGCTTTCAGACGCGGTATGCGAACCGTCAGCAGCTCACGGCGCGCGTGACGTACCTCTTTCACTGCGGCGTGCCGATCGTGTCGGCGATGGCCTGCGACGACGCGGTGTCGGTGTTCAGCGGCGTGCCGTACCGACAGGTCGAGCAGCTCTCCCGCGCGCTCTCCGCAGGCCACATTCGCGAGGCCGAGGGACTCGAAACGGCGCGCCGTGAGGCCTCGGCCCGACTGCGTCGCGCGGACTACAGCCTCCTCGCGCGCGAGCTCGACACGACGGCCGCGGGGGCGGGGCTGTCGGCGGCGTTCCTCACGCTGTCGCGCGGCAACTTCTCGATCATGCGCGCCGAGGCGACGCTGCCGCTGCAGGGCACCGAGAGCCCGCGGATCCAGCGCGCCTGCTTCAACGTCCGGCGATGAAAGTACGGTGACGACGTGAGCGCCTCGAAGCCCCCTCGCAACGCACGATCCCGCCGGAGCCAACGCGGCGCGGCCTACGCCGAGACCGTGGTGATGCTCCCGTTCTTCATCGCCGTGTGGTCGTGCATCATCTACGTGCACAACGCCTACGCCGAGAAGGTGAAGCTCATGGCCCGCAACCGCGCGTGCGTGGTGACCTACGCGTTCGACGCATGTCGCTCGGTGCCGCCGGGGTGCTCGTTCTCGACGGGACCGTCGGGTGGCGAAGCGCCGGGCGAGGTCGACGGGTTCGTGGGCGCGCTCGGGAGCTTCGGCAGCGGGCTCCTCAGCGCCGTGACGGGATCCAGCGTGAGTTCGCGCATGACGTCGACGGTGAGCAAGCCGCGTGTGCTCGGCGGCGGCGGAACGAGCGTGCTCGCCGGTCACAGCATGCAGTGCAACACCCGCTACCACGACAGCCCCGTGCGCTCGCTCGCATCGGGCTTCTGCAGCTTCATCGGCATCGGCTGCTGAGCGACGAGGAGACACACGCCATGCGGCCCCGCATCCGACACCTCCCCCACGCCACGCGGCTCGCGGCCTTCATCGCCGTGGGGCTCGGCGCGACCTCTCTCGTGGCGATCCGTCAGGCCCGCGCGCAGGTGCACGAGGGCATGCGTCACCTCGCACGTCAGCTCATGCCCTACGCCGAGCAGGGGGTCATCGAGGCTCCGCGACGCGTCGAGATCAACGGCGAGTCGATGTACCTCGCGATGGGCACGACGCGCGACAGCGTGAGCGCCGCGCTCGACTACTACGAGTCGTGGTGCGACCGCCGCGCGGGGCACGTCACCGAGTCCGTCGCGCAGGTCGATCAGACGGCGTTCGGGCAGCTCTGGACGCAGGGCGGACGCCTCGGTCCGCGCCTCGAAATGGTGCGCGAGGGCGACGACTCCGAGGGCTATGTGATCTGCGTCGACGTGGGCGAGCGCAGGCTCTCCAGCGGCGAGCTCGCGCAGCGACTCCGCGCGGTGGTCGACACGGGCGACCTCTCGCGCTGGGGCAATCTTCGGTACGCCTACGTGCAGCGCGCATCGACGGGCACGCGCATCCTCACGGTGGCGACCGAAGGGCCCTTCAGCCTGCTGCGGATGTTCCCCGCGGAGGGCGACGCGCCGGGCAGCGACACGCCGGGTCTCCTTCGCCATCCCGCGATGCGCCGCGTGCTCACCGCCCACGAAGACGGACACGGCAACGCGCTCGGTGTGTACAGCGCACGCGCGCCGATGGCCGACGTGCGCGGCTGGTATCAGCGCGAGATGACCCGCGCGGGATGGGCCCTCAACGAGGTGCCTCGCGACGTGCAGCTCCCCGCTTCGGCGCGCGCGCATCGCGACCACGCGCTCACGTTCTCTCGCGGCAATGACTCCACGATGGTGCTCGTGTTCAACGAGACCGACGGCGTGACGTCGATGATGTCGCTCCTCGCCCGCTGAATCTTCCGCTGCTCGACCCGCTGCCGCGTCGGTGGTTGTCGTTGTGTCGCGCGCGCACTTCGGTCTAGTCTCGCGCCGCCTGCGAGCGTGACCGAAGCGGCGAGAGGTACGGCGCGCGGTGACGACGCCCGCAGCAGTCAGGTGACGGGATGAACACCAAGGCGCTTTTCATCGCGATCGGGGCGGCGGTCCTCGGGCTGGTCTTCTTGTTCATGTACAAGAAGCGCTTCGAGAACGAGGCCTCCGGCGGCACGCCGATTCCGGTGCTCGTCGCCGTGCAGGACATTCCCCTCGGCACCGCGCTCACCGAAGCGATGCTCGGTCAGCGGTACATCCCGCAGGCGTACCTCGAAGACCGGTTCATCCGGTACTCCGACCTGCGTCGCATCGTGGGCGTTCGCGTGAGCATGGGCCTCAAGGCGAACCAGACCATCATGTGGACCGACCTCGCCACCGCGTCCGATGCGCGCCGCGATCTGTCGAGCCTCGTGAGCAACGGCATGCGCGCCATCACCGTGCGCGCCGACATCACCAACTCCTTCGGCGGATTGCTCCGACCCGGTGACCGCGTCGACGTGCTCGGCACGCTCTCGCGCACCGGCGGCGAGAACGACCGCGTGACGATCCCGCTGCTCCAGAACGTGCTCGTGCTCGCGGCGGGGCGTGACACGGGCGGCGAGGCGCAGCGTCAGCAGGTCAACGGCCAGTCGAACCCCTCGAACGCGCCGCAGGAGATCTCGCAGATCACGCTGAGCGTCTCGATGGAAGAGGCGCAGCTCCTCACGTACGTCTCCGACCGCGGCGGTGCGGGCGGGCGCCACACGGGCCTCTCGCTCGTGCTCCGCAACCCCGAAGACATCGCGATCATCGAGAACGTCCCCGAGACGGGCATCGACGACATCTTCGAGCCCGTGCGCCGCCAGCAGATCTCGCGTCGTCGCCGCCAGATCATCGAGCGCATCGGCCCCTCGTCTCCGCAGCTCTGAGCCCCGCGCGTCGCACCCGTCTTCCACCGAGAGATCCGTTCACACGCCATGAAGCTCCGCACGACCCGCACGATCCGCCTCGCCGGTGCGCTCTCCCTCGCGCTCGCGTCGACCCTCCTCCCCACGGCCGCGTTCGCGCAGCAGCAGCCTCAGGCCGGGCGTGGCGTCGGGCGCGACCTCTCGCTCGCGATCGGCGAGCAGGTGGTGATCCCCGCGGGCGACATTCGACAGTACTCCGAGGGCACGCCGGGCATCGTCGACGTGCGCACCTCGAGCGACGGGCGGATGATCGTCGTGGGCCAGCGCGCAGGCACCACGACGCTGCTGCTCATTCACGCGGGCGGCTCGCAGGAGAGCCTGCAGATCACGGTCTTCGCGCGTCGCCCCGAGGCCGTGCAGGCCGAGATCGAGAACCTCCTCGAAGGCTACACGGGCGTGCAGATCCGCCGCGTGGGCGCGCGGCTGTACCTCGAAGGCGGCGTCGCGAGCGAGACGCAGCAGCGCCGCGTGCAGCAGATCGCGACGCTCTATCCCGGTCAGGTCGAGTCTCTCGTGGCCATCGACCCGACCATCGTCGAGCGCCGCATCAACGTGCGCCTCGACCTGTACTTCGTGGAGTTCTCGACGAACTCGTCGCGCCGCGTGGGCCTCTCGTGGCCCCAGTATCTCGGTGGCAGCGCGAGCGATTGGCGTCTCGACTCGTCGTACAACCTCGTGGCGCCGCTCGGGTCTCAGTCGGTTCCGCCGGGCGTGCAGTTCGCCCGCGCGACGCTCTCGAACCAGCCGCTGCCGCGCCTCGACCTCGCATCGAGCGGCGGCTACGCGCGCGTGCTTCGTCAGGCCACGCTCATCACGGCGAACGGCAACGAGGCGCGCTACCGCAACGGCGGCGAGCTCAACTACCGCCTCGTCGCGGGCAACGGCGGCGCCACGCTCGCGACCATCGAGTACGGCACCACGGTGAAGGTCACGCCGCGCTTCGACCCGCAGAGCTCGCGCATCGATCTGCGCGTCGAGGCCGACATCTCCGATCCCGTGCAGACCGGCGCGGAGCTCCCCGGGCGCAACATCTCGCAGCTCAACACGCTGGTGAACCTGCAGCTCGGGCAGTCGATCATCATGTCGGGCTTCCGCTCGCGCAGTCAGACCAATGGCACCTCGGGCCTGCCGGGCCTGCGGTCGATCCCGATCCTCGGATACCTCTTCGGCTCCGAGGCGAACGACGAGACCGAGCGCGAGGGAATGATCTTCATCGTGCCCACGGTGGTCGAGGGCATTCCCCGCAGCGCGCAGGATCGCGTGGCCGATGCGCTGAGGCAGTACGAGCAGTTCTCGGGCGACCTCGACGACGTGCGCCTCTACGACCCGACGGGCGCGCAGTACCGCTGACACACGGCTCGACCGGGGTTCTGATGGATCAGGTTCTGCTCTCGATCGAGACGCCCAACGCTCCGCCGATGACCTACATGGTCCCGTCGGGTGGGGAGATCTCCATCGGGCGTGATGAGTCCTGCACGGTGGTGCTCGCGTCGCCCGACATCTCCCGTCGGCACGTGACCATCAACATCCAGCCGCAGGCCATCGTCGTGCGCGACTCGTCGAGCAACGGCACGCAGGTGGGCGCGCAACGGGTGTTCCGCTCGGAGATTCCCGTGCCCTTCGGCACGCCCATCCAGGTGGGGCCCTACGTGATCCGTGTGATCCGTCAGGGCGCGCAGGGGGCCGCCGCGTCGGCGCCGCCCACGGGCATGCCGCCGGTGCCGCCGGGGGCCCGTCCTGCGAACCCCATGGCGCAGACCATGGCCAACGGGCAGGGCGCGCCGCGACGCAACAACGTGCCCACGATGATGCCCGGGCAGATGCCTCAGGGCGGCGCGGGCGGGGCGGCGCACGGGCACGGCGCGCAGGCGCAGGGAGGCCACGGCGCGGCGCCCACGTCGGGCGGCACGATGCACGTCTCGGTGGAGACCCGTCGGCGCATCCACCGCATGCTCCTCGATCACATGGACCTCGCGGTCCTCGATCGATCGAAGATGGCCGACAACGTGATGCGGCCCAAGGTGCGCGAGGCCCTCAAGCGCATCATGGCGCAGATCGCACAGGATCTGCCTCCCGGCACCGACCAGGAGCAGCTCATGCAGGAGATGGCCGACGAGGCGCTCGGGCTCGGCCCGCTGGAGCGCTTCCTCGCCGACGGGAGCATCTCCGAAGTGATGGTCGTCGACCCCCAGACGATCTTCGTCGAGCGCCGCGGCAAGCTGGTGCGCGCCGAGGCCCGCTTCACCGACGACGAGGCCGTGCGCAGCTGCATCGAGCGCATCGTGACCCCGCTCGGTCGACGCATCGACGAGAGCACGCCCCTCGTCGACGCGCGCTTGAAAGACGGCTCGCGCGTGAACGCCGTGATCAAGCCCCTGGCGATCAAGGGCGCGTGCATCACCATCCGCAAGTTCTCGAAGACGCCGCTCGCGCTGCCCGACCTGGTGACCTACGGCTCGCTCACCGAGCAGATGGCGCGCTTTCTCACGCGCTCGGTGATCGCGAAGAAGAACGTGGTGATCTCGGGCGGTACGGGCTCGGGCAAGACGACGCTCCTCAACGTGCTCTCGGGCGCGATCCCGAAAGAGGAGCGCATCGTCACCATCGAAGACGCCGCGGAGCTTCAGCTCAACCAGCCCCACGTCGTGTCGCTCGAATCGCGCCCCGCCAACATGGAAGGCAAAGGCGAGTACACGATCCGCGACCTGGTGAAGAACGCGCTTCGTATGCGCCCCGATCGCATCGTCGTGGGCGAGTGCCGCGGCGGCGAGGCGCTCGACATGCTCCAGGCGATGAACACGGGCCACGACGGCTCGCTCACCACCACGCACGCGAACTCGCCGCGCGAGGCCATCAACCGTCTCGAAGTGCTCGCGCTCATGTCGGGCATCGACCTGCCGGCGCGCGCCATCCGCGAGCAGATCGCCAACAGCGTGCACCTCGTGGTGCAGCAGTCGCGCTTCTCCGACGGCTCGCGCCGCGTGACGGCGATCACCGAGGTCGTGGGCCTCGATGACAACACCGAGATCCAGCTGCGGCCCATCTTCGAGTTCATCCGTTCGGGCACGGGCCCCGACGGCAAGGTGCTCGGCGAGTACCGCGCGACGGGCTACCTCCCCTCGTTCCTCGACGTGTTCATGGCCTACGGCCTGGTGACCGGAAAGGACTACCTGTGAACCCCTCCGCGCAGACCACGGTCATGGGCTGGATGTCGGTGGCCCTCGTCGCCCTGGGTGTCGCGACGGTGATCTACATCACCCTCAGCGACCCGAAGAGCCTCCTCGCGAAGCTCTACAGCGACTACACGCACCACCTCGACGCCGAGCTGCGCGGGCTGTTCATTCAAGACCCCACGGGCGCCATCATCGCGAACTGGCAGATCGGAATCTCCGTCGCGATCGTGACGATTCATGTGCTCACCGAAGAGCCCATCTCGTACCCGCTGATTCCCTTCGTGGCGGTGGGGCCGAAGCTCTGGCTCATCGACGCGAAGACCAAGCGCCAGGACAAGATCGAGCAGCAGCTCGACTCGTTTCTCACGGCCCTCGCCAACGCGCTCAAGGCCTCGCCCTCGCTCGGCGACGCGCTCGGCAACACGGCCACGCTGCTGCGCTCTCCCCTCAAAGAAGAGCTGGAGCTCACCATGAAGGAGACCCAGCTCGGCATGCCGCTCGATCAGGCCATTCTGAACATGGGCGGCCGCGTGGGCTCGCGCGCCTTCGCGGGCGCGCTCACCACCGTGCTCATCGGACGGCAGACCGGCGGCGACCTTCCGCGCATTCTCGAGACGTCGGCGTCGACGCTGCGCGAGATGGCGCGCCTCGAAGGTGTCGTGCGCACCAAGACCGCCGAGGGCAAGGCGCAGGCGTGGGTGCTCGGCATCATGCCGCCCATCCTCATCGGCATCCTGAACTGGATCGACCCGCTCTGGCTCAAGCCCCTCAACACCACCTTCATCGGCGGCATCATCTGGCTCGTCGCCGTGCTCTTCTGGGTCGCTGCGGTCTTCCTCGCGCGGAAGATCCTGTCGGTCGACATCTGACGCGAAGGGAGGCCCCGCTGTGACCCCCACCACGACGCTCTTCGAATACCTCGGCCTCGGCCTCGTGGGCCTCGCCATCCTGGTGTTCGTGTACCAGCTCGCGCTCACGCCGGCCGAGGTGCAGCCCGACGTCGGCGTGAAGGGCCTCAAGCGCAAGGCCGTGCTCGACGAGGGCGGACCGTTCAACACCCTCGAACCCATGATGCGCTGGCTCGCGGCGCGCATCGCGTCGCTGCCCATCGACGACATGCGCACGTCGATCAACGCGCAGATCCGTCACGCGGGCGAGTACCTCGGGCTCACCGCCGACGAGTACCTCGCGCTCTCGGTGTTCGGCGCGCTGGGCTTCGGCGCCGTGGGCCTCGCGCTCGACACGTACGCCGAGATCGGCGGCATCTTCGTGCTGATGCTCGCGGCGCTCGGGATGCTCCTCCCGCACCTTCAGGTGTCGGGTGAGATCGAGCGGCGCTTCAAGCAGGTGAACCGCGGACTGCCCTTCGCGATCGACCTCGTGGCCCTCACCATGAGCGCGGGGCTCGACTTTCCGGGCGCGCTTCGTCAGGTGACCGAGAAGACCTCTGACAAGGCCGACGCGCTCTACGAAGAGATGCAGCGCATCCTCCAGGAGCTGGAGCTCGGTCGCACGCGCAAGCAGGCGCTCCTCGCGTTCGCCGATCGTTGCCCCACCGAGGCCGTGCGCGATTTCACGTCGGCGGTGGTGCAGGCCGAGGAGAAGGGCAACCCCCTCGCCGACGTGCTGCAGATCCAGGCGACGATGCTCCGCATGCGACGCAGCGTGGCCGCGGAGGAGAGCGCCGCGCGCGCGGGCGTGCTGATGATGGGCCCGCTGCTGCTGATCTTCGGCACCATCATGCTCATCATCCTCGGCCCCTTCGCCGTGAACATCATGTCTGGCAACGGGATCTGATCGGGAGACGCGCACCATGCCTACGCCGCAGCTCGATGTGTATCTGCCCGACGGGACCGAGCAGAACTTTCCCCTGACCGACGAGCGCGTCGTCGTGGGCAACTCGACGAAGTGTCAGGTGGCCCTCGACCGCAGCGAGTTTGCGCCCGAGCACCTGCTGCTCTCGCCGCGTCCCGACGGGTGCTGGGTGGCCGTGGCGCGCGGCGTGGCGACGCCCACGCTCGTCGACAACATGCCCTTCGACCGCGGGCTCGTGCCGTGGGGCAAGTCGATCCAGGTCGGCCAGGTGCGCATGGTGCTGAACGACGGCACCCGCACGCGCACGGCCAACAAAGACGGCGAGAAGAAAGAAGAGAAGGTCTCGCCGGTGATCCTCGGCGCGGCCGTGGTGGTGATGGGCCTCGCCGCGTGGACGCTGCTCACCGAGCCCTCGACGCTCGCGCCGCCGAGCCGCGTGTCGACGCCGCCGCCGGCCCTCTTCGACGACCTCAACCGCCCGTGTCCGCAGGGCGAGGCCACGCTCGTCGCGAGCACCGCGGAGGAGAGCACGCGCATCGCGCTCTCGAAGGCCGAGCGCATGCCCTTCCGCACGCAGGACGGCATCGAGGCCGTGACCTACTACGCGCAGGCGGCGGCGTGCTTCCGCGCGGCGGGCAACGCCGACGCGTCGACGGAGGCCATGCGACGGGCCAACACGCTCCGCGGGCGCCTCGAAGAGGAGTACACCGCGCACCGCTTCCGGCTGGAGCGCGCCCTCGAACAGACGCGCTACGAAGACGCGCTCTACGAGGTGAAGATGCTCACCGCGCTCGTGTCGCACCGCCGCGGCGCGTACCTCACCGCGCTCAACGCGCTCGAGCGCCAGCTCACCATTCGCATCGACCAGGCCGCCGCGGCCAACCGCTGACGTGCCCCCGAGGAGACCGCCCGTGATGTCTGCAACCCACTCCCGTCGCCGCGCGCTCGCGGCCCTCGTCAGCGCGCTGCTGCTGCTCCCCGTGGCGAGCTGTTCGACCGCCCCCGTCGTGACGATGTGCGAGGTGCAGGCGTCGAAGATGGGCAACTCGGTGTACCTCTTCCCCGTGGTGTACGTGCGCGTCTACGACGCGGCGCCCTTCGAAGCCACGCCGACGATCGCGATCATCAGCGCGGGCGGACAGGTCGTGCGCACCGTGCCCGTTCAAGACGTGCTCGTGGAGTCGGGCGGCGCGTACGTGTGCTTCCGCGAGGCGATGACCACCACGTCGACGGGCGTCGGCCCCCTCGACCTCGCGGCCCTCGGCACGCTCACCGCCGTGCGCGTGCGCGTGACCATGGCCCTCCGCGACGGCAGCACGCAGGTGGTCGAGGGCTCTCCCACGTTCGCGCGCACCGTCGACATGTTCCCGCCCAACTTCAGCTGCAACTCCACGCGCTGCGGCCGCTGAGCGCGCGGCGCTCGCCTGAAACTGCATCTCTACACTCCCCGCGGGGCACCGGTGTATAACCGCCGCCGTCGATGACGGAGCGCTTCGCATCTCTCGCCGCGATCGTGCTGTGGCTCTGCGCCGCGGGCTGCGCCGCCCGCACGCCCGCACCGCAGGCGCCCACCAACGACCCGATGGCCAGCGTCTCGGGACGTCAGCTCTACGAGCAGGGCATCGAGATGGCCCGCTCGGGGGACCTCGTGCGCGCGGAGCAGTACCTCGTCGCGTCGATGCAGCGCGGGCATCCCGAACCCATCGTGCTGCGGCAATTGATGAACGTGTGCGTGCAGGCCTCGCGCTTTCGCGCGGCGGTGGCGTACGCGCGCCCGTACCTCGAACGGCACCCGCACGAGTGGGCGCTGCGCTACCTCGTGGGCACCATCCTCGCGGGCCTCGACGAGAACGCCGCCGCGCGACGCGAGATGGAGGCCGTGATCGCCGACAACGCGACGCACGCCGACGCCCACTTCATGCTCGCGACGCTGCTGCGCGAGCGCTTCAACGACCCCGTGGGCGCCGACGTCCACTACCGGCGATACGTCGAGATCGCCCCCGAAGGTCCGCACGCCGAAGAGGCGCGCGCGGGCATGCTCAGGCAGGTCGAGCCATGATCCCCAAAGAGGTCTACGAAGAGACGCTGCTGTCGTTTCTCGCGCCCATCCGACCCTACCTCGATGACGCCAAGGTGTCGGAGATCATGATCAACGGGCCCGATCAGATCTTCATCGAGAAGGGCGGCAAGCTCATTCTCACCGACGCGCGCTTCGCGAGCCATGAGGCGCTGCTCTCGGCGCTTCGCAACATGGCGCAGTACGTCGGCAAGATGATCGACGAGGACCACCCCATCCTCGAAGCGCGCCTGCCCGATGGGTCGCGCATCGAGGCCATCATTCCGCCCGCGGCGCCCGATGGTCCCGACGTCGCGATCCGTCGCTTTTTCAAGGAGACGCTGACGGTCCAGCGCCTCGTGGATTTCGGCTCCGTGACCCCCGACGCGGCCGCCGTTCTGGAGTGCCTCGTGGCCCTCAAGCAGAACGTCGTGGTCGCAGGCGGAACGGGCTCGGGCAAGACCTCGCTGCTCAACGCGCTGAGCTCGTTCATTCCCGACGGCGACCGCATCGTGATCATTGAAGACAGCCGTGAGGTGCAGCTCCAGCGGCAGCACGTGGTGCAGCTCGAAGCGCGTCCCGGTGATGCGAAGGGCCGGGGCAAGGTCTCGATCCGCGATCTGTTCCGCGCGACGCTGCGTATGCGTCCCGACCGCATCGTGGTGGGTGAGATCCGCGGCGGCGAGGCGCTCGATCTGGTGCAGGCCATGACCTCGGGCCACGGCGGGTGCATCACCACGGTGCACGCGACCTATCCCCACGACACGCTCACGCGCCTCGAGACCATGGCGCTCATGAGCGACGTGGAGCTTCCCCTCTCGGCGCTGAGGCTCCAGCTCGCGAGCGCGGTGAACATCATCGTGCAGACGTCGCGACTCGCCGACGGCTCGCGCAAGATCACGCACATCTCCGAGGTGCGCGGCTACGACGCGAAGGACGGCTTCCGCATCACCGACCTGTACCTTCGGAAGTTCCAGGGGCGCGACGAGCAGGGCAACCTGATCTCGACGCTGGAGCCCACGGGCGAACTCCCGCTCTGCACCGAGACGGTGCACTCGTACGGGATGCAGTTTCCCGCGTCGTTCTACGAGGCCGCGCGCGCGCGGGCCGAGATGAGCGGCGTCGATCCGTGGGCGGCGCACCAGGGCCACCACGGCCACCACGGCGGAGGGCACTGATGGCATCGCCCGCAGCGCCTGGCGCGCAGCGCAACACCGTGACGCTCTCGATCCAGACGGGCGAGAGCGCGAACCCCACGGCCACGTTCTCGGCGGCCATGGCCGCGCGCATGGTCACCGTCGGCAGCGGCCCCGCGGCGCACTGGAAGGTCCGCGCCCAGGCCCTCGAACCCCTGCACGCCGAGCTCTACTGGGACGGCAACATCCTCTGGGTGCGCAACGGCGGGAGCCTCGGCGGAACGTACGTCTCCGGCGAGCGCGCCGACGATTGGAAGCAGGTCTTCGACGGCACCGAGATCCTCCTCGGCGCGGCCCGCGTCGTCGCGAAGGTCGTGGGCCCCGACGCGCGCAACCCCGCGGTCGCCAACCCCTCCAGCGCGCCCGCGAGCGCGGGCTACATCGACGAAGAAGAGAGCACCATGGTGTTCTCCACCGCCGTCGCCATGGGACGCATTCCGCAGGGCGCATCTCCCTCCGCGCGCCCCGCCACCGTGGCGCCGCCGATGCCCTCGCAATCGCCCGCGGCCATCGGCGCGCCGATGCCCTCGCAGTCCCCCGCTGCGGGCGCGCCAGGGGCCCCGCAGCGCCCGATGCGCCCCGCGACCGTCGCACCCCCGATGCCCTCGCAGTCGCCCGCTGCGATGGCCCCGCCGCGTCCCTCCGCAGCGCCCGCGCCCCTCGACGACATTCCGAAGCCCGCGTCGTCGGAGGCCACGGTGATCCGTCAGTCTCCCTACGCGGCCCTCGAAGCCGCGGGGATGCTCGGTCCGCTGCCCGCCGCGGGCAATCGCAACCCGATGCCGGGGGAGAACCGCACGATCGCACCGGGCTCGGTGAACGTCTCGTCGGTGGTGGTCTCGCCCTCGTCGGTGGGATTGCCCGCGATGGCGCCGCAGGTGTCGGCCTCGCTCCAGCCCGTGGCGGCGATGCAGCCCATGATGCAACCGGGGATGCAACCCGGGATGCAGCCCAACATGGGTCCCATGGGGATGCAGCCCAACATGGGTCCCATGGGCATGCAGGGCGCGCCGCCGGGAGCCTCGCAGCCGGGCGCGTACGACGACCCCTTCGGGCCCATCGACATTCCGCCGCCGCCGCAGCCGAAGACCGTCGCGGGCACGTCACCGCGCACGCTGGTGCTCGCGGGCATCACGCTCGTGGTGGGGCTCATCGCGGCCGTGCTCCCGCCGCCGAACCAGCAGCCCGCGCCGCGCAATGGAACGGCGCAGGGCGGAGGCGCCGCGCGCTCGCAGGCCGAGGTGCTCACCCGCGGAGCGCCCGCGCCCACGACGAACAACATCCTGCAGCTCCCGATCTCGGAGCCCGGACTCGTGGGCGTGATCGTGCCTGCGCCCATTCCGATGACCGACGCGCAGGGCCGTCCGCGCGCCGCGCCGCCGCCGAACCCGCAGGACCCGATGAAGCTCGCGGCCGAGGCCGTCGCGGCCAACCGCTACGCCGACGCCGTGGTGCTCTACGACCGACTCGCCGCGGAGCACCCCGAGGCGCCGCTCTTCCGTCATTTCGCCACCGTGTTGCGCGCCCGCGTGGCGTCGATGCACTGCCAGCCCGGAGCACCCGGATGCATTCCCACGAACCCCGCCGCCCCTGCGATGCCCGCCGCGCCGACGCCCCCGGCGCCCACGCCCACGGCCGCACCGACGCCCACGGCCGCGCCGACGCCTCCGGCACCCGCGCCCACGGCCGCACCGACGCCCGCCGCGAACGGGCAGCCGCCGGTGCCCTCGCGCTAGCGCTGCTGGCCTCGTCGGGCTGCGCGTCACAGCCGCCGCCCACGCTGTTCCCGGTCACGCTGCGCGTGGTGAGCGACGCGCGTCCGATGCCGGGCGCGCGGGTGCTGCTGCAGAACAACCTCCAGGGCACGACCGACGCGCAGGGCGCGTTTCGCATGCGCATGGCGGGCATCGAGGGCGCCGTCGTGGCCCTCAAGATCGAGTGTCCCACGGGCTTCACCTCGCCCGCGGACCCCATCAACGTGACGCTCCGCTCGGCCGTCACCATCGACCGCAACGCGCGCGCGACGGGCATCGAGACCACGGTGCAGTGCCCGCCCGACCAGCGCATCGCGGCGGTCATCGTGCGCACGCCGAACCGCGCGAACCTCCCGGTGTTCTACCAGGGCCGCGAGATCACGCGCACCGACCTCCAAGGTGTCGCGCACATGATCTTCAAGGTGCGCCCCAACGAGGCCCTCACGCTGCGCCTCGACACGACGGCGCAACCGCTGCTGCGCCCCGCGAACCCCACGTTCACGATCAACACGCGCGCGAGCGATGACGTGTACGTGAGCACGCTGAACTTCGAAGAGGCCGCGCCGCCGCGGGTGATCCATCGTCCGTCGGGCCCCGCGGTGCCGGTGATCCGTCGCATTCCGCCGTCGCGGCGCATGGGCGGCGGCGGCTTCTTCTGATGGGTGGGCTCCACCGACGCGCGCTGCTCGCGTGCGCCCTCGCAGCGGCGTGCGTGCGCGAGCGTGAGCCCGTGACACCGGGCGAGACCGTGGCGGCCTTCGTGGCGGCGCTGGAGGCCTCGGCGGGTGATCCCGGCGCGCGTCGGAGGGTGTACGCGCTGCTGTCGTCGCGGGCGAAGGCAGGGCTCGATGCGCGCGCTGCGCGAGCCTCGCAGGTGTCGGGGCGGAGCTTCGAAGCGTGGGAGATGCTCGCGCCGGGGCGCGTGCGGATGCTGCTTCAGTTCGATCCGGGCACGCTTCGCACGCAGGTGCGGGGCGAGCGCGCGATCGTGTCGGTGCGCGGGCGCAGCGGGGGCAGCGCCGACGTGCCGCTCGTGCGTGAAGAGGGCCGCTGGCGTGTGGATCTCGAGTTGCCGCCGGTGCTCATTCCGCGGGGCAACGATCCGCGCACGTAGGCGCGCGCCCCGCTTGCCACGCACCGTGCGGGTGTGAAACCGTCTGCGGAAGACGAGTTCCGGCGGCATTGGGTGAGGCCGAGGGTTCGGCCGTCGCCGCTGGGCGGAGGCGATCGGGTGTGGACGGTTTCACGGGCGTGAAGGTGTTCTCGGCGACGCGCGCCAAGGACCGCGAGGAGCTCGGCGAGGTGATCACGCGATGGCTGCGCGCGACGCCCAACATCACGGTCGTCGACAAGGTGGTGACGCAGAGCTCGGACCGCGAGTTCCACTGCCTCACGATCACGCTCTTCTACCGCGACGGCGCGTGAGGCCCGCGGCGCGAGGGCGTTGTATTCGCATCGCGCGTCCCCGTACCCTCCGCGCGTGACGAACGACGACGACGCGAACGACGACGTGGCTCCGCTCGACGATGCCTGGCTCGACGCGGCCTTCGCGGCGACGCGCGAGGTACGCATCCAGCGCGCGGTGAGCCACACCGACGGACGCACCGCGCGGGCGAGGGTGATGGTGCTCACGGGCCATGACATCGCGCAGCTCAGGGCGCTGCTGCGCGTGCGCGCGCGCCCTGCGGAGAAGGCCGTCGCGGGCGAGTGGAGCATGGAGCTTCGCAACACGCGGAGCCGCGTGGCGACGCTGCACGTGGTCGCGTCGCGGTACGTGCGCACCGAGGGAGCGGGCGTGACGTGGGGCGAGCTGCGCGACGTCGAGACGCTCGTGCGGTGGCTCGACGTGCGGGGCTTTCGCGCGCCCTTCGAAGCGTGGAAGAGCGGCCGCGGGAGCGTGCGCTCGCCGCGGACCGGTGGGGGCTGATCGGGGATGCGCGACGCGTGACGCGCGCGGTGACTACTTGCCCGTGAAGGGCGCGCTCGTCGGGGGGATCGAGGGACGCGGCGCTTCGGGGCGCACGGACTCGCTGCGGAACGAGAGGTAGGTCTGATCCTTCAGGCCGCGCTCGTAGTCGTTGAGCAGGCGCATGCCCTCCTGGGGCTTGAGGCGGTCCTGCTTGATGGCCTGGTCGATCTGCGACTTGATCTTCGAACCGAGCTCGTTGGGGAAGTACTGCGTCATCGCGAGCACCTCGCTCACGGTGTTCCCCGGAATGGTCTCTTCGATGTAGTAGCCGCGCTCGTCGTCGTCATCGAGAAAGACGTGGACCTCGTTCACGCGGCCGAAGAGGTTGTGCAGGTCGCCCATGATGTCCTGGTAGGCGCCCGTGAGGCAGATGCCGAGGTAGTAGTTCCCGCGGGTCACGTCGTGGAGCGGGAGCGTCTCGCGCACGTCGTTGAGGTCGATGAACTTCGACACCTTGCCGTCGGAGTCGCAGGTGATGTCCACGAGCGTGGCCTGCAGCGTCGGGCGCTCGTTGAGCCGATGGATCGGCACGATCGGAAAGAGCTGCCCCAGCGCCCAGTGATCCAGCAGCGACTGGAACACCGAGAAGTTGCAGATGTGCTGATCCGCGAGCTGCGTGCGCAGGTCGCCGATGTCTTCGGGCACCTGATCGGGTTCGAGCGTGGCGGCGCGGCGCTCGATGGCCTCGGCGATCTCCCAGTAGAGCTGCTCGACGCGCGACTTCACGCGCAGGTCGAGAATGCCCAGCTCGAACATCTTCTGACTCTCGTCTTTGATGTCGAGCAGGTCGTGCCAGCTCTCGTTGAGGTTGCGGTCCGAGAGGTGACCCTGGATGTACGTGAGGTCGCGCAGGAGCTTGTGATCCGGCGACTCCTGCACGTAGGGCTCCGTGGGCGTCTTCTCGATGGAGCCGAAGGCTTCAACCACCAGCACCGCGTGGTGCGCGACGGTGGCGCGCCCCGACTCCGAGACCACGCTCGGATGCGGCACGCCCTCTTCGTCGCACACGTCCATGATGTTGTAGACGATGTTGTCGGCGTACTCCTCGACCGAGTAGTTCATCGACGAGTGGAAGGTCGACCGCGAGCCGTCGTAGTCGACCGCGAGGCCGCCGCCGACGTCGACGTACTCCACCGCGTGGCCCATCTTGCGGAGCTTCGCGTAGTAGCGCGCCGCCTCGCGCACCGCGCGCTTGATGATGAGAATGTCGGGCACCTGCGAGCCGATGTGAAAGTGCAGGAGCTTGAACGCCTGCGCCATGCCCGCGTCGGCCATGATCTGCGTGGCTTCGAGAATCTCCGCGGTGGAGAGCCCGAACTTCGCGTTTTCACCGCCCGACGTGGCCCACTTGCCGGCGCCCTTCGAGAGCAGGCGCACGCGCAGCCCCACCATGGGCTCGACGCCCATCTCGCGGGCCACGCGCACGATGGCGCGCACCTCGGCGAGCTTCTCGGCGATGAGGATCACGCGCTTGCCGAGCTTGCGGCCGATGAGCGCGGTGCGAATGAACGCGTCGTCTTTGTAGCCGTTGCAGACGATGAGGGCCTCGGGGTCGCTGTGCTGCGCGAGACCCGCGAAGAGCTCGGGCTTCGAACCCACCTCGAGCCCGTAGTGAAAGGGCTCGCCCGCGGCGAGGATCTCTTCGACCACCTCGCGGAGCTGGTTGACCTTGATGGGGAACACCCCGCGGTACGCGCCCTGGTATTTGTTCTCCGCGATGGCCTTCAAGAAGGCCTCGTTGATCGTGCGGACGCGGTGGTGGAGGATGTCCTGGAAGCGGATGAGCAGCGGCGTCTGCAGGCCCTCTTCGAGCGCCTCGTTCACCACATCGAGGATCGGGATCTTCGCGCCCTGCGACTGGAGCGGCGCCACCGTGAGGTTGCCATCGGCGGTCACGCCGAAGTAGCCGCTACCCCAGCGGTCGATCATGTAGAGCTCGTTGGCGTCCTCGGTGGTCCAGGGGGGGGCTTCCTCGCGGTGGGGGAGCGGGGAGTCGTGGTCTTCCAACGTCGTGGTCCTCGTGGCGCGGTGATGGGCGTTTGCGGGTCGCGCACACCGCCCCCTCTCACCGTGCGGTGCGCCTCGACGGAGGGCATCACTGCACGGCGCCGGGGCGCGCGGCGGGCGCGGAATTCATCGCAACGTGGCCCCCCCGTCAAGCGACCGCAGACCCCGTCACACCGCGTTCACCCGCAGCGCCCCTCCGCGCCCTCTCCGACGGGTCGACGGGGCCTCTGCGCGACCCCATCGCCGACCCGCGGAGCGACTCGCTCCCCGTCGCGTTCAGCGCCTTCCCTTGAAGCCCATCATCCCCTGCACCACCGACTCGCTGGCCTCGGCGATCTCCGCGGCTTCGCGCGCCCGGTCGGCGCAGTCTTCACACATCTTCTTCGCGCGTCCGCCGACCTTCACGGTCTTCAGGCTGTCGACCTCTTCGCCACACTGCTTGCACACGGCCATGGGGCACGTACCTCCGTCGCACGCGACGATATCAACACCTCGGCACGCCGCGGTACCTTCGCGCGGTGACGCCGTGGACGCCCTCCGACGCCTGGTCGCTGCTCTCGCCCGAGGCCGCCGTGCGCGTCGAGCTCCCGCGGTGGATGCACGCCGCCCGCGCCTTTCTCAACGCGGAACTCTCGCAGCTCGACCCGTTGGGGCCTCGCGCGATGCGCCTCGGGGTGTCGCCCGCGCGGGCCATCGCGAAGGTCACGGTGGTGGAGCTTCGCGCGTTCACCGTCGACGAGGTTCCCGCGGTGATGAGCGCCGCACACGCGGGCGTTCGCGCGCTCGGCGGCGCAGGCATGGACGCGCTCGTCGCGAAGGCCCGCACGGTCTGGCAGGTGGGCCTCGCGGTGGAGGGCGAAGGAGACCGTCGCGCGCCCCTGGTGATGGCCGCGGTGCTGGCGACGGTGCTGCTCGCGCCGGTGGTTCCGCCCGACGAGGTGACAGTCTTCGGCGTGCGCGGCGCGCGGCTGCGCCTGGAGGCGCTGGGCTGGCGGTAGACGCGACGTGACGGGTCGCGCGAAGGGGATCGCGGCGCGTGGCGGTCAGCGCGTGGGCACGAGCTGCTCGCCGAGGAGCGTGAGCGGCAGCGGACCGACCATGTGCTCGTACGCGAAGGCGTAGACCGAGTAGCGCTGCAGGATGCGCGGCATGTCGGGGTGCGCGAGCAGGTCGAGACGGAACACGCCGGCCGCGTGCGTGGGCCCGTCGCGTCCCTCGATGGTGAACGCGCGCGCATCGAGGTGGAGCGGAATCACCGCGGGCCCCGGCGAGTCGTGTCCGACGACGACGAGGGTGAGGGTGATGCGGGCCACGACGGTGCGTCCTTCGGCGTCGCGATGTTCGGGCGACGTGGTGGGGATGCGCTCGTGGGGCTGCACCGGGAGGTTGAAACTCCCGCGAAGCGTCACCGAATGGCCCGGCGTGGTGAGCGAGACCTTCTGCAGGTCGAGCGCGAAGCCCGGATGCGCGGGCACCTCGGGCGTCTGCGCGTCGGGGTGATAGTTCACGGCGACGGGCGAGCGCGGCGGCAGCGGAGGCGGAGGCTGCTGCGAGGCCATCCAGTCGAGGTAGGCGCGCACGTCGGGGTCGGCGTCGAGGGGACCGCCATCGAGGGTGACCTCACAGGGCGCGGTCACGCGGTCGTGTACGATGGCCCGCACGAGCAGGTTCCCGGGGCGCCAGGTGAGCGTCGGGATGCGCTTGCGGAGGTCGACGCGAAGCCGACTCACAGTGAACGAGTTGACGACAGGATTCGTATCGTCATCTGCGAGACCAGTGTGTGGCACAGGAGAGGGTTCGGGGGGCTCCTTCCAGGGGCTCCACAGGGCACTTTGCGTGCTGTTGGTGTCGCGGCGGGTCACGACGATGACGCCACGCGAGAGAAGGCTGATCGGCGCGTCAGAGGTGCAGGCGACGAGCGCGTGCAACGGGAGATCATCGGTGTAGCGCAGATCGACTCGAGCGGGTGCGCCGAGCAGCACGCCTGACTCTTCGGCATCGAGCGCCGCCGACATCACCTCCTCAAGCTGAACGGAACGCGAGGCCCGAGGATCGAGAGCGCGGAACTGGGGTTCAACCTTCACGTGAGACTCTCCAGCGAATTGCCGAGCAGAAAGGGCCTGCAGCGATCACAGAAGTCACCTTTGCGCGCGTTGTGCGCTCCGCCAAACATCACGCAGGTCCCTGCGCGTCCGCTGAGCGAGCCGCCAAGCTGATAGGTGACCAGTCCAATCCCGTCTGCGCAGTGGCCACCGCTGTGACCGCGGCCGACATAGTGCCTGCCGTGGTCATCCTCCAGCGTAAGGCCGACCCCAGGAGCCGGGTCATTCACGAGGGACATCAGGTGACCGAGTTCATGCGTGATCGTCTGGTTCATTCCCGCGGTGTTGCGTTGCCCGTTGCAGTTGTTCAGCGCGATGACGACACCGCCGACCGTGTTCTGATCGCTGGGGGCCCATCCGTTGTAGTCTCCCTTTGCGTAGACGATACGAAGGTCGACCTGCACATGAAACCCGGCGTTCACCACCACAGCAGCCGCGGGAGGAAGGTTGACCGTCACCTTTTTGGGTTTCCGGATGGACGAGAACGAGAAGTTGTTCGCGGAGAGCGCTCCTTGTCGGTTCGCGTGCGGGCCCTGGGTGGCGAGACTGGTCCACGTACCAGTCACCGCGAACTGTCCCGTGTGAAGGCTGTGGGACAGAATCGCCGCACGGCCATCGATCGCCACAGCCACATCCGTCGGCGCGGTCGTTGTGAGGCGTGCCCGCGCGTGCGCGACGAGTTCGCCCTGGTCGTCCCCATCGTACTGATAGTCACAGAACACCGCATACGCGCTGAGCGGGTCGTGTTCTTTCTTCCAGAGATTGAGGATGTCGGTGATGTTGTGGTCACCAACGATGAAGACATCTCCATTCACACCCAGACACGCCCCTGGAATCACGGAACCAGCCTTGCGCGTAGTGGGGTCGACCGTCACGTCTGAATCGCGCTCCATGGCAATCCCAACAGGCAGCAACGACCGGCGGGCGTCATCCGTGGCGGGCGGGGCGTTCGCCGAGATCGTCTGGAGCCAGACCTTGCGCTTGTTGACGAACTTCACGGAGGCATCGGTACAGTCTGGCGTCGTGCCCAATTCGAGGTTGCACTTCTCCAGACCGCCGAAGCCGAGCACCAACTCGAAGTCGACCACACCGTTGTTGGCGACGAAATAGCCAGTGATCACGTTCTTGACGCGAGTCATTCCCAGCAGGCCGGGCACCTCCGCCAGATCCGTCGTCCGCTTCGTGAGATCCGACAGTGTCACCTTGACGTAGACCCGCTCTCCGCCGCGCGGCGTGATCTTCGCCTTCGCGTTCTTGGGGTCTTTCAGGTGAACCGTGATTGCGACCGTTCGTCCGTTGTGGTCATGACCCGGTGGCCCCGAATACGGGGCGGTCGGTACATTCACGAACTGCTCGACTTCGCCCGTCGCCCAATCCGGCTCGACGATATGCGCCTTGTATTCGACGCGCTCCACGACGGCCTCGCGGTTGCGCCCGATGCTCTTTCCGTCGACCCATTTGACGAAGCGGAGTACGGGGCGCGAGCGCATCTGCACGGCGCCGACGTGCTTCAGCTTGCAGGTGGCGACGCCGCTCTTGTCCGTCTGGTACGAGTTCGGTTCGTTGGCACCCACCGCGATCAGAAAGTGCTTGTTCGGCAGGGGCGTGTCATCGAGCAGATTGATCAGCTTGATGTTCACCGTGCGCGGCCAGACCGTGCAGGTGGTGTCTCCCTCCTTGTCTTCGCCGTCGTACTCGATGCGGTACGAGAACGGATAGTTGTCCTTGTCGTCGGGCACCTTCTTGAACTTGTGCTCGTGCTCGACCCACTGCTTCTTCACCCGAAGCGTGATCGGAGTCTCTTCGACGCCGTCGACCTTCAGGATCAGCTTCGCGGTGTCTTCGTTCTTCTTCGAACGCTCCTTGAGCTGAACCTTGATCTTGAGCTTGCTCTCTTCAAAGACGTCCTGATGCGCCATCGCTTCGTGTCCGTTGCGCGGTCGTCCGCGGGTAGAGGGTCGTCGTCGCTCGGTGGGTCGAGATGTATCCGCGGAGTAGCGGGTTCAACGCGGCGGAACGAGGGGCACGAGCTCCTCGCCGACCAGCGTCAGCGGGTACGGACCCGCCATGTGCTCATTCGCGAAGGCGTAGACCGAGTAGCGCCCCAACATGCGCGGGGTCTGGTCGTGTGCGAAGAGCTCGGCGCGGAAGATCCCGTGTGCGTGGAGCCTCCCGTCGGGGCCCGGCGGGGAGAAATCACTGGCGCTGAGGTGCAGCGGGAGCACCGCGGGCTCGTCGCTGCCGTGCGACACGAACACCAGCGTGATCGAGAGGCGCGCCATGAGGCTCGCGTCGACGAGCGTGCGATCCATCGCCGCAGGGGCGATGAGCTGATGCGGTGCGACCGGGAGGTTGAAGCTCCCGCGGAGGGCGAGCTGGCGACCCTGCCCGGCGAGCGAAACCCGCTGGAGCACGAGCGTGATGCCCGGCTGATCGGGCACGGCGGGCGTCCACTCGTCGTGGGTGAAATCCACCGCGGCGGAGGGCGCGGGGAGCGGCAGGGCGGGCTGCTGCGCCGCCATCCAGTCGAGGTAGGAGCGCACCTCGGGGTCTTCGGTCGTGCGCCCACCATCGAGGGAGACGAAGCAGGGCGCGGTGATCTGATCGCGCACGACGGCGCGTACCAGCAAAACCCCGGGGCGCCACGGGAGGTCTGGAAGGCGCGCGCGAAGGTCGTTGTCGTGAAGACTCGCGACGAAACCCTCGACGAGACCGGCCGGGGGACGACGGGGTGCGCCGGTCACCAGCGGCTCCTTCCACTCGTGCCACGTGGCCGCGAGGGTGAGGTTGATGTCGAGGCGCGTCGCGACCAACACACCGCGCGACTCCAGGTTGTAGGGAGACGACGTGCGCGAGGCCGTGAGTGCGAGCACCGGGAGGGCGGTCTCCTGTGCGACATCGATCGCGTCAGGAGCACGCAGCGCGAAGACCGGTGTCTTTCCATCGCGTGCCGCATTCCGCAGCGCCGTGATCGCTTCCTCAGACGGTGTGCGCGGGTCGATGGCGCGGAGCTGTTCTTCAAGGTTCACGTGAGAGACTCCAGCGGTTCGGCCATGACGAAGGGCTTGCACTTCACGCAGAAGTCACCGCCGCGGGTGTTCGCGCCCTCACCGAACATCACACACGTGCCCCCCTTGCCCGAGAGATCTCCGCCACCGTTGTAGATGTTCTGGGCGATGCCGAACGCGCAGTGCCCACCCGAGTGTCCGCGGCCGGTGTAATGCCACTTGTGGTCGCCGTTGCGGGTGAGCGAAATGCCCGCGCCCGGCGCGCTCACCTGGTTGATGAGATGGCCAATCTCATGAACGATCGTCTGGTTCATGCCCGCGGCCGCGCGTGCGCCGCTGGTGTTCTTGAGCGCGATCACGACACCGCCGCGCGGCGCGCTCGGGGCCCAGCCGTTGTACGGGCCCTTTACGTACACGACGTCGACCACGTACTCCACCTTCTCGTTTGCATCGATGACCTCGGCGGCCGCGGCAGGGAGCGTGATCTCCACGCATGAGGGGTCGCCCATGCTGTCGATCGTGACGTTGGCCGGGTCGATCGCGCCGGTCTTGTCTTTGTGGGGACCGCTGGCCGCGAGGCTCCGCCAGGTGCCCGTGACGGCGAAATTCCCGGTATGAAGGCTGTGGGTGAGGATCGCGGCGCTGTCACCCGCGGGCTCGATCCAGAAGACCTTCTTGCCATCGATGGTGTAGGTGCCCGAGGCCTTCTTCTCGCTCGCGCCGGCGTCGTACTGAAAGTCACAGAACACCGCGTAGGCGCTGTGCGGGTCGTGCTCCTTCGTCCACGCGGTCGTGAATTGCGAGACGTTGTGGTCTCCGACGATGAGCTGCTTGTCCCCCTCGCCGAAGCCCGTGCCGGGAATAAGCGCGCCGGCCGCCTGCGCGTCGGGGTCGATGTCCGCCGCGGTGTCGGTGCCGAGCTCGATGCCCACGTTGGCGAGCCATCCCGTGGCCGACGCGAAGCTCGGGGCCTTGCCCGCGACGGCGATGGGCTGGATCCAGATCTTGCGCGTGTTCGTGAACTCCACCGAGGCGTCTTTGCACTCGGGGGTGGTGCCGAGTTCGAGCTTGCACTTCTCCTTGCCGCCGAGGCCCAGCGCGAGGGTGAACTTCCCCTTGCCCGCGTTGGTGGCGACGTAGCCCGTGACGACATCGCCGGTTCGCTTCAGGTCGGTGACGCCCTCGAAGGTCGCGAGGTCGGCGTTGCGTTTGGTGAGCTCGCTCAGCGTGGCCTTCACGTACACGCGCTCGCCGCCCCGGGGATGGATCGGCGCGCGGCTGTTGTTCTTGTCGATGAGCTTCACCTGAAAGACGACCTTGCGACCGAGCTTGTCGTGGCCGACCTCATCGCCGGTCTTCTCGGTCTTGAGGTTCACGTACTGGTCGATCTTCTGGCCCTTCCATTTCGGGCTTTCGAGCACCGCGAGGTACTCGACACGCTCGACGCGGGCCTCACGGTTGCGGCCGTGGTCCTTGCCGGGCGCCCACCCGAGAAAGGTGATCTCGTTCGTCGACCGGCCCGTGAACGTCGCCATGTGCTTCAAGCGACATTGGCCGATGCCGTTCGCCTCGGTGACGTAGTGCGCGACGCGATCCCCCGTAAAGAGCAGGCGGAAGCGCGTGAACTGCAGCACCTGCTTCGTGTGCTCGTCGACGAGCTTCACGTTCGCGGTGCGCGGCCACACCGTACAGGTCGTCTCGCCAGCCTTGTCTTCGCCGTCGTACTCGATGCGGTACTCGAAGGGGTAGTTGTCCTTGTCATCGGGCACGCGCGCGAAGGTGTGCTCGTACTCGATCCATTGTTGCTTCACCTCAAGGGTGATCGCTGCGCCCTCGGTCCCATCGGATTTCAGGTAGAGCTTCGCGGTGTCGGCGTCCTTCGTGGCGCCGTCTTTGAGCTTCACCTTGATGAGGAACTTGCTCTCTTCGTAGACGTCTTTGTTCGCCATCGCCCACCCGCTCAGGCCGACGCCGCGTGGGCGTCGGGGTCGTCGCTCGGCTCCTGCGCGTCACCCCAGTCGACCTCGTCGCTGTCGCGCGCCTCTCCCTCGTCTTCGAATCCCGTCGACTCTTCGTCGGGGAAGACCTCTTCGTTCACGATCTCATGCTTGGCGGCCGTTGCTCCACCGCCGCCCGCGCCCGGGGCCGCGCCGTCGGGCGTGTCGTGAAGCGCCTCGTCCGCAGGCAACGACGTGTCCTCCAGCGCGTCGAAGCGCTCCACTTCGCCTTCGGCTTCTTCTTCAAACCCCGCGAACTCTTCGGGCTCCAGCTCGGTCTCGTCTTCGAATCCCGCGAACTCTTCGTCTTCGAGCACGCAGGTCTCCTCGATCGCGCCGAACTCCTCGTCTTCGAGCACATCAAAATGCTCGATGCCCTTCTCGTAGAGCCGATCGATGAGGTCGCTCGCCAGCGGGATCGTCACGCCCGCCCGCGTCTCCAGCTCGTCGCGCTGCAACGGAACCGCCGCCACCGACGCCGTCGAATACCCCTCCAGCACGCCGCTCCGAAGGGCCGCGCGCACCGTCTCCACCGCCGTCGCGCGTCGGAGGGAGGGGTGCCAGCGCGCGATCGCCCGCGCCGCCTCGTCGAGCTCCCGCAGACGCAGCGACCACGCCGGACTCCGCGCCATCACCCGCAGCAGCAGCGACTCCGCCTCGCGCAGCGTGCACCGTGCGTGGTGTCCCTCCAGGGCAACGCCCGGCAGTGTCAACACCAGGTCGACGCCATCCCCACGCACTCGCCATCGATGTCCCATCATGGGTCGGTCACGAGTGCACCACCGCCCTCCCGTCGAGGTCAACCCGCGGATGCGCGTGCGGTCACCTTCTCGCGCCGATGCTCCCGCCAAGGCCCGCGAGAAGCGCCTGCGCCAGGTCGCGCGCGCGTCCCCGTCGCCCCGCGACCGCCAGGGTCAGGGGCCCCCGTGCTGCCTCGCCGAGCGCCGCGAGCCCCGAGCGCGCCGCGTCGCGCGCCTCACGCTGCGCATCGTGGGCGAAGGACAGCAGCGTGGGCACCACCACCGGGTCCCCAGACGCCGCCGTCGCGTGGAGCACCACCGCGCGGTGCCTCGCGCGCCGTCCGTCGCCCTCCAGCCACGCGCAGAACGGGGCCACCGTGTGTCGCGCGAGGGCGCTCAACGTGGCCGTGATCGCGTCGCATCGTGCGGGGGTCTTCGTCCGCACCGTCGCGGGCATCGCGGCCACCTCGGCGAGCAGCGCGTCGATCACCGCGGGCGTCGGCGCCGTGGCGGCGTAGGTCCAGTGCGCGCGCCCTCGACGCTGCGCGGATCGCGAGGGCGCACCGAGCACGAGCGCGGCCCGTTGTGGGAGGGGCAGCGCGAGGAGCACCGCGGTGAAGTGCGCCACGAGCGCGTGGTGCGCGGGCGCGTCGGTCGTCTCGAAGAGCGCGTCGGTGAGGAGCTGCTCGCCGCGCGCATCGAGCGGGCGTTGCATCGCCGTGCGCACCACCGCGAGGGCCAGCGCGTGCGTCGTGTCGTGGGCCGCGAGGGCGCGCTCCACCGCGGGCCACGCGCGCTCGCCCATCGCCGCGAACCACGGAACCACCCGGTGCAGCGTCGTGGCGTCACCCGCGAGGGCCAGCGCGATCGCCGTGTCGGGCGCGAGCGTCCACCCTGTTGCGAGGAGCGCGTCGACGCCTTCGTACACGGTCTCGACGCTGCCGCCCGCGAGCACGGTCACCGCGTCGGAGACCGCGCCGCCATCGAGCCTCGCGCGCAACGCATCGAGCGCAGGACGCGCCCGCACCCGCGCGCCCTGGAGGTACTCCGCGTCGATCCACACGTCGTCGCAGAGGCGCTCGCGCCACCATCCCTCACGCAGCCACTGGCCGTCGTGGGCGAGGCGCTCGACGCCCCCGGCGGCCCTCGTCGGGTCCACGTAGCGCGTCGTGCGCGTGCCGTCGCCGTGGTGCTCCGCGGTCATGAAGAGCTCGCCCTTCGCCGTGTACCAGCACCACCGTTCCGAGGGAGCGCCGTCGCGGTGTGCGCCCTCGACGTAGCGCGTTCCGTCGGCGTGAAAGATCCGCATCGGACCGTCGGCCACGCCGTCGCACCGTCGTTGTGCCTGCACCCGCCACGGTCGCACCTCGTCGGCGCCGTACCACTCGGTCACCACCACGTGGGTGGCGCGCAGCGCGTCGGGCAGGGGGAGCAGGTCGTCGGCAGAGGTCGGCACGGTGCGGCGCTCCTTCAGCGGGAGGCACCGCACTAGCACGGCCTTCGAGGGAATCGTGGGGGGGCTTCGAAGCGCGGTGACGGACTACGTCACCCCCTTCGAGGGGCGAGACGGTGCGCGGTCAGAGGTCGAAGATCTGCACGCCGGGCGTCGAGGCGTTGCACGCGCGGTTGCCGTCGACGACGCCGCCGCGGTTGCCCGTGCGGGTGGCCACGGTGACGCCGCCGCGCACGACGGTGAGCGTCCACGTGGCGCTGGCCACCGCCGCGGTGAACGACTCGGGACACACGTAGTACCGACCGGGCGTGTACGACGAGGGCCAGTAGATGTTCTCGGGGCCGCGGGTGCTCGTGTCGTCAACGTCGAGCGTGCCGCCGCACGCGGTGGTGTTGCCGTAGTAGATCTCCGTGCCGCACGGGGGCGTCACGTGGAGGTCCATGTCGCCGTTCACGCTCCACGTGAGGGTGAAGCGCAGCGCGCCCTGACCGACGCACGTTCCCGCGGCGCAGGCCTGGCCCGCCGAGCACGCGCGTCCGCACGCGCCGCAGTTGTTGTTGTCGCTCGTGAGGTCACGGCACACGCCCGAGCAGTTCGTGGTGCCCGATGCGCAGGTCGTGCTGCACGCGCTCAGCGAACACACCTGACCCGACGGACACACGCGCCCGCACGCGCCGCAGTTCGTGCTGTCGACGCTCAGGTCGCGGCACACGCCCGAGCAGTTCGTGAAGCCCGTCGGACACGACACCACACAGGTCGATCCCGTGCAGATCGTCCCCGAGGCGCACGCGCGGCCGCAGGCGCCGCAGTTGTTGTTGTCCGTCGTGAGGTCGCGGCACACGCCCGAGCAGTTGGTCTGCCCCGAGCCGCACGTCACCGTGCACGCCCCCGCGGTGCACACCTGACCCGCGGGACACGTCCGCGCGCAGGCCCCGCAGTTCGCGTTGTCGGTGCCCAGGTCACGGCACACGCCCGAGCAGTTGGTGAGCCCCGATCCGCACGTCACCGTGCACACGCCGCCGGAGCACACCTCGCCCGCGGCGCACACGCGTCCGCACGCGCCGCAGTTCGCGTTGTCGGTCGCGAGCGTGCGGCACACGCCCGCGCAGTTGGTCTGTCCCGACGCGCAGCTCACGGTGCACACGCCCGAGGCGCAGAGCGTTCCCGCGGCGCACACGCGGCCGCAGGCGCCGCAGTTGTTGTTGTCGCTCGCCAGATCGCGGCACACGCCCGAGCAGTTGGTCGTGCCCGACGCGCAGCTCACGTTGCACGTTCCGCCGGAGCACACGGTCCCCGCGGCGCACACACGCCCGCAGGCGCCGCAGTTCGTGTTGTCGGTCGCGAGGTCGCGGCACACGCCGGAGCAGTTGGTGGTGCCCGCGACGCAGCTCACGGCGCACGTTCCGCCCGAGCACACCTGGCCCGTGGCG
>CAMFHP010000020.1 GCA_945952225.1 uncultured Myxococcaceae bacterium
GCCCGTGGTCGCGCCCGCCGCGCCGCCCACGCGCGCTCCGTCCCATCGCACCCGCGCGGTCCGCGGCGCCCACCTCCCCGACGAGGCCCCGCCCGTGGCGCCCGCGGCGCAGGCCCGCACCGGACGCCTCTCGCTCCGCGCGTCGACGCCCGCGCAGGTCTACGAGGGCGACCGCCGCCTCGGACACACGCCGCTCATGGGCATCACGCTCCCGATCGGCCGTCACACCCTGCGCGTGGTGCCCGACGACGACTCCGAGACCCAGGAGGTCGACGTCGAGATCGAGCCCTCCGCCGAGTCGTCCGTCGCCCTCCGACGCTGAGTCACCGTCACAGAGACCGCGCCGCACCGTCATTGCGCTGACGCAACGATCGCACAAAAAGCCTATTTTTTCCGCGGGGCCCGCGCGGTGCACTGCGCGGCGGACATGAACATCCGCCTCATGCTCGCCCACGCCACGATGCTCGAAGACGCCACGCGCATGCGCGCCTACGACGCCGCGATCCGGGAGGTCTGCCCCGGGCGCGTCGTGTGTGAAGTGGGCCTGGGCTTCGGCCCGCTGAGCCTCATGGCGCTGCGCGCGGGCGCGAAGCGCGTGTACGGCATCGAGGCCGACCCCGAGTCGCTCGAAGTGGCCACGCAGGTGATCCGCGCGAACGGCTTCGACGCCTCGCGCTTCGTGCCCATCCACGGCCTCTCGACGGAGGTCGAGCTGCCCGAGCGCGCCGAGGTGCTGCTCTCGGAGACCCTCGACAGCATGGGCGTCGGCGAGAACACGGCCCTCTTCATGCGCGACGCGCGCACGCGGCTCATGACGGCCGACGCGGTGTTCCTGCCCGCGCGCCTCGACTGCCACGCGGCCCTCGCGACGCCCGAGGCGTACCGCACGCGCGCCGAGCTCTGGAACACCACGCTCGGCGAACGCCACGGCCTCGACTACCGCACCGTCGGCGCGCTCCTTCGGCGCTTCAAGCAGACGCTCGCGGTGAAGAAGTCGGAAGTGCGCAGCGGGTGGGAGCGCTGGCAGCGCATCGACTTCGCGACGCCCGCGTCGTACCGCAAGGTCTCGCCCGTGATGTTCGTGCCCACGGAGCCCGGCGTCGTCGAGGGTCTCGCCTTCGCGTTCGATGCGATGCTCTCGCCCTCGGTGAACCTCCGCACGCGGCCCGACGACGCGCCGACCCACTGGATGCAGGGGTTCCAGCCCTTTCCCGAGCCCGTGGTGACGCGCGCGGGCGACGTGGTCTACGTCGAGATCGTGACCGAGCCCCTCAACGCGGGTCACATGCGCCTGGAGCTGCACGTGGCCTCGGGACCCATGAACCAGATCGAATCGGTGGTGCGCCAGCGCCTCTCGGCCTTTCAGAACGCCGCGGCCTAGGCCCTCACGCGCTCACTCGGGCTCGGCGAGAAAGCGCTCGGCGAGGGCCACGTCTTCGCGGCTGCCGATGTAGAGCGGCGTGCGCTGGTGCAGCTTCGTGGGCTCCACGTCGAGGATGCGCTTCGACCCCGTGCTCGCCGCGCCGCCCGCGGCCTCGCAGATGAACGCCATGGGCGCGGCCTCGTAGAGCAGACGGAGCTTGCCCTCGGGGCTCTTGCGGTCCGCGGGGTACGCGAACACGCCGCCCTTGAGCAGCGTGCGGTGAAAGTCGGCCACGAGCGAGCCCACGTAGCGCGCGGAGTACGTCTCGCTCTTGCCGCTGTCGTTCGTCTTCGGGGCCTTCACGTGCTCGATCCAACGACGGAGCTGCGGCGGCCAGAGGTGCGTGTTGCCCTCGTTGATCGAGTAGCTCTTGCCCTTCGCCGGAATGCGGATGTTCTCGTGCGAGAGGAAGAACTCTCCCACCGCGGGGTCGAGCGTGAAGCCGTGCACGCCGTCGCCCGTGGAATACACGAGCACCGTGCTCGACCCGTAGATCACGTAGCCCGCGGCCACCTGCGACGAGCCGCGCTGGAGGCAGTCGGCGAGCGTGCCGTGACGACCGAGCGTCTGGCGGCGGTGGATCGAGAAGATCGTGCCGATCGAGATGTCGACGTCGATGTTCGAACTGCCGTCGAGCGGGTCGAAGAGGAGCACGTACTTGCCCGTGGGGTAGTGATCCGGAATGCGGATCGGCTCCTCCTCCTCTTCGCTCGCCATCACGCAGAGGTGACCGCCCGCTTCGACGGAGCGCACGAGCACGTTGTTGGCGAACTCGTCGAGCTTCTGCACCTCTTCGCCCTGCACGTTGCGAGCGCCGGTGAGCCCCAGGATGCCCGCGAGCCCGGCCTGGCGGACGCGCGAGTTGATGATCTTCGCGGCCAGCGCGATCTGCTGAAAGAGCCCCGTGAAGTCGCCCGTCGCGCCCGGGATCTGCCGCTGCCGTTCGAGGATGTGGCGCTCGAGCGTCGTGCCCGCCGAGAGCGTCGTCGCAGGGCCCCACGAGTGCGTGTGGATCATCGTTCGTTCTCCTGAAGATCGCGTCGCCCGACGCGCCTTCGCGCCGGGGGAGTCGGCTGCTTCATCGCACACCGCGACCGCGCGGGGCAACGGCACCGCGACGGGCGTCAGCGCACCGCGCCCGAAGGAGCGGCGACCCTCCGTTGCCAGGCCGTCTCCGTGAGTTCGAAGACGCCGCCGTCGCGGTCGACGAGCACGCAGAGCCCTTCGGCGAGGCTCCGCGCGCCGTAGAGCCCGAGCACGTCGCCCCAGCGCTCTGGACTCGGGAGCTCCACCCATCGCCCGTCGCGGAGCATGCGCGCGCGCTCGCCGTCGACCTCGACCACGCGCTCGTCGCGCAGGGTCACCGCCGCGAGCGGCGTCATGCCCGACGACGACGAGAGCCGGTCGGTCTCGATGGGCTGCTCCCACACGCGCCCGCGCCACACAGCACCGTCGCGACGCACCATCAGCGACTCGCGCACGCCCGAGAACGAGAAGAGGTACTCCGCGCGCTCGACGGCGTTCACCTCGCCCCAGCGAAACATCGCCACGGCGCCGTCTTCGTAGGTCACGGCCATCATCTGGTCGGGCATGTAGTTCAAGCCCACGACCGTGTGCGGCAGCGAGTGCACGTTGGTCTGGAGCGAGCCCGCCACGCGACCGCGCAGCAGCGTCGGGTTCGCGCCGCCCACGTAGAACTCATGGTCCGAGGCCATGGCCAGCGCGCGGGGATCGTGCGTCGGCGACGTCACCACGTCCCACGCGATCGAGAGCGCGTCGTCGCCCGCGGAGCGCAGCACCGTGAGGTGTCCCGCGTTGGCCCCGACGCCCCGCACGAGCACCCACAGCGTGCCGTGGAGCGCCGTCACATCGCGCACCGCGCCGCCGCCCACCGGAAGCTCGCGCCACGCGCCGTTCTCCGTGCGCCAGAGCCGCTCGCCCGCGACGGCAAACACCCGCGCGGGAGACACCGCCGCCGCGCGCTCCAGACGAAACGCCGCCCCCACGGGCGCGTGGGCCGTCGGCGCGGCCGGAGGATCCACCGCGGCCGTCACATCGGGGAGCACGTCGCTGTCGACGGGCGTCGCGTGCACCGCAGGCGCAGGGCGCGAGGGCGCGCGCGGGGTCTCGTTGGCGCACGCGACCACGAGCGCGCACGCAACGGTCACCAGGGTCGTTCGATGCGGACTCACAGCCCCGGGAGTTCACCACAGGGAGCCGCGGTGGCGTCCACTTCCTGGCGGCGCGATGTGCGTCACGGGGGCCGCGCGCGGGTGCGCCGCGCTGCCCCGCGGAGGCTGAAAACAAGGGCGTTCGGAGCTTCCGAAACATCCGCGTCTCGACACGTCGACGCGCGTTCCTCCGCGGTGCATCGCGGGTATGATCGCGCCGCGGCGCACGCGACGGCTCCGACGCGCCGCAGACAGGTCAATCTTTCGATGACTCCCTGGATGAGAGCGTCCCTCGCGCTCGCGGTCGCGATCGCTGCGCTCGCGTGCGCCAACAACGACCACGCGACGCCGACGCAGCAAGGCAACAGCCCCAACGGCGCGCCGTGCACCTCGGCCGCGCAGTGTGTGAGCGGCGTGTGCGTGAACGGCGTCTGCCAGTCGAACGCCAACGGCCACGGCCGCCCCAACGGAACCCCCTGCGACGCCGCCGAAGACTGCGGCAGCGCACGCTGTGTGGGCAGCGTGTGTCAGGCCAGCGCCAGCGGTCGCGGACGCGCCAACGGCCAGAGCTGCACGGCCAACGAGGAGTGCGCCAGCTCGATCTGCAACGGCGGCGTGTGTCAGGCGACGCCGGGCGCGCGGGGACTCCCCGACGGCGCGACGTGCACCACCGCGGGCGACTGCGGCAGCACGTTCTGTGTGGGCGGCGTGTGCCAGGGAACGGCCGACGGCATGGGCCGCGGCAACGGCGCGATGTGCATGCTCCCGGGTGACTGCGCGAGCCGCAACTGCGTCGACAACGTGTGCGCGCCCGCGGGCTCGTCGGGCGGCACGCCGGGCACGCTGTGTGGTGTTCCCCGCGACTGCCTCTCGGGCTTCTGCGTGACCGGCGTCTGCCAGGGAACGGCCACGGGCACGGGCCGCGGAAACGGCACGCTCTGCGGCGTTCCGAGCGAGTGTGCGAGCGGCTTCTGCGTCACGGGCGTGTGCTCGTCGACGCCCACGGGAACGGGTCGCAGCAACGGCTCCGCCTGCACCACGGCGCGCGATTGCGCGAGCGGCGTGTGCATCAACAACGTCTGCCAGTCGACGGCCGGCGGCATGGGCCGCGGCAACGGATCGTCGTGCACGATGGGCTCGGACTGCGCGAGCTCGTACTGCGTCGCGGGCGTGTGCCAGGCCGGTCCGAGCGGCACGGGGCGCGGCAACGGATCGACGTGCTCCGCGCCCGCGGACTGCGCGAGCGGCTACTGCGTGAGCGGCGTGTGTCAGGCCACGCCCACGGGCACGGGACGCCCCACGGGATCGTCGTGCACCACGGGCTCGGACTGCGCGAGCACCTACTGCGTGGGCGGCGTGTGTCAGTCGACGCCGACGGGCACGGGCCGCAGCAACGGCTCGACCTGCACGATGAACAGCGAGTGCGCGAGCGGCACCTGCGCGGCGGGCGTCTGTCAGGCCACGCCCACGGGCGCGGGACGCGGCAACGGATCGACGTGCTCCATGGGCTCGGACTGCGCGAGCACCTTCTGTGTGGGCGGCGTGTGTCAGAGCTCGCCGACGGGCACCGGGCGCGGCAACGGATCGAGCTGCACCGCCCTCGCGGACTGTGCGAGCGGCTACTGCGTGAGCGGCGTGTGTCAGGCCACGCCCGGCGGCACCGGCGCGGGCAACGGCAGCGTGTGCCTCACGCCCTCGGACTGCGCGAGCGGCTACTGCGTGAGCGGCGTGTGTCAGGCCACGCCCGGCGGCACCGGACGGCCCACGGGCAGCGTGTGCGGCGCGCCCTCGGACTGCGCGAGCGGCTACTGCGTGAGCGGCGTGTGTCAGTCGTCGCCGACGGGAACGGGGCGGCCCACGGGCTCTCCCTGCGCCCTCGCGATGGAGTGCGCGACCTCGTACTGCGTCGCGGGTGTGTGTCAGTCGACGCCCGGGGGAACGGGCCGCGGCAACGGATCGACCTGCGGCGCGGCGAGCGACTGCGCGAGCGGCTACTGCGTGAGCGGCGTGTGTCAGTCGACGCCCTCGGGAACGGGCCGCGGCAACGGATCGGCGTGCACGACGAACAGCGAGTGCGCGAGCTCGTTCTGCATCGCGGGCGTGTGCCAGGCGACGCCGACGGGAACCGGTCGCGGCAACGGCTCGACGTGCGCCACGAACGCCGACTGCGCGAGCACCTACTGCGTGGGCGGCGTGTGTCAGGCGACGCCCGGCGGCACCGGGCTCGGCAACGGATCGAGCTGCACCACGGGCTCGCAGTGCGCGAGCACCTACTGCGTGAACGGCGTGTGCTCGGCGACGCCCGGCGGCGGAACCACGCCCAACGGCGGGTCGTGTGAGCGCAGCGACGAGTGCGCGAGCGGGTACTGCGACGGCAGCGTGTGCCGTCCGCGCACCGACATGGACGGCGGCCTCCTCGACGTGCCCGCGACGGACGGGAGCCGCGACGGCAGCGTGTTCGACGGGGCGTTCGACGGCGGCCGCGCCGACGCCGATGCGGGCGAAGACTTCGACAGCTCGGTGCCCGGCGAGGTGTGCCGCAACGGCTTCGACGACAACGGCAACGGCGAGGTCGACGAGGGCTGCACCTGCGTGCCCGGACAGCGCCAGTACTGCTACCCCGGCAACCCCACGTCGGCGGGCATCGGGTCGTGCGTGTGGGGAACGCAGACGTGCACGGGCACCGGCGACGTCGGGTCGTGGACGGCGTGCTCGGGCTTCGGATCTCCGTCTCCCATGGAGGTCTGCGGCGACGGCTTCGACAACAACTGCAACCGCGACGTCGACGAGGGATGCCCCTGCGAGGCCGCGGGCTCGACGCGGAGCTGCTACGCGGGGCCCCGCGGAACGCTCGGCGTGGGCGTGTGCCGCGCGGGCTCGCAGACGTGTTCGTCGTCGCTCACGTGGGGAACGTGCACGGAGCAGTTCCTTCCGGTGATCGAGCGCTGCGACCGCATCGACAACGACTGCGACGGCACCATCGACGAGAACTGCAACTGCGCCGTCGGCGAGACGCGCCGCTGCTACACGGGCCCCACGGGCACCGCCGACGTGGGCGTGTGCGCGAGCGGCACGCAGGTCTGCAACGCGAACCCCGACGGCTCCTCGGACTGGGGACGCTGCGTGGGCTCGGTCACGCCCGAGGGCTCCGAGGCCTGCGACGGCCGTGACAACAACTGCAACGGCGCCATCGACGAGGGCTGCGCCTGCGCCCCCGGCGACACGCGGAGCTGCTTCGCGGGACCGCCCTCGTCGCTCGGTGTGGGCGTGTGCCGCGCGGGTCGCATCACGTGCCTCTCCAGCGGCCGCTGGTCGGGCTGCGACGGCGTGACCAACCCCTCGGCGGAGACCTGCAACGGGCTCGACGACGACTGCGACGGCACCGTCGACGCCGACTGGTGCGTGTGCGGCATGAGCCAGACGCTGGTCTATCACCGCCGCGACTTCCACATGCGCGGCGACCGCTCGATGGTGTCGCCGGGCGACAACATGCCGACGCTGCTCCCGCTCTGCGAGCCCATGCGCTGCCCGCTGAACCAGGTGGCCGTCGAGACGCGCCCCGACGTGTTCCGCTGCGTGTCGCCGCCGCGCTCGTGCCCGCCCGACCTCTACCCCTACTTCACGCAGGCCGGCGAGTGGCGCTGCGAGCGCGGCTGCGAGGTGATCGTCACCTACGGCGGCCTCTACGACGGACTCATCGTGTGCGCCGAGCGCCCGACCGTCACCTGCCCCCGCGGGCAGACCCCGCACTACGCCTTCGAGAGCGAGGTCTGGGAGTGCCGTCCGATGTGCGACAACGGCCAGTACGACATCCACATGCTCGGCAGCGCCGTGATCTGCATCCCCTGCTGAAAACGCCTGCTACTCCGCGGGTTCCGAAGCTCCCGGGAGCACCGGAGCCCGCGGCGCCTCTCGCAGCCCCGGCCCACGCAACACCCGCATCGGCGGGCTCAAGATCACCACCGCATCGACCGCCGACGGCATGACCTCGGGCGCGCACGATTGCGTCGCCGCGATGGGGTTCGCGTGCGCGATGCGAAAGGGCCGTCCGAGCCCGCGCATGTGCCGCCAGAAGAAGTACTCGCCGAGCCCGTCTTCGGTGCCTACGAGCGCGAAGCGCCACGCTGCGGGGTGACGCGCGAGGCGGTCGTACACCGTGCCCAGCACGAGGTCCCACCCGCGGAACACGTGGGTGAAGCGCACCGCCTCGCGGTCGTGCGTGAGCACCGAGGGCGCGCCCATTCCCGGCCCCACGCCCTCGACCCCTTCGGGCTCCACGAACGACCGCGGAATCGTCGCCAGCGGATGCGCCACCTGCCAGAGCACATGAGGCCCCGCCGCGCCGAGCGCCGTGAGCACCAGCACGTACTGCGCGAGCCGCGGGAGCCTCGCCGACACCGTGCCCACCGCCACGAGCGCCACGAGCGCGATGGGCAGCGTGAGCCGGTTGCCCCACTGCTGCCATTTGAGTGCGACGCAGAACATCGCGAAGGCCGCCGTCGCCACCGCGAGCAACACCCGCGCGGCGAGGTCGCGACGGTCGCTGCGTCGCACGGCCACCACGGTCATCGCGAGCGCGAGCCACGCGAGCTGCATGGGCGCGCCGGCGTAGTCTTCGCTCGGGAGCCACAGGCGCCACGCGAGAAAGCTCGGCGACACGTTCACACACGACGCGCGCGTGGTGGCCGCGGCGAAGGGGTCTCCGAGCAGCGCGCGGTGCGCGGACAACATCGCGCGCCACGCGCCCTCGGAGGGCACGTTGAGCCACAGGTAGCGCAGCGCCGTGGAGAGGGCCGCGAGCGGTCCGTGGGCGAGCGCCTTCGTGTCGCCCTGGTCGTGAAAGGGCGTGCCGAACACGCGCGCGCTGCGCACCGCGTGGGGTGCGAAGAGGGCCACCGCGAGGCCCGCTGCGAGGCCCTTCTGCGCGAGGAACGCGCGCAGCGCCGACGCGCGATCGACGGCGAACGCAGGAGAGCGCCACGTGCGCAGCGCGACCATGAACGCGAGCGGCGCGAGCACGAGGAGCCCCGTGGGCTTGGTCACCAGCACGAGCCCCGCGGAGGCCGCGAACCACGGCACCGACGACGCTCGCAGGTAGTCGGGACGCGCCGCACACCACGCGAACGCGAGGATCCAGCACGCCACGAGCAGGTCGTTCTGCGCGGTCATCGACTGCGCGATGGCCATGGGCATCGTGGCCACGGCGAGGGCCGCGAGCGCGACGCCCACATCCCCGCCGCCCGCGCGCCGTGCGATGCGCGAGGCCGCTGCGAGGCACCCCGTGAACGCGAGCCATTGGGGCAGGAGCGCCAGGTGGTCGTCGCCCGTGAGCGCCACCGTCGTCGCGACGAGGTAGCTCGACCCCGGCGGATACGCGACGTGCTTGTAGTTGAAGGTCGGAAAGGCCTCGACGCTCTGGTTCTGAAGCCAGTGCATCACGCGCGGGAGGTGGTAGGTGAGCGCGTCCCAGGTGTTGGGCGGCGCGCAGAGGGCGCCCGCGAGCGTTGCGACGAGCACGGTGCCCACGCCCACGTACGCAGTCCGCGCGACCCCGTCGTCGGGCCACCCGTCGCGCAGCGCCAGGGGCCCGCGACGCGCCGCGGCCGCGAGCGAGAGCACCATCGCGAGGAGCCAGAAGCCGCGCACCGCCGGGGTCGTGAGGAGGTGCATCGCGCCGAGCGCTTCGACGGAGAGCGCGCACGTCACGCCGAGCACGAGGAGCGCGCGGATCCACCCGTCGAGGAGCGCGCCCGGCGTCGGAGACCGTCCGCGCAAGGCGACCGCGGTCGCGAGGAGGGCCACGGCGCACGGCACGATCCACAGGTCGTTCGACACGGTCGTTCGTGTGTATCGGTGCGGCGATGCGACGGTCAATCCGCCGTGTGCGCGCGGTCGAAATGGGCAGCGCCCCCGAAGGCGGCACCGCGAGGGCGACGCGACGGGGGCGCAGCGGCGTGAGGCGCTCGGGCCTCGACGCGGTCGGAATCAGAAGCCGTAGGGCACGATCACCGACGAGAGGGGCACGCGGTCCGACGAGGTCTCGGTCCAGCGGATGGGGCCGTTGAGGTAGTTCACGTAGAGGTCGTGGTAGCCGCCGAAGGCGCCGCCCACGGGGCCCTGCGCCGTGCCCCACGAGTTCTTGATGCGCAGGAACACCATCTCACCGTACTGCTCCGCGAGGCGCATGTCGGCGGCCGACGCCATCTGGCCCGCCATGAGCCGACGCTCGGGCTGGCCGGGCTGACGGATGATCACCTCGTAGTCCTCGGAGCTCACGAGGTGGCCGCCCTGACGACCGGGGCCCGACGCGGCGCGGAGGGTCTCCATCGAGAAGGCGCCGGTGCCGCTCGCGCGGGCGTTGAAGTCGACGAGCCACGAGACGAGCACGGGCTGACCCGCGTTGAGCGAGCGCATCACGCGGCGCTGCGTGGCGAGGCGGCCCGACGCGGTCGACGGGTACGAGAGGCTCTTCCACGCGTAGCGGCCGCCGGGGATGACGTCGGAGAGGTTGCCGTCCCAGCTCACGGGCGAGGCCGTCGCGCTGCGCGAGACCGCCGAGCGGATCGGGAAGGTCGTCACCTTGCGCATCCACGTCGCGGGCGTCTGCGTGGTGGAGCTCAGCGTCTGCCGCGCCGAGAGGCCGTACACGCGACGGATCTCCGCGCGCACGTCGTCGTTGATGCGCCACACGTCGAGCAGCACGTTGAGCACGATCTGCGGATCGCGACGGGCCGACGCCGTGGCGAGGCGACCCATGCCGTTGAGCTCCATGTTGATCGCCGCGAGCGCCTCGGACTGCCGCGACGACTGCGCGCTCATGCCCTCTTCGGGAATGAACTCGGCCTCCATCACCACGCCGCGGTCACGCAGAATGGTCATGGCCGTGTCCCACCAGCCGCCGGTCTCGATCTCGTCGCGCTGCGCGGTCGCGTTGCGCGTCACGCCCGAGCCGCCGGTGATCTTGCGGTGCCAGTCCCAGAACGTGATCCACGACTCGGAGACGTTCACCGCGTTGCCCGTGCGCTGCTGGTGCAGCGACTCGACCCAGCCCGTCGACGCGTACGTCCAGCAGTTGCCGATCGACTGACGACGGATGTCCGTGTGGCTCACGTCGGTGACGTTCTCGACGAGGTCCGCCGTGTCGCCCGCGCCCTGTTCGAGCGCCGCGTCCGTGGCGCAGCCAGCGGTCGAGAGCCCCACGGCGAAGCCGAGGGCGAGCCACCAAGAACGACGAAGACCCGAGTTCGCCTGACGCATGCGCTGCTCCCTGATGCGGTGTGAAGGTCGTGAGCCCGTGTAGGTTACGGTGCGCGAACGGATACACGAACCCGCGGCGCGAGGGAACTCCCCCTCCACCGATTGCGGCACGAAGTGACAGGTTTTCGGGCGCTCACCGCGGCGTGCGGGGCGCCGTGAGCCTCCGCGCCTCGGACACCGTTTCAGCCTTGACAAGCGCGTGCGTTTCGAGGGCATCGAGCACGAGCGAGACGGCGGCGCGGTAGAGCTCACGCACGGCGGGGTCGGGCTCCATCGCGTCGAGGTGTCGGGCCACGGTGTCCGTGTCGTCGCGGAGCAGCGGCGACGCGAGGGCCCGCTGCGCGCCCACGGCCTCGACGTTGTGGGCCACGCTCACGAGCAGCGAGCGCACCGCCGCGCGGGTCTGCGCGTCATCGGGGGCGGGTTCGACCGCGCGCGCGAGGAGCCTCGCCGCCCCCTGCGCGAGCGCCACCGCGCCGGTCGCGAGCAGGGCCGCGGCGCCGTGATAGGCCGCACGATCGACCCGTCGCGCGTCGATCATCGTGCCTCGCAACGCACGCACGATCGCGCGCGCAGCAGACCGCGCGCCGGGGTCTCCCTCGAAGGTGAAGGCCGCCCCCACGAGCCCATCGCGTCGCGCATTGCCCGCCGCCACCGCGAACATCGGATGGAGCGCGCCCACCGCCGCCCCGCGCGCACGCGCCGCAGCGAGCACCGACGGTCCGAGCGCGCCCGCGAGGTGGAGCACAGCATCGTTGCGCCCGATGCGGTCACCGAGCGCGTCGACGGTGTCGGCCACCTGCGCGTCTCGCACCGCGAGCACCCAGCACACGCGGCGCTGCGTACGGCGCGCGAAGCCCGCGAGGTCACGGCGCGCCACGTAGCGCACGCCCACGAGCCGACCGCGCAGCGACGCACGGAGCGCCGCCCCCATGCGCCCGAGGCCCACGACGACGAAGCGCAGCGCCGCCGTCACGTCGCGTAGAGCCCGTGGTCGCGGATGTACTGCACCACCGCGCGCGGGATCATCGCCGACACGTCGTCGCCGCGCGCCACCATGGCCCGCACGTCGCGCGAGGCCACCTCGGGGATCACGGGCACCGGCGCTTCATCGTGCGGATGCCCCATGCGACCGAGCACCACCGGCGGCGCGAGGCGCTCGATCTCGGACCAGCCGAACCACTTGTCGCGCTCGGAGAGAATGTCGGCACCGACGATGAGCCGCAGACGCCACGCGGGGTGCTGCGCCTGGAGCGCCTGCAGGGTGTAGAGCGTGCGCGAGGTGGCGCCCATCTCCTGCTCGATGGAGGAGACCTCGACGCGCGCGAGGTCGCGAAAGGTCGCCTCGCACATGGCCCGACGATGCGCGAAGGGCGCGAGGGCCTTGCCGAAGGGGTGGTCGAAGCACGGAATCACCAGCACGCGGTCGACGGGCTCCGTCGCGAGCACGTAGGTGACCGCGAGGAGGTGGCCGACGTGGGGCGGGTTGAAGCTCCCGCCGAAGACGCCGACGGTGAGGGACTCGTCACTCACGGCCGCACCTCGAACTTCGCGCCGCCGCGGGCGCTCGCGCGGAGCGTGCGGACCGCAGCACCCGACCCCTGAAAGAGCGTGACCTCGATGCGGTCTTCGACGAGGGCCACGACGACGTGATGCGCGCCGCGCGCGAGGTGTCCGGGTGCGGCCACGAGCCTCCCCTGCCGCGCGCGAAGGTCCGCGAGCTCGGGCGCGCCGGTCACCACCACCGCGGCCTGCTCGTCGGCGTCGAGCGAGGCGCGATCGTGGAGGGCGAGCACCACGGCGTTTTCGAAGAGCTCCGTGTGGCGCCCCGAGGCCTCGACCACGTCGCCCACGTCGGCGAGGCGCACCCGTCGTGCGTCGCGGGCGAGCATCGCGTCGAGCACCTCGGCGGGCGCGTCGGGCGCGAGGAGCGCCACTTCATCGAGGAGCGCGTGGTCGTCGCGGGGCGCGCCCATCTTCTCGGCCCAGCCGTGGAGCGCGCGGTCGAGGGCGCCGTCGGTGCCGAGGTACAACACCCGGTCGACGTGGAGGTCGAAGAGCAGCCGCTCACAGACCGTGCGCAGTCGGCCGATGTCTCCCTGCGCTGCGCCGACGAACCCGAGCTTCACGACGGCCGCGGACCCTATCACCGCCCGCGCGCCCGTTGGCAGCGCGATTTCAAACGCGCGAACATCGACCGACCGCCGCGCACCCCAATCCCCCGCATCGCGCGACCGCGCCCTGTGCGCCGCGCAAGAAGGGAACACCGTCCACCGTCATGCGCCTTCCCCTCGCCCTGCTTCTCGCCCTCGCCCTCGCCGCGTGCGGATCGTCAACGACGCCCGCCGACGCCACCGTCGACACCGCCCACGACGCGGCCGACGCCGCCGACCGTCCCGACACGGGCCTCGGGTGCTCCGCGCTCTCGGCGTGCGTGGGTGCGTGCGCCGACGCGGCCTGCGTGAGCGCGTGTCAGTCCGTGGCCAATCCCCGCGCCATCGAGCTGCTCCGCGCGCAGATCGCGTGCGTGTTCGGGAGCACCACCGCAACCCCTCCCGTCGCGGGCGTGTGCGCCAACACGAACGGCGGCCCCTGCGACAGCGCCGCGCCGGGCTACACCGCCGCCCGCTGCGAGGCGTGCATCACGGCCGCGCAACGTCCCGGCGGCGCGTGCGACGCCGCCGTGAGCGCGTGCCAGCGCTTCGTCGGCTGAACGCGTCAACACCGTGCCGCGGCCGTCATCGCGGTGACGCTCGCACGCCGCGAAGCCATCGGCGTTTGCAGCGGCACACGGGCTGCTCTCGACACGCGTGAACGATCCCCACGCAGCACAAGAGAGCAGCACCGGCATGCGCCAGACTGGCATCCGTCCCACGGGCCGCGAGGCCCCGTTTCACGACGACGAGCTCATCGTGAGCAAGACCGACCTCAAGGGTCAGATCACCTACGCGAACGCCGTGTTTCAACGCGTCGCGGGCTACAGCGAGGCCGAGCTCCTCGGCGCGCCGCACAACCTCATCCGCCACCCCGAGATGCCCGCGGCGGTGTTCAAGCTCCTGTGGGATCGGCTCCAGACCGGACACGAGGTCTTCGCCTACGTGCTCAACCTCGCGCGCAACGGCGACCACTACTGGGTCTTCGCGCACGTCACCCCCACACACGGCGCCGACGGACGCTGCGTGGGCTACCACTCGAACCGACGTGTTCCCTACGCCGACGCGCTCCCGAAGGTGATCGCGCTCTACCGCGAGATGCGCGCCATCGAGCGCGCCGCGACCGACTACCGCGCGGGCATGACCGCCGCCGCCGCACACCTCGGGCGTGTGCTCGCGCAGGCGGGCGTCGACTACGACCGCTTCGTGTTCAGCCTCTCGGCGCACACCCGCATCGACGCGAGGGCCGCATGAGCGACCTCGACGACCTGCTCGATCGCATCGCCGCCGTGTGCGAGGCCGCGGCCGCGGGCGACCTCGAAGCGCGCGTGCTCGGTGTGCCCGACGAGGGCGCGGCACGGCGCGTGGCGCTCGCGATCAACCACCTGCTCGACGTGTCCGACGCCTACGTGCGCGAGTCGACGGCGGCCATGGATCACGCCGCCCGCCACGAGTTTCACCGTCCCATTCTCACGCGCGGACTGCCCGGCGCGTACGTGCGCGCGGCGCACACGATCAACCGCGCGGCCTGCTCGATGCGAGACGCCCACGCCGAGATCGCGCGCTACAACGCCGAGCGCCAGCGCACCGTCGACGAGCTCGGCGAGGCCACCGCCACGGTGGCCGCCGCGTGCGAAGAGCTCACGGTCACCACCGCGGAGATCAAGGGACAGATGGGCCGCTCCGTCGACATGAGCCGCACGGCCGTGGGCGACAGCGACCGATCGGCGGAGGCGCTGCGCACGCTCGACGAGGCCGGTCGGCGCATCCACGCGGTGGTGACCCTCATCGCGCGCATCGCGAGCCAGACGAACCTCCTCGCGCTCAACGCGACCATCGAGGCGGCGCGTGCGGGCGAGCGCGGCGCGGGCTTCGCCGTGGTGGCCAACGAGGTGAAGGTGCTCTCGCGCGACACGGCCCGCGCGACCGACGAGATCACCGACACGGTGCGCGCGATGCGCGAGGCCTCGGAGCAGGCCGCCCACGCCGTCGTCGCCATCGCCGATGCGGTGCGCGCGATCAACGGGCAGGCGACGGAGGTCTTTCACCTCCTCGACGAGCAGGTGAAGGCCACGCAGGAGATCGCCCGACGCATCACCGCCGTGGCCGACCGCACCGCGGAACTCACCCGCGCCGCGTAGCGCTCACCGCGCGCGCTCGCCCAGCACCACGAGGCGGTTGAGGTTCACCGACACCGGCGCGCCGCGCCAGTCGCCCCACATCTCGCGCACCGCGAGTCCCACCGACGCGAGGAGCATCTCGATCTCGCCCGGCGTGTAGAGCCGCACCGAGAACGGGGTCTCGCGCGCCTGCCCGTTGCGCACCACCACACGACGGTCGACGAGGCGCCCGGTGCGCGAGTCGAAGCCGTGACGGTCGACGAGGTAGTCGCCGCCGCGCGTGAGCACCGTCGTGGGCTGGAGGTGGCGCACCATCCAGTCGCGGTTGCGGAGGTCGAGGCAGAACGATCCGCCCGGCGCGAGGGCACGGGCCATGTTCGCGAGCACGGTGCGGTTCTCGTCGTCGCGGTGGAGCCCGAAGGCGTCGAAGAGGCACACCGCGGCGTCGAAGGGCCCCACGTCGTCGAGCGTGCGAAGGTCGCGACAGAGGAACTCCACGGAGGCGCCCACCCGCTGCGCGTCGCGCGCTGCGAGGTCGAGAAAGCCCTGCACGCGGTCGACGCCGGTCACGCGAAAACCCCTTCGCGCAAGCTCGATCGCGTGACGTCCGTGGCCGCATCCGAGGTCGAGCACGCGCATGGGCGGCGCGAGCGCGAGGGCCGCGGCGAGGCGGTCGACCTGGTCGGCGGTGCGCTCCTCGCGGAGGGTGTCTTCGTAGAAGTAGAGGTAGTCGTCGGGGTCGAAGACCGCGTCGTCGAACACGTAGAGGTCGCTCACGGTCGACGGTGGTATCGCGGTCGCGCGGGCGGTGTCATCCGCCGGGCTGGAGCACGGGCATCACGAGGCGCTCGAAGCCCGGAGCCATCTGCTCGACGATGCGCCCGAGGTAGCCGTGGCCCGCGCCCGGCGCGCTCGCGAGGTCGACGTCGAGGCCCGCGGCGCGCAGACGGCGCATGGGGTCCTGCGCGTCGTGGACGCAGCTCCGCTGGCCGCAGGCGAAGAACACCGCGCGGCCGCCGTTGCGGCTGAAATCACGGATCGCACCGCTGGACCAGAACGAGTGTCCGCCCTCGATGAGCACCGCGGCGCCGATGGACTCCGCGGTCGCGCGGAAGTACCCCACCGCGTAGATCGCCCCGAGCGAGAAGCCCACGTACGCGATGGGACGCCGGGCCACGCGCCCTCCGTAGGTCTCGCGGAGGGCGTTCAGCGCGGCGTCGAACTCGCGGTTCATCGCGGCCTGCGAGGGGTAGTCGTAGCGCTCCCACTCGACGGGGATGTCGGTGCGGAGGCGCCCGCGGGGACAGAGCACGAAGGCACGGCCGCGCACGAGCTGGGACCACGTGCTGCACTGCCATCCGGGGCGGTCGAAGTTGCCGTGGGCGGCGACGAGCACGCCGAAGGGACCGCGGCCCGGCGGCACCACCACCACGGCCTCGGCGAAGCCCGGAACCTTGAGGGCGCGCGTGCCTGCGCCGGGGCCCACGAGGGGCGCGTCACCGCCCGCGTCGGGCGCGGGGTTCACGGCGGTGACGGGCGGGCGTTCGGGTTCGACGGTGGGGCGTTCGGCGGTGGCGAGGGGGTGGCGGGGAGCGCCGTCGCACGCGGCGACGAGCAGCAACAGACCGAGGGGTGTGCTTCGCATGGGGCGCCCAGAGTGCGACACCGCGGGGATTGTTCCCGATGAGAAAAGCGCTCGCGTCGCGGCGTGGGGCTGGTGTTAGATTCCGCGGCCCGAAATCACGGGCTCGGAGCGGGACATGGAACGTGAAGACAAGGCGATCCTGATGGGTCTGGTCGTGATGGCGTGGGTCGACGGCCGCATCGCCGGCGAGGAGCGCGCGCACATCGAGAACCTCATCGACGCGTTCGGCGCGAGCGACGCCGACGCCGCCGAGGTGCGGGCCTTCGCGAGCGAGCCGCGCACGCTGGCCGACATCCCCATCACCGACCTCTCGCGCGACGACCGCCGCGTGCTGCTCAACCACGCCGTGGTGCTCTCGTACGTCGACGGCCAGCAGAGCGCCGACGAGCGCGACGCGATCGTGCAGCTCACGGCGGCGCTGCGCATTCCCGACGACGAGGCGAAGTTCGTCGTCGACGCCGCCACGGCCCGCGCGAAGCGCCTGCTCTCGCTCACGGCCTGAGCCCCTGCGCAGCGCCCTCGCGCATCCCACCGCACACCATGAAGAACCCCGACGGGACCGCGCTCCCGCTCCCCCTCCGCGCGCAGGCCGCGACGCTCCGCGCGCTGCTCAAGCTCCCGCGCCCCGCGCTCGTCGCCCTCGCCGGCGGACGCCCCGTGGAGCGCGACGGATGCATCCTCGACGAGCAGATCCAGCTCATGCTCCACGCCGCCGCGCGCCTCGGACGCGGCCTCTCGGTGCACGACGACCTCCCGCGCGGTCGCCGCGAGCTCGACCTCGACTCGCAGGTGCTCGCGCCGCCGTCGCAGCCCATGGCCTCCGTCGAAGGCCGCCCGGTGCGCGAAGGGGTCACCGCGCGCATCTACCGTCCGTCGGGCCTCGCGCCGCGCTCGCCCGCGGTGCTCTTCTTTCACGGCGGCGGCTTCGTGCGCGGGAGCCTCTACTCCCACGACCCCGTGTGCCGCGCGCTCGCCCATCGCCTCGGGTGTGTCGTCGTCGCGATCGACTACCGCCTCGCGCCGGAGCACCCCTTCCCCGCGGCCCCCGACGACGCGACGGCCTCGTTCCGCTGGCTCGTGGCGCAGTCCGACGCGCTCAACATCAACGCATCGCGCATCGCGGTCTGCGGCGACAGCGCGGGCGGCAACCTCGCGGCGGTCGTGTGCCTCGACACGCGCCACGATGACGTGCGCCCGTGCTTCCAGGCGCTCGTGTATCCCGTCGTCGACAACACGCGCTCGTTCCCCTCGGCGACCATCATGGCCGACGGATTTCTGCTCACCGAGCCCCTCATCGAGTGGTTCCGCAAGCAGTACACGCCCGACCCTTCGGTGTGGCGCGACCCGCGCGTCTCGCCGTGGTTCACGCCCGACGTGGCGGGGCTCCCGCCCGCGCACCTGCAGACCGCAGGCTTCGATCCGTTGCGCGACGAGGGCGAGGCCTACGCGTCTCGACTCCGCGACGCGGGCGTGCCCGTGAGCGTGCGCCGCTATCGCTCGCTCGTGCACGGCTACCTCAACATGTTCGGCCACATCGAGGCCGCGCGCCCGCCCTTCGAAGACCTCGTGAACGCGCTTCGCGAGGCCCTCTTCAGCCCCCGTCACGCAGGCTGACCGCGTCGGCCACGGCGATCGTTCCCGGGGTCAGCACGCGCGCGTAGGCGCGGCTCCAGCCCGGCGCGGTCTTGTCGGAGATGCGTCCGTAACGCCCGTCGGAGAACACGTGCGCGATCGTGCGGCACGGCGGCGCGAAGGCCGTGATCTCGACCACGACGGCGCCCAGCGAGAGCACGGCGCCGATCTGCACGCGGTCCCAGTCGAGACCCGCGATCGTGACGTTCTCGCCGAGCGCGCCGGGGTACACGGGATGGCCCTCGCGCTGGAGTTCCACGATGCGTTCGAGCGCATAGAGGCACAGCGCGCGGTCGGGGCCGCCGTGGTGCTTGAGGTTGCGCTGACGGTCTCCGTCCACGCCGTCGACGGTCACCGTGGCGGTGGCGATGGGGAGCTTCGGGACGCCACCATTCGAGCGCTGGAGCGAGAACACGTGGGCGGTCATCGCGAGGGGTGTCGCATCGGAGGGCCCCGCGGCGCAACGGCCCGCGCGTGACGGACGCGCCGCGCTCGTGTAGACCGCCCATCGACCGATGAAACTCACGCTCCAGGCCGACTACGGGATGCGCGTGCTGCTCTTTCTCGCGCTGCGCCCCGACGAGGTGGTGCCGGTGCGCGAGGTGGCCGCGGCGTACGGCATCTCCGAGAGCCATCTGATGAAGGTCGCGCAGGGCCTCGCGCGCGAGGGCTTCGTCGAGCTCGTGCGGGGCCTTCACGGTGGGATGCGCCTCGCGTCGACGCCCGACAAGATCCGCCTCGGCGCGGTGGTGCGCGCGATGGAGCCCACGCTCGCGCTCGTCGAGTGCTTCGAGCCCGCAGAAGACACCTGCGTGATCTCTGGCGCGTGCGCGCTCAAGGGGATCTTGATGCGCGCGCAGCGGGCCTTTCTCGCCGAGCTCGACGCGCACACCCTCGCCGACGCGGTGCGACGGCCGAAGGCGCTCGGAGACATTCTCCTGCCCGGTCGATCGCTCAGCGCGAAGGCGCGGTGACGAAGAGGTCGGCGGCGATGTCGCCGAGGGGAACGCCCGCGAGAAACGTGTCGCGCTGCACGGGCCGCAGCGTCTCGGGCGGACCGCAGAGGTGCACCCGCGCGCCCTTCGTGGCCTTCACCACGGCGGCGACGCGCGCGCGAAAATCTCCGCGACGGGGATCACCCTCGGGCGCATCGAGCACGGCGGGCTCGTAGCGCACCATCGGGTGTCGGGCGGCCATCGCGCGGAGGGCGTCGTCTTCGTAGAGCCCCGCGAGGGTGCGTGCGCCGTGCACAAGCGTGATGGGCGCACCGTGCCCCGCATCGAGCGCGTCACGGAGCACACCGAGGAGCGGCGCGAGCCCCGTTCCCGTGCCCGCGAGCACGAGGGGCTGCGTGGGTCGGTCGCGGCGGTACACACACTCGCCCGAAGGTCCGCGAAGGTGGAGCGTCGCACCCGCCGCGAGGTCGCAGAGCCAGGGGCTCATGGCGCCGCCCGCGACCCGTCGCACGTGGAGTTCGAGCGAACCATCACCGCTGCGGTTCGCGAGGGAGTAGGGCCGCGTGAGCCCGTCGTCGCGCATCACGTGAACGAACTGTCCGCCGCGCGCTTCGAAGGCTCCGTCCGTGCGAAGAAACACCCGCGCCACGTCGTCGGCCGCGCGCTCCACGCGGAGCACCGTGGCCCGGGTCACGGGCAGGTCGTCGGCGGGCGCCGCCGTGAGGTCGTCGGTGAGCGTCGCCTGACACGCGAGAAAGAACCCCTGCTCCACGAGCGACGCGCGGAGCCCCTTCTGCGCGCTGGACGGAGCCGTTCCCGCCACGGCGCGCACGAGGCACGACTGGCACGCGCCCGCGCGACACGACGAGGGCACGGTCACCCCCTCGCGCGCGAGCGCATCGAGCACGCTCTCGTCACCGCACGCGATCGTGCGCCCCTGCCAGGTGAGCGTCGCCATGGCCGCGGTCAGCGCCCGAGCACGTCGCCGCGCACGCTCTCGGCGATGCGCGCCACCTCGGCGATCTGCGCGTCGCCCACGCCGAGCTCGCGGAGCGTCGCCGCGAGGTTCTCGACCACCGCGTCGAAGTGGCTGTCGTTGAGCCCCTGCGTCACGAGGCGCGCGTGGGCGCGGCGCATGTCGACGCCCGTGTAGTGGTTCGGTCCGCCGAACACCATGGTGAGAAATGCCTTCTGCTTCGCCGCCTGCGCCTGCATGTCGACGGCGTCGAAGAAGCGCTCGATGCGCTCGTCGGCCAGCACCTTGCGGTAGAAGATGTCGACGGCGGCGTCGACCGCGGGGGCGCCCCCGAGCTGCTCGTACAACGTGGTCATCGTGTGCCTCCTGAAAGTGGAGTCACGGATACCAGTTTCACCGCGCGCAGGTCAACGAACAGGAATCTTCGAGTCCTGTTTTGCGACGGGTGGTCTACCGAGCGGCGCGGGCGAGGCGGGCGCAGCCCCCGACGGCGTCTTCGAAGCGCGAGGGTTCGTCGGCGCGCTGCGTGAGAAAGCGCTCGATGGCGTCGCGCTGCGCGAGGGCCTCGTCGAGGAGCCGGTCGCGGCCCTTCGTGTACGCGCCGAGCGCGAGGAGGTCGCGGTTGGCGTCGAGGGCGGCGATCCACGCGCGCACGCGGGCGGCGTCGGCGCGGTGGGCGTCGTCGGTCACCGCGGGCATCACGCGCGAGAGCGAGCGGGTCACGTCGAGAGCGGGCCAGCGTCCGCGCGCGCCGAGCGACGCGTCGAGCACGAGGTGTCCGTCGAGGAGCCCGCGCACCTCGTCGGCGATGGGATCGTCGTGGCTGTCTCCCTCGACGAGCACCGTGCAGAGCGCCGTGATCGCGCCGCGCTCCCCGGGGCCCGCGCGCTCCAGCCACCGCGGGAGCATCGTGAACACGCTCGGAGGAAATCCCCTGCGCACCGCGGGCTCTCCCGCCGCGAGACCGAGCTCGCGCTGCGCCCGCGCCACGCGCGTCACCGAGTCGACGAGCAGCAGCACGCTCCGACCGCGGTCGCGAAAGTGCTCCGCCGCGCGCATCGCCGTCATCGCCGCGCGCACGCGCAACACCGGCGCCTCGTCGCTCGTCGAGACCACCGCGCACACCCGCGACCGCGCCGCGCCATCGAGCCCGTCGAGGAGCTCGCGCACCTCACGTCCCCGCTCGCCCACGAGGCACAGCACCACCGCGTCGGCGTCGCAGCGTCGCGCCGCGTGCGTGAGCAGCGAGCTCTTGCCCGCGCCGGGCCCCGCGAACACGCCCACGCGCTGCCCCGCGCCCACCGTGGCCAGCGCGTCGATGGCGCGCACGCCGAGGGCCATGGGGCGGTCGACCCGTCCGCGGCGCAGGGGATCGGGCGGTGCGTTCTGCACGTCGACGGTCTCGCACTCCCCCGCGAGCGGACCGAGGCCGTCGCGGGGCTCGCCCATCGCATCGAGCACGCGCCCGAGGAGCCCGTCACCGCATCGCATCGTGGGTCGCTCGCCCGCGGCCGTCACCACGTCGTCGAGCCCCACCCCCGCGAGGTCGCCCCAGGGCATGAGCACGGTGAGATCCTCTTCGAAGCCCACCACCTCGGCACGCAACGGAGCCCCTTCGCGGCCGATGGTCACGAGCTCGCCCACCCGCGCGCCCTGGGCCGTCGCGCGCACGGTGAAGCCGCGCACCGACACCACCCGCCCCAGCACCCGCGGGCCCGCGCCCGATGCGCGAAGCCGCGCCCGCAACCCATCGAGCTCGGTAGACACGGCCGCGCACCCTACCATGTGTGCACGTCTGTGATAGCGTCGCGCGCTCCCGTGGGTGACCCCCCTCCGATCGACGCGGACGCGCCTCCCGCGTTCGTCGCGCATGACCTTCTCATGCGGGGCGTACGCGTGCGCTGCTACGTGGCGGGAACGGGTCCGGCGGTGCTTCTGGTGCACGGGCTCTTCACCGACCACCGCGTGTGGCGCCCCGTCGCCGAGCGGCTCGCGAATGACTTTCGCGTGATCGTTCCCGACCTGCCGGGTGCGGGCGAGAGCGAGAAGCCCACGCGCTATGCGTTCACGCGCGACGCGCTCGCCGAGACGCTGGTCGACCTGCTCGCGGGGCTCTCGGTGCCGCGCGCGCACGTCGTGGGACACGGCCTCGGAGGCCTCGTGGCGCTCACCCTCGCCGCGGATCGTCCCGAGTTCGTCGACCGTCTCGCGGTGGTGAGCACGGTGGCCGTCGAGGCGCCGCAGTCGTTCCGCACGCGGCTCGCGGCGGTGCCCGTGCTCGGGCCCTTCGTGTTCAAGCAGGTGTACGGGCGCTCGGTGCTCCACGGGTATTTTCGCGGAGACGTGTTCGCTCCGGGGTTTCGCTACGACGGCGCGCTCCTCGACGCCTGGTACGACACCTTCGCGATGCCCGAAGCGCGCGAGTGCCAGTACCAGATGCTCACCCGCGCGCAGACCGACGTGTCGGCCCTCGGACCGCGCCTCCCCAAGGTGCGCGCGCCCGCGCTGGTGTTGTGGGGAGACCGCGATCCGCGCGTGCCCATCACCGTCGGTCAGCGCCTCGCCCATGAGCTCCCCGCGGGGCGGCTGGAGGTCATCGCGAACGCGGGCCACGCGCCCCCGCTCGAACAGCCCGAGGCCACCGCCGATGCGCTGCGACGGCACCTCGCGATTCCCCTTCCAGACCGCGCCCGCCGCGGCGTAGAACCGCTCCCCGATGGACCTCGTGGACCCGCGCGCGGTCGCTCGCTTCCGCCGTAACCGCGGCGCCCTCGCGGGCCTCGTGATCGTGCTCGTGGCGGTGGTGCTCTCGACCCTCGCGCCGCTGCTCGCGCCGCACAACCCCGACACCCCCTACAAGAACCGCACGCTCACCACGCAGGGCGTGCCCATCGGCCCGACGCGGGAGTTTCCCCTCGGCGCCGACGCCGTCGGTCGCTGCGAGCTCTCACGGGTGCTCTACGGCGGCCGCGTGTCGCTCATCGTGGCCTTCGCGGCGACGGGCATCGTGGTGCTCCTCGGCACGCTCGTGGGCCTCGTGGCGGGGTACTTCGGCGGCACGCTCGACACCGTGCTCATGCGCGGCGTCGACACGCTCATGACCTTTCCGTTCATGCTCACGGTGATGGCGCTGAACCGCGTCGTCGCGCGGCCCGGTCTCTGGGTCGTCTTCGTGGTGCTCGGCGCGCTCTCGTGGACCTCCCTCGCCCGCCAGGTGCGCGCCAAGACCCTGCAGCTCCGCGAGCAGGAGTTCGTGCTCGCCGCGCGCGCCCTCGGCGCCTCGACGCCGCGCGTGCTGCTGGTGCATGTGCTCCCGAACCTCGCCACGCTGATCATCGTGATCGCGACCTCGGTGGTGGCGCAGATGATCCTCGCCGAGAGCGCCCTCTCGATGCTCGGCGTCGGCGTCGTGCCGCCCACGGCCTCGTGGGGCTCGATGCTTCAGGAGAGCGAGTCGCTCACGCGCGCGGTGCCGCGGCTCACGCTCGTGCCCGGCGTCGCCATCGTGCTCACGGTGGTGGGCTTCAACCTCCTCGGCGAGGGGCTCCGCGATGCCTTCGATCCGAAGGGCTAGCGCCGTCGTCGCGCTCGCGCTCACGGCCCTCGCCGCGTGCCGCGACCCGCACACGCACCCGCGCTACGAGGGTGCGGGTCTCCCCGGTCCGCGCCGCGGTGGAACGTTCCGCTTCGCAATGGACGGCGACGTGGGCACCGCCGACCCCGCGCTGAGCGCCGACACCACCTCGATGATCGCGACGCGGATGCTCCACGAGTGTCTCGTCGACTACGCCGCGCGGGGCACGGCCGACGTGGTGCCCGCCCTCGCCGAGCGCTGGGAGGTCACCGACGAGGGGCGCACGTACACCTTTCACCTCCGCCCGAGCGCGCGCTTCGGCAACGGCCGCGCGGTCACCTCGCGCGACTTCGTGTGGTCGTGGGAGCGCATGCTCAACCCCCGTCGTGTGCCCTCGCCCGGCGCCGACAACTACCGCCTCATCGACGGCTACGACGACCTCCGCGAGGGGCGCGCGCAGCACCTCCGCGGGCTCACGACGCCCGACGATCGCACCCTCGTGGTGCGGCTCTCGGGGCCCGATCGAACGTTCCTCCACGCGCTCGCGCTGCGCTTCGCGGCGGTGGTTCCGCGCGAGAGCGTCGAGGCCCTCGGCGACGCGCGCTACGGCACCGAAGGCGTCGGCGCGGGACCGTTTCTCGTCGAGCACTGGGAGCCGGGCTTTCGCATCACGTTCCGCCGCAACCCCTACTACTGGGACCCGGAGCGGCCGCGCGTCGACGGTGTGATCTTCGAGGTCTCCATCGCGCGCCATCTCCAGTTCATGCGCTTCCTCTCCGGCGAGCTGGAGCTGGCGCACAACTACTCGCTCTCGACCGCGGACTACCTCTGGATCGGCCGTCAGACCGCGTGGCGTCCGTACCTTCAGCGCACGCCCATGGCGACCATCGGCGCGTTCATGATGAACACCGAGATGCGGCCCTTCGACAACGTGCACGTGCGCCGCGCGGTGACCTTCGCCATCGACCGCGACGCCCTCTGCCGCGCGCGCAACTACCGCATCCAGCCCGCGTGGGGACTGCTCCCGCCGTCGATTCCCGGCCACCGCGACGCGCTCCCCAACGCGCAGCGCTTCGACCCCGCCGAGGCCCGACGCGAGATGGCCCTCGCGGGCTATCCCAACGGCTATCCAGACGAGGTCGAGCTCTGGATCGGCGAGGGCGAAGCGGGGCTCGTGTACGGGCAGCTCATTCAGGCCGACCTCGCGCGCATCGGGCTGCGCGTGCGCATCAAGCAGGCCTCGGGGGCGGTGTACTACGGCGCCCTCGGGCGACCGGGCACGGTGCCCATGGGCTTCACGGGATGGCAGATGGACTACCCCGACCCCGCGAACTTCATCGAGCCGAGCTTTCACTCGCGGAACATCCAGCCCGAGAACAGCGCGAACCATGCGTTCTATCGCAACGCCGCGTTCGATGCGCTCGTCGACCGCGCCCGCGTCGAGCCCGACCGCGCGCGTCGCATCGCGATGTACCAGGAGGCCGAGCAGATGCTCCTGCGCGACGCCCCGTGGGCCTTCGTCTACAACGCCGTCGACCTCAGCGTCGTGCAGCCCTACGTGAAGAACTGGGTGCCCCACCCGGTGTGGAACTACTACCCCGGCGACCTCTGGCTCGACCTCCCCACGCGCGCCTGGCGCGCCGCGCGCCGTGACCTCGCCGCGGCCCTCGGCCCCCTCGCGCACCTCGCGAACCCCGGCGGTGCGCCGTGATCGCGTGGCTCGCCCGACGCCTCGCGTGGATGGCCCTCGTGCTCTGGCTCGTGGCCACCGCGACCTTCTTCGGCGCGCTCTCCATCGGTGATCCGGTGCAGACGCTCGCAGGGCCGCACGCCACGGCGCGCGACCGCGCGTACATCCGCGCGCACTACCACCTCGACCGGCCGCGCACGACGCAATACGCCTATTTTCTAGGCTCTCTCGCGCGGGGTGACCTCGGTCAGAGCTTTCGCTATCACCGCCCGGTGACCGAGCTCGTGGGCGAGCGACTGCCGCGCACGATGCTCCTCGGCGTGATGACCCTCGCGATCGAGTTCGTGCTCGGCGTGGCCGTGGGCACGCTCGCGGCTGTGAAGCGTCGCACGCGCGTCGAGACGGCGGTGCTCGGCGCGACCTTTCTGGGCATCAGCCTCCCGACCTTTCTCTCGGGCAAGCTGTGCCTGATGGTGTTCGCGTACTGGTTCGGGTGGTTTCCCCTCGGCGGCTACGGCACCACGGCGCTCGACCACGTGTGGCACGGCGTGTTGCCCGCGCTGGTGCTCGGGCTCCTCGGCACCTCGTCGGAGGCCCGCCTCGTGCGCAACGAGATGGTCGAGACGCTCCAGGCCGACTACGTGCGCACCGCGCGGGCCAAGGGCGCGAGCGAGTGGCAGGTGGTCGTGCACCACGCGCTCCGCAACGCGTTGCTCCCGGTGCTCACGTCGCTGGGGCTCTCCTTCGGCGCGCTCTTCTCGGGCGCGATCATCACCGAGCAGATCTTCGCGTGGCCCGGCCTCGGACGCCTCGCCTACGAGTCGGTCACGGGCTTCGACGTGCCGGTCATCATGGGCACCGTGCTCCTCGCGTCGACGGGCATCCTCGCGGGCAACCTCGTCGCCGACGTGGGCTACGCCGTGCTCGACCCGCGCATCCGACGCGCGTGAGATCCCTCGGCCTCCTCGCGCTCCTCTGCGCCTGCCGCGCCGCCACGGTGCCCGCGGTTCCCGTGGTGTCTGCGGTCGTCGACGTGCCGCCCTCCGATTGCCCCGCCGCGCCGCGTGTCGAGCTCTGGGAGACCCGCGACGCGCGCCCCACCGTGGCCTTTCGCGCGGGCGGTCACATCACCGCGCTCGACGTGAGCCTCGATGAAGACCCGTACCGCGCGCTCGTGGGCACGCTCGATGTGAAGGGCGAACAGGCCCTCGAAGCGCACGCCCGCGCCCTCGCGCTCGCCAACGCCACGCCCCATGACGGCGCCCCTGCGCGCGCCATGGTGCTCACCCTCGACGGCCGCGTGCTCGCGTCGCTCGAAGTCACCGTCGCCCTTCGCGGAAGGCGTTTTCGCATCCCGCTCCGCCCCGACGGACCGTTCACCGACGACACGCGCGACGCGCTCCGCGAGGCCGTGCGCCATGACCGACGGTGCTTCGCGGGACGCTCCATCGACGAGCCCGCGCCGACGCCGTAGTCACGCCCGTTCGAGGGCTGCGAGGAGCTCCCCCGCGACGCGCTGCGCGGTGCGCTCGTCGTCGGGGTAGTCGAGCTCGCGGTAGAGCCGCGTGAGCTTCGAGACGCGCTGCAAACCCGGATCGGGCGCGCGGAGGATCACCACGTGCGCGAGAAAGAACAGCGCGTACCCGAGGTGCACACATCCGAGCGACGCGGGCGAGAGGCGCCACGCGCGCGAGGCGAAGTCGAAGTACGGACGCACCAGCGAGGGCGCCTCGTGGCCGTGACGCGCGAGGGCCTCGCGGAGCGCGCGCGTCGTGCCCAGGCCCGCGTGACGGAGCATGCGCGCGAGGTACTCGGGGTAGAACACCTCGCCCGAGAGCGGCAGCGCCAGCGCGCGCGCGATCGCCCCGTCGAGGGCCGACACCTCGGAGCTCCGCGCGACCGCGTCGAGGGAGACCGCGTCGAGGGGAAAATCCGCGTCGCGGTCGTCGAGCGCGGCGCGGGCCTCGCGGGCGTGACGATCGAGCGCGCGGCGGATCGAGACGAACTCCTCGTCGGCGATTTCGAGCAGGCTCGCCACGCGGCTGAAGCGCCGACGGATCTCCGCGGGCACGGCGTCGAGGGCCTTGTATCCGAGGTCGTGCTCCACCTCGGCCCAGGCGTGCTGCACCACCGTGCGGAGCTGCACTTCGAAGCGCGCCTCGCCAGGCAGCGCGTCGTCGCGGAGCGCGCAGACGTAGTGCACCGAGCGGTATCCGAAGCGCCCATCATCGCGGGGCCGCGACTTGTCGACGGAGTGTGACCAGTCGACCTCGAAGTGCTCTTCGAGCGTGCGCGCCGCGACCTCGATGGCGTCTTCGAAGTACACGGTCACGCGGAGCCCCACGAGGTCGGTGATGGCCCACAGCGAGGCGTAGGTGCGGTCGGGGCGCGCGAGCTTGTGGCGCAGGCTCGTCGGCGATTTCACGCGCGCCGTGACGAGGTGCGCGGTCACGCCCCGCGCGTCGAGGAGGCGCTCGATCTGGGCCCGCAGCGCGATGGCGCGGGCGTCGAGCACCGGCCGCAGGCGATCGAACTCGGAGAGCATCGCGTCGTGGTGCATCGGTGCGTCGTCGCGCACTCTCGACGGCCGCCCGCGGCCGTGTCAACGCGAGCCTCACTGCGCGCGGGGTCGAAGAATGTCTGCGGTGCTGTGGACGGGCGCACGGAATTCCCCTAGGCGTGCGGCACCCGACGCCATGAAGTGCCGACTGCTGCTGCTCACGCCCCTCTGGATCCTCGCCTGCTCGCCCGCCGCGCCCTCGGATCCGCCCGTCGACGGCGCCGTCTTCGCCGACCGTGAAGACGCCGCGACGGACACGTCCGCGGTCGACAGCCCGGACGTCGTCACGACCGACAGCGCGCCCGACGACGTGGCGACCGACAGCGGCCCCGACGCCGTCGCCGAGGCGTCCGTCGATGCGGGCGACGACGCCGCGGATGGCTCCGTCGACGTTGCGCTCGACGTGGCCGCCGACAGCGCCCGCGACGCCACCGTCGACACCGCCGACGACGTGCGCGACGCGATGGCCGACACCGCACCCGACGCTCCCGCCGACGTGCGCGATGCCGCCGCCGACACCGCGATGGACGCTCCCGTCGACGTGCGCGACGCCGCCGCCGACACCGCGATGGACACCGCCGCCGACGTGCGCGACGCCGCCACCGACGCGGCCCCCGCCGACGTGATGGTCTGCACGCCCGGCACGCGCGAGTGCGTGGGCTCCCGGGGTACGCGCGTCTGCAACGCGACGGGCACCGCGTGGACCTCGACCACCTGCAACACCGGCCTCTCGTGCCTCGCGGGCGTGTGCCGCACGTGGGTCTGCACGCCCGGCGCGACGACCTGCGCCAACGCCTCGACGGTCTCGGTCTGCAACGCCGACGGCCTCGCGTCGACCACCATGGCCTGCGCCGCGGGATCGAGCTGCACGGGCGGTCGCTGCACGGGATGGATCTGCACGCCGGGCACCGCGACGACCTGCACGGGCACGAGCCGCGAGCTCTGCAACGCCGACGGACAGGGCACGACGGCCACCCCGTGCGCGGCGGCCCCCAACGCGACGACGACCTGCGCGGCGGGCGTCTGCGGCTTCACCTGCGCGACGGGCTTCGGCGACTGCGACGGCGTGGCCTCCAACGGTTGCGAGACCGACCTTCGCACCGCGAACGCCCACTGCGGCGCGTGCGGGCGCGCGTGCACCGGCACGTCGACGAGCACCGCGACCTGTCGTGCGAGCGCGTGCGTGCAGACCTGCGTGGCGGGCACCGCGGACTGCGACGGCAACGCGGCCAACGGATGCGAGTCGACGAGCGCCACCGACGCGCGCAACTGCGGCGCGTGCGGCGTGGTGTGTGCGACGCGCACGAACGCGACGGCCGTGTGCAGCGCGGGCGCGTGCGGCATCGTGTGCAACGCGAACACCGCGAACTGCGACGGCAGCGCGACCAACGGCTGCGAGGTGAGCACGCTCACCGACGTGAACAACTGCGGCGCCTGCGGCACGCGCTGCACCGGCGCCAACGCGACGATGGCCTGCACGTCGGGGCGCTGCGCGGTGATGGCCTGCGCCACGGGCTTCGCGAACTGCGACGGCAACGCGGCCAACGGGTGCGAGGTCGACACGCGCGCCGACGCGCGCAACTGCGGCGCCTGCGGGACCGTGTGCGCGAGCGGGGGCATGTGCTCCGGGGGCTTCTGTCCGGTGGTGTGCTCGGCCTCGACGGCGAACTGCGACGGCAACGCGGCCAACGGGTGTGAGGTCGACCTCAGCGGCGACGCGCGCAACTGCGGCGCGTGCGGAACGGTCTGTCCCACGGGCCAGGTGTGTGTGGTGGGCGTGTGCGCGCTCGGCGCGCCGCCCATGATGAATCAGGCGCGCTACGGCCACGCGTCGGCCACCGGCGGCGACGGCAACGTGTACGTGTTCGGCGGCTACGACACGCGCCCCACGGCGACGGTGGAGGCGTACATCCCCTCGGCGAACGCGTGGATGATGCGCTCGCCGATGCCCGACGCGATCGAGGGGCATGCCGCGGTGACCCTCGCCGACGGACGGATCTTCATCGCGGGCGGCATCACGTTCACCACGTCGTATGGGCGCACCGCGCTGATCTACGACCCGGGCACCGACACCTGGAGCGACGCGGCGACGCTGCCCACGGGCCGCTCCAATCCCGCGGCCACGCGCGGCGCCGACGGGCGCGTGTACGTGATCGGCGGAGGCGTTCCCGGCGGCACGACCACGGCCGTCGAAGCGTGGGACCCGCGCACCAACACCTGGGCCACGCTCGCGCCGCTCCCCGTGGGCCGCACGAGCGCGCGGGCCTTCACCGCGGCCGACGGGCGCATCTGGGTGCTCGGCGGCGTGGCGGGCACCGCGGGCTCGCCGACGTACCCGTCGAGCATCTACGTCTACAACCCCACCACGAACGCGTGGAGCACCTCGTCGTCGGTGACCCCCGACCTGCGCTACGGCTTCGGCGCGGCCACGGGCAACGACGGTCGCTTCTACTCGCTCGCGGGCTACTGGTTCACGAGCGGCGGCACCGGGGCCTCGCGCCTGGCCACCGCGCTCAACCCCGCGACGGGCGCCTTCACGTCGCTCACGCTCGTGCCCTACAGCCGCAGCGTGCCCGCGGCGGCGACGCTCCGCGACGGACGCATCGTGCTCACGGGCGGCAACGTCACGGGCTCGGGCTCCACCGCCCGCGTCGACATCTACAACCCCGCCACGAACACCTGGCGCTGACGCACACGCCGCGCGCGTCCCCTCCTTCGCACACCACCAATCCGCCGCGGACCCGTAGACGCACCGGGACAATTCCCGTATGCGTCGCCGCGCCACGAGGACCCCATGAAGATCCGCACCCTCCTTCTTGCACCGATGTTGCTCTTCGCGTGTACCGCCCCGTACGCGCCGTCGGGCGGCGGTGGCGGCACGACCGACACCGGCGTCGCCGACACCTCTGCCGACGTCTCCACCGACACGGCCACCGACACCGCGACCGACACGGCCATCGACGCGACGGACGCCTCCACCGACGCGCGCACCGACGCCGCGACCGACGCGCCCACCGACGCCTCGACCTCGTGCCGCTCGGACCGCGACTGCGGCACCGGCCTCGTGTGCGACCGCGACGCGCGCCGCTGCGTGCAGTGCGTGACCGGCGCCCACTGTCCCGCGAGCGCGCCGCTCTGTGAGCAGAACCGCTGCCGCGAGGCCACGACGTGCACGTCGTCGCGCATGTGTCCGAACCGCGTGTGCGGCACCGCGGGCATCTGCGTCGACTGCAACGCCGACAACGACTGCACCGCGACCACGCGCTGCGACCACGGCAACTGCGTGCCGCGTCCGACGGCGTGCACCTCGTCGCGCGAGTGCTCCGGTCGCGACCAGGTGTGCGACATGAGCGCGTCGGTCTGCGTCGACTGCGTGGCCCACACCGACTGCCCCATGGGGAACTACTGCGCCGCGGATCACACCTGCGCGCCGCAGATCTGCACGCCGGGCACGCGCACCTGCGACGACGCGGGCAACGTGCGCGCGTGCAACAGCATCGGCAGCGCGTGGGAGACCTCGCCCTGCGCCGCGCGGACCACCTGCGTGATGGGCACCTGCACCGCGCAGATCTGCACGCCCGGCGCGGCCGACTGCGGCTCGCTCTCCGAGGCGCGCGTCTGCAACACGAACGGGCTCGGGTACACCTCGACCGCGTGCGGGGCCACGGAGTCGTGCTCCGGCGGTCGCTGCGTGGCGCGCATCTGCACCCCCGGCACCGCGGAGTGCACCTCGACGACGTCGCGCCGCGTGTGCAACGCCGACGGCCTCTCGCAGACTTCGCTGAGCTGCGCCTCGGGCACGAGCTGCCGCGACGGAACGTGCCAGACCTGGGTGTGCCCCGCGGGCTCGCGCGAGTGCGTGTCGAACACCACCGTGCGCGTGTGCTCGGCCGACGGCCTCACGCAGTCGATGTCGATGTGCGGCGCCAGCGAGTCGTGCAGCGCGGGCACCTGCCGCCCGTGGACGTGCACCCCCAACGCGAGCACCTGCCTCTCGACCACGACGGTGAGCCTCTGCCAGCCCGACGGCCTCGGCGCGACCTCCTCGTCGTGCCCGTCGGGATCGGCCTGCGTGAGCGGCCGCTGCAACACCTGGCGCTGCACGCCGGGCACCGCGTCGTGCACGGGATCGAACCGCGACGTGTGCAACGCCGACGGTCAGGCCAGCACCAGCACCCCGTGCCCCGTGCCCGCGCGCGCCGTGATGGCGACCTGCACCGCGGGCACCTGCGGCTTCGTGTGTGAGTCGGGCTGGGGCAACTGCGACGGCATGGCGGCCAACGGCTGCGAGACCGACCTGCGCACCTCGACGGGCAACTGCGGATCGTGCGGCCGCGCGTGCTCGGGCACCTCGACGTCGACGGCGATGTGCACCGCGGGCACCTGCGCCACCACCTGCCTCTTCGGCCTCGCGGACTGCGACGGCGCCAGCGCCAACGGCTGCGAGTCGTCGACGGCCACCGACACGCGCAACTGCGGCGGCTGCGGCAACGTGTGCCCCGCGCGCGCGAACGCCGTCTCGACCTGCACCACGGGCACCTGCGGCTTCACGTGCCTCACGGGCTACTCCGACTGCGACGGCAACCCCGCCAACGGCTGCGAGACCAACTCGCGCATCGACACGAACAACTGCGGACGCTGCGGCAACGTGTGCCCCGCCGCGACGAACGCCGAGGCCATCTGCTCGTCGTCGCTCTGCGCGTACGTCTGCAACGCCGGCGCTTCGAACTGCGACGGCTCGTGGACCAACGGCTGCGAGGCCGTCACCGCGAGCGACGTGAACAACTGCGGCACCTGCGGCACGCGCTGCACCGGCGCCAACGCGACGATGACCTGCACCACCGGGCGCTGCGGCATCGCGAGCTGCGCGACGGGCTACGCGGATTGCGACGCGACGCTCTCCACGGGCTGCGAGGTCGCGCTCAACACCGACACGCGCAACTGCGGCGCGTGCGGAACGGTGTGTCCGGGCGTGGGCGTGGCGGGCACCAACGTGACCTGCTCGTCGGGCACCTGCGCGCAGACCTGCGCGACGGGCTACCGCGACTGCGACGGCATGGCGTCGACGGGATGCGAGGTCAACACCCTCTCCGACGCGCGCAACTGCGGCGCGTGCGGAACGGTGTGCCCGAGCGGTCAGTCGTGCGTGTCGGGCGCGTGCACGTCGGCGCCGTCGGCGAGCATGTTGACCGCGCGGTACGTGCACGCGCAGGCCACGGGCAACGACGGCAACGTGTACGTGTTCGGCGGCTACAACGGCGCCTATCTCTCGACCTCGGAGATGTACAGCCCGAGCTCGAACACGTGGATCTCGCGCGCAGCGATCCCCGCCGCGCTCTACGGCCCCACGGCGACGACGCTCGCCGACGGGCGCATCCTCGTGGCGGGCGGCTACAACGGCTCCACGGGCGGATCGTCGGGCGCGTACCTCTACAACCCGACCTCGAACACCTGGACCACGACCGCGTCGATGCTCTCGGGCCGCTACCACCTCGCGAGCGCGCGCGGCGCCGACAACAAGGTCTACGTGTTCGGCGGCTACACCTCGCTGACCGCGTACTCGAACACCGTCGAGGCCTGGGACCCGGCCACCGGCGCATGGACCACCCGTCGCGCGTTCATCACCGGCCGTCAGGGCGCGCGGGCCTTCACCGCCGCCGACGGACGCATCTGGCTCGTGGGCGGCGCCGGCACCTCGGGCTCCATCGCGAGCATCGAGGTCTACACGCCCTCCACCGACACGTGGTCCACGGTGTCGGCCGCGCTCCCCAACGCGCGCAGCTACTTCGGCGGCGCCGTGGGCACCGACGGGCTCTTCTACATCGCAGGCGGCTCGGTCTCGACGCTCTCGAACACGTCGGCCATCTCGTTCAACCCCACGTCGAGCGCCTTCGCCACGCTCACCGCGCTCCCCACGGGACGCACCTACCTCGCCGCGTCGGCCCTCCCCGACGGACGCATCCTCGTGACCGGCGGGTACACCTCGTCGAGCGTCGCGACGAACGCCGTCCACGCCTTCACGCCCTCGTCGAACGCCTGGCGCTGAGCCCTCCGCGGGCTGTCGCAGGACCCCGTCGCGGCAGCCCGACGCCTCCCCCTCCGACCGAATCGTCTCCGCTCCCCGCACAACTCCGACACAGCGCGCCCAGAACGGCACTGTACGGCGCACACGCGCGTTCGGGGCCGGACATTTCGATCCTGTACGGCGCGCAGCGCCCTTCGGACCCGCCCCGACGACCGCGGTTCGGCGCGCGGACCCCTTCGGACCTGCCCCGAAGGTCTCTGTACACCGCGCGATGGCGTTCCAGGCGGCCGCGAAGGGCCCCGAGCGCTGTGCGACGCCCGCGTGACCGTCAGCGACGGCGGAGGCCCCAGAAGGTGCCGTCACGCGCCACGAGCGCGGCGACGACGCGCTCCACGGCGGAGGCCTCGATGGGGTGCCGGGCCTCGCGGAGCAGTCCCTCGATCTCGTCGGCGAGGTGCGCGGTGAAGGCCTCGCGTCCGAGGGCCATCGCGAGGTCACGGAGGTCGCGCTCGCCGTCGGTGAGGGCTTCGCCCGCGTACACAAATTCGCCTGCACGCACCCGCGCGGCGTGGGCCCGGCGGGGGCGCTCCACCGTCACGGTGTGCGCGCCGTCGTCGATCGCGAGGTGTTGTGCGTCGACCCGCGCGACCACACCGGAGCACGGCGCCACCGCGGCGGGCTCGTCGGGGCGGCGTGCTTCGAGCAGCGCGATCAGTCGGGTTCCGCGGTTGCCGCGTGCGTCACCGCGCGCGGGGAGCGCGGGTTCGAGGCGTGCGAGAAGGTCTCCGCGGCGCACCGTGTCGCCGTCGTGCACGAGGAGGTCGGCGCCGTGTTCGAGCGCGAAGGACTGCACCACCGCGCCCTCGCACCGGAGCTCGATGCGGGGACGCGGGGTCTTCCACGGCGACTCGAAGGGCGCGAGACGCACGCGGCGTTGCAGCGTGAAGGTCACCGGATCGAGACGCTCGACGACCGTGCGCCACGGGTCGAGGTCGCGAAAGCACACCGTCGCCTCGGCGCCTTCGGCGATCTCCGCCGCGTAGGTGATCGTCGTTCGATCGCGTCGGTAGAGCGCCGCGCCCGCCTCGACGACGCACCCGTCGGTGACCGCGACCCCGTCGCCGAGAAGGAGCGCGTGCACCTCGCAGCGTCCGTCGTCGCCCTCGATGCGCAGCGTGCCGCGCACGTCGACGGCGCCCCCGACCACGCCCTCGACGGTCACCCGCGCGACAACGGTGGAGACCACCGTGTCGCCATGTCGTCGCGTGAGACTCACGGCGCGCCCCCGCCGATGTGAAGGGTCTCGACGCGGTACACGGCGCGGATCGCGTCGGCCACCGAGAGCGCCGCATCGAGGCCCGCGTGTCCCTGCGTCTGCGTGGCGGCGCACACGCGGCACACGCCCGTCGGAGCCTCGCACGCGAGCGCCGAACGCACGGTCACGGTGTCGACGCCCGCCTCGCAGAGCCGCGCCACGGCGTCGCCGTCGAGGGTCACACCGCGCGCGAGGAGCACATCGCCGCGAGGTCCGACGCGCACGTCGACGGCGAGCACGCGCCCCACCACACGCGCCGCGAAGTCTGCCACGGACTCTCCGCGCCAACGTTCGCGCGTCTGGTCACGTCCGCGTGCGGTGGCGCAGTCGTCGAGGGTCACCGCGCAGTCGTCGAGGGTGGCCACGAGCCCCTCGCGCACCCGGTCGACGGCGCGTGCATCGAGCACCCGTTGAACGTGAACGACGCGCGCCTCGGTGGCGCGTTGCCAGAACGATGCGGGGTCGAGTCCTTCGCGGAGGCTTCGAAGCACGGGCGCCTCCGACACGGTGCCATCGGGACGCTTCACGCGGTCGCCGAGCGCGGTCATCGCGCGCACGTCGGCGGGCGATCCCGCGAGGCCCGCGGCGACCATCGCGCGCCACGGTGACGACGGCGCCAGGGCGAGGGTCTCGCGCATCGCCATCTGCACGCGCTCGACGGCTTCGCACCACAGGTCGGCGATCTTCGCGGCGCGCTCGTGGTCGGTGATCATTCCCTCGACGTGCTGGTCGATCACCAGGGCGATGCGGTCGCGCGCGTCGGCCACGATCGCGTCGCGGGCGGGAACGGGCGTGAGGTCGTCGACGCAGAGCGAAGGCGCGTGACGCTCGGCCTCGTCGGCACCGCGGCGCCACGGGTCGTCGCACGACAGCGCATCGAGGCCCGCGAGGTGGAGGCCCAGACGCGCGAGGTTGGTGGGCGCGCTGCGGCGAAGGTCGATGGCGTGTGGCTGCACCGACGCGCGCGCAGGCAGCAGCACGTTCCACGCGCGCGCTTCTGCGAAGTGTGCGGCGTGTGCGGGATGGAGCCGCAGCGCATCCCCTTCGCCCGCCTCCGGTCGCAGCGCGAGCACCTGCGAGGCCGTCGCGGCCCCCTCGCCCACGAGCCACACCCGGAGCGCCGCGCAGCACGCGTCGAGGGCGTCGTCGATGCACGGGAGGTCGTCGTCATCGACGAGCGCGACGGCTTCGCGAAGGTCGCGCGCCACACCGTGGGCGACGAGGTGATCGTGGAGCCGACGGCCCAGCAGCGCGCGCAACGTCGCACGCGGAAGCGCACACCGATCGACGGGCACGGAGAGGTCCCACACGCACGACGCGACGTGCACGACGGAGCCCGCAGGTGCATCGGCGACGGGCGGCGCGAGCGAGGCCACGGCGGCGCGCCACCACGCGAGCACGGCGCGCGCGAGGAGGCGTCGATGCACATCGGCCCCCTCGCGGGCGAGCGCGTCGTTCGCGGCGAGCACAGCGCGCAGCGCGCGACGGAGTGACGGGGAGAGGCGCTTCGTCGGAGGCACCGGGAGCGCGGTGAGAAGCAGCGAGTGCGGCGGCGCAGCGGGCGCGTGCACGTCGCACCAGCGGGCCTCGACGGCAGCGGAGAAGGTCTCGCACACCGCGTTCGATCGGGGAGGAAGCGCGTCGCGTTGCCACGGGGAGAGCACACGTCCGACGAGGGCGCGGCGACGGGCGGAGCGCACGACGAACGCCTCACCGCACACGACCCTGCGCGCGACGGACGGACGAAGACGGGGAACGCGCGTGAGCGGGCTCGCCGCGCTCGTGAGGTGCCACGGGTGCACCACGGCCTCGGCGAGCGGAATCCAGCGCATCGCGCGCGAGGGCGCGTCGAGGGCGGCGCGGTCGCGCACGACGAGGCGCGGATCACGCGGCGCACGCGCGATGGCCGCGGAGAGAGCGAGATGGGTGCCCACGAGGGGCGCGAGGGTAGCGCAGAGATCGCGGAGATCAGAACGGCGCGCGACGCACGGCGTCGGTCACGGCGGGCGCGACGCTGCGCGTGTCGTCGAGGGCGGTGTAGCCCAGCGGACCGCGGCCCGTGACGCCGAAGGAGTACGGGCGGGGAACGGTTCCGTGGATGTCTTCGCGGGCGAAGACGGTGACGCGACGGCCCTGCACGATGCGGGTCTCCCACGCGGGCTGCGGGGCGACCGACGGCGGGGGTGGATCGGCGTGGGCCGTCGACGCGACGAGTGCGAAGGCGGCGAACAGCGGAGGCATGAGGGTGCGCTTCATGCGGTGTGCGACGGGGCGCACGGCGCGAGGGTCTACGGCGCGACGCACGAAACGAGCACGACGGGCGCGGTGCTCACGACGCGCACACCCGCGGGGGCCATCGGAGGGGTGAGTTCGACGACGACCGTTCCCTCACCTTCGGGCACGTCGACGGTCACGCGGTTGGCCACGGTGAGCCGCGCTGCGGCCGTGCTGCGCGTGCGGAGGTAGAGCCGACGGAGGGGCAACCGACGATCGCCCGCCACGCCTCCACGCAGGGGAATCACCGCGCCGCGCGGACCCACGGAGAGCGCGCCCGTGAAGCCGCGAAGGGAGAGTCCCGGCGCGCGCATCGCGTCGAGGAGCATCCATACGTCGGGGAGCGGATCACTCGCGAGGAGCCCCTCGCGCACCCGCGCCGCAAGGTCGTCGGCGTGGAGCGCCGCCATCGCGCCCAGCATCGCGCGAATGGAGATGGGATACCGCTGCGTGCGAAGCCCCTCACGGAGCGCGTCGAGGGCCGCGGGGTCACCGAGCTCACCGAGCGCATCGGCGCCGCGCGGGGCGAGTCGCATGTCGAGGAGCAGCCGCTCCCACGCGGGACGCGCCGCGGGATCACGGAGCGCGCGCAACGACGCCACGGCCGCATCGCGCTGCGTGTCGGTGCCGTGGGGGTTGTTGATCCACGCGGCGAGCACGGGCACCGCGGCGTGGTCGCCGAGCGTCGCCACCGCGAGGGCCGCGCGGAGGGTGTCGGCCTCCAGCGGTCCGTTCCGTCGCGCGTCGAAGGCCGCACGGGCGCCTGCTGCACCGCGCGCATCGCCGAGGAGCGCGAGCGAGAGCGCGGCCTCTTCGCGCAGCGTCGCATCGGGCGCATCGAGCTCACGGGCCAGCGCATCGAGCACCGCACGGTCGCGCACGCCGAGCTCACCCAGCGTGTGCGCCGCGCGACGACGCACGGGGAAGCCTCCGGCACCGAGCAAGGTCGCCACCTCGCCCGCCGTCGAGACGTCGCCCTGAATCGCGCGCTGGAGCACATCGGGGAGCGCCACATCGGCCGCCGCACCGGGCGATGCGCGCTCGGCCTCGGCGCGCGCGTGGCTCGCCTCCCACGCGGCGATCGTGCGACGGAGCTGCTGCGCCCGCGCGGGGTCGGTGTCGGCGAGGTTGCGCGTCTCGTGGGGATCGCGCACGGGGTCGTAGCGTTCGAGCGTTCCGTCGGAGAGGTCGACGACGAGGGTGTCGCGCGCGGTGCTCACGCGACGCAGCGATCCGTTGGCGGCGAAGATGCGCGTGTCGAGCGAAGGGTTCGCCACGAGCGCGCCCAGGTCGTTGCCCCGCACCCGCGGCGGACGCGCGAGGCCCACGCCGCCGAGCATCGTGACCGCCACGTCGACGAGGCTCACCGGCGCGTCGATCTCTGCGTGGGCGAGCCCCGGCGCATCGACCACGAGCGGAACACGCACCTGCTCGTCGTAGACCGAGGTGCCGTGAAAGCTCCCGCCGTGCTCGCCGAACTCCTCGCCGTGGTCGGCGGTGACGACCCACGCGGCGCGACGATGGCGCCGTTCGAACGCCGCGCGCAGGGCCGCGAGGGCGTCGTCGGCGGCGCTGCATTCGGCGTCGTAGCGGTCGCGCGCCGAGGGTCCGTAGGGATGCGCCGCGTGGGCCTCGTAGGGCTCGTGCGGTTCGAAGAGGTGCACCCACACGAAGACGCGCTCGTCGGGGCGCCGCGTGTCGAGCCAGCGCGACACCTCGCGCACCCGCGTGGCGCCGTCGGCGTAGGCCTCGACCGCGGTGCCGAAGCCGAAGTGCGTCGCGCGGAGGCGTGCGAAGCGCTCCCCATCGACGGCGAACACCGCGGGCGGAAAGAACCCCGCCGTCGCATAGCCCGCCGCGCCGAGCCACGACGCGAGCGTCTCTCGATCGCGCGCCGCACCGGGGAGCGCGAGCACCGAGCGCGCCCACGTTCCCATCATCAGCGAGGCCAGCGAGTACGAGGTGTGCGGCGTCGCGCAGTAGGCCCTGCGAAAGAGCACGCCCCGCGCGGCGAGGGCGTCGAGCGTGGGCGTGCGTCCGCGCCCGCCGAGGGCCGTGAGCGCGTCGGCCCGCAGCGCGTCGACGGTGACCAGCACCAGATCATGGCCCGCGAGCGGAAGGTGCGGCCCCGCGATGCGCGCCTCGGCTCCCTCGTCCGCGTCGTCGAGCCGCTCGCGACGCAGCATCGCCACGGCCATCGCCGCGTAGCGGGCTGCGGGCGCGCCCTGTCGCAGCGCCGTGCGCACGCCGTGAAAACGAACGGTCACCGCAGCGCCCGCCACGCCCAACAGGAGCGACGCGACGAGCACCGCGCGATGCGCCGACACGCGCGCGAAGGGCCACGCGAGCATCAGCAGCGACGCCCCCGCCGCGAGCCCGTGCAGCAACGGATACTGCCGCGTGAGCACCGTCGCGTGCGCGCCGTAGAGGGCCAGCGCGACGAGCACCGACACCGCCGAAGCGCCCGGTGACGCGAGTGTCGCGCGCAGCCCGTCACGACGACGCCAGAGCCACGACGCGAGCGCCGCCGAGGCCATCACCGCGAGCGTGATGCCGTAGGGACGCAGGCCCCAGCGACGCACGCCGGAGCCTGAAAACAAGGCGATTCCCGCGATCGATCCCCATGCGCCACCGAGCGCGGCGACGACCCACGGCGCCACCCGCGGCGGCGACGCACGGAGCCCGCGATGCACGGCCCCCGCGAGCCCCGCGAGCACCATGCCCGCGAGCGCGAGGGTGCCCGCCGCGCCGAGTGCGACGCGCGCACGGTCGGCGAACGCGAGGTGCGCGCTGTGGCGTGCGAGGCCCGACGCGAGGTCGAGCGCCGCGAGCGACACACCCGCGAGGGCGCCCGCGGAGAGCGCGCGTGACGGCTCCACTCAGCCCGCCTCTTCGCCCACGGGGGCCGCGCCGCGCGCGAGGAGGCGGCGTACGGCGCGGGCGAGCGAGGGGTGACGCGCGAGGGTCGGGTCGTCGCTCACGATGCGCTGCGCGGCCTCGCGGGCGTGGGCGGCGAGCACGGGGTCTGCGGTCGGATCGGCGAAGCGGAGGGTCACGTCGACGCCCGACTGGCGCGCGCCGAACCACTCGCCCGCACCTCGGCGTTCGAGGTCCATCTCGGCGAGCTTGTAGCCGTCGTGGCAGGTGGCGACCTCGTGGAGACGCGCGAGGCCCTCGGACTCCGCGGACTCGGGCACGAGCAGACACGCGGCCTTCTGCGCGCCGCGCCCCACACGCCCGCGCAACTGATGGAGCTGCGCGATGCCGAAGAACTCCGCGCCGAGCACCACCATGAGGTTCGCCGCGGGCACGTCGAGGCCCACTTCGACCACGGTCGTTCCCAACAGGATCGGGTGCGTGCCGCGACGGAACGCATCGAGCGCCTCGCGCTGCTGCTCCGCGCCCATGCGCCCGTGCACGGCCACGATGCGCTCGCGTCCGAGGGCCTCGGCGAGCCACGCGTCGGCGGTCTTCATGTCGGTGCGCGGCCCGGTGTACTCGTCGTCGTCGTCGGGGGCGTCGCTCGCGTCGATGCGCGGAACCACCACGAACACACGCCCGCCCGCGCCGAGCGCGCGCTCGATGGTGCGCACCACGAAGGCCCGGTCGTCGGGGGCCACGACGCGCGTGGTGACCTCCTGACGGCCCGCGGGCTTCTCGTGCAGGCTCACCACGTCGAGGTCGCCGTAGCGCGCGAGGGCGAGCGAGCGCGGAATGGGCGTGGCCGAGAGCACGAGGAGGTGCGGGCTCGGCGAACGTCCGGCCACCATGGCGAGGCGCTGGGCCACGCCGAAGCGGTGCTGCTCGTCGATCACCACGAGCCCGAGCGACGGCGGCGTCGCGCCCGATTCGAGAATGGCGTGCGTGCCCACCACCGTGCGCACGAGCCCCTCGGCGATGACCTTCTCCGCCTGCTTGCGGGCCCGCGCCGTCGTCGACCCGAGGAGCACCGCGAGCGGACCTCCCTCGCCGCCGAGGCCGCGCTCCACGGTCTTCGCGTGCTGCTCCGCGACGATCGTGGTTGGACACAGCCACGCGACGCTCCCACCCGCGCGCGCCACGGCGAGCGACGCCGCGAGGGCCACGGCGGTCTTTCCGCTGCCCACATCGCCGACGAGCAGCCTGCGCATGGGCTCGCCCGACGAGAGATCGCCGAGCAGCGTGGCCACCGCCTCGCGCTGCGAGTTCGTGAGCGTGAAGTTCAACCGCGCGCCCACCGCGTCGGCCACCGTCGGGTCGATGGGAAAGCGCCGCGCCCCGCCCGACGAGCGACGCGCGCGTTCGAGCGCCACGCTCAACGCGAGGAGCTCTTCGAAGCCAAGCCGACGGTGCGACGGGCTGTCACCGCGGGCGAGCGCGTCGAGCTGCGCGGGTGTGAGCGCGGGATCGGGCGAGTGCAACATCCGCAGCGCCGCGAGCGACGAGGGGAGCCCGAGGGTCTGCGCCACCGCGGTCGGCACGGGGTCGGCCCACCCGAGGGCCATGTCGAGCGCCGACGCGAGGATGCGTCCCACCGTGCCCGGCGCGAGGCTTCCGATGCCGAGGTACACAGGCTCGATGGGGCGTGTGCGCGCGTTCTGGGCGACGACCTTCGGCTGCACGAGCTCGGGGCCCGTCATGCCGTTGCGCAGCGTGCCCACGACGCGGATCACCTGACCCACGGCGAGGCGCGCGCTCATGCCCGCCTTCGCGTGAAAGAACACGGCGCGGAGCACGGTGCTCCCCCGCGGTTCGCGCAGCGCGAGCATGATGCGACGGGCCCTCGGCGGACCAGCCACGCGCTGGTCTTCGACCTTCGCCTCCACGGCCACGAGCGAGCCCCACGCGCCGTTGCGCACGAGGCGCCAGTCGTCGGCGTTGCGCAGGTCGAGGTAGCGCGAGGGAAGGTGCGCGAGCAGGTCGCCCACGGTGTGAAACCCGCGAGACCGCAGCACCGCGGCCACCTGCGGTCCCACGTTGCGCACCTGATCGACGGGGAGGTCTTGAAGGTCGGGCGCGACCGGCGCGGTCTGGAGCTTCGCCGTGGCCTCGGGAGAGAGACCATCGCCCACACGCCGCGCCATGACGGATCAGTCGAAGGAGACTTCGAGCACCTGGTACGAGCGCTCGCCGCCGGGGGTTCGCACGGTGAGCTCGTCGCCCGCGCGGCGTCCCATGAGCTGCTTCGCGAGCGGGGCCTCGTACGAGATGGCGCCCTTCGCGCTGTCGGCCTCGGCGGGACCGACGATCGTGTAGACCACCTCGTCTTCGGTCTCGGTGTTGAGCAGCTTCACGCGCGCGCCGAAGACGATCTTGTCGCCCTTGAGCTTCGAGGTGTCGACCACCTCGGCGTCGGCGAGCTGCGACTCGGTCTTGATGATCTCGGCGTTGAGCATCCCCTGCTTCTCTTTGGCCGCGTGGTACTCGGCGTTCTCGCGCAGGTCGCCGTGTTCGCGCGCGACGCCGATCTCCTGGCTGACCTTGGGCATCTCGGCCTTGAGCGCTTCGAGCTTCGCCTTCAACTTCGCGTAGCCCGCGGGGGTCATGAGCACTTTGTTCGACATGGCAATCTCACCGTTCCCTATCAGAAGAACGCCGTCACCAGAAGCCCTGCGCGCACACCCGCCGCGCGTTACCGCGCGTCGCAGCGCACCTGCATCACACCCACCGCGCCGCCCGGCGAGCGAAGCACCCGCGCGCCCCGCCCCTGCGCGTCGACCCACGCGGGAAGCTCTCCGCCGAACGCAGGCTCGCGCACGCCCTCGGTGCCCGCCTCCGGTGCGCCCGTCATGTCGACCGCGCGGTGCACGGTCACCACCGAACCCTCGACGCGCTCGCGCCACCACACCTCCGCGGGACGCGTCGCGAGCCCGTGCGCATACACCCGCAGCGTGCCCATGGGGTTCGCGTGCGGCCCGGTCATCACCACGGGATCGCCCGCGCGCGCCACGCCCTGCCCGTTGCGCGTGAGCCGCCCCAGCGCGATGGAGCCGCCGTCGCCGCGCGCCTCCGTTCCGCTCTCGGGCACGACGCGCCACGCGACCCACACGGAGCGTCCATCGGGCGAGGCCGACGCCGCCACGCCGAAGCGATGGCCCGCCGCACCCGTCACGCGCACCGCCGGGCCGCGCGAGAGCCCCGCCGCATCGAGCGACTGCGCCCACACGTCGGTGCTCGTGTCGTTGCCCTGGTCGCGCTCCACCTCGCGCGCCGCGAGCCAGAGGATCACCGCGCCCCCGTCGGGCGTCGACACCACGAGGGGATCCTCCGCGTCCTGATCCGGCGGCGTCACCCGTCGCGGCGCGGGGCACGTTCCGCCGCGTTGTGTGGGCGTCACGAACTGCACCATCACCGCGCTTGTGGGGGCCTCGGGGCGCTGCTCGTCCCACGCGATGAGCACGCCGCGCGCACTCGCCGCCGCCGACACCGTGAGCGTCTCGTCGCGCGCCTCGGGCTGCTCGCACACCGCGCGGAGCTCGTCGCCCGCGAAGACCGCGTGCCGCCGTCCCGCCACCGCGTCGTGGGTCACCACCACGACGGGAAGTGCGCCCGCCATCACCGCCACGGCCTCGGAGCGATTGCCCCCGCCGAGCGAGACCGTGCCCGCCATCGTCGCACCGCGCGCGAGCGTGAGCGTGTTGCGCAGCGCGTGGGTGAACACCATCGGCGCCTCGCCCTCGGCGCGCAGCACCGTCGCCGACTCGATCGCGGGCACGAGCACGTCGCCGTCGCGGTCACCGAGCACCGCGCCCGAAGCCTCGTCGAAGCGCTCGCCCGCACCTGGCGCCACGGCCCATCGCACGCCCCCGGCGCGGCACCGCACGCGCGCAACCACGGGAGCTCCAGGGGCGAACACGTCGGGCTCCACCGCGGCGTCGTCGTCGGTGACGGGCGCGGAGCTCCGTCGACACATCGAGGTCGCGAGCGCAGACGAGAGCAGCAGAACACGCAGGTGCATCGGGGTTGCGGCGCGCGAGACTAGTACACGATCGACCGCGCGGGTCACGCGCTGCAGAGCCCTCGCGCGGAGCACCGCCAACGCGAGGCCCGTGTCGACTGCGCAGCTTTTTTGATCTCACGCCGCGAGTCGCGGTACCGGCGGGGCAGGTCACAGAAGTCAAGCGGCGAAGTCGACGCCGCGAGGGGAGTCATGCCATGCGCCGCGCCATCGTCGGGTTGATGCTCATTCCTGGTGTTCTCTCGGCCGCGTGGGTCGGGAGCCGCGGGAGTCGCGACGCCGTCGCATCGCCCGTCGAGGCCACCGCCAGCGCCCGCCTCGCGCGCATGATGCAGGGCCGCTTCGAAGCGCCCGCCTCGGGCACCGGCGAGGGTCGTGTCGGCGCCGTCGCCCGCCGCGTGTGCCGCGTGAGCGCGCCCACCCTCGGCACCCATGTGCTCTACGCCGAGGAGCAGTTCGCGAGCACCGCGGGACACCCGCTCTCGCAGCGCGTCTTCGTGATCGAGGGAACCACCGCGAGCCGCGCCCGCGTGCGCGAGTTCACGCTCCTCGACCCCGGCGGCGCCCGCGGACTCTGCGACGACCCCACGAAGGCCGCGCTCACCGTGAACGACGTGACCGAGCGCGCGGGATGTGTCGTCGAGGCCACCTGGCGCGACGACCACTTCGAAGGCACCACGCGCGGAAGCACCTGCCGCAGCGTGCTCAACGGGGCCTCGCACGCGAAGCGCGACCTCGTCGTGCGCGATGGCGAGACCTCGGTGCACGACCGCGGCTTCGATCCCCAGGGCGTCGCCGTGTGGGGACACCTCAGCGCCCCGATGCGCTTCGCCCGTCGCGCGCTCTGATCTTCGCAGCCCTTCGCGCGTGGTCACCGTCGCCGCGCGCGCTGTAGTCTCCCGCGCGATGCGTCCCCTCGCGCTCTTCGTCGCCCTCGCGCTCTCTGCCTGCTCGGGACTTCCGCTCGCCGACGGCGACGCCGCGGTCTCCGACGCCTCCGCCGACCTCACGCCCCTCGACGCCACGGCGGTCACCGCCGACGACAGCGTGCCCGTGGCCGAGGGCGTCGCGAGCTGGCTCCTCCCGCGACCGGGCCTCGACGGCGCGCGCCGCACGGCCTTTCTCTTTCCGTGGCCCAGTGATGTGTCGCGCACCGCCGCCGGACGCGCCGACCTCACGTACCTCCCGGGCCTCGACACGCCCACGATCCTCGCGCAGTACATCACCCAGTTCACCGACCGCCTCGACGGCTTCTCCACCGTGGGCGGCGCGTACCTGCGCTTCGGCAGCGCGATCGATCCGACCTCGCTCCCCACCTCCGTCGCCGACACCGTGCGCGAGGGAGCGACGGTGCAACTCCTCGATGTCGACCCCGCCTCGCCCGAACACGGACGCCGCGTGCCCGCGCAGCTCTACCTCCGCGGCGCCGCCACGCGGTACTGGCACACGAACACGCTCGCCGTGGGCCCCGCCACGGGCTTTCCGCTGCGCCCGCACACGAAGTACGCGATCGTCGTCACCACCGACCTTCGGCGCTTCGACGGACGTCCCTTCGCGCGCGACCGCGACCTCGACGCCGTGCTCGGCGAGGCCACCGCGAGCGACGACGCGGCCGTCACCAACGCGCGCCGCGTGTTCGGTCCGTCGATCACCGAGCTCGAAGGGCTGGGCATTCCGCGCGCGCGCATCCTGAGCTTCACGGTGTTCACCACGATCGACCCGGGCGCGGAGTTCTTTCGCGCGGCCGACTGGCTCCGTCGCGCGGGCCCCGAGCCCCGCGTGGTCGATTCCACCGCGGCGACCTACACGGGCACTTTCTATCGCATCAACGGGCACTACGGACCCAACGCGGAGTTCCAGGCCGGCGATCCCCCCTACGGCATGATGGGCAGCGGGCGCTTCGTGCTCGACGCCACGGGAACGCCCACGGTGCAGCGCACGGAGAACATCCGCTTCGCGCTCACGATCCCCAGCGGCCCGATGCCCGAACGCGGATGGCCCCTCGCGATCTACGCCCACGGCACCGGCGGCGACTACGCGTCGTTCATCGACGACCGCACCGCAGCCGCGGCGGCGAGCGAAGGCGTGGCGATGCTCGGCTTCGACCAGGTGTTCCACGGCGAGCGCGCGACGCCGGGCACCTCGCCCGAGACGGCCTTCTTCAATTTTCTGAACCCCGAGGCGGGCCGCACGAACAACCTCCAGCAGGCCCTCGACCTCGTGCAGCTCGGTCGCCTCGCGCCGACGCTGAGCTTCGCGATGACCCGCACCAACGGGGAGCGTACGACCGCGCGCTTCGACACCTCGCGGCTCATGTTCTTCGGCCACTCGCAGGGCGGGCTCAACGGTCCCCTGTGGTTCGCCGCCGACGACACGCCGCGCGCGGGTGTGTTCTCGGGCGCGGGCGGCGCGTTCAACGTCTCGCTCCTCGCGAAGACGCAGCCCGTGAACATCCCGGTCATCGTGCGCTCGCTGCTCAACCTCGAACCCACCGAGCTCGTGCCGCTGCACCCCGCGATCACGCTGCTCCAGCTCCTCATCGACCCCGCGGACCCGGTGAACTACGGGCGCTACATCCAGCGCGAACCCCGCGAGGGCGTGCGCCCCAAGCACGTCTTCATGACCCAGGGATTCGTCGACACGTACGCGCCGCCCGAGGGCATCGCCGCGCTCGCACGCTCGATCCGTCTGCCCCTCGTCGCGCCGACGCCGCATCCCGACGCGCTCTTTCCGCTCACGGGCGTCGCGGCCGCGATGCTCCCGGCCTACAACAACGTCGTGCTCGCAGGCGGCGCCACGGTCACCGGCGCGTGGATGCAGTTCGACGCCCCCACGGGCCGCGACGGTCACTTCGTGGCCTTCAGCGTGCCCGGCGCCAGGCTCCGCGCCGCAGGCTTTCTCGGCAGCGCGGCGACCGACGTGATGGGCGCTCCCACCGTGCGCGAGACCGTGCCCTGAACGCGCTCAGGGGACGCGCAGCGTACGCCCTTCGTAGACGGCCTCCGCGGGCACCGCGAGCTCGCCCACGTCGCGTCCATCGATGCGCACGGTGTAGCGCTCGCCGGTGCCCACCGTGGCCGTGCGATGCCCCGTCGGGAGCGGAACGGTCAGCGCGAAGTGTCCGCCCTGCGCGACGGTCCACGCGCGCCACGGGCGGGGCGCACCGCGCACGACGAGGGTCACCGTGAGCTCCACACGCGCGCCGTCACGGGCCGCTCCCTCGATGCGCGCACCGGGAACCCGCGCGTAGACCCACAGCGAGGGCACCGCGGGCTGCACGTCGGGCCAGGGCTCGTCGACGGCGAACACCGGGAGGAAATGTTCCGCGTGCGCGACCCCTTCGTCGGGATCGCCACCGCCGCCGAAGGCCAGCACCGCGGCCCCCTGCGCGCGCAGGAACGACGGCGACGGCGACGCACCGCGCGGCCCCGTACGCAGGAACGCACCGCCCTGCGTGTCGCGCATCTTCTGAAACTGTCGCGCCCCGATCACGAGGTGCCCCGCGTCGGTGGAGGCCATGAAATCCGCCATGCCCGCAGCGCTTCCGTGCAGCGCGCGCTCCGACGCCTCGAACTGCGCGAGGCCCACATACGGACCAAAGCCCGAGAGCACCTGCGGACGCCGCGCGAGGTCGCGAATGTCATGCGAGCGATCCCACGAGGCGAGCACGCCCGCGCCCGTTCCACGCCCCTGCGGCGCGGGGAGCGTGCGGAGAAAGAAGCCCGCCTGCATGATCGGCGAGGGCATCGGACTGCGCGTGCGCAGCACCTCCCAGATCACGGGGTCGAGCGTGAGCATCGCCGCGCAGAGTCCCGCGGACCACACGCGCGCATCGCCCTTCCACCGCGCGAGGCGCTCGCCGATCGCGACGAGTGCCAGCGCCTCGATCACCACCATCGCGGGCACGAGCGGACGCCCGAAGCGCATCTGCGTCATCGCAAGCACCACGAAGGCCGCGAGCCATCCGCCCACGAGCACCCGACGGAGCCGCACCATGGGACGCAGCGCGATCACCGCGGCCACGGGCACCCACGGCGTCTGCCACGCGGCGAGCGCCACCGACCGTCGCCAGTCGGCGCGCACCGTCGGAATGCGATCGAACAGCGGACGCGACTCGGCGATGCGGTCCATCCACGGATCGCGTCGACCGAGCCATCGCACCACGCCCTCGTGCAGCGCCGCCCGCGCGCCCGGCGAGAGCGCGAAGGCGAGCACCCCGAGTCCCAGCGCGCCCGCGATGTACGGCACCAGCGCGCGCCACCGTTGGGCCACCGTCTCACGTCGCGAGGCGAGGCCCACCGCGTGCGCCGCGACGGCCGTCACCACCAGCAACCCGGGCTGCAACAGCGAGAGCTGCAACGGGTGGAACCACGGGCGATGCGACGCGATCCATCCCCAGTCGAGCGCGACGAGCGCGAGGGCCGACACGGTGGTCGCGAGCGCGCCGGTGCCCATGCGCGAGACCGGCATCGCGGGTGACGTGAGCCGTGCGAGCGCCACGAGCCCCAGCGCGATGCCGCCGTAGAGCACCACGCCCGTGTAGACGTGCGTGCCCACGACGAAGATCGCTACGCCCGCGAGCTCCCAGCGGAGCGCGTCGCGGCGGTCGAGGTCTGCGCGCCACGCGAGCATCCAGCGCACGAGCAGGCCCGCGAAGAGCATCTCGGCGCCGTGGTGATCGGTGCCGCCGACCTCGGTGGTGACCGCGGCCTGGGGGTTGGTCGCGACGAGCGCGCCTGCCACGAGGGCCGTCACGTCGGCGCGGTCCGGCGACGGTGCGAGGCGACGCGCGAGGTCCATCGTGACGAGCACCACGGCGACGCCCACGAGGAGCGGCATCACCATCATCACGCGCTCCGCGGCCACGGGATCGTGCTTCAACCCCATCACCCACGGACCGAACGCGAGGAACTGGTCGAAGCCCGGCGGCCACGGCGCCGACGCTCCGTGGGGCCACGTGAGCCACGGGTCGAACGAGGGCACGCGGAGCCCGCTGCGCAGGGTCTCCAGCGCGCGCACGAGGTGGTAGTGGCCGTCGGTGTCGTCGGTGACGGGGAGCGGTCCGCCGAGGCAGCGGTCCCAGGTGCGCGTGCGGGCGTAGAGGGCGAGCGCCAGCGCGGCGAAGGTGACGATCACGCGCCGCGCGCGGTCGGAGAGCATGGGCGCATCGTAACGGCCGCGCGCCCGCCGACGGAGCGGGAATTTCCCTCAGGCGAGGCGCGTGAGAATGCTGCGCAGGAGGGCGTAGCAGCGGCCCACCGAGCCCACGTCCACACGCTCACCCGGCGCGTGCGCACCGCGGATCGTCGGCCCGAACGACACCGTGTCCATCCCCGGATACTTCGACCCGATGATCCCGCACTCGAGCCCCGCGTGAATGACCTTCACCTCGGCGTCGTGGCCGTGCTCCGCGCGGTACACCGACTGACACAGCGCGAGGAGCTGCGACGACGGATTCGGCGCCCACCCCGGATACGCCCCCGAGGTCTCGCCCGCGATGCCCCGCGCCGCGAAGTGCCGCACGATCTCGTCGCCGAGCTTCACGAACTCCGCGTCGACGAGCGAGCGCACCATGAGGTTCGCGTAGCCCTCCGTGGCCGTGAGCTTCACCACGCCGAGGTTGTTCGACGTCTCGACCACGCCGGGCACCTTCTCGCTCCAGCGACGCACGCCGTAGGGCGCGTTCGCGAGCGCGTCCATCCAGCGCGCCTCGGCCTCGCGGGCCATCACCGACGTCGCCGTCCCCTCGCCCACGATGACCGTCACCGCACCATCGACGGCGCCGTACTCCGCGCGCAGCTTCGCCTCCTCGCGCGCCGCGAGCGACGGGAGCAGCGCGAGCTTCTCGGCGCTCATCGCGACCACGGCGAAGGCCTCGCGGGCGATCGCGTTGCGCGCCGTGCCGCCATCGAGCGACACGAGTCGCAGCCCCGTCTCCGAGGACACCGCACGGAGCACGCCCACGAGCAGACGGATCGCGTTGCCGCGGCCCTCGTGAATGTCGCAGCCCGAGTGACCGCCGCGGAGTCCGCGCACCGACACCGTGGCCGCGCGCCATCCTTCGGGGAGCGCCTCGGCGCCGTGCGGCGCGCGTACGTCGACGTCGAGTCCGCCCGCGCAGCCCAGATAGAATTCGCCCCAGTCCTCGGTGTCGAGGTTGAGCATGAGCCGCCCGGTGAGGCGCGTGGATTCGAGCCCGTGCGCGCCGGTCATGCCGGTCTCCTCGTCGATCGTGAGCAGCGCTTCGAGGGGGCCGTGCACGAGCGTCGGGTCTTCGAGCGCCGCGAGGATCATCGACACGCCCATGCCGTTGTCGGCGCCGAGCGTGGTGTGTTCGGCGACGACCCATCCGTCGCGCACGGTGGCGGTGATGGGGTCGCGCGCGAAGTCGTGCGCGTGGCCCGTGTTCGCCTGGCACACCATGTCGAGGTGGCCCTGGAGCACCACAGTCGGCGCCGCCTCGTGGCCCATGGTGGCGGGCGCGCGCACGACGAGGTTGCCCGCGTCGTCGACCTCGTGAACGAGCCCGCGCGCGGCGGCCCACGCGACGACCTTCGCGCGAATCGCAGCCTCGTTCTTCGAGGCGCGCGGCGTGGCGCAGAGCGTGGCGAAGTGGTTCCAGACGGCGGCGGGTTCGAGGCCCGCAAAGGGGGTGTCGGTGGCGCTCATCGCGCGAGAGGAGAACCGCGAAACGCCCCCGCGCGAAAGGGGGTTCTGCACGCGACGACACCGCGCACGCACGACGCGCGAGGCCCTGCGAACGACGGCGCAAGAATCGCGGCCCGCACCTTGGTGGTTCACGATCGCAGCCCGATCGCGCAGACTGGGTGACAGGGCTCGCACAGGCGTCGCATCGGGCGCCCGACACACGAGCCCTGAAGGGGAACCCTCGCCATGAAGCCCGCGCCCACCGCACGCCTCCGTCCGCTCGCGCCCGTGCTCGCGCTGCTCGTCGCGTGCTCGTCGAACGTGCCGCCCGCCACCACCGTCGATGCCGCCGCCGACGGCAATGACGCCGCCACGAACGACGCGACCGGCAACGACGCGAGCGATGGCTCGACGAGCGATGGCCCGGCGCCCGACGTGAGCGACGCCTCGACGCCCGACGCTCCGCAGGCCGATGCGAGCGACGCCTCGACGAGCGACGGCGCATCCGCCGATGTGCCCGCGGATCTCCCCGCGGCCGATGTGTCCGCGGATCTCCCCGCCGCCGATGTGTCCGCGGATCTCCCCATCGCCGACGTGCCCGCGGATCTCCCCGCCGCCGATGCGGCCACGGATCTCCCCGCCGCCGATGCGCCCGCAGACGTCACCCCCGACGTGCCCGCGGATCTCCCCGCCGCCGACGCGGCCGCAGACGTGCCCGCCCTCGACGCGCCCGCCGACGTTGCCGTCGACCTCGGGCCGCCCGATGTGACCTGCTCCGCGCCGCTCACCAACTGCGGAGGCGCCTGCGTCGACGTGCGCACGAGCGTGCAGAATTGCGGCGCGTGCGGACTCGCATGTCCCGCGACGGCGATGTGCTTCAACGGATTCTGCGAGCCGGTGTGCTCCTCGGGTCAGACCCTCTGCACTGGCGTGTGCCGCGCGCTCGCCACCGACACCTCCAACTGCGGCGCGTGTGGGCGCGCGTGCACCGCGGCGAACGGCGTGGCCGCGTGTGTGGCGGGCGTGTGCGGCATCGCGTCGTGCGCCGCGAACTTCGACAACTGCGACGCGGTGGCCTCGAACGGATGCGAGACCGACCTGCGCACGACGGCCGCGCACTGCGGCCGATGTGGTGCCGCGTGCGGTGCCGAGCAGGCGTGCCGCGCGGGCGCGTGCGTCTCGACGCTGCCCACCTCGTGCGGAGAGATTCTTCGCACGACGCCCACCGCCGCGAGCGGGCGCTACCGCATCGACCCCGACGGAACCGGTCCCCTCGGCTCCCTCGACGTGTACTGCAACATGACCGACGACGGCGGCGGCTGGACCCTCGTCGCGCAGATGGGCGAGGCCGCACCGCCCTCCGCGCGCGGTGACCTTCGCACCGACCGCAACGTCGCCACGCTCGCTTCCGGTGCGACGCCCACCGCGGGCGAGTTCTCGTCGCTCGACCTCGCGCGCTTCAACGGCTTCGGCACGCGATGGACGGTGCGCGTCGCCGTCGACACCGCCAACGACGGACGCGCGTACCAGTTCACCTACTACCGCCCCCGCGATGGCGCGCTCATCGGCCCCGGCATCGCGGGCGCCAACTGGCTCGGCACCTCGACGTCGGCGGCGCTCGAATACCTCACGCGCTCGGGCTCCGTGGGCCAGTCGAACCGCGTGTGGATCCCGGTGCCGGGCTTCGACCCCACCGCGGCCACCGTGGCCGTCTTCGCGTCGCGCCGCGTGGCCAGCAGCGCGCCCTGCCTCGACGCATCGGGCGAGAACCAGCTCTGCCACGCGCCCGCGGGCGGCATCACCAACGAGCCCTCGCTCACGGGCACGTACACCGCCGCGTTCTCGAACGGCGACGGCGTCGCGCACACGTGGGGACGCCGCGCGACGTGGTGGATCCGCGACTCGCTCTGCGTGCCCGAACGCGGCGACTGCGACGGCAACGCTTCGAACGGCTGCGAGGCCGCGCTGCGCGACGACGCGGCGAACTGCGGCGCGTGCGGACGCGCCTGCGCCGACGGCCAGGTGTGCCTCACGGGCGTGTGCCGACGGCCGTATCCGCGCACCTGCCAGGAGGCCCGCACGGCCGACCCCACGGCCACGAGCGGAACCTTCACCGTCGACCCCGACGGCCCCGGCGGCCTCGCGCCCTTCAGCGTGTACTGCGACATGGCGCGCGACGACGGCGGGTGGACGCTCCTCGGCGCGGGCGTCTGGTACACGGCCAACGCCGACGTGGTGACGGCGCCCGGCGGCGCGAACGTGCTGCTCTCCGACGCGCGTCGCAACGCGCTCATCGCGGCCTCGACGCGGCTCTACCGACTCGGGTCTGGCGCGCAGCGGCTCTACATCCTCGACACGGACGCGGAGTTCGGCCCCGCGCGGGCCTCGGGCGGGCGCCACTACTGGCGCAGCAACGCCGCGAGCGTTCGTTGTGGAACGGCCTACGCGCAGGTCACCACCGACGCGCTCGTCACCACGACGGCGCACGCCGTGAGCTGCGACCCCTCGGGCATCGGCAGCCACAACTGCGGCTCCACGAACGGCTGGATCCTCTGGCACACGAGCGACACCTACAACGCGAGCGGGATGCACCCCTGCGCGTTCGGCGCCGGCGGATTGCCCACCGGCGGCGCGCTCACCGACCTCTGGCTGCGCTGACCGCGCGTCGAGGCGTCACCGCGCGTCGTCGCGTCGGAGCCGACGGAACGTGAGACTGATCCGCGCGCCCGTGACCTCCGGCGCGCGGAGCACCGCGTGGCGCCAGTGCGTCTGCAACGCGGCGGTCATGTGCACGAGCGAACCGGCTTCCATCGCGAGCGCGTGCGTGACGGTACGGTCGGGCTCCCCTCGCAGCGAGAGCGTGCGCGTGGCCCCGAGCGACACGATGGTGATGCCCGTGCCCGGCGCGAGCTCGGCGACCGCGTCCGCGTGGTAGCCCATCGTCGACTCGCCGTCGGGGTAGTAGTTCGCGAGGCAGTTGTTCGGCGCGTACCCGACCACCGCGGCCACGTCCCGCGTCACCGTCGCGATCGGCGCAGGCATCGCGACCTCGGGCCACACCGTGCCCGAGTAGTTGTACGGAACCCCGAAGCTCGCCACGCGCCGCGCCCGGATGCGGTCGTCCCACGCGACCCCGGTCACGAGCGCTTCGAACAGCGCCGCGTGGTCGGAGAGAAAGCCCGGCACGACGCGCAGCAGCCCCTCGTCGATCGGCGTCATCGTGCGCTCACGCGTACTGGTAGGGCTCGTTCGCGTAGGCCATGCGCCGCACGTTCTCCAGCACGCGGCGCATGTACACCGGCCAGAACAGCCGCGCGAAGATCCACTGCGCGGGCCACAGCAGCACCGTGGGGAACGTCTCCGGCGCGTGCAGCGTGTACGTGTACGTGACGCGCACCGCGTCGGGCCCGAGGGCCTCCGTGCGCCACTCGCCCACGAAGGCCGTGAACCCGAGCATCCACGTGCGAAAGTCGCCGACCTCGATGACCCAGCGCTCGTTCTCGACGCGCTCGATCACGCGGTCGCTCGACGCTTCGCCGCCGCGAAAGGTCCAGCTCGGCGCCGCGAACACGCGCTTCTTCGAGCCCACCTGACCCCAGGTCGCGTCGTCGGTGCAGTGCGTGACCCGCGGCATCGGACCGAAGCCCGTGTGCACCTTGCCGATGTCACACAACATCGGCGTCTTGAACGCGCGCTCCAGCGAGCAGCGGAACACCGTCGTGAGCGTCGTGCGGGCCTTCATGCGGGTCTCCTCGCGCGGACGGAGGCGCTACCGATCGACGCCGAGCAGGTGCTCCAGCGGGTGGAGCAGCGGGCGCACGTAGCTCCAGCTGAAGCGGTAGTCGAAGAGTTCCTGCCGCACCTCGGGCCACGGGCATCCGCCCACGATCGACTCGACGGCGGCGACCATCACCCCCGTACGATCGCGCCCCGCGCGGCAGTGGAAATAGAACACCGCGCCGGGCTCGTCGCGCAGCGCGTCCTGCACGTAGCGCACGACCGATCGCATCTGGCGCTCGTTCTCTTCGGGCACGTCGCGCGTCGTCTGCACGTTGAAGTAGCGCATCGCACGATCGGGGTGCCGACGGTTGAACCCCTCGACCGCGTCGCGCTCCGAGCGCATGCCGCCCACGAGCGAGTCGCCGTAGATCTCCCCCGGGCGCCGCAGGTCGATGACGTGCGTGACCCCGTACGTCGTGCCCAGACACTCGATGCCGCGGAGGCTCAACGGACTCCCGCGGTAGAACTGCCGATGGAGCCCCTCCGTCCACCGCGCGCTGCATCCGGGGAGCGCGCGCACGGGCGAGAACTTCCGGATGCTCAAGAAGTTCTCCCGTCCCGGCAGCGCCTCCGCGGTCTCGGGACACACGCCCCCCGACGGCAGCTCGGGCCACGCGCTCGCACGCACACGCCGCGGCGCACGACGATCGGAGAGCACCTGCGCGGGCAGCGACATCGGCACGGCCAGACACGACACCGCGAGCAGCACCGGCGCGACCGTCGACGCACGCACGCGGAGCCCCCGGGTGTGCTCCTCGCGACGCGTGCGCGATGCGGGTTCGTCGGCGTTCGTGCGCATCGGGCGCGGTTGTACTGCAAGCACGCGGGGCTTCCAACGGTGCGCCGCGTTGGGCCACGGATCCGACCGCACGTTCACGCTGCACGCAGCGGAGACGCGCGCGTTTTCGCCCGTCGCGACGACGGCCCGCACGATGCTGAGAAGGGACGCATGAACCGCAACACCTTCTTCGGCTCGCTGCTTCTCGCTGCGCTCGCTGGCTGCTCCGATCCCGCGCCGCTCACGGCCGATGCGACCGTCGACGTGGCGCCCGCCGACGTGCCCACGGGAGACCGCCCCGACGCGTCGTTCCGCTGCCCCGCGGAGTCGCTCGACGCGCTCTTCTCGCGCTCGTGTGCGGGCCTCGAAGGCACCGAGTGCCGCTACGGCTACACCGTGCCCGCCTGCGGTGGACGCACGCAGACCTGCCGCGCCGGACGCTGGGAGGAGATCCACACGGACCCGCAGGCCGCGTGCTTCGACGCCGGACGCGACTGAGCGGCGCAAGAGGAACGATCAGGCGGGCGTCGGCTCCGGCGCGGGCTTCGCGCGGGTCTTCTTCGCGGGCTTCTTCACCGGCGCGGTCACACGGAAGAGCGCGTCGAAGAGGCCCACGAAGCCGTCGTCTTCGGCCCATCGCGCGGCGCGCTTGAGCGCACCGAAGCACTGCTCCCACGGCAGCGCGAGCGCATCGCGACGGCCGCGCGCCGCGGTCACCGCCGCCGCGTGCGGACCGAGCTTCCTGATCGCCGCATCGACCGCATCGGCGGCCTTGTCGGCGCTGGCGCACACGCGGGCGAGCGCCTTGTCGTCGGCCTTGCGCTTGCGCACGTTCGCGGTGAGCGCGCGCAGCTTCGCGGCCTCCGTCGCGTACCCGAGGCGCTTCAGGTCCGCGGGCGGAACCTTCGAGAGCCCACGAAAGGGCGAGAGCCTCGGCTGCCCTGCGGTGACGAGCGCGACGGCGAGCGCGTCGACCTGCTCGTCCTGCGTGACGTCGGCCTCGGCCACGGCCGATTGCGCCTTCGCGAGCTTCTCCTCGGCGGCGTCGACCGCCTGCTGCGCCTTCGTCAGCGCCGCGTGCGCCTTCGCAAAGGCCGCGAGCCGCACCTTCACCGTCTTCGTGTCGACCGTCGTCGCGCGCGTCAACACCGCATCCCCCGTCGCGATGCGACCGCGGTGTGTGCCCCCTTCGAGAACTGCCATCGAGATCCTCCTGTGACCCGTCACGATGCACGACGGCGCGAAGGGGCATCAAGCGCGTTGTGTCCGCACGTCGCGGCACCGTGCGCGCGGCGCATCGAGTGGGCGTTGCCGACGTGGCCTGCGCATCCAGCGCGACGCGAGTGGGCGTTGCAGACGTGGAGTGCGCATCCAGCGCGACACGAGATGGCGTTGCAGACGTGGAGTGCGCATCCAGCGCGACACGAGATGGCGTTGCAGACCCTGAGTGCGCATCCGGCACGGCGCCAGATGGCGTTGCAGGTGCGGAGCGCGCATCCGGCGCAGAGCCAGAGCGCGTTGCAGATGCGGCGCGCATCACAGAGCCGGGCGCGGTGCGTTGCGCGACGCGGGATGCTGCGATAGCGAGGAGGGATGAAGCCAATCCTCCTCCCACGAAGCCCCCTTCTGCTCACGCTGATCGTGGTGGCGTGCTCCGATCGCCCGTTCACCGACGAGACGTGTTACTCCGACGTGGATCCGACTCCGGTGGGGACCTCCGTCGGCCTCGCGATCTTCGACCAGCGCGGTCAGCCGGTCTGCGCATCGGCGCGGATCACCGCGCAGCAGGGACGCGGGCCGGAGTTCGTGCTCGCGCGCGCGTCCAACAACTACGCGGAGCTGTCGCCCGACGGCCATCACGGGCTCCGGTGGGGCGCGTCGTGCAACGCGTACGAGGGAGTGCCGGGGGGCGGCCCTGGAGTACCCGGTCTCCTCCGATGCAGCGACCCGCTGAACTGGCGCGTCGAGGCCGAGGGATGTGAGCCCGCGCGCGGGTCGTGGTCGTGGAACGACAACACCTTTCCCGGAAGCAACGGCATCAGCTTTCAGGTGACCGTGCGCCTGCGCTGCAACGGCGTCTCCGATGGCGGCGCGCGTGCCGACGCGAGCACCGATGCGGGTGCGGATGCGAGCGCCGATGCGCGCTCCGACGCCGGCCGCGACTGAGGCGCGAGACCCACTCGACGACGAACGGCGCGGGTCGGTATCGTGGGCGTCGACCGTGAAGGAGGTCACGCCGCCGATGTCACAGCACCCACGTCGCCCCCGGTTGCCCCGACAGCCCCTTGCACCTGCGTTTGCCGACGACCTGCCGCGCGATCGCGACGACGCCGATCGCCACGAGCCCATACGCACGCCCCTTGCGCTACGACCGACGCGCTTGCCCGACCCACGCTGGGCCGACGACGCGGGTCACGAGTGCGTCGCGCGCTGCGTGCTCGGGCTCACCGCCTACACGCGCCACGACACCCACACGGCGGCCCGTTCTGCGGGTGACCTGCTCGCGTCGTTTCTCGCGCGCGTCGGGTCGCGCCCGCGGTGGTGGCTGCTCACCTCGACGCAATCGCACTGGATCGAGCTCCGCGCGTGCGAGCTCGACGACGTCGTGCGCGGCCTGCAACACGACAGACCCGCGCGGCATCTCTTCGCGCTCCGCCTCGCCGACGCCGTCGATGCGCCGGAGCACTTCTTCGCGTGGCGCGAGGTCGATCCCTCGCGCGGCAACGGATACCTCCAGCTCGGGTTCGCGCCCCGGCAGGGCGCGGCGGCGCTCTTCGACCTTGCGGCGCAGGCGCGCGACACACTTCCGATGTGGTGGGGCGCCGCGGGCTACCTCGTGAGCGAGCACCCGTCGGCGCACTGCACGTCGCTCGACGCGGCGTGGGTCTGGCGGGCACGCTACCCGGGCCTCGACGTGCACGACCTCGACGTCGCGCGACGCATCGCACACCGCGGCGTGGCGAGCACCAACTGGATCACGCTCCTCGGACGCCCGCTCCTCGACGCGCGGGGCATCGACGCGCATGCGCTCGCGCGCACCGTCCGTGACGCGGGATGCGAGTGGACCGCGGGCGACTGCGCGGCGATGGTTCGCGCGAGTGCGTGGCCCTCGTCGGGCGACCGTCACGCCCTCACGCTCGACGACGGCTACCACGCGGCGGCCCATGCGCTGCGTGACCTCTACGCGCCCGAGGCGCCGCGCATGGCGGGTCCGTTCTGGTACGGCGCACGGTCGCGCGCGTGGGCGCGGCGCTTCCTCGGTGACGAGGTCGATGCGTCGTGAGCACGCCGACACCCCATGTGCCGATCACCCTGCTGCTCGCGGGTGGCGTCGGCGTGTTCTCGCGCGACTGCGCCGTGGCGCTCCTCGAGTGCAACCTCAACCCCGAGTGGATCGGGCCCTACCACGTCGTGCGCGCGCGGAGGCTCGTCGCCGTGCGCGCGGTGGCCGCGTGGCAACAGGCCGAGCTGCGCGGAGGCCCGCCCGTGCCGCGGCCGTCCTTCGAAGAGCGATGGCTCGCGGCGAGCACCGCAGGCCACCTCGCACAGGACGCGGCACACCGGCACGGACGGCGCGGCGATCACTGCGCGACGCTCGTCGACGGCTACACCGAGGCGCACGCGGCTGCGATGCCGACGCTGGGCAGTTCGAACATCCCGGAGACCGTCGAGGGCGCGGTGAGCGCACGGGAGCGAGACCTGGCCCACCATCGCCGGAACACGGCCACGCCGCCGGGCAGCGAGGCGTATCCCGCGCATCTGCGCCGCGAGGATCAGAACGAATGCATCCGGGTCGCGGTGCAGGCGCACGTGAGGAACTTTCCCGACGGCCTCCGCCACACGCCGCACCCGAGGGACGTCGACGCGCCGCCCTTGAACGAGGTCGAGCGGTCACGCCTCGACGCGCACCAGGCCGCCGCGCGAGCGGCCGCAGCGGCAGACCCGCGCGCCGCCCTCGGCCCCGTCGGCACGCCGGGTTCGTCGGCCACGAGCACGGGCCCCGAGCGCGGCGCCGTTCCGCTCATCTCCCCGACAACGCCCGGCAGCGCGGCGATCGAGCAGGCGATCGAGTGCCTGCAGGGATACCGCGACGCGCTCGAAACACCCGCCGCGCGACTCGCCGCCATCGAGGAGGCCATCGCCGACGAGAACCGCGGGCGCGACGACCTCGAACGACAGCGATCGCACGCCCGAACGCGCGAGGAGCACCTCCGGCGCGTCGACCACGCGCAGCGTGCCGAGGCCGAGGCCAACGAGCGTGTGCGCGCGGCATGGAAGAAGGCCGACGACCACGATCGCGAGTACTTCCGCCACGCAGACCCGGACGCGCGAAGGCAATGCGACAACCGCGGGATCCGCGACGTGCTCCGCCGCATCGACAACGCCGAGCGCGAGTACGCCGTGCGACAGGCGACAACCCGATCGGCGCTCACAGCGCTGCAAAGGCACGATCAGCGCACCCCCGACGGCCAGATCGCATGCCTCGAAGCACAACGCGCCCGCATCCTCGCGGGCACTCCCCACACGGTCGGCAGGATCCCGGAGTACCAATCCCCATGACGCGCACCCGCAGACACTTCCCCAGCCCCCTGGGGCTCCGCTTTGAAGCCTGCGTCGGCGATGGCCTCGACGACGCGCTCGCGCTCGCCCATCGATACGGCGCGTACGCCATCCGCGAGGCGCCCGATCCGCGCGCGAGCGAATACGCGCTCGTTCGCATCCGCCACGGACGCATCACCGCAATCTGGCGCACACGCGGCCACGTCGCCGACATCGCGCGCGACGCCGAGGGGCGCTTCATCGTTGCGATGTGTCGATCCATGTCGCTGGCCCTCGGTCTCCTCGACGTGCTCGTGCAGGTCGAGGGCGACGACACGTTGACGCTCCGACCGCTGGCGACGCTGCCCTCGTCACCTTCGGGTCTCGCGGCGCTCACCGGGGGCGGGGGCGGGGTCGTTTCGTGGCCCTACACCACGTACGACGACGACTTCATCACCGTGCTCGATGCCGACGGGGTGCACCGGATCCCAACGCGGACGATGGGGATCCTCGAAGAGGTCCGCGGCGTGTCACGCACGCACCTCGTTGCTGCGTACCGCGACGAGACGTCATCTCGCCTGGCGTGGTGGAACGGCTCCGCGTGGAGCGAACCCGCCGAGTCCCCGGGCTCGCACATCTTCGCGCTGCACACCGTCGATGCGCACACGAGCTGGGCGGCGTCGCTCATGCCCAACCGCCTCCTGCGAGCCACAGACGACGTCTGGCACGTGTGCAACAACGCCCTCTCCGATGTGCCGATGGCGATCGCCCACGACGCGCGCGGCGTGCTGTTCGCGTTGTGGCGCGGCGGTGTGGCGCGCGCCTCTGGCCCCGCATCCTTCGAGACGCTCGGCGTGGCGGCACGGAGGCTCCACGTCTCGCGTGACGGCACGCTCCTCGCGACCTCGTACGAGGCGATCGTCGAGTGCGTCGACGACCGCGCGCGCGCCACGCTGCCCATCACGGCGCTCGAACAGGTGCTCGACGGCATCGAGCCGCTCTACCTCACGGACCGCCTCGACAGCGACCGTCGCGCATGGGTCACGCAGCCCGCCGTCGAAGACGAGTACGTGCCGCCGCGCTACCGCTTCTCACGCATCGTCGGCGACAGCTTCGACGACGCGGTGTTCGCGTGCTCGCGCTACGCGGTCATCGACGACGACGACGAAGACGACATCGACGCCGACGCCTACGAGTCCTTCGTCGGACATCTCGAAGACGGCGCGATCCGCATCGTGCGCGGGCTCGGCGGAATCGTCCGCGACATCGCGCGCAGCCCCGAAGGAACCCTCTGGGCGGCCGTCTCCCATCTGCAGGGTCTGGTGCGCGTCGACCTTCGCGGCGAGTGGACGGAGACGCGCCTCCCCGTCTCATACCCCAACGGTCTGTGTGTGGTCGCCGACGACTGTGTCGTGGCGTGGAGCGGCTCCTCCCCTGGCGCAACGTTCTGGCGCTGGGACGGCCATGAGGTGCACCCCATGCCCGCGCCCGACATGGGCGTGTACGCGATGCACGGATGCAGCCCGACCTGCATCGTCGCCGTCGGCACGGCCGGACACGTCGCGCGATGGGACGGCGAGGCGTGGCGCATGATCGCGATTCCATCGCGCGCGATGCTCGCGAGGGTGCTGGTGCACAGCCCCGACGAGATGTACGCGACGGGCTTTCACGGCGACCTGCTCGAAGGATCGGAACACGGGTGGTCGGCGCGCACCGACGTGTACGCGCGCGTCGTGGCCCGCCACCGCGGCGAGTGGCTGGTGGCCGGCCTCGACCGCGGCTACGCGGTGTTGCGTGACGAGGGCGCGGTGCGTGTCGATGCGCCGGTGTTCCCGGTGATGATGCACGGAGGCGCCGACGCGCTGCTGGTGACGGAGCGCGACGGATGGGTCGAGGTGCGCGAGGGCGTGCCGACGCGACGCATCGACGTCGACGACCTCCGCGAAGTGCTGCGCGATCGACCACCGACCTGGCCGGGCGACTACCTGCGTCTGCGCTGACCGAACGAACACATCCCCGGCCCCACCGCATGAACTCCCCATCACGCCCCCGCGCGCACGACGACCCCCTCCGCTTCGTCGCCTGTGTCGGTGACGGACTCGACGACGCCCTCGCGCTCGCCACGCGCGACGCGTCGCTGCCTGCGCGCGACCTCCCCGACCCGCGCGCGACGGAGTACGTGCTCGCGCGCATCCGCCACGGACGCATCACCGCGGTGTGGCGCACGCGCAGCGAGGTCGTGGGCCCGGTGCGCGACCGCGCGGGGCGCTTTCTCGTCGCGATCGAGCGTGCGGTGAGCGGCGGCGCGCTGAACGTCGGCGACGCGCTCGTGTCCGTCGAAGGCGACGACACGCTCACGCTGCGCCCACTCGCGATGCTCCCGTCGCCCCCGGGCGGCCTCGCGTGCCTCGCCGATGGAACGTGCGTCGTGTGGCCGCGCATGTGCCTCTCCGACGCGCAGATCACCCTGTTTGACGGCGCGCACAGCACACACGTCGCGACGCCCGACGAGGGATGCATCCACACGGTGCACGGCGCATCGCGCGACGATCTGCTCGCCTCGATTTCGGAGGGCGCCAGGGCCCGCATCGCGCACGGGAACCGATCGCGCTGGACCTTCGCCCCCCACGACCTCGGCGTGCTCGTCACGGCGCTCCACGCCCGCGACGCGCACACGGCCTGGGCCGCGAGCGTTGTGCCCGACCGCCTGCTCCGCGCGACCGACGGCGTGTGGCACGTGTGGAACGACGCGCTGCCCTCCCCCTGCCACGCGATCGTCGACGACGGACGCGGGCTTCTCCTCGCCCTCGACGGCGTCGGCATCGTGCGCGTCGCCGACCGCGCGCTCCGCGACGTGCTCGGGGTCGAAGCGCACGCGCTCCATGGGGGGGCTGCGGGCGTGCTCCTCGCGACCTCGCCCACGGCGCTCACGGCGCTGCGCGACGACCGCGTGGAGGCGACGCTCCCGATCGCGGACCTCGCGCGCGCACTCGGCGACACCGAAGCCCTGTACCGCACGGCGCGTATCGACAGCGACCGCCGCGCGTGGAGCGCCGTGTACTCCCTCGATCGCCCGCGGCTCCCGCTCTACGAGCGCTTCGCGCGCATCGTGGGGGCGAGCTTCGACGACGCGGTGTTCCTCGCGTCGAGGCGTGCAGAGCGTGACGGTCGTTGGGACCTCGCCACCTGCGAGTGGATCCTCGGCCACGTCGACGACGGCGCCATCCGCGTGGTGCGCACGACGGCCACGGAGGTCTGCGACCTCACGCGCAGCCCCGATGGAACGGTCTGGGCCGCAGCCTCCACCCGCGAGGGTCTGTGGCGCCTCGATCCGCGCGGCGCATGGGTCGAGACGCGGTTTCCCGTTCCCCATCCGCGCGGCGTGTGTGCGCCCGCCGACGACTGCGTGGTGGCCTGGGGCGGGCTCCGCGACGCGCAATCGTTCTGGCGCTTCGACGGACGCACGGTGCACCCGATGCCCGCGCCGCCGATGCACGTGGTCGCGATGCACGGCGTGGCGGCGGACCTGCTCGTGGCCGTGGGCGATGGCGGTCTCGTCGCACGATGGGACGGCGCCGCGTGGCACCCGAGCGCGCTGCCCACGTCAGACGCGCGCGATGGGGTCGGCGACGTGGACGCACAGAGCGAGACGCGGCTGGTGACCGACGAGCACGGATGGGCCGAGACGCGCGACGGCGTGACGCTGCGGCGCCTCGACGGCGACGACCTGCGCGAAGCATTGCGCCACACACGCCCGCACTGGTGGCCCTGAGCGCCGCGCCGCCCTCTCCCCTTCACACGACGATGGTACGCGCTTCGCGAAAGGCGCATCCAACACGGCAACGCACGCGGGGCTGCGCAGCGCGCGCATCGGCCGCGAGAAGGGCACGGACATGGACATCGGCATGGTCGGACTGGGACGCATGGGCGCCAACATGGTGCGCCGCCTGTTGCGCGGAGGACACCGCGCGGTGGTGCACGACGTCTCGCCTGAGGCGATCGCGCGTAGCGTGAACGACGGGGCCGTCGGCGCAGACTCGCTCGCGGCGCTCGTCGCGTCGCTCGCTGCGCCCCGCGCGGTGTGGCTCATGGTGCCCGCGTCGCGCGTCGACGAGACGCTCGATGCGCTCGTTCCGCTGCTCTCGCCCGGCGACCTCGTGGTCGACGGCGGCAACTCGGACTACCGCGACGACATCCGACGCGCGAAGGCCCTCGGCCCCGCGGGGATCCACTATGTCGACTGCGGCACGAGCGGCGGCGTGTTCGGACTCGAACGCGGGTACTGCCTCATGATCGGCGGCGACGGGGAGGCGGTCGGCGCGCTCCGTCCCGTGTTCGAAACGCTCGCGCCTGGCGACGACGCGCGCGGTGAGGGACCGACGCAGCAACGCGGCTTTCTGCACTGCGGTCCCGCGGGGGCGGGGCACTTCGTGAAGATGGTTCACAACGGCATCGAGTACGGAATGATGGCCGCGTACGCCGAGGGGCTGAACATCCTGAAGCACGCGAACGCGGGGCTCGAAGCGCGCGAGGCCGACGCCGAGACCACGCCCCTCGCCCACCCCGAGCACTTTCAGTACGACCTCGACCTCGCGGCCATCACCGAGGTGTGGCGCCACGGGAGCGTGATCTCGTCGTGGCTCCTCGACCTCACGGCGCGCGCGCTCGCCGACGACCCCGCGCTCGCGCAGTTCTCGGGCCGCGTCTCCGACTCGGGCGAAGGCCGCTGGACCCTCGACGCCGCCGTCGCCGAAGGCGTGCCCGCGCCGGTGCTCGCCGCCGCCCTCTTCGGTCGCTTCAGCTCGCGCGGACGTTCGCTCTTTCAAGACAAGGTGCTCTCGGCGATGCGCTTTCAGTTCGGCGGTCACCACGAGAAGGGCGGCACGCCGTGAAGGGCGAACCCTCGGACGCGCTCACGTTCTTCGGCGCCACCGGCGACCTGGCGTTCAAGAAGATCTTTCCCGCGCTCTACGCGATGGCGATGCGCGACCGGCTGCGCTTTCCGGTCATCGGTGTGGCGCGCTCGCTCAACGACCGCGGCAGCCTCATCGAGCGTGCGCGAGAGAGCGTCACGCACGCGGTGAAACAGATCGACGAGACGGCGTTTCAGCGCCTCGCCGATCGGCTCAAGTTCGTGCAGGGCGACTACGACGACGAGGCCACGTACACGAAGCTCGCGGGGTGCCTCCAGGGCGCGTCGCGGCCCGCGCACTACCTCGCCATTCCGCCGAGCAGCTTCGAGGGCGTGATCGCGGGGCTCGCGAAGGCAGGCTGCACGCGCAACGCGAGGGTGATCGTCGAGAAGCCCTTCGGGCGAAACCTCACCTCGGCGCGCGCGCTCAACCGCACGATCCACGCCTCCTTCGACGAGGGAGACATCTTTCGCATCGACCATTTTCTCGGCAAGGAGTCGGTGCAGAACATCCTGATCTTCCGCTTCGCGAACAGCTTTCTCGAACCGATCTGGAGCCGGCACTACGTCGACAGCGTGCAGATCACGATGGCCGAGTCCTTCGGCGTGCAGGGCCGCGGGCGCTTCTACGAAGAGGCCGGCGCGATCCGCGACGTGCTGCAGAACCACCTGCTCCAGGTCGTGGGACTCGTCGCGATGGAGCCGCCGACGAACACCTACGCCGAGTCGATTCGCGACGAGCAGGTGAAGGTGTTTCGCTCGATCGCAGCGCTCTCGCCCGAGCGCGTGGTGCGCGGTCAGTTCGACGGATACCGCGACGAAGAGGGCGTCTCGAAGACCTCGGACGTCGAGACCTACGCGGCCGTCGAGCTGCGCGTCGACTCGTGGCGCTGGGAGGGCGTTCCCTTCTACATCCGCACGGGCAAATCGCTGGCGACCACGGCCACCGAGGTGCTCGTGAAGCTCCGTCGTCCGCCGCTCACGGCCATCGCGGGCGAGCACAAGAACTACATCCGCTTTCGCGTCGGACCCGACGTGGCGATCGGGCTCGGCGCGCGCGTGAAGCGCCCCGGCGACGCGCTCCGCAGCGAGCCCACGGAGCTGCGCGCGGTACACCGTCCGAGCGTCGACGACCAGGACGCCTACGAGCGACTCCTCGGTGACGCGATGGAGGGCGAGCAGACGCTCTTCGCACGGCAGGACGCGGTCGAAGAGGCCTGGCGCATCGTCGATCCGGTGATCCAGCCCGGCGCGACGCCGCTGCACCGCTACGCCCCCGGAAGCTGGGGCCCGACGGAGGCCGACGCGCTCGTGCGCGACCACGGAGGATGGGATGCGCCCGACGACCACGCCTGAACGGTCCGCGGGTCCGCGGCTTCGGGTGGTGGCCGACGCCGACGCGCTCCACGAGGCCGCGGCCGCGGTGTTCGTGCGATGCGCCGCGCGCGCGCAGGCCGAGGGACGCGACTTCGTGGTGGCGCTCTCGGGCGGATCGACGCCGCGCGGGTTGTACCGCCTGCTCGCCCGCGATCCGTGGCGCGCGCGCGTCGACTGGTCGCGCGTGGTGGTGTGCCAGGGCGACGAGCGCGCGGTGCCCGCAGACCACGCCGACAGCAACTTCCGCATGGCGCGCGAGGCGCTGCTCGACCACGTGCCCGTCGCGCCCGAACGGGTGCTGCGCATCGAGACCGAACACGGCGCTTCCGAGGCCGCCGCGCGCTACGAACGCTCGCTGCGCGCGTGGTTTCGCACCTCCGAGGGTGCGCCGTCGGAGGAGCCCGGACGCGGCTTCGACCTCGTGCTCCTCGGCCTCGGCGACGATGGGCACACCGCGTCGCTCTTTCCGAACAGCCCCACGCTCGCGAGGCGCGATGTGTGGGTCGCCGACACCGACGCGCCCACCGCAGGACCGCGTCGCATCACGCTCACGTACCCGCTCCTCGACGCCGCCGCGGCGCGGCTTCTGCTCGTGGAGGGAGCCCGCAAACGCGAGGCCCTGCGCGCGACACTCTCGGATGCGCGCGCCCCGATGCGCTGGCCCGTGCAGGGCATCGCAATGGGACGCGGAGACTTCGACGTGCTCGCCGACGCGGCCGCGTGGTGATGCCACCTCACGGGCCGCGCGGGAGTCCTTCGTTCAACTGAACACGTCGGCGACGAAGCGTCCTTCGCGCTCCAGCGTGGCGAGCGTGTCGGCGCCGAGCACCGTCGCGAGGGCCGCTCGCACCGCGGGCGCCACCTTCGCGCCATCGCCGCAGAGGAACACCGTGGCCCCCGCGGCCACCGTCGCGCGGACCGCGTCGGCCTCGGCGACGAGGCGGTGCTGCACGAACACCTGGTCGTTCACCGGCGCGCGGCAGTACGTGGCGCGGAGCGAGACGATGCCGTCGGACTCCCAGCGCGCGAGCTCGTCGCGGTAGAGCAGGTCGACGGCTGGATCGTCGCACCCGAAGTACAGCAGCGAGGGCGCCACCGAGACGCCCGCCGCACGCTGCGCCGCACGGTCCTGCAAGAAGCCGCGGAAGGGCGCGATGCCGCTCCCCGCGCCGATCATCACCATGGGCACGGCGGCGTCGGGCACACGGAAGGGCGTGTTGGGCGAGCGCAGGGCCACGCGCACCGTCGCGCCGACCGCGAGCTTCGCGAGGTGCGTCGAGGCCACGCCGTGATGGCGTCCGAAGCCGCTCCACGCGGGCGCATCGAGCACGGAGACCGTGAGCGCCGCGCGCCGCGCATCGACCGCGGGCGACGACGCGATGGAGTAGAGCCGCGCGCGCATCGGAGGCAGCATTTCGAGGAACGCGCCGAAGGTCAGCGGGCACGCCGGCGTCTCGTCGAGCAGGTCGAGGAGCGAGCGACGGGGCTGGAGCACGAGGGTGCCGTGATCCTTCGCGAGGGCGTCGAGGTGCGCGCGTTCCGGCGGGCAACGGGTCATCGCGGCGAGGGCCTCGACCTGCCTGCGCGTGGCGGGCTGCGCGAGCTCGACCCACGACGTGAGCAGCGCGCGCGCCGTGATCGTACGACCGACGGGAAGCACCGCCGCCGAAGGCCGTTCGGTGGAGAGCCGCACGAGCGCGGACCCGTCGAGCGCGAAGCGTCGCAGCGCGCGGTCGACGAGCGCGGCGGGGTTGTCGGGCATCACCGCGAGGTAGTCGCCGCACTGCCACGCGAGGCCGACGGGGAGCTCGATTTCGAGGTGGCGCTTCGAGCGCGCGAAGGGCGCGGCCATGTCGACGAGCTCGCGGTTCTCGACCACCGTCGCGCGGAGGAATCCCTCGGCGTCGGCGCGCGAGACGTCGTCGCCCGCGAGCACCTCGACGTCGTAGAGCGGACGCGTCGCGAGGGCCGTGGCGGTGACCTGAAACGCGGCGTCGGCGGCGGTCCAGAGCGTCGGGTACCAGGCTTCGAAGTCGCCGAAGAAATCGCCGCGCGCATCGGCCTCTCCGCGCGCGAGCATCCGCGTCGCACCGGCCCGCGCGAGGGCCTCGTCGACCCTCGTGGGAACGGCCTGGAAGGTCGTCGCCCAGTCGCGGTGTCCGCAGCCGAAGACCGCGAAGCGGAGGCCCGCGAGGGCGCCGGGCGCGAGCGTGTCGAGCCACGCGCAGAAGCGCGCTGCGTTGTCGGGCGGATGGCCGTTGTACGAGGCCGTCACCACCACGAGGGCGCCCTGCGCGGGCGGGGCGTCGACGGCGGCGTCCATGGGGGCGAGGGTCACGCGCCAGCCGCGGGCGGTCGCGTCGTCGGCGATGCGTCGCGCGAAGGCCTCGCTCGACCCGGTGTTCGAACCGTAGAGCACCGTGAGGGGCGTCTGATGGGTGGCCGCGGCGCTCGGGGCCTTCACCGCGGCGACGGGCGCGGAAGGGGTCACGGCGCGCGACGGCGCGCGGGTCGCGGGCTTCGCGCGCGGCGACACGCGGAGGGTGTAGCCGTCGGGCTTGAGCGTGAGGGTCTCCTTCACGACGAGGCGGTAGTCCGCGGGCGCGTGGAGTTCGAAGCGCTGGAGGAGCATCGCGAGCACGAGCGTCGCCTCCTGCATCGCGAAGGGGCGGCCGATGCACGCGCGCATGCCGTTGCCGAAGGGCTTCCACGCGTGCACGGGGATGGCGTCGCGGCGCTCGGGGGCGAAGCGCTCGGGCCGGAACGCTTCCACGTCGTCGCCCCAGACCCGCCGGTCGCGGTGCAGTGACGGGATGAGCACCATGAGGTCGTCGCCCGGTTCGAGCGCGAGGCCGTTGGCGAGGCGTGTGGGCGCGACGGGCGTGACGCCGAACGCGGGCGCCGTGGGCCAGAGCCGCAGCGTCTCGCGGAGCACCTGATCGACGTAGGTGAGCCGCGCGATGTGCTCGTGGCGCGGGGTGTCGTCACCGAGCACGCGGTCGACCTCGCGGCGCGCCTCGGCGAGCGCCTCGGGGTGCCGCAGCAGTTCGTAGAGCGCGAAGGAGAGGAGCCCGCTCGTGGTCTCGTGGCCCGCGATGAGAAAGGTCACGATCTGGTTGCGGATGTTCTCGTCGTCGAGGGCCTCGCCGGTGACGGGATCACGACCCGCGAGCATGCGTCCGAGGAGGTCGCGCGCATCGGTGTCGCCCGCGCGTCGGCGCTGCGCGATGAGCGTGTCGACCATGCCGTTCATCGACGCGATGTCGGCGTCGAACTTCCGCTGCGCGGCGCGGTCGAGCTTCGTCTGGATCGGGAGCTGGAGCACGCGGTTCCCCGCCTCGGCGAGGGCGCCCACCATGGCCTCGATGAAGGGGTGCAGCTCGTTCTGGTAGAAGCTGTTGAAGCGGTAGCCGAAGCCGCAGAGCGCGATGGTGTCGAGGGTGAGCTGGGTCATCTCGGCGGCCACGTCGTGCGAGGCGTCGGGCCCGAGGCGCGCCCACTTCGTCACGAGCTGCTCGGCGATGTCGAGCATCGGGTCGAAGCTGTCGCGCATGGCCTGCGGACCGAACGCGGGCATCAACACCCGGTGCGCGCGGGCCCAGCGCGGGTCGTCGTTGTCGGCGGTGAACAGCCCCGCGCCGCCGATGGCGCGCAGGTGCAGCAGCGGGCCGTGGATGTTCTTGCAGAAGCGCGTCTCGTCGCAGAGCTCGTCGACGAACGCGTGACCGCTCACCAGCAGAAAATCGCGCGTCGGAAAGCGCAGCCGGAACAGCGGCCCGAAGCGCTCGGCCAGCCGCATCATGCTCTGCAGCGGCCGCTCGGGGTCGATGTGCCGAACGTGTCCCAGCACCGGCAGCCCCACGGGCTCCGGCACGCCCTCGAATCGTCTCGCGTGGCTCATGGCTTATGAGTTCATAAGTCGATGATCGCGAGAGGTCAAGGCGCGTCGACGGCGGTGCGTCGACGTCGGTCAGCGCGCGGTGTCGGGGGTCGCGGCGGGGCCTTCGAGGGATGCGCCCCGCAGCACAAAATCGCAGACGAAGCGGGCCTGGCGGTCGACGACCTTCGGATCGGCCACGTCGAGCTTGAACGCGCGCTTCGCGACGGCGGGCTGCGCGAAGAGCTCGGTCGCCGCGCCGACGATGAAGAAGTAGAGGAGCCGCGGGTCGAGGGGCGCGAGCACGCCGGCCTTCACCGCGCGGTCGAGGCGGGCTTCGAGAAAGGCCACGAAGTGGAGCGTCCAGCGGCCGGCCACCTCGCGGGCGAGCTCACCGTCGGCTTCGAGGCGCAGCATGCGCGAGAGCGTCGGGTGCCTGCCCGTGAACACCACGAACTCGTAGAGGAGCGCGCGGAGCCGTTCGTGTTCGGGCAGGTCGGCGCTGCGCGTCTCCACCGCGTCGAGCGCGGTCTGGAGGGCCGTGAAGCGCGCGTCGACGACGGCCTGCCAGAGGCCCTTCTTCGTGCCGAAATGGTGGTTCACGAGGGGCTGCGTCACGCCCGCGACCCGCGCGATCTCACCGACGCTCGCGCCCGCGAAGCCCACCTGCGCGAAGATCTCCGCCGCGGCCTCGATGAGCCGCTCGCGCCCCTCGTGGGGCTCCTGCCTGCGTGCCATAGGGCCGCGGGTGTACCGCCGAACGCGCGCCCCGTGGAACGGCCGTGCGAGGCCCCGCGGAGGTGCCACGGCCGCGACGCACCCGCATCACCGATCATTCGTGCGCCGTGGGCGATGACAAACGCAGGCCCGAAGCGATAGGCTCCGAGCCCTCGACGCGCACGATGGCCCTCACGCTCCACGCCGAATACCTGCTCGGATACCTCGCCGGTGCGAAGAACCTCGCGCCGCGCGACGTGGCGCCCTTCGCCAACCTCGACGCGCACGACCCTTCGACGCAGGCCCGCGCGCTGATGAAGTCTCTCGCGCTGGGACTCTCCGACGGACGCAAGGGCGCCCCCGTGCGCGACGCCACCGAGCTCCGCGCGTGCGTGCTCGCGATGATCGGCCCGCAGACGGGACCGCGCCGCGCCGCCGAGAACGCGCTCACGACGGGCGAGTACGTCTCCGCGGTCGTGGGCGAGCGGGCCTCGGAGACCGAGCTCCGGGTCGAGGCCGACTTCGATCCGCCCGCCGAGACGGGCTGAGCGCGGTCACCACCCGCGCTGCGCGAGGTCGCAATCCCAGAGCGTGAGGTCGGTGTGATCTCTCCGCGGCGCCTCCACGGCGTCTTCGAAGGTCACCCACGGCAGCATGCGCCAGCCCGCGCCGGTGAGCACCAGCCCCTCGATCCACGCGCCCCAGCGACCGTCGCCCTCGTCGCCCACGATCAGCAGCCGCTCGACGTAGAGCGTGCGCTGTTGAAAGCCCTCGGCGCCGCCCTCGGGCGCCACGTGAACGCCCCGCGCGCACCACCCCACGATGCGGTCGTTGCGGTGAAGCCCGAGGAGCGTCCACCGTCGCTCGCGCGTCGAGGGCGTGATCCCCGGCACGCTGCGCTCGATGCGCGCGCGGCCCGCGTCGTTGAAGAGTTCGGCGACCTCGTTCGGTCGCAGTCGCATCGCGCGCATGCCCGCGGCGCCGCGCGTCGAGAGCGCTTCGAACACCCGCGGAACGCCCTCGGCGATGCGCGCGCGCGCCCATCCGTTGGTCATCGCCTCGTCGGGTACGTCGAGCGTGGGAATGCTCCGCGTGGCGCTCCCCGCGCACCCGACGACGAGGGCGCAGAAGGCGACGAGGGACGCGAGCGCGACGGGGCGCAGGGCCGTGCGGGCGCGCTCAGCGCGGGGAGTCATGGGGCGCTTCCGTTCTCATGGCGGGTCGAGCGCGTGAGAAGCGCGTCGACCTCGGCGGCATTCACGGGATCACTCCGAAGCTCCACCTGGAGCCGCTCGGCCGAGGCCCCGCAGCGCACCACCACGGCGCTCCCCTCGCCCGTCGCAGACTGCACGCGATCGCCGCGCTCGTCGCGCAGCGTGAGCGAGAGCCACGGCAGCCCGCGCCCCGCCGACGCCGTGTAGCGCACGCACTCGCCCGCCGCGCGCGACACCTCGCGCGTGCGTCGCGCCCCGGCCCCCACGCGCAGCTTCTCGGGCGCTCCCTCGACGCGCCATCGTCCCGGCGCGCGCGTCCACGCGTCGGCCATCGCGTCGGAGACCGCCACCCGATCGACGCCCTCGGCCCACGCGGGCACCGCCGACGCCTGCAACGTGCGCAGCATCACGGACCCGGTGCCCGACTGCGCCGCGATGGCCACGCGGAGCTCCTCGGCGCTCGTGGGACACACCACCGAGACCGTCGCCGCGCCCTGCCTGCGACCGCGCGCGAGGAGGTCACCGCGCGCGTCGAACACCTCGACGGAGACGCCCGACACCCCGCGCCCCGCGATGGCCGCGATGGCCGTGCACTTCGAAGCCTCGGCCCGCACGGTGATCTCCCGGCTCTCGCCCGCGCCGAGCGACTGCACCGCGCCGTTGCCCTGCGCGTCGCGGGTGGGCGTGTAGCCGAGGGCTGCGAGGTCGCGCGTCACCGCGGGCACGACGTCTTCGAGGGCCATCGCCTGCGCGCCCCACGCGACGCGCTCCCCGAGCCAGAGCGCGTTCGATCCGCCGAGCGCCGCCGCGTCCGCCGCGAACGACTGGAGCACCGCCATGCCGTCGCCGCCGCGGGCGCGCACCTCGACGGCGTAGGTTCCCGGTGCGGGCGGGCAGAGCTGAAGGGTCGCGTCGACGGAGGGACGCTCGTCGCGGGCCGCGAGCTCGCCCTGCGGATCGTAGAGGCGAAGGTCGACGTCGCGGAGGTTTCCACCCGCCACCGCGGCCACGGTGTAGCAACGGTCGGGCGTCACGATGAGCGGCACGCGCACGGCACCCGCCGCGGGAAAATCCGTGCGGGTGGGCTCGCCCACGGGGAGAAACCCGCGACGCGCGATGCCGTCACGGAGCTCGTTGAGCCGACGCTCCACCTCGCTGCGCGCACCGCCCTCGCCCGCCGCAACGCCAGGGTGTCCGCCGAGCACGCGCGCCACCGTCGCGAGGCCCGCGCGGTCGGTGAGCAGCGCCGCGAGCACGTACGCGCCGCTGCCCTCGTACGCGTCAAGCACGTGGTACACGCGGCGCGGCGACGAGGCGCAGAGCTGCACGGTCGGGTGCGCGTCGGTCTCCAGGTCTTCGACGAGGAGGTCGCCGGTGGGGTCGAAGAGGTGCGCGTCGAGGTCGCGGATGCCGCCGGTGCCCAGCGCCACGAGGGACACGCACGTGTTCGCGGGCACCTCGTACGCGGTGGTGACCGAGGCCGCGTGCGTGATGAACCCGCTCGCGACGAGGCCCTGGAGGCGCGCGTTCGGGAGGTTGCGTTCGAACTCGCGGAGTCGCGTGACGAGGGCCGCCGCGGGCGCGTCGGCGTCGGCGCTCGCACCGCTGCTCGTCGCGGGGAGCGGGCACACCGCAGGCGGGGCCGCGGGGCGCTGGCAGGCCGCGACGGTGAGCGCGAGCGCGGGAGCGAGGAGGCGCTTCATGGCTGGTCGGAACTCCGTGACTCGAAGGCCTGGAACACGTACGCGCCGCGGCCCACCTGGGCCCGCACGAACACCGTCGCCGCGCGGTCGCGCCGGGCGCAGTGGAACACCGTCGCGCGCTCGCGCTCGTTCGAGTCCGAGCCGAGCACCGCGCGATCGTCGTCGGCGAGCCACAGGTCGAGGGCCGCCGCGCGCTCGTCGGCCGCCGCCGTGAACGCGTAGCAGCGCCCCGCGCGGAGCTGCACGGGAAGGGGCAACACCGCGCCCCACCACGCCGCCCCGCGCACCGCGTCGCCCATCGGCACGAGCCCGCGCCGCGCCATCTCGTTCGCGGACTGAAGCGCCCGCGCGCGCGCCACGCCCTCGACGTCGTCGCCGAGCCGATGGGGCACCGTCGTGGGGATCTCCAACACCTCCACCGCCCACTCGCCGGAGCCCGCGTACATCCGCACGTCGACGGTGTACTCGCCCGCCATCGGCGCGCAGAAGGCCATCGCGGGGCGCGCGTCGGTGGCGAGGTCCTGCGCGATGGGGAGGCCCGAGGGCGCGACCATGCGCAGGTCGAGGTCGTCGACGTGATCACCGCCCGCGCCCTGCACGAGGTAGCAGTGCCCCTCGTCGAGCGAGAAGTTCACGTCGGTGGTGCGCTGATGATCGAGCGTGCCGTGCTGCGTGAGCCCGAGGCGTCGCAATCCCCCGTCGGCGAGGCGCTCGGCGAAGCGGTCGACGAGGGTGCGCGCGTCGGTGGCGGCGGGGTCGCGTCCCACGTCGGCGCGGGGCGCGCGCGGTCCCGCGAAGAGGCTCGTGGGGCGTACACCGAGCACGTCGTCGAGGGGTGGCGTGACGAGCGGCGGCGCCGTGAGCGTGAGCAGCGAGACCTCGCCCGATCCGCGCGTCGCGACGATGCGCGCGTAGAGCACGCCGGGGCGGGTCACACACACGCGAACGTAGGGGTGCGCGTCGCGGCGGTCGTCGCGTCCAAGGTCGGTGCCGTCGGCGCCCGCCACTGCGAGGTCGAGGTCCGAGAACCCCTCGGTGCCCACGGCGACGAAGCCGAGGCACTGCGGGCGTGTCACGTCGAAGCGCACCGTGCGGATCGTTCCCTCGCGCACGAAGCCGTTCCATCGGGTGTCGAGGGGCCTCGCGTTGCGCGCGCGAAACGCATCGGCCACGCGGGCCACGCGCGCGGCGAGCGCAGGAACGGGCGCACCGTCGGGCGGCGCCACACGCGGAATGGGCTGCGCGACACCGGCCGCCGCGTGGGCCACGAGCGCGAGCGCGAGCGACGCCGTGTGCGCCCTCACCCCGCCACCTCGCGGAGCGCCGTGAGCTCGGGGTAGCGCGCGGTCACGGTCTCGGGCGAGAGCGCGTCTTCGTCGACGGAGGGCGACCAGATCACTTCGAGCGCCGCGAGTCCGCCGCGCGAGGGCACCAGCGTCGCGAGGGTGCTGCGCAGCGCCGCGCGCGTCGACACGTCGGTCTGCACCGTGTCGGGCGCCTCGACCCCCACGAGCACGGTCACCACGAGGAGCCCCGGTCCCGCGTCGGGTGTCACCGCAGGCGCGAGGCGCGTCTCGGCGTTGCGGCGGGTCTCGTGCTCGTAGCGCGCGCGGAGGTCGTCGGCGAGCGCGTCGAAGCGCGGCGGCGCGTCGTCGGCGGCGAGGGTCTCGCACTGGGCGAAGGCGCGCTCGGTGGCGCCGGCCTCGTCGGAGAGGAGAAGACACACACGACGCGCGGCCTCGGCGCGACCCACGGGCGTCGAGATGTCTGCCGAGGCGCCCATGCCGTCGAGCGCGCGGGTCACATGCGCCCTCGCCCGCGGATGGAGCGCCACCGTCACGCGTCGCACCTGCGCCCGCGTCGGACGCTGCGAGCGCGCGATTCCCACGGCGAGCGCCGCCGTCGCACCGAGGCCCGCGACCCACGCCATCGCCCTTCGCAACCGCATCGCCATGAGGCCGCGGACTCTACCGCCGAACCCTCGACGCCGCGGAGGGCGAAACGTCATCGCGCTTGTCGCGCCGGTGCGTGCGCGTCTACGGTGCGGCGCCGATGCGACGACTGCTGAACCTTGGTCCGCTCTTCGTGGTCGCCGCGTGCTCGGCCTCGCACGACGAGGTGATCCCCGCCGACGGATCCATCGACGCACCCGCGGTCGAAGCGTCGGTGTCGGTCGATGCGCGCCTCGACGAGGGCGCCCCCACCGACACGGCCACCGCCGATGGAGGCCCGCGTGATGCGTCGGGAACTTCCGACGCGTCGATGGACGCGCCCGCGGTCGACGTTCCCCCTTCGCGCACGCTCCCCGTGGGGCACCTCGACAACGCCGACTGCCGCGGATTCTGGGGCTGGGCCCGCGACCCCGACGCGCCCTCCGTCGCCCTCCCGGTGCGCGTGCGCGTCGAGGGGATGGACCTCTCGGGCCTCGCCGACGGACCGCGCCCCGACGTGTGCGCGCCCGACCCCGGCCCGTGCCTCCACGGCTTCAGCCTCGACGTGCCCGCCGCGCTCCGTGACGGCCGCGACCACGCCGTCACCGTGTTCGCCCGCGACGCCACCGACGGCCGCGAGGCCTCCATCGCCACGGGCACGCTGCGCTGCAACTCCGACGCGCCCGATGCCGCCGCGCCCGACGTGCCCATCACACCCGATGTGCCCGCGACACCCGACGTACCCGCGACCGCCGACGACCGCATCCAGACCGAGCTCACGCAGGAGTGCACGGACGGCGACGGCGTGACCTTCCGCGTGCGCCCGACCCATCCCGTGCGCGGCGTCGAGGGCTACTCCTTCGCGTGGCGCGTCACCGACGGCAGCACGCGCCTCACGCTCAACGACACGCGCGACCGCGCCCACGTCGTGCTCGTGGGCGAGGGCGTGCCCAACCACACGCACCTCGAACTCACGATCGCGCGACCGGGCTACCGCACGCTCGTGATCCCCGCGTCGCTGCTCTGGTCGAGCGCGTGCGCCCACGATTTCAACCCCACGCGCTGCCCCGAGAACACGCGCTCCATCGCCACCGACGCGGACTTCTACGAGCGCGGTCAGGCCTTCCGCGCATCCGCCTCCGAGGCGCCCTCGGGCGACGTGAACTGGTACGTGAACCAGGGCCTCGACGGCCCGACCTACGCGGCCTCGGACCGCGCCCTCCGCGCCACGATCACCCGCGATCCGTCGGTCTCGGTGGTGGTCACGCAGATGCAGCCGTACTCGAACCCGCTCTCCGCGGAGACCGCCCGGTGTCACGGCTGGACACAGCGCTACTTCGTGTTGCGCTGACGCGTCGGCGTCGCCGTTGACAACCCGCGCGCCTCGCCCCGACAACACCCCTCGTGCACTCGATCCACCCCTTCGGCCGGCCCTCGTCGGTCCGTACGCGCCCTTCGATGCCCCTCGTGGCGGTCGTGGGCCTCGGGGGCCTCGGATGCCCCGCAGCCTGGGCCCTCGCACGCGCCGAGGTGTCGCTCCGACTCCTCGACGAAGACCGCGTGGAGCGGTCGAACCTCCACCGCCAGATGCTCTACACCGAGGCCGATGTGGGCCGCGCGAAGGTCGACGCCGCCGCGCGCGCGCTGCTCGACGCGGGGCCGCAGGTGGCGCTCGAAGCGATGGCCGAACACGTCACCCCCGACAGCGCGCTGCGACTCTTCGAGGGCGTCTCGCTCGTGGTCGAAGGGAGCGACAACCTCGCGACGAAGTTCCTCGTGGCCGACGCGTGCGCCACGCTCGGAATCCCCGTCGTCCACGGCGCCTGCGTGGGATGGGTCGGCACCGTGCTCCCCGTCGTGTGGCGCGCCGGGGCCTGCTACCGCTGCGTGTTCGAAGACCTCCCGCTCGACGACGGAAGCGCCGCGAGCTGCGTCACCGCGGGCGTCTACGGCCCCGTGACCAGCGTCGTGGGCGCGCTCATGGCCGCCGACGCGCTCTCGTTCCTCGCGGGCGACACCTCGCGCGCGGGACACCTCGGTCGCTACGACGGCTGGGCCCAGTCGTGGCGCTCGACCCCCATGCGCGCCCGCGCCGACTGCCCGCTGTGCCGCCCCGGCGCGGCCCCCCCGACGCTCACCCCCGACCGCTACGGCGCCGCCTGCGGCGACGTGTGACGCACCCGACGGAGCACCCCCTGCGATGACCGTGACCGTACGCATCCCCACGCAGCTCCGGCCCCTCACCCGCGGCGCCTCCGAGGTGACCGCCGAGGGAGACACCGTGGCCGCCCTCGTCGACGACCTCGACCGCCGCTACGCGGGCCTGCGCGACCGCCTCCTCGACGCCCGCGGCGTGCGTCGCTTCATCAACCTCTTCGTGGGCGACGAAGACGTGCGTCACCTCGACGGCCTCGCCACCGCGCTGCGCGACGGCGACACCGTGGTGATCGTGCCCGCCGTGGCAGGTGGCTGATGCCCGACTACGAACGCCACGCCCGGCAGATCGCGCTCGACGAGGTGGGCCCCGCGGGGCAGCAGCGCCTCGCCGACACGCCCGTGCACCTCGCGGGCTTCTCGCGCCTCGCCGCCGAGCTCCACACGCGTGCGGGCGGCGCGCTCTCCGACGATGCGTCCGTGCGCGTCGAGTGCCCCGTCGATGACCCCGGCGAAGACGCGCCCGCGATGCTCGGCCTCGCCGCATGGGGCGCCGTCGAGGCCGCCCGCCGTGTGCTCGGCGCCGAACCGCGCGCGCTCCCCGACGGACTCCTCGCGCGCCTCCGCGCACGCTGACCCCAGAGATCAGAACAGCGTCGACTCCACCGGGCTGCGAAGCTGCGCCTGGAGGTTCACCAGCCGCGCGTGCTCGCGCACCAGGCCGAACCACGCGTCGCGCCACACGGGGTTCGCGATGCGCTCGGCCCGCGCGTTCACCCGCGAGAGCGCCCAGGCCACCGCGGCGCGCGCGTCGTCGAGGCGCCCCGCGAGCGTGAGCGCGTCGATGTGCGTGAGCCACACGAAGGCCTCCTCGATGCACACGGCCCCGCCCGCATCGAGGCGCTGCACCGCGTAGCCCGTGGTGGCCAGCGCCCGCTCCACATCGCGCCGCGCGAGCTGCGCCTCGCCCACGCACGCCCACGCCCACGGCGCGTCGTAGGGGAGCGCATCGAGGAGCCGCGCCGCCTGCTCGCCCTCGCCCACCGCGACGTCGAGCTCTCCCTGCGCCGTGAGCACCCGCGCCCGCATCGCCCGCGCACGCCCGAGGAGCCGCCGCGTCCCCTGCGCGAGGGCGCGCTCCACCGCGCGTTCGAAGCCCGCCCGCGCGTCTTCGAACTGCCCCTCGCTCCACGCCGCCGTCGCGAGGTGGAGCTCGGCCACCGCGCCCACGTGGTGCAGGCCCAGCCGCGTCGCCGCCGCGCGCGCCTCGCGCAGGGGACCGAGCGAGCGCTGGTGCATCCCGAGGATCTGCCGACCGCGCCCCACGGCCACGCGGAGCTCGCACATCTCACGGAGATTGCCCGACTCTTCGAAGCGCAGCGCGGCCTCTTCGAGCAGCGCGAGGTGCGTGCCCGGCTCTCCATCGAGGAGCGCGAGGGCGGCGCGCGCGCGCAACACCTCACCGCGCAGGTCGGGGTCGTCGAGGTCGACCGCGTCGTCGAGCGAGTCGATGAGCGCGCGGGCCTCGTCGAGCGCGCCCACGTCGAGCGCCGCCACGCCCGCCGCAGCCCGCGCCGACGCGTGCACCGGACGCAACAGCGGCGACGCCGCGGGCGCCCGCAACGGGTCGAGGAGCGTCACGAGCGCGTCGCGATCCCCGAGGCGTCCGCAGCCGACGAGGGTGTCGCGCAGCGCGTAGAGCCGCTCGGGGTCGGCGGGCACGAGCACGCGCATCGCATCGCCGCCACAGCGCACCGCCGACGCGTTCTCGCCGCGCCAACGATGGGCCTCGGCCTGGAGGCGCAACAGCCCGCCGAGGCACTGCCCCGTGGCCCCGCACGCGATGCCCCGCTCGGCCCGCGCGAGCACGCCGCCGAGCTCATGCGCGTGGAGCGCGCCGCGCGCCGCGTCGAGGTACCACACCGCCGCCCGCGCCGGTGCGTTGCCCCGTTCGAGGTGCTCGCCGAGCACGGTGGCGTCGGTCTCGCCCGCGCGTTCGAGCCACGCGGCGGCGAGGCGGTGACCGAGGGCGCGGTCGGCGTCCGTGAGCATCCCGTACGCCGCGTCGCGGAGCTGCGCGCTCTGGAACACGTACTCCTGATCGCCTTCGAAGCGTCCGTCGGGCACGGGCACGATGAGCTCGCGGTCTTCGAGCGCCGTGAGCCACTCCGAGGTGCGCGGGTCGCGCTCGTCACCGAGCAGCGAGGCCACGCCGCCGCGCCAGAAGCGCTCGCCGAACACGCTCGCCGCGCGCAGCACACGACGGGCCTCGGCGTCGAGCGCACCGAGCCGTGCGTGCACCATCGCGAGCACGGTGCCGGGGAGGCCCACGCCGCGCCCCGAGGCCACCGAGAGGATCATCTCTTCGAGAAAGAACGCGTTGCCGCCCGCGCGCTCCACGATGCGCGCGCACACCGCCGCGTCGGCGCGCTCCCCGAGGCAGTGCGTGGCGAGCGACTCGACCGCGCGTCGCGTGAGCGGCCCCACGCGGACCTCCTGCACCCCGCGCTCGGCCCAGAGGTGCGGCAGCAGGTCGTGGATCTCCGCGCGCCCCACGCCCACCACCATGAGGGGCAGCTCCACCGCGGCGCGCAGCGCGGCATCGACGAGGCGCAGCGACGGAAGGTCGGCCCACTGGAGGTCTTCGAGCACGAGCAGCAGCGGCGCCGTGCGGGCCTCGGCGCACACGAAGTCCACCCACGCGCGACGCACCTGCGCGGCCATGAGCGCGGGGTCGAGACGCGCGAGGCGCAGCGCGGCGCTCGACGTGTCGGCGAACGGCACGCCCGCGAGCTCGCCGAGAAACTCCGCGACGCGCGACTGATCGACGGGGTTGAGGTTGCGCCCCGCGCGCGCCCGCAGCCGTTGACGCCGCGCGGGCACCGGATCGTTCGCGCCGATGCCCGCGAGCCGACGCACGAGCGCGCCGAGGAGCCGCCACGGACCGCCCGCGTGCTGCGCGTCGCCGCGCGTCTCCCACACCTGGAGGCCGCCGACGCGGTCCTTTGCGAGGCGCGTGAACTCGTGGCGCACGCGCGATTTGCCCATGCCCGCCGCGCCCGTGAGCAGCACCGCGCGCGCGACGGGCTCCTCGACGCACTCGTCGAGCATCGCTTCGAGCGTGGCGAGCTCGCGGCGCCGTCCCACACACGGCGTCGAGCGACCGAGGATCGTGCGCGCCGTGCCGATGACCTCGCGCTCGCCCACGAGGGTGTAGCCCGCGACGGCCTTCTCGATCTCGAAGCGCGCGTCGAGGAGCCCCGCGGTCACCTCCGCGAGACGGATCGCGCGACCGCCCGGCGAGGATTCCCGCGCCCCCTCCTGCGCGCGGTCGTGGAGCAGCTCCGACGCGAGGTCGATGACCGGGCCTACGGCGCCGTGCCCTGCGGCCTCGCCCCATCCCGTCGCGAGCGCGATGGCCGCATCGGGTGCGAGCGCGCGCATCGCGAGGGCGCAGCGGGCGGCGCGGGCGGCCTGGTCCGTGGCCGCTCCCGTGGCGCGGAGCACGATCATCGCGACCTCGCCCCAGAGCACTTCGAACTCCGCCGAGAACGACTCCGCCGCCGCGCGCAGCGTGCCGAAGGTCACCCCCTCGCGCGGGCTCTCGCGGGCCACGAGCACCACCGAGAGGAGCCTCCGCTCGCCCTCGCCCAGACACGGCGGCGACACCGCGGGCGGCGCCGTGGGACCGTTGTCATCGACGCTTCCGGGCTCGGTGAGCGCGGGCTGTCCCGGCGAGGTCTCCGCCGCGAAGGGATCGGCCAGCACGGGCTCGGTGCGCTTCGGGTCGAAGACCTCGGCGCGGGCCTCGCTCGCCGCCGCCGCGAGGGGCGTCATCGAGCTGCGCGAGGGGCGCGCGAAGGGCTCCAGCGCGCGCACGACGGCGTCCCCGTCGGCGGGTCGATCCGCGGGGTCGCGGGCGAGCATGCGCGCGAGGAGCTCGTCGAGGCCGGGCGGCGCATCGGGCATCGCCGCGAGGAGCCGCGGGCAGTCTTCGAGCAGCGTGCGACCGAGGAGCGCCTCGACGCTGTCTCCCTCGATGGCGGGTCGGCCCGTGAGGCACTCGAAGAGCACCGCGCCGAGGGCGTACACGTCGGCGCGCGCGTCGATCTCCGCGGCGCCGCGCACCTGCTCCGGGGCCATGAATCCGGGCGTTCCGAGAATGGTGCCCACGCGCGTCGCGCTGCGCCGTGCGAGCGTCGGAACGCGCGCGATGCCCAGGTCGAGCACCTTCACGCGCTGCACCTCGCGGCCCGGGAGGAAGAGGTTCGCGGGCTTGATGTCACGGTGCACCACGCCGAGGCGGTGCAGCTCCGCGAGCGCCGCGGCCACGTGGAGCGCGAGGCCCACGGCGTCGTCCCACGGGAGCGCGCCGCGTTCGAGGGCGTCGCCGAGCGTCTCTCCGTCGAGCCACTCCATCGCGAGCCACGCGTCGCCCTGCGGGGTCACGCCGTGGGCCGAGTAGCGCACGATGCCCGGGTGATGCTGCTCGGCGAGGAGCCGCGCCTCGCGCGAGAAGCGCACCATGTGGGCCCCTTCGAGCCCGGTCATCACCTTGAGCGCGACGGTCTCGTGCGTCGCGCGGTCGTGCGCGCGGTAGAGCGTGCTGCACGGCCCCACGTGGGCCACCTCGTCGACGACGAAGCGGCCCGCGAACTCATCTCCCGGCACCATCGGTCGCGCACGCTAACACAGGGTCACGCGCGCACCGCGGGTGACTTCATGCACGCAGGAACGCATGCAGGTCCGCAGGGCCCACGCGCGCCGTCACCGCCGCGGCCACGGACTGCGGGTCGGCGGAGAACAGCGACGCATCGGCGGGCGCCTCGGGCCACAGCGTGTGCAGCAGCAGAAAGCGCGCTTCGAGCCCCACGAGCGACTCGCTCACCGCGCGGAACATCGGCGCGCCCGAGAGCGGCAACGGACCGTACGCGCCCCCCGTCGAGCCGTGGAGTATGAACCCGCTCCCGCAGGGGAAATCCACCAGCGTGAGCCGCGCGCCCACGAGGCCCGGCGCGCCCGGCAGCGAGACCCACCCGACGCCCACCACCGCGAGCGCCGCGAGACCGAGCGCCGTCGAGGCCACCGCGCGCCCCGTGCCGCTCGACCCGTGGAGCGTGTGGTCCGTGGTCTCCCAGTGCGCGTCGCCCATGCGCGCCACCGGAGCCCCGAGCGCCCCGTCGAGGGCCGCGCGCAACACCCCGCGCGGAAGCACGCTGAGCCACTGTCCCTCGTGCATTCCGCGACCGAGCTCCATCGTGCGGTCGAGGATCATCGCGCGGAGCAACACGTTCTGCGCGCGCTCCACGGTGAGCGCCCCGGCGCCGTGCTGTGCGTGCACGAGCCGCGCGACGAGGTGCGTGCGCGCGTCGCCCGAGCGCATCTGCGACGCGGCCCGCATCGCGCCCGTGGGATCTGCCTCCGACGGAGACAGGTCGAGGCCCGCGCCCGTGCGCTGCGTCGGCGGCGCCTGCATCGCGGCGTAGAGCACCCGATGGAGCGTCTCGCCCAGCATCGGAACGCGCTGCCGACGGTTGCCCGACCACGCGATCACCGCGTCGGTCACGAGGCCCTTGTCGTGCTCGACGCCCGTGAGCCACCCGTACGGAATGTCGACCTCCGTGGTCTGCACCGCGAGCGAGGTCTCCATCGCCGCGACACGCCCCACGAGCCGTCGATCGGTGACCAGAAACCCGAGGTGCGCGCCGAGCGCCCGGCCCCGCGACGGAAACTCGAAGTGCACCGCGCCCACGAGCGCCTCGCCCTCGTGCCACGCGAGGCCACGCTGCGTCTCGGCGATCACCGTGGGCACGTCGAAGCGAAGTCGGTTCGGCGCCACCACCCGCTCGCCGACGAGGTGCTGCGCCAGGTGTTGCATCCACGGGGTCATGGTCACGCTCTCCGCGCGCATCGAAGCACGAGCGCACGTCCCTTGAGAATTGCTCGACGGCGCGCGTCGTACCGTGGTCCCCTTCGCGGCCATGAAGCACCTCGCACGCCTGGGGGCCGTGCTCGCGATCGTCGGATGTGCGACGACCGCGGCGCCCTCCTCCAACACCGCCGCCAACGTCAACGCGGCTGCGCAACCGTCGCCTCCGCCGCCCCCCGACGCCGCGGGATTCCACCGCGTGCGCCACGGGTCGTGGTCCGTGTCGGTGCCCACGAACTGGGTCGCCGAAGAGACCCACGACGGCGTGGCCTTTCACAGCGAAGAGGGCGGACCCAACCGCCTCGTGGTGGGGCACTTTCCCAACGAGAACCAGCCGCGCGAGGCGATGATCCGCGAGATCGCCGCGGGCTACCGCGCGCGCAACCTCCGCGTGAGCGGAACGCGCGAGGGGCAGACGCAGGGCCACGATTTCGTCGACATCACCGTCGACGCGAGCGAGCACGAGGTCGTCACGCGCATGGTCGGCTACGCCACGGTCTCGGGAAACCGCTTCGCCTGGGCCCTCTGCGGCGCCCGCGCCGACCAGTGGAACACCCTCGGCCCCGGATGCACCGCCACCCTCGACACGCTGCGCATCGCGTCGCCGACGGCGCGCACCACCGCCCCCGCAGGACGCCAGCTCCTCGGCCGCGACGGCATCAGCGTCGCCGTGCCCGCCACGTGGCGCGTGCGCGAAGGACAGAACGACGCGACCTGGCAGCTCCAGTCGAGCGAGCAGGGCAACGACAACGATCCGCTCCAGGTGGTGATCACCGGCGGAACGCTCGGCGTGCCCGCGAACGAGCTCGTGCAGCGCCTCTCCGAATCGCTCCGCGGCGACGGGATGGAGGTGCGCGACCGCACGACGCGCCGTGTGGGCAACGCGCAGGTCGACGTGCTCACCTTCGAGTCCGCCCAGACCGCGCCCGTGGGACTGCTTCAGCGCGTGATCTTCGCGGGCCCGTCGATCGTGGTGCTCACCTGCGGCGTCGACATGACCACGAACACGCTCGACGCCGCCTGTCGCCCGCTCGTCGAAGGCTTCCGCAGCGAGTGAGGGCTACGGGCACGCGCGCCCGTTCACCACGCGCACCTTCACCACCACCGTCGCGCGCGTCGTGGTGGTGTTCGCCCCGCCCACGGCCACTGCTTCGTCACAGCCCGGACGCCACGCGAAGTCCGCGAGGTTCGACCCCGTGGGCTGAAGAAACGGCGCGACGGTCCACCCCGCGATCGACACGTCGGTGATCTCCGCGCTGCTGAAGCGGTCGTAGCGGAACTCGTGCACGCGGCCCGCGCCGCCGAAGGCCACCGCGCGCGAGCCGTCACTGTTGAAGGCCACGCCGAACGCGCCCGGCACCTGCGGGTTCGCGAACTCCGAGAGCCACAGCCCGTCGCGAAAGTACGCGAGCCGCGACGGACCCGACTGACCCGCCGCGAGCGCCACGCGCCCCGAAGGATGCGCGCCGATGCGAAACACGTTGCTGATGCGTCCCGGCGCGACCGCCGTCGTGAAGGCCGTGCCCGCCACGAAGGGACTGGTCACCGACACGATCTCCGCCGTGTTCACACCGCACGTGATGGCCAGCGCGGGGTCGCCGAAACCGTCGCGCACCCACGCCACGTCGTTGCAGCCCGTGTTCGAAACCATCCCGCGCGCGATGGGCGTTCCGCGCGTTCCTTCGGGCGTGACGGGCCACACCGTGGTGACCGTCGACGTGCGGCCGAGGAGCGCACCGCGCGTGCCGTCGAAGTTCCACTTGAGCGACTCGTACTGGCCCGAGGCCCACGCCTCCGCGGTGTTCTCGGCGAGCGTCGAGGTGGCGCTCGTCCACACGAACATGCGGCCGCGCACGGTGCTCCCGGTGACCACCGTGTTGCCGAGGAGCAGCGCGCGAGACCCGTCGGGCGAGAAGGTCACGAAGCGCCAGATCACGCCGCTCCCCGCCGACGCCACCTGCGTCACGGTCATCGCCGCGGGGTCGTAGCGGAACACCGTGTCCGTCGACGAGAGGATCAGCGCATAGCTCCCATCGGGGTGCCACGCGGCGCTCACCGGCGCGACGAGCGCACCGGGACGCACGGCCGTGTAGTCGTAGACGCCGACGCCCACGGGGCCATCCATCGAAGCGTCCATGCGGGGCGCGTCCATCGTGGTCGCATCGGGCGCGGAGGTGTCGACGGCAGCGTCCATCGCGGGCGCATCGAAGGAGATCGTGTCGAGGCCGGGCACGTCGAGGTTCGCCGTGTCACGCGGCGCATCGGGCACGTCGGGCGTCGCGGGAACATCGGGCGTCACCGGCACATCGGGCGTCGCGGGAACATCGGGCGACACCGCACGATCGGGCGTCACGGGCGCATCGGGCGTGACCGGCACATCGGGCGTCGCGGGCGTGTCGACGGAGACCGGCGCATCGTCGCTCGCGTCGTCGAGCGGGCGATCGACGGAGGTCGCGGGAACACACGCGCCGTTGACCGAGCACACCTCGCCGTCGGCGCAGTCGCGGTCGAGCCGACAGTCGCGCACGCATCGATTGAGCTCGCAGCGCGCGCTCGGACCGCACTCGGAGTTCAGCGTGCATTCGACGTTGGCGCACGACGCGACGGCGGCGCACGCGACCAGCAGGGCAGCGCGGAGGATCACCCCCCCGACATAGCAGCGTCCGCGCGACTTCGGAATCGCGGTCCGCGCCCCGTACACCGCCGCGACCCCCTCACGCGCCGCGGGTGAGCGCCCACCGTCGGCGCAGCGTGCGGGCGAGGTTCGCGGGCGCCTGGCGACAGAGCCCATCGAGGGCCGCGCGTCCGTCGTGGGCGCGCCACACGGTCTCCATCAGCGCATCGACGAGACGACGGCGCACGGGCACGTCCTCCTCGCGCGTCCACGCCCGGATCAACCGCGGCGCCGCGAAGCCCCGCGCGCCCACCGTCTCCGCGATCGCCTGCCAGTCGCCATCGCGCGCACCGGGGCGCATCAGCCGCGCCATCGCCGCCGCCCGCGCGCGCTTCGCGAGCGCCTCGTCATCGCACGCCATCAGCACGAGCGCCGCCCCACCACGCAGCTCTCCCACACGCCGCTGCGCGAGCCACGGCGTCACCGCGGCCACCACCGCGGGCTCCTTCGCGAAGGGCCGCAACGCCAGCAGCGCCCGCAACCGAACGGCCACGGTCTGCGCCCGCGCGAGCGCGTCGAGGGCCACATCCCGTCCCCGCGGCGCACGCACCCACGCGAGCGCATCGAGGGACCACGCGAGCGTGCTCGCCCACGGATCCTCGCCGTCGTCGTAGTTCGCAGCGCCCTCGACGAGGGGCGCGACCGCACGCGCCACCGCATCGCCCTCCACCGTCGCGAGCGTCTCCTCCACCGCGGCCACACGGAGGCACTCGTGCACGGCGCCCACCGCATCCATGCGCACGCCGGGATCGTCGTGCGTGCATCCGCGCAGCGCGAGCGACACCCCGGCCGACGTGTGCAGGTTGAAGATCGCAGCACCCACCGCGCGGTCGAAGCCCCGTGCGTCGACGTGGTCCGCGAGCACCGCCAGCGCCTCCCGCGCGCAGCCCGAGAGCATGCCGAGCGCGCGCACCGCGACCTCGCGCAGCGCCTCGTCGTCTCCGCGCAGGGCCTCGGCGATCGCAGGGAGCGCCGCCGTTCCCAGTGACCGCAGCGCGACGTTCGCCACATCGAGGTCGTGGTCGTCGTAGTTCTCGCGCATCGCCTCGAGGAGCGACGCGGCGAGCGTCCCATCGCGCGCGGCCCCCGCACTCCACATCGCGGCCCGTCGCAGACCCGCGTGCGGATCGCGCATCCAGCGTTCGACGGCGTTGCGATGGGCGGCCACGAAGTGCTCGACGCCCGCGGTGTCGTCGTCGAAGCGGTAGCCCCAGGTCTTGAGCGGCGCGAGGGCGCGTTCGGCCTTCTTGCGGGTGTCGGACGCGAGGGCCTGGTCGAGCGCGCGGAGCACGCGGCGCGTCGACACGGAGCTCGTGCGATCGGGCTTCATGGCGCGCGAGTGTGCCCGCGCCGAAGCGCATGCGAAACGGTCATTCGTCGACGTCGACGGACTCCACGCGCAGGGTGTTTCCCGCCGCCCACGCGAGCGCGCCATCGGGCAGCGCGAGCACCGCGTGGTGGCTCACCGCACCATCGAGCTCGCACTCGCCGCGCACCTCACCCGTCGCCCCATCGAGCGTGACCACGGCCACACGCGCGACGCCCTCGGCCACGAAGCGCACGGGCACATGCACCGCGTCGCCGACCACCATCGGACGCCCCGCCACCACGGGCTCCTCCTCGTCGGCCTCGTCGAGCTCCACCGACGCGCGCCACTTCACGGGAAGCGCGCCCGCCCCGACGCCCACCCGCGCGACGATCACCGCGCCCTCGTCGAGGGTCGAGGCCACCGCGCTCTCGTCGTCGTAACGGACGCCGCGCACCATCGAGGCCCCATACGCCGCGGGCTCCACGAGCGAGACGCGCCCGAGCGAGGCCCCGCGCGCCGCATCGAGGAGCACCACCATCCCCTGCTCGCCGAAGGTCATCACGCGATCGCCGAGCACGGCCACGTCGGTGACCCCATCGCGCGGCGTCGGCGCACACCGCCATCGCAGCGCCCGCGTGCTCGCATCGAAGGCATAGACGTACGTGTCGTTCGTCGCCGCGAAGCTCCCGTGCGCGAGGAACACCGCATCGCCCGACGCCGACCACACCACCCCGTTCGACGCGCTCGTGGGCCCGCGCAACACCGCACCCTCCACGCGCCCCGCGGCGAGGTCGACGACCACCGGCGTGCGCGTGCCGAGGAGCAATGCGCGCCCATCGGGCGACACCGCACACGCGTAGACCACCCCGGGCACCGGACCTCCGCCGAGCACGGCCCCGCTCGCGCGATCGACGCGGGTGAACGTGGTCTCGTGCACGGCGACGAGCTGCGCGCCATCGGGCGTCGCGGCGAGAAGACGGATCGGATGCGGAAGCGTGATCGCGAGGGTCATGGCGGCGCGCGGTGATACCCGAATCCGTCGCACCCGTGAATCCGTCGCGGCCGTGCACACCTTCGCCGCACGGCCTCTCCCGTGTGGGTTGCGACCATCGCCCCTTGGCGACGGACGCGCGTTGCGCCATGACGGTTCTCCCCCGATGCCCCTGCACTTCGACAACACGTACGCGCGGCTGCCCGCGCCCTTCTTCGCCCGCGTGAATCCGACGGCGGTGTCGTCGCCCGCGTGGCTCGCGGTGAACCCCGAGCTCGGCGCGCTGCTCGGACTCACCGCCGACGAACTCCCCTCGCCCGAGCTCCTCGCGGTGCTCGCGGGCAACGCGGTGGCGCCGGGCTCCGAGCCCATCGCGCTGGCCTACGCGGGGCACCAGTTCGGCAACTTCGTTCCGCGCCTCGGAGACGGACGCGCCATTCTGCTGGGCGAGGTCGTGGGCACCGACGGCGTGCGCCGCGACGTGCAGCTCAAGGGATCGGGCCCGACCCCCTTCTCCCGCGGCGGCGACGGTCGCGCGGCGATCGGACCGGTGCTGCGCGAGTTTCTCGTGAGCGAGGCGATGCACGCGCTGGGTGTTCCGACGACGCGCTCCCTCGCGGCGGTGGCGACGGGCGAGCGGGTGTACCGCGAAGACGTGCTCCCCGGCGCGGTGCTCACGCGCATCGCGACGAGTCACCTCCGCGTGGGCACGTTCCAGTACTTCGCCGCGCGGCAGGACCGCGACGCCCTCGACGCCCTGGTGCGCTACGCGATCGCGCGCCACCACCCGCAGCTCGCGGAGTCTCCGACGCCCGCGCTCTCGCTCTTCGACGCGGTGTGCGACGCGCAGCGCGCGCTCGTGGCGCGGTGGCTCTCCGTGGGCTTCGTGCACGGGGTGATGAACACCGACAACTGCGCGATCTCGGGCGAGACCATCGACTACGGGCCCTGCGCGTTTCTCGACGCGTACGAGCCCGCGCGCCACTTCAGCTCCATCGACCGCAACGGACGCTACGCGTGGTCGCAGCAGCCCCGCATCGTGCGGTGGAACCTCGCCCGCCTCGCCGAGACGCTCATCCCGCTCCTCGGCGACGACGACGCGTCCACGGTGAAGATGCTCGAAGCGCGCCTCGGCACCTTCGCGGAGCGCTTCGAAGAGACCTGGAGCGCCACGCTCCGCGCGAAGTTCGGCCTCGTCGACGCGCAGGAGGGCGACGCCGCACTCGCGCAGGAGTTCCTCGCGCAGATGGCCGCCGACCACGCGGATTTCACGCAGACCTTCCGCGCCCTCACGCACATGGCCGCGGGCGCCGACGACGGTGTGCGCGCGCACTTCACCGACCGCGCGCGCATCACCACCTGGCTCGCGGCGTGGCGCACGCGACTGGAGCGCGAGCCCTCGGACCGCGACGTGATCGTGGCCCGCATGCGCCGCGCGAACCCGGCGATCATTCCGCGCAACCACCGCGTCGAGGAGGCGCTCTCCGCCGCCCAACGCGGCGACCTCGGCCCCTTCGAGCGCCTGCGCGCGGCCCTCGCGCGGCCCTTCGACGACGACGCGGCGAGCGCCGACCTCACGACGCCGCCCGGCGAAGAGCAGTGGGGCTACCGGACCTTCTGCGGCACCTGACCGTCTCCCCCGACGCGCCCGTACTGTCGCGTGACGGTGGCGACCTCGACGCGATGTTCGTCGTACCAGCGCGTGCGTCCGAGCTGCTGCGCGGCGCGGTGCTCGGGGTGTTCGCGCCACGCGCGCACGGCGTCTTCATCGGGCCAGTACGAGAGCGCGACCTCGCGATCGCCCTCGGTGAGCGCATGAAACTCCAGGCACCCGAACTCGGTGAGCGCGAGCTCACGGAGCCTCGCCGCGGTGCGCGTGTACTCGTCGTCGAAGGCCCGAACGCGCGCCCGAAAGATCACCACGACCATGGACCGCGCATACCACACGCCCCGCGCGACCGTGTGCGCGCCGCATGCTCTGCGACGTCCAGCGCCGCATGCTCTGCGACGTCCAGCGCCGCCCGCTCCGCTACGTCCAGCGCCGCGTGCGCTTCACCTCGGCCAGCTTCGCGCGGAGCTCGGGAGCGTCGGCCCCCTCGATCCACGCGTGCTGCGCCTCGGTGAGCTCGATCCCGAGCAGCTCGCACACGCTCCGGAGCGCCTCCCGCAGCCCCTTCGCCTCGCCCCGCACTTCCCCTCGTGCCTCCGAGTCGCGCCCGTACTGCACCATCTGGTGCACCTCGTCACGCGCCTTGCGGTACGCATCGAGCTCCAGCTCGGAGAAGGTCGCCTCGTTCGCCAGCTCCAGCGCCTCACGTTGCGCGGTGGTGAACGGCTCCCCCGCGACGGTCTTCGGATCCAACATCGGCGCGGCGGAGAACAGCGCGACCCAGCGCTCGATCACGGTCTCGGGCCGCCGTCCCCGCAGCTTCGGAAGCTCGCAGAACACATACTCCACCTGCGGAATCCCGCTGGCCCCCGAGAGCCGCTCGGTCATGCCCCAGCGCGACACCATGGGAACCTCGGGCGCTCCGTTCGCACGCTGCACCGCATCGGGCCACAGCTCGAAGTCGCACACGGTGACGGCCACCACGGGCGTGAGCGCGTCGTAGGTGTCACCGCGCTTGAGCGTTCCCACGTAGGCCTTGCACGCGTTGTAGACCACACGGTTGAGAAACCCCGTCACCGGAAGCACCTGCATCTCGACCACGAAGGTCGCGCCGCCCACCTCGCGACACTTCACATCGACGATCGAGAGCTTCACCCCCGGAAGCTCCGGCACCTGGTCCGGCGGAAGGTACTCCAGCGACGCGATCTCCCGCGCACCGTGCCGATCGAGCAGGTCATTGAGCAGCCCGCGCAGCACCTCCGCGTGGTGACCGAACACGCGCCGGAACACGAAGTCGTTCTTCAGATCCGCGTAGCCCATCGGCGCGGTCGTATCACCCGCCGCGCGCCACGGTCCAGCGGCGCTCCTGCGCGCGTTGCCGCCCTTCGCGCCACGTGGTCTGCGCGGGTGTGTTTCCGATCGTGCTCACGTTCTGGCGCAGGTGAGATCGTGCCAACGCGCTCGCGCTCTGGCGGTGGTGAGAGCGTGCCCATGGGCCCGCTTTCTCCCGGTGAATGAATTCACCGGCAGGGAACGGAAAGTCCCTTGCGGGACTCGCGCTTCCTTCACCGGAAACACAACCAAGCGACTCGCCGCGAGGGCGACGCAGGATCGCGAGTCCCGTCAGGGACTTTCCCCTTGCTGCCGGTGAATTCATTCACCGGGAGCACGATCGCTCCCCCTGCTCAGCACGCGGGACCGGGAGCACGATCGGAAACACACCCGTCCGCGCGATCAGCGTCAGCCGACGCCACGCGCACGAACGCATCGAACGCCACGCCGCCGCCCGGAAGCGCCGTGTGCTCCGCGACGTCCAGCGCCGCCCGCTCCGCTACGTCCAGCGCCGCGTGCGCTTCACCTCGGCCAGCTTCGCGCGGAGCTCGGGAGCGTCGGCCCCCTCGATCCACGCGTGCTGCGCCTCGGTGAGCTCGATCCCGAGCAGCTCGCACACGCTCCGGAGCGCCTCCCGCAGCCCCTTCGCCTCGCCCCGCACCTCACCGCGCGCTTCCCCTCGCGCCTCCGAGTCGCGTCCGTACTGGACCATCTGGTGCACCTCATCGCGCGCCTTGCGGTACGCATCGAGCTCCAGCTCGGAGAAGGTCGCCTCGTTGGCGAGCTCCAGGGCCTCGCGCTGCGCGGTGGTGAACGGCTCCCCCGCCACGGTCTTCGGATCGAGCGTCGGCGCCGCGGAGAACAGCGCGACCCACCGCTCGATCACGGTCTCGGGCCGCCGTCCCCGCAGCTTCGGAAGCTCGCAGAACA
>CAMFHP010000021.1 GCA_945952225.1 uncultured Myxococcaceae bacterium
TCTCGAACACGTGATTTCGCTTGGAATCACGTGAGATTTGATGCAGCCGCCCTGGTGCATCCCCCGATGCCGACGGCAGCGACCGCGTGGTCGTACCCGATGAAATCAGTCGAGTTCGTTGGTGATGTTGACGATCGTTCCCTGGGTCTCACCCGAGTTCAGGATGCCCGCACGGGAGAAGGTCGAGTAGTTGGGATCGCCGTCGAGGTTGCCGATCGCGAGGGCCGTGTAGCCCGTGGCCGAACCGGGCGAGCTGTACTGGTAGTAGTGCCCCGAATCCAGGGAGAACGAGAGCAGCGTCCACTGGCCATTGCCGCTCCAGAGGGCGACGTTGGCGGCGTACTTGTTGGCGCTCGGAGACGTGGTGGGGAGGGCGCCCGCGTTCACGTAGCTCGTGCCGCCGCGTTCGAGGTTGGCCTGAAAGTACGTGAGCTGTCCCTGGTAGACCTTGGCGATGTTGCCCTGGGCCTCCGAGGTCTTCGAGCGCTTCACGTAGCGGGTGAACGCGGGAATGGCCACCGCCGCGAGGATGCCGAGGATGACCACGACGATCATCAGTTCGACGAGCGTAAAACCGGCACGGAGGGACAGATTGCGCTTCATGGTTGTCTCGATGGTGATTGGGTGAACGGGGAAACGGGGCGCCCCGGCGCCGCGTCGGTTGTCTGTAGTTCAGGCCCCGTGCCATCGAGGGGGTGCGGTGGTGTGCACGGCATTTACAGGATGTTTTCGAATCGGTTCGGTCGTGGCAGGTGACGGGCTTCGTCAGTCGTGATGCCAAAATTTGTCAGTTCGAATCTGCGAGAAAACATGGGCGAAATTGCGGTGCGCGGTGCGCGAATTGTCTCGGGTTGGGGTCTCGGTCGGGTGTGAGACGCGACGGTGCACGTGCGGGGAGAGCGTGAGACAACACGGCAGCACGGCGCGGGTGGTCGAGGGAACCGGGGCGGGTGCTTGAACGCACGTGGGCGGATCGAACAGACGCGGGGCGACCGGTTCGACGGATGGAGGCGGCGGGGCGTTCGGAGGATGCGGGCGGAGGCGTTCGGAGGACGCGGGCGGAGGGGTGCAGGTGCGCGGCGAGGGACGCTCAGCGGCGTTCGGGCGTCGGCGCGTTGGTGCCTTCGAGCTCGTCGTCGCCGCTCTCTTCGTGGCCCGGACCGAACCAGCGATGGAGCGTGCGGCGGTCGATGCCCAGGAGGCCCGCCGCGCGCTTCTTGTTGCCACCCACGCGACCGAGCACGCGGCGCGCGTAGGCGAGGTTGAGCTCCTCGATGGTCATCGCACGGTCGGCCGCGCGGTCGAGGAAGTCTTCTTCCTTCGGGCGTTGGAGCGTGGGCGGGAGGTCGTCGGGCGTGAGCACCTCGCCCGCGCACACGTTCACCCCGCGCTCGATGGCGTTCTGGAGCTCTCGCACGTTGCCGGGCCAGCCGTACTGGCAGAGCAGCTTCGCGGCGGCGCCCGAGAGGCCCTGCACGTTGCGTCCGATGCGAGCGTTCGAGTGTTTCAGAAAATGTTCGGCCAGCGGGAGCACGTCGTCGACGCGGTCGGCGAGGCGCGGGATCGAGAGTTCGAGCACGCTCAGGCGGTAGTAGAGGTCTTCGCGGAAGGTGCGCGCCGCCATCGCGGACTTGAGGTTCGTGTGCGTGGCGGCGATGAAGCGCACGTCGACAGCCTCGGCCTGCGTGGCGCCTACGGGGCGCACCTCGCGCTCCTGCAACACGCGCAGGAGCTTCGCCTGGAGGGCCAGCGGAAGGTCGCCGATCTCGTCGAGAAAGAGCGTGCCGCCTTCGGCCTCTTGAAAGAGCCCGCGCTTGTCGTTCACCGCGCCCGTGAAGGCGCCGCGGCGATGTCCGAAGAGCTCGCTCTCGAGAAGCGTGTCGGGAATGGCCGCGCAGTTGACCGCCACGAAGGGACGCTCGCGACGGCGCGATGCCTGATGGATCGCGCGGGCCATCACCTCCTTGCCCACGCCGCTCGGGCCGGTGATGAGCACCGTGCTCGGGCTGTCGGAGATGCGCTGCGCGAACGACACGAGGTCGCGCATCACCTGACTCTGCGCCACCACGGAGTCGAAGCCGAAGCGCGCGTCGACCTCGCTCTTGAGCCGCTGGATCTCCGACCGCATCGCGTGGTCGCGCAGCGACTTGTCGACCGCGAGGAGCAACGCGTCGGGTTCGAAGGGCTTCTGGAGGTAATCCGACGCGCCCATGCGCACGGCCTGGATGGCCGTTTCGAGGGAGCCATAGGCCGTGATCGCGAGGGCCGTGATGCGCGGGTCGTAGCGCTTGATCCACGCGAGGAGGTCGAGCCCCGAGCCGCCGGGCATGCGAAGGTCGGTGATCACCAGGTCGAAGGCGCCCTGTTCGAGCGCGCTGCGCGCTTCGCCCGTCGAGCCCACTGCGGTGGCGGCGTAGCCCGAGTCCGTGAGGATCTCGACGATGAACTGCGAGAGCCCGCGGTCGTCGTCGACCACGAGCACACGCGGAGCAGGGCGGAACACAAGGGCTTCAGGGGGCATTCGGGCTCCGGAGGGGGTTGGAAGGCAGCCGGGGAATCCACGGGGAGGGGGCACATGGCCTCGCAGGTGGCGATGCGCCATTCCCCGCCGCTCCATCGGTGGGGCCCCACCCGTATCAGAAACCATACCGGGAGAGAGAACGCACGCGTTCCATGGGGAAACGCTCCGGGAGACGCTGCGGCGGTGTCACGCAAACGCGCGCGGGTGACAAAATGAGACCCCTGACGTGGAGTGGCCGACACGAGGGGCGGGGCTGGACGTCCCGATGGCCGTCGCCTGCACGGTTCACGGACGTGGCGCGCGGGGTGGAGCGCGCACATTGCGGGCTTGATTCTGGGCCGAGAGACAGCGAAAACCGCGATGCGTGAAGCGAGACGTCTCAGACCCCGCGGGTACGTTGACCCCTGCTCTGCTGTTTCTGCGCGAGATCTGGGCGCTGAACCACGCGATCGAACAGACCTCGATGCGCATGGAGTCGGCGCTCGGGGTGACCGCCCAGCAACGGATGATGGTGCGGGTGATCGGGCGCTTTCCGGGCATCACCGGGGGCGAGATCGCGAAGCTGCTCCACGTCGACGCGGGCACCATTTCCGCAGCGGTGCGGAGGCTTGAAGCGCGCGGGCTCGTGAAGCGCAAGCAGGACCTCGAAGACCGTCGTCGCGTGTCGCTGGCCCTCACGGCGCAGGGGCGTCGCCTCGATGTGGCCACGGAGGGCACCGTGGAGAGCGCGGTGGAGGCCGTGCTGGCTGTGACCACGGAGCCCGAGCGCGAGGGCGTGCGCAGGGTGCTGGTGCAACTGGTCGAAGCGCTCCAGCGCGGGGCCTGACGGCGCTTCGAAGCGTCGCGTACCAATGCGGCGATGCGGGCGCCCGTTGGGAACTTGACCGCACGCGCGCCGTGGTGGTCAGGTGCGCGCCGTCAGTGCAGGAGGCGCGAAGCGTGGCGACGGAACAGGCTGCGGTGGTGAGCACGTCGGGGGAGGTGCTCTCGTTCGAGATGATTCTGGAGCGCCTTGCGCGCGTGGTGGAGAGCCTCGAGCGCGGAGACCTCCCGCTCGAAGACTCGTTGAAGCTCTACGAAGAGGGCGTGCGGCTCACGCGCGAAGGCCAGCGCAGGCTCGACGCGGCCGAGCGGCGCATCGAGGTGCTGCTCTCGAATGAACCCGGTGTGGGCGAGCCGCCCATGCAGCCCGCCGCGCCCCGCGCGCCGTGACCGAAGGCGCCCCGAGGTGTGCGATGCGGGACGCGCGCCGCACGGGAAATCATGGGGATTCCGCGCTTCGACGAGCGCTGGACTTGGATTTTCGGGCGATGGTAGAAACCCCGCGCGCCCATAAGTCTTGTGCAACAGCCATGCACCGACAGGCCCGCACCGTGCGGTCCGTCGGCTGACGAACGTTTCTTCGGAGGACACAGATCATGCGGCAGACCCGACGCCTGGCCCTGATGCTCGCGGCACAGTTCATTCCCTTCGCCGCGTACGCGCAGACGGCCCCGAGCAACCCCCCTGCGGCGGCCGGCGCCAACCAGGACGACGAAGACTCCGAGGAGGAGGAGTCATCCTCCAGCACTTCGACCGAAGCGGCCCCCGAGGAGACCCCGGCCGACGACGCCGCGGCCGAGAGCGACGACGCGCGCCGCACGCGCATCCTCCCGCGCTTCTCGACCCTCGACGGCTCCATCGGCCTTCTGCACACGGCCGCCGCCCAGCTTGGCGGCGCGGGCTCGTTCCGCTTCGGCCTCACGGGTGAGTTCTCGTCGTCGACGGGCTTCCTCCGCCCCGCCGACCTCTCGGCCACGGCGCTCGTGGGCGGCGAAGACGACGCGCGCCACGTGGGCGGCACGCTCACCCTCTCGTACTCGCCCCTCGATTTCCTCGAAATCTTCGGCTCCGTGCGGGCCTACGCGAACGCCAACAACCGCGAGCGCCCGAGCCTCTTTCAGGTCCTCGGCGATTCGAACCTCGGTGTGAAGGCCGCCTTCCGCGTGCACCGCGGCATCTACGTCGGCGGCGACCTCGCGGTGTTCCTCCTCAACCGCTCGGGCGACGTGGGTCTCAACTTCGACTCCACGAGCTTCCAGATCCGCGCGCTCGGCACCCTCGACCTGCAGGAGCTCACCCGCTCGGTGCCCCTGCGCGTGCACCTCAACGCCCGCTACTACTTCGACAACAGCGCCGCGATCGTCTCCGACGTCGAATCGCGCCGCCGCGCCGCGCAGCCGGGCTTCGACCCCGCGATCTGTGCCACCACGAACGACCCGCGGTGCTTCCTCGAAGTGTCGCGCATCGAGCGTTACGCCCTCGGCGTGAACCGCACCGACCAGCTCGGGATCAACGTCGCCGTCGACGCCAACCTCCCGTACGTCAATCCCTTCCTCGAATGGTCCGTCGGCATCCCCGTGAACCGTCAGGGCTACCAGTGTTACCTGGCGCCCTCGTCGGGCACGCGCCCCGGCGGCGCCGCCGACGACGACGGCTGCCTCGACCAGGAAGGCTTCTCCGCGGTGCCCTCGCGCCTCACCATCGGCGCCCGCGTGCTCCCGCCGGTGCGCGGCCTCTCGGGCACCCTCGCGGTCGACATCGCCACCTCGGGCTCCTCGACCTTCGTGCGTGAGCTCGCCCCCACGACCCCGTGGCAGATCTTCTTCGGCGCGGCCTTCGCGTACGACATCCACGCCCCCGAGCGCCGCGTCGAAGTCCCGGGCCCCGAGCGCATCGTCAACCGCGACGTCGACCGCACGCCGCCGGGCGGCACGGTCAACGGCACCGTGCGCGACGCCGAGAGCCACTCGGGCGTCAACCACGCCATCGTGACCTTCACGGGACACCCCGAGCTGCACATCCTCGCCTCCGCGGCCGACGGCACCTTCCGCTCGGGCCACATTCCGCCGGGCGACTACCGCGTGCACGTCGAAGCCGACGGGTACAACCCCAACGACTGCAACTTCACCATCCCCGCGCCCGCGGCCCCCGCTGCGCCCGCGGGTGACGCCAACGCCGCCGCTGCGCCCGCCGCGGCCCCGGCGCCCGTCGTGGTGACCTCGCAGTGCGAGCTCCGTCCGCTTCCGCGCCGCGGCACCCTCACGGGCCACGTGGTGTCGAGCCAGGGCGGCGCCGGCGTGGGCAACGCCACGGTGACCCTCACGCCCGCGCAGGGCGCGCAGCAGGGCGCCACCGAGCAGACGGCCACCACCGACGCGCAGGGCAACTTCACGATCAGCGACGTGCTCGCGGGTCCGTACACGGTGTCGGTCGGCGCGACCCCGCAGCACATGGCGACCACGCCCCAGGCGGTGACCGTCGAGGCCCGTCGCTCGGTGAACGTCGACATCACGGCGACCCGTCGTCCGGCGCGTCCGTCGGCGGTGCTCCGCGGCGGCGTGATCGCCGTCACGCGGCAGATCCACTTCCAGGTGAACTCGGCGGAGATCCTCCCCGACTCGACGACGCTGGTCGAAGAGATCGCCGACGTGATCCGCCGCAACCCGACGCTCACGGCCATCGAGATTCAGGGCCACACCGACAACACGGGCACGCCCGCGAACAACCTCACGCTCTCGCAGAGCCGCGCCGACTCGGTGCGCGACGCGCTCGTGCGCCTCGGCATCCCCGCCGACAAGCTCACGGCCCGCGGCTTCGGTCAGACCCGCCCCATCCGTCCGAACATCACGGCGGCGGGCCGCGCGGCCAACCGTCGCGTGGAGTTCCACGTCACCCGCGCGCGGTGATCGCACCCGCGGCGACCCTCCTCCGACGCCCGCTCCGCACCTTCGCGGGGCGGGTGTTCCTCGCGCTCCCGCTCCTCGCGCTCTCTGCCACGCACACCTTCGCGCAGCCCGGTGACGGGGGCGCGCCCACGGCCGTCGAGACCGTGCGCGCGCGCCTCGATGCGCTGCCGCTCCACACCGCCGACGAGGGCGCGTGGATGCGCGCGAGGCTTCTGCGTGCGGTGATCGCTGCGACGGGGGTGCTGCCTGCGCCGACGCCCGTCGACGTGCGCGGAGACACGGCCGTGTGGACGCTCGTCACCGACGCCGCGACCGATCCCGCGCGCTTCGAACGGGTGTGCGACGAGGCCGCGCGTGTCGACCGCACCGTGGCCTGCGCGCGCGACACCGTGGCATGGGCCGGCGCCGAACGCGCCCGCGTGGTCTTCGGGTGGCGTGCAACGTCGGGAGGCGCTCCACCCGGCGCGCTTCAACCGCTGCGCGCGTTGCGACGTCTGGGCGAAGGCGTGTGCCTCGTGCACGCGGAACGGACGCTCCGCACCCTCGACCTCACGGTGCGCGCGCCAGACCACGAGACCCTCGGACGCGCGCTCGCCCTCATGACCGTCTCGCCCGCGATGCAGGCGCTCATCGTGGTGCGCGCCGAGCCCGTGGACGGCGCGATCGAGGCGGTGCTCTCGTGGCCCCTCGTGCGCGGATCGTCGGCGCTCGACCTCGGCGACGACCCGTGGCCCGTGCGCTGCGACGGACGCTCCGTGGTGGGGCGCGAAGCGGTGGCGGGCACGGTGCCCGTGGCGCTCGCCTGGGTGCGCGGAACGGCCTCGCAGGGCGCGGTGCTGCGCGTGGGGCGCCGCGAGTGGGTGCTCACCGCGGGCGACCGCGCGGCGAGCGTCGACGTGGTGACCGCGCGCGCAACGGGCGTGACCGTGCGCTACGGCCGACGGACCGCGCCGCTGCGCTACCTCGCGCGGTGAACGTCCGCGCTCGTCGCATCGGGCAACACCTGTCTCCCGCGATGACAGAGGCCGTGAGAGTCTCCGGCGCGAGACCTCCGTGAAAACGCGGTGTGTGTCGGTGGTACGGGCCTTGAGAAGTGCTCCGTCCACGCGGCGCAGGGCGCGCGGCGACCGATCGCAAGGAGTCGACGAGATGAGGAAGCGTGCGGTGATGGGTCCCTTCGTGCTCGGTTCGATCGTCGCGCTGGTGGGGGCTGCGTGCGGCGGCGCGGGCGAAGACGTGGCGGTGGCGCAGTCGAGCGCCACGGCGGCGACGCAGGCGCAGACGCAGCGGCGGGGACCCGATCCCGCACGCATGCTCGCGCGCTTCGACCGCAACGGAGATGGGCGCACCGAGGTGTCGGAGCTGCCGCCCTTTCTTCAGGAACGCATGGGCGAGGCCGACACGAACCACGACGGCGCGCTCACCGTGGCCGAGCTCGACGCGCACATGGCCACGCGTCGCGCGGCTCATTTTCAGCGCCTCGACGCGAACCACGACGGCGCCGTCACCGCCGACGAAGCGGGCGCGCGATGGGAGCGACTCGGTCAGGCCGACCTCAACCGCGACGGCCGCGTGACTGCCGACGAGCTCACCGCGGCGCAGGCCTCGGGGGTGCTCCGTCCGCCGCCGGGCGAGGGGCATGGACACGGTGATCCTGCGCAGCGCCTCGCGCGCTTCGACCGCAATGGCGATGGGCGCATCGAGGTGTCGGAGCTGCCCGTTCCGCTCCAGACGCATCTCGGCGCGGCCGATGCGAACCACGACGGCGTGATCGCGCCCGACGAGGCCGCGGCCTTCGCCGCGCAGCGCCGCGCGCAGGGCTTCCGCGGATGGCGCGGAGGTCCCCGCGGAGAGGGCCGCGTCGCCCCCGAGGGAATGATGCCTCCGCCGGGCGACGAACCCGATGGGCCCGACGACTTCGCGCCGCCCGCGCCGCCTCCCGCTGCGGCTCCCCTCGCGCCCGCTCCGCCCGCCGCGCGCTGACCGTTCCCGTCGTCTCTCGCTGCTCCGCTCCTCCACGGTGTGCGCCGCCCGCGTTTGCAGCGTCGGCGCGCGCGGTGGTACTCGTCGCGCCGCCGTGAAGTTCCGCGCGAAGGTGCTCGCTCGTTGGACGCTGCTCGCCGCGATCGTCGCGGCCTCGGGCTTTCTCGCCTGGTGGACGTGGCGCACCACGGCCTCGCTCGAACGCCTCGGCGAGCGCTCGGTGATCGACTCCACGGTGCTGCTCGTGCGCGAGAAGCTCGATCGCGTCGAGTCGATGATCATCGCGGCGGACAACGCGGTGATCCACCTCGTCGACCCCGACGACCTCGATGTGCTCGCCGAGCGATGGCCCGCGCTCGCGGATCGTGTGGCCCCGAGCGCGCGCGCGGTGCTCGTGCTCGATGAAGCCGAGCGCCCGGTGCGGGCCGTGTCGCGCACGACGGCCGACGACGCCGACCGCTTCCGTCAGCTCTTCGTCGACCATCTGCGCGCGGAGCTTCACCTCCGCGACCAGGCCGTGGGCGAGCACCGCCACTGGCACGGAACGACCGCGGGCCAGTGGTCGCTCGTGTCGTATTTTGTCGGCGAATCCGGCGGACGCCGCTACTTCGTTGTCATCGAGACCGACCTCGATTTTGTGCGGCGCGAGGTGCTCCCGAAGCTCTTCGAAGACCCGCTGGCGCGCGGGCGCTTCAACGTCACCGACGACCAGAACCGCACGCTCTTCGGCCGCTCGCTCGCGACGGCGGGGGAGCTCGTGTCGGCGCGCTTTCCCACGACGCTCTACAAGTGGCGCATGGCCGCGGTGCCGCGCGACGACCCCGAGTTCAAGGCCCGCACGCGCAACCGTCAGCTCATCGAGGCGGGCTACGTGGGGCTCTCGCTCGTGGTGCTTCTCGTGGGCGTGGTGTTCTTCACCTTCGTCGCGCGCGAAGAGGAGCGGCTCAACCAGCTCAAGAGCGACTTCATCGCGACGGTGTCGCACGAGCTCAAGACCCCGCTGTCGCTCATTCGCATGTTCGGCGAGATGCTCGCGACCGACCGCGTTCCGTCGGCGGAGAAGCGCGGGCAGTACCTCGAAATCATCGTGCGCGAGAGCGAGCGCCTCACGGCCCTCATCGACAACGTGCTCGACTTCGCGCGCCTCGAACGCGGGCGCACCTCGTACGAGTTCGCGATGGGCGACCTCGGCGGCGTGGTGTTCCGCGGGGTCGAGATGTTCCGCTACCGCGTGGTGAAGGAGCGCCCGCGGCTCGTGACCGACATCGCCGAACACCTTCCGCGCACGCGCCTCGACGAGCGCGCGCTGCACCTCCTGCTCTTCAACCTCCTCGACAACGCGGTGAAGTACGCGGGCGACTCCGACGAGGTGCGCGTGCGGGTCTACGGCGACGCGCGGGTGCTCTCCCTCGACGTCGAAGACCAGGGCGAGGGCATCGACCCCGAAGACGCCCGGCGCATCTTCGAGCGCTTCTACCGCGGGCGAAACGCGAGCGCGTCGGGGGCGCGCGGGTCGGGCATCGGACTCGCCCTCGTGAAGCACATCGCGCGGGCCCACGGCGGCGACGTCGCGGTGGTTCCGCGGCCCGGCGGGGGCACCATCTTCCGCGTGCGCATCCCCGTCGACGCGCGCGACGACGACGAGGCATGAGCGACCACGAAGCGCGCATCCGCGCCCACACCGAGGTCACCGCGCCGTGGCTCTGCCCCGAGCTCGCGATGCACCTCATCACCCACACTTCGAAGCTCTGGTACCTCACCGAAGACCAGGTGCACGCCATGGGCTGGGAGACTCCCTACTGGGGCTTCGCGTGGCCCGGCGGACAGAGCCTCGCGCGCCATCTGCTCGACCACCCGGAGCTCGTCGCGGGGCGCACCGTGCTCGACTTCGGTGCGGGCGGCGCCATCGAGGGAATCGCCGCGATGAAGTGCGGCGCGCGCCGGGTGCTCTGCACCGACATCGACCCCATGGCGATGACGGCCATCGACCTCAACGCGGCGCTCAACGGCGTGACGCTCGAACGCACCACCGACGACGTGATCGGACGCGACGATCCGTCGTGGGAGGTCGTGCTCGCGGGCGACGTGTTCTACGAGCCCGCGTTCTCGGAGCGCGTGTTCGCGTGGCTCGCGGCGCTCGCGCGGCGCGGGGCGTTGGTGCTGCTCGGCGATCCGTATCGGGGGAACGTGCCCGAGGGGCAGGTCGAGGTGCTCGGTCACTACGACGCGTCGTTCGACACCGACCCGCGGGGAGAGCATCTGCGGCGCGCGCAGGTGGCCCGCGTGCGCTGAGCTACCAGCCGGGGTCGTTGCGCCAGGGGTCGCGAGGACGCTGCGCGCGCGGCGGAAGTCGCACCACGCGCCATCCCTCGTTGGGGTCGGGGAGCTTCGGACGGCGGAAGACGAACACCATCACCAGGCCCGCGAGAAATCCGCCGATGTGCGCCCAGTACGCGACGCCGCCGGTGGTGCCCTGCGTGAGCGATCCGAGGCCCGAGTAGAACTGCAGCGCGAACCACAGCGCGATGAAGACCACCGCGGGCAGCTCGATCCATTGCAGAAAGATGAAGATGGGCACGAGGGTCACGACGCGCGCCCGGGGATAGAGCACGAGGTACGCCGCGAGCACGCCCGCGATGGCGCCCGACGCGCCCACCATGGGCACGGGCGAGAGCGGGTTCGCGAGGTACTGCGCGGCCGCCGCGGCGACGCCCGAGAGCACGTAGAAGATCGCGAAGCGCGCGGAGCCCAGGTTGTCTTCGACGTTGTCGCCGAAGATGTAGAGGAACCACAGGTTGCCGAGCACGTGCATGAACCCGCCGTGCATGAACATCGACGTGAGCACGGTGATCGCCGCCGTGGGGTCACCGTACGCGATGCGCCGGGGCACGAGCCCCCAGGTCTGCACGAAGGCCGCGTCGACGCCGGGCGGCAGCATCGATTGCCAGAGGAACACCAGGCCGCACACGAGCAGGATGCTCCACGTGACCCATGGGGTGCTGCGCGTGGGATTGACGTCGCGAATGGGGATCATCGGGCGCGCACTGTAGTCACGCCCTCTGCGCTTCGCTACGCGCGGTGCTTGAGCGCGCGCAGGAGGGCCTCGGCGACGGCGACGCCAGGCTCGTTGACCTCGACGTCACAGCAGTCGCGGAGGGCGCGCACCGCGGGGGGATCGTCGCCCATGCCGTCACCGACCACGAAGACGCCGAGCGTGGCGCGCACGACGCCGAGCATGCGTCCGTCGAGGATGGCGTGCGTGGCGCCCGCGAGGTCTTCGAAGAGGCTCGTGGCGGCGTCGGGCTCGCCGCCCTCGCCGATGTGGGCGAAGCGTGCGACGCGGGCCAGCGAGGCCGCAGGCTGGAGCGCGTCGGGAAAGAGCATCGGGTTCGCCACCGTGGTCACCACGCCTGCGTCGAGGGTGTCGGTGCGCTCCGTCCAGAGCAGGGCCGCGGCGCCGTCGTGGGCGTGGAGCGTGCGCACGAGGGCGTGCACGAGGCCCGGCACGTCGGCGCCGGGGCGCGCGCCCAGCACGGCGATCACCGGAATCGGCGGGGTGAAGCGCGCGTCACGGGGGAGCGCGGTGCCGTAGGTCGGAGGCGGCGGCGGCGGCGTGACGCCCGTGGGAATGGATCGCAGTCGACGGAGCGTGCGCACGGAGGTCGCGACCATAACACCGCGGTGAGAACGCTCCACGGCGCGATGCACACCACCTCTCAAAAAGACCTTGTTGTGAAGCGTTTCGGTGCGTTGTTACGGGGTTGTTGCATTGCAGTAAGAGCTTGACGTTCACCCCGCGGCGCGGTGTTGGTTTGCGCACCGTGACGCTCCAAGGACTGATCCGCATGCTCCTCCCCCGGGAGGACCACTTCTACGATTACCTCGAGCAGCAGGCGACGGCGGCGCACCAGGGCGCCCTCGCACTCGCGCGCTTGAAGGAGCCGGGCATGACCGCGGCGCAGGTGCGCGACGCGGTGCAGGCCCACGAGCACGAGGGCGACAAGGTCGTGCACGCGATGGAAGACGCCCTCGCCAAGACCTTCGTGACCCCCATCGACCGCGAGGATCTTCAGCGCCTCTCGGCCCAGCTCGACGACGTGCTCGACCTCGCGAACGGCACCGCCCGCGCGTGCGTGCTCTACGGCGTCGGCCGCCCCACGGAGCCCATGGTGAAGCTCATGGAGCTTCTCGTGCGCACCACCGAGGTGCTCAAGACCGCGATGCCCCACCTGCGCGCGCACCGCTACGCCGAGCTGCTCGAAGCCTCTCGCTCGCTGCGGCAGTTCGAGAAGGAGGGCGACGGGGTCTTTCGCGAGGCCATCAGCGCGCTCTTTCACGACGAGGCCGCCGACGCGCGCCGGGTGCTCCGCGAGAAGGAAGTGCTCGAAGACCTCGAGAACGCCATCGACCAGTGCGAGAGCGTGGCCGAGACGCTCGCCAACCTCGCGGTGAAGCATGGTTAGCCTGCTGGTGATCGTCATCGTGGTGGCGATCGTCTTCGACTACATCAACGGCTTTCACGACGCGGCCAACGCGATCGCGACGGTGGTCTCGACGGGCGTGCTGCCGATCCGCACCGCGGTGCTCCTCGCGGGCGTGCTGAACTTCGTGGGCGCCATCACGGGGACGGCCGTCGCGAAGACCATCGCCTCGGGCTTCGCCGACCCCGCCATCGTGACGCAGCCCGTGGTGCTCGCGGCCCTCACCGGCGCCATTCTCTGGAACCTCTTCACCTGGTGGCGCGGCATCCCGTCGAGCTCGTCGCACGCGCTCGTGGGCGGCCTCGCGGGCGCCGTCGTGGGCCGCGCGGGCGTCGGCGCGTTCAAGTGGTCGGCGCTCACGAAGAAGGTGCTCATCCCCCTCGTGGTGTCGCCCACGCTGGGCTTCTTCATCGCCTTCTGGGTGATGATCGCCCTGTACTGGATCTTCCGCCGCACGCGGCCCGCGCGGGTGCACTCGGTCTCGCGGCGCCTGCAGCTCCTGTCGGCGGGCCTCATGGCCTTCTCGCACGGCTCCAACGACGCGCAGAAGTCCATGGGGATCATCACCCTCGCGCTGGTCTCCTACGCCGCCGCGGGCCACGGACACACGGTGCCCGCGTGGGTGCTCCCCTCGTCGCCGGGCCACGTGCCCTTCTGGGTGGTGATGGCCTGCGCCGCGGCCATCGGCCTCGGCACCATGGCGGGTGGTCAGAAGATCATCAAGACCATGGGCACGAAGATCATCCACATCTCGCCGCTCCAGGGCTTCGCCGCCGAGACCGCGGGCGCCGCGACGATCCTCGCCGCGAGCCAGCTCGGCGTGCCCGTCTCGACCACGCACGTCATCAACGCGTGCATCATGGGCGTGGGTGCGAGCAAGCGCCTCTCCGCGGTGCGGTGGGGTGTCGCGGGCAACATCCTCGTCGCGTGGATCCTCACGCTCCCCATGAGCGCGCTCGCGTCGTTCGTCACGATGCTGCTGCTCAACGCCGCTCTGTGAGACCCTCCCGCCCGTGACCTCCGAGAACAGGGCGTCGGCCGATCAGGCCGCACGCGACGGCGCCCGCGGCGCCGCATTCATCACGCTCGCCAAGATGTGGTTCATGGCCACGGGCTTTCTTCAGCCCCTGGTGCTCACGCGGCTCCTCGGCACCGAGGGCTACGGCCTCTACGCGCTCGCGCTCAGCGCGGTCTCCATCGTGAACAACGTCGTCGTCGCGGGGAGCATCCAGTCGATGAGCCGCGCGGTGATCCAGGGCGGCTCGCGCGCGCTGCGTCGGGGACTGCTCCTGCACGCGGCGCTCGGCGCGGTGCTCGGGCTCTCGCTCGTGCTCGGCGCGGGCGCGCTCGGGGCCGACGTGCTCCACGACACGCGCCTCCCCGGACTGCTCCGCCTCGGCGCCATCGTCGTGGCCGACTACAGCGTCTATGCGGCCCTCGTGGGGGCCTTCAACGGCCGCCATCGCTTCGCCACGCAGGCCGCGCTCGACATCACCTTCTCGACCCTGCGCACGGCCCTGGTGCTCGGCCTCGCGGCCTCTCCGTTGCGGGTCACGGGCGCCGTCGCGGGCTTCTCGATCGCGAGCTTCATCATCGTCGCGGTGGCCTTCGTCGCCGCGCGCCGCGACGTGTTCGCGCGCGACGAGGAGCCCGCGCAGCCCGAGGCCTTCGCGGTGTTCGCGAAGGGCTACGGACGCTTCTTCGCGCCGGTGCTCGCGTACCAGCTCGCGCTCAACCTCGTGCTCCAGGTCGACGGGCTGCTGTTCAAGTACCTCGCCTCGCGCGCAGGGCAGCCCGAGGCCGAGGTGAACACCCTCGTCGGCATCTACAAGGCCGTTCAGAACTTCGCGTTCCTGCCGTACCAGCTCCTGCTCGCGGTGACGTTCGTGGTGTTCCCCGTGGTGAGCCGCGCGACGCTCGACGGCGACCGCGAGACGGCGCGGAGCTTCGTGCAGGGCGCGGTGCGGTTCAGCGCGATGGCCCTCGGCGCGATGCTCTCGGTGCTCGCGGGCATTCCGCGCGGCGTGCTTCAGCTCGCGTTTCGCGCGCCCTTCGACGACGGCGCCCACGCGCTGCGCGTGCTCTCGCTGGGGCAGGGAGCCTTCGCGCTCTCGGTCATCGGAACCACCATCGTGCTCGCCGCTGGACGGGCCCGGGCGGCCACGGCGGTGATGGCCCTCACGCTCGTGGGCGTGGTGGTCGGTGACGTGGTGGGCGTGCAGCGCGCGCACGGCGGCCTCGCCTCCCTCGAAGGCCTCGCCGCAGGAACGGCCGCGGGATGGCTCCTCGGGGTGATCGCCGTGGGCGCCTACGTGCGCAGCGAGTTCGGCGCGTTCCTCTCGCTCCCGACGGCGGCGCGCGTGGCCCTCGCGACGGCGTTCTCGGCCCTCGCGGCGAGCAAGCTCCCGCTCCACGGCAAGGTCGGGACGCTCCTCGCGTCGGGGCTCACCGTCGCGCTCTACCTCGTGCTGCTGGTGGTGACCGGCGAGGTCGGACGCGCCGAGCTCGAACGCGTCCGTCGCATCACCCGACGCGCCGCGCCCCGGACGTAGACCCCGCGGCCGCATTCCGGTCTTACATCCCCCACGTTCGCGCGCGGAGACCGTTGGAGTCTGCCGCGCCGTGTGCGACCGTTCGCGCGTCGCCCCGCGTGGTCCGGTGAGGCTGCATCGACCGTCGCGTGGTGTCGGGAGCGTCTGCGATGGTGGCAGCGGTCGAGCGGTTTCATGTGATGTTCCACTCCGAGGCGCTCTCGCCGGGAGACCTCCTCGTGCGGTCGATGAGCGGCGAGGAGCGTCTCGGCGCGCTCTACGAGTTTCACCTCGACGTGCAGACCACCTTCGGCGGCGCCCTCGAAGCCGACGTGGTCGACGAGGTGCTCCAGGCGCCTGCGTGGATCGCGTTCGGCGAGGCCGAGGAGCACAAGATCCACGGCTTCGTGCGCGCGGTGGAGATGATCTCCACGTCGGACCCCGCGGTGGTGCGCTACCGCCTGCTGCTCGTGCCGCGGCTCTGGAACGCCACGCAGGTCTTCGGCTCGTGGATCTACCAGGACCTCTCGGTGCCCGACATCGCGAAGGACGTGTTCAAAGACCTCGGCTTCCGCGAGGGCACGGACTTCGAGTTCCGCCTCACCGAGCGCCACCCCGTGCGCGAGTACACGGTGCAGTTCGAAGAGACCGACCTGCAGTTCGTGCTGCGCCTCTGCGAGCACGAGGGCATCACCGTGTGGTTCGAACAGGGCGACGCGCAGGAGAAGATCATCCTCTCCGACGCGAACAACGCCTACCAGCCGCTCGCGGGGCACGAAGAGATCCCCTACGAGGTGCGCGGCGGCGTCGTCGACGAGCGCGAGTCGATGGTCTCCCTCGATCACATGCGCCGCACGGTGCCCGCGATCGTGAACCTCCGCGACTACAACTACCGCACGCCCGACACGCCGCTGCTCGCGAACTCGCCCGCCGATGAGCGCGGCGTCGGACACCACACCTACTACAGCGAGCACTTCAAAGACGACGCCGAGGGTCGACGCCTCGCGCGCCGCCGCGCGCAGGAGCACCTCGTACGCCGCGAGACCTTCAGCGCCACGTCGCGCGTGCGAGGGCTCCGCGCGGGCCATCGCTTCACGCTCGCGGGCCATCCGCTCGCGGCCCTCGACGTCGACTACCTCGTGACCTCGGTGCTGCACTCCGTGGTGCAGGGCGACGCGGGCGAGGCCTCGGAGGGCTACACCAACCGCGTCACGGCCATTCGCGCAGAGACCGTGCACCGCCCGCAGCGCCTCACGCCGAAGCCCCGCCTCACGGGCCTCATGCACGCGAAGATCGACGGCACGGCCAACGGCGCCGCGGCGCCCCTCGACGCGCAGGGCCGCTACAAGGTGCTCATGCCCTTCGACAACGGGCAGGGCCCGCCCGGCGGACGCTCGTCGCGCTGGATCCGCATGGTGCAGTCGTCGTCGGGCGACGGGTACGGGATCCATTTTCCGCTGCACATCGGCACCGAGGTGATGATCGCCCACGTCGACGGCGACCCCGACCGACCGGTGATCGTGGGCAGCGTGCCGAACCCGTCGACCCCCACGACGGTGAGCCGCGGCAACGCCACGCAGAGCGTGATGCGCACGCGCGCGGGCATCCGACTCGAATTCGAAGACGACCAGTGATCCAACGGCGCACCCACGGCGCGGCGCAGCGAGCGACACGATGACGAACCCTCCGAACCCCTACGAAGACCCGCGCGGCATCAGCTCTCCCGACGCCGACGACGGCATCGTGCAGGGCGACGCGTCTGGCGGCGGCGGCCAGTGGATGCGCATCTTCGTGCCCGACGTCGCGGAGCAGGGCGCGCTGCTGCACCTCGGCAAGGCCGGGCCCAACGGCACGGGCCACAAGGGCGCGTCGCTCCAGGCCCACCACGATGTGGTGCTCGTCGCGGGCAACCACGGCGAGTTCAAGACCGGCGGGCAGCTCGTGTTCCACGCCAACGGCGTGATGAACCAGATCACGCTCAACGACTACAACGCCCTCTCGCAGGGCCACATGAGCCTCGGCGCCGTGGGCGGCCTCGTGATCTCGTCGATCGGCGCCGCGGGCGCGCTGCCCACCGACGACATCACCGACGGCGGAGAGCTTCCGCTGCCCGATGCGCCGCAGCACTTCATCCGCAAGCGCAACGAGGTCTACAACACCATCCGCAACGCGCAGAACTTCACCACGGCCTTCGCGGGCACGGTGATGGGCGTGAAGGCGCTCCTCGGGTTCTCGTGGGAGCCGAGCTGGGCGGGGCTCTCGAAGTTCGTGCAGGTGTGCGGCGCGATCAACGCCGTCGCGAGCACCGCGTCGGGCTGGGTGAAGTACGCCAAGGGCGCGAACACCGTGGTGCCCGCCAGCGCGCCTGCGTCGGGCGGCGCTGCGGGTGGCGGTGGTGGCGGTGGCGGTGGTGGCGGTGGCGGTGGTGGCGGTAGCGGCGGCGCTGCGGCGGGCGGCGGTGGATCGCCGGGCTTCGGGGCCGCGTACACGCCGGACAAGGCCGCGAAGCCCGTGGGTGCGGCGGCGACGCTCGTGGGCAAGACCGGCGGCAAGTGGGTGAGCGGCGAGGTCGGGCTCGGTGGCCGACAGGGGATGCGCGACGCGGGCGTGAGCGACGCCGACGTGGCCGCGCGGCTCAAGACGCAGACGGTCACGCCCGAGGAGATCAGCGACGCGCGCGGGCGGCTCACGCGGCTCGAAATCGCGCAGCAGATTCCGACGGACGCCGAGGTCGCGGCGGCGAACGGGGACTACCGCGAGGCGCAGAAGCGCAAGGCCGCGGAGGTGCGCGCGCGCGACGAGCGGATGCGCTCGACCGCCTCGAACACGTCGAGCACGTCGAGCACGCAGATCGCGGACCTCAACGCCGAGGAGCAGCGCAACAACGCGCGCCTCACGCAGCTCAACGACCGCACGATGGAGGAGGGACCCCACGGACTCGGCGCGGCGCCCATGAGCGACGCCGACGTGGAGGAGATGAACCGCCTCCGTCAGCGCAACCTGCAGATCGAAGAGGAGCGCGCGGCGGCGCAGCGCGCGAAGACCCAGGCCGATGCCGAGAGCGCGGCCCACTCCTCGCGCGACCGCGCCGACACGTGGAAGCGCGCGGGCGCCGTGTTCGAAGCGGGCGGCGCGGCGGTGGGCGCGGCCCTCGCGGTCAAGGGCTTCAACGACGCGCTCAAGACGAAGCCCAAGACGGCGATTCCCGGCGTGGCCACGGTCTCCGACGACGAGATCTTCATGGGCACGATCAAGGGCATCACGGGCGTGGCGGGCGACGGCGTGACCTTCGTGGTTCCGTCGGTGCTCAGCGGGTTCTCGGTGGTGTCGGGCGGCGCGGTGAGCTTTCAGAGCGCGCTCAAGAGCGAGATCTTCTCGGTGCAGAGCGTGACCGTCGAGGGAGGGCTCGGCGCAGACCTCGTGGCGAGCGGTCCCGTGCAGGTGATGTCGCGCATGCGCGACACGTCGGTGATGGGGCGCGAGATCAAGATCGGCGCGCAGGCCGGCGACATCGCGACCTTCGCGGGCAAGATCAACACGTTCATGATGAAGGGCTGGAACCCCGCCAAGCAGCGGCCGACGATGGAGGTGACCATCAAGGCCGAGAAGGCGGGCAAGATCCAGATCCAGATCGACACGAAGAAGCGCGTCTTCATCGAGCCCTCGAAGATCACCGTGGAGTTCATGGGCAACTCCATCGTGATGAGCGAGAACGAGGTGAAGGTCGTCGCCGCCGACAAGCTCAACCTCAAGTGCAAGAAGATGGAGATCGACGCGAGCGAGTCGTTCAAGCTCACGTCGCCGAAGGTCGAGATCGCCGCGTCGACGTCGGCGAAGATCGAGACCGGCGGATCGACCATCAAGACCAGCTCGACCTCGGTCGACGTCAACGCCACCACGGTCACGGTCAACGGGGAGAAGCTCACGTGAAGCAGCGAAGGCTCCGCGGCGCGCCGACGAGAGAGGTTCCCACCACGAGCCCCGCCGAGGCCGCGTGCGTGGCGAGCGATGGCGCCCGCGCGCGCGCCGTGCTCCGCGACGACGGACGCACCGCGCTGGTGATCGAGTCGCCGAAGGGCGAGGCGCTCGTCGAGTACGACCCCGCGAACGGACGCCTCGTGCTCCGCGCGTCGCAGGGGCTCACCGTCGATGCGGGAGACGGTCCGCTCACGCTGCGCGGTCGCTCGGTGGCCGTGGAGAGTGACAGCGAGGTCGACGTGCGCGCCCGACGCGCGGTGCGTCTCGATGCGGGCGAAGGCGACGGAGAGCACGGCCGCGTGACCGTGGAGCGTGGCACCGTGCGCGCTGCGGCGAAGGCCGTCGCGGTCGATGCGCTGCGGGCCACGCTCACGTTCGACGAGGCCGCGGTTGCGGCGCGGGTGCTGCGGGCCGCGGTGCGTGCCGTGACCGTGCAGGCGGGCGCCGTCGAGACGCGCGCCGATCGGGTGCTCACGCGCGCGAAGGACCTCTACCAGGAGGTCGAAGGCACCGCGCAGACGCGGGCCCGCGCGCTGCGCATGGTGGCGCAGGGGACGCTCCAGGCGCTCGCCGACCGCGTGCTCGTGCGCGCCGACGACGACGTGAAGGTGCAGGGAGAGCGCGTGCACCTCGGCTGAGGCGCGCGCGAAACGGATCGAGGGAGGAGCGAGCGATGTTTCCTGCGGCGACGACGGGCGGAGGGATGTGCATCGCGACGGTGCCCGACGTGTGCAAGGTGCCTGCGCCGCCGGCGCCTCCGGTGCCGACGCCCTTTCCGAACATGGGCCAGTGCGCGCGGGCCTCGGGCACCACGACGCGCATCAAGATTCTCAACCGCCCGGTGATCCACAAAGACAGCGAGATTCCGCAGACCAACGGCGACGAGCCCGGCGTGCTCAAGGGCCTCATCTCGAACACGCAGATGGACAAGGTCACCTTTCGCGTGGGCGTCTCGAAGGTGAAGCTCGAAGGCCACGACGCGGTGAACCTCCTCAAGCCCACGGGCCACAACGGCGCCAGCGCCAACGCGCCCGTCGGCATGCACAACGTCCCGAGCCAGCAGAAGGTGCTGATCCTCGGCTGAGCGCGCGCCGCCTCTGCACGCCTCTCCAGCGCCCCCCGCACGATGCAGCTCCACAAAGACACGCCCTTCGAAGCGGGCTTCGCGCACGTTCCCCGCGGCCCCGGCGAAGACCTCATGACCGTGGTGGTGAAGGCCACCTTCGCGCTCGGCGACGACGCGCCCTGCACGCCCTCCGACGCGCAGCGCCCGCTCTCGGGCGACGTGTACGCCGACGACGACCCCACGCGCGAGCTTCTCTACGCGAGCGACCTCGCGGCCTACAAGCCCGTCGCCGAGGTGTTCGCCCTCGGGCACTGCCACGTCACCGGCCCCGCCGTCGAGCGCACCGTCGCCGCGTTGCGCGTGGGCCCCGTGAGCGCCGCGGTCTCCGTCACCGGCGACCGCCACTGGACCTCGTACGGAAGCCTCTCCTCGCCCGTTCCCTTCACGTCGATGCCGCTCCTGTGGTCGCGCGCGTTCGGCGGGCCCTCGCACCCCACGAACCCTGCGGGCGTGGGCCTCGACGCGCGCGAGGGCGTCACCGCGCTGCCCAACCTCGAAGCGCACGGTGCGCTCATCGCCACGCCCGACGATCGCCCACCGCCCGCGAGCCTCGGTCCGCGCTCGCCGCAGTGGGCCGGACGCCGCGAGCACCTCGGCACCTACGACCTCGCGTGGCGCCTCACGCGATGGCCCGCCTTCGCCGCCGACCTCTCGTGGGAGCACTTTCTCGCCGCGCCCCGCGCCCAGCGCGCGAGCTCGTTCTTTCAGGGCGACGAGCGCGTCGAACTCCGCAACCTCGTGCCCGGTCGCGCGACGGTGAGCACCTCGCTCCCGGCGCTGCGTCCGCGCGTGCTCGTCGAGGGAGACGAGGGGCTCCGCGAGGTCGCCATGCAGCTCGACACGGTGATCGTGCACGGCGACGAGGGCGAGCTCGTGTGCCTCTGGCGCGGCCTCGTGCGCGTGCGCAACGGGCGCTTCGCGGGCGTCGACACGCTGTACGTGACCCACGATCCCCTCGGCGCGCCGCGCTCCCTCGACGCGCTCGTGGAGGCCCTGCGCGCGAAGGTCGCCGCCGAGGCCGCGAAGGTCGCCGCGCCGCCGCCTCCGCCCCCTCCCGCCGAGGAGCCCGCAGAAGAAGCCCCCGAGGCGCCGCCCGCGCCGCCCGTCGACGAAGACGGACGTCCCTTCACGCCGCCCGAGACCGCGCCGCTGCCCTCGCTCGACGAGGCGCGCAAGCAGTTCGAAGCGTTGAACATCGAGGTGCCCGCGGCGCTCCTCGCGCTGCTCGCCGAGGCGCACGAGCCCGACGCGCCGGTGGCGATGCCCGAGCCCGACGAAGATCCGCGCGAGGTGCTGCTGCGCGCGCTCGCCGCGGGCGAAGACCTCCAGGGACGCGACTTCACCGGCGTCGACCTCTCGTACCGCGAGCTCGGCGCGATGAAGTTCGCCGGGGCGATCCTCGCGAACGCGCGCTTTCTCGGCGCGGTGCTCGACGGGTGTGATTTCACGGGCTGCGTGCTCACCGGGGCGGTCTTCGACGACGCCGACCTCCACGGCGCGGTGTTCGAACGCGCCGACCTCGAAGGCGCCAGCGCGCGTCGCGTCGACGCCGCGAAGGCCGTGCTCACGAAGGCCGTCGCGCGCGGATCGACGTGGACGGGCTCGCGCTTCGACGGTGCGACCTTCACGCAGGCGGATTTCTCTCGCGCGCGCCTCGACCGCTGCCGCTTCGCCGACGGTGTGATGGGCCGCGTCGACCTCGCGGGCGCGGTGTTGCGCGGGTCGGTGTTCACGCGCGCGGTGCTCGCCGAGGCCACGCTGGAGCGGTGCGACGGCGAGGGCGTCGACCTCACGCACTGCGACCTCACGGCGCTGCGGGCGGGCGATGGGGCGCAGCTCCGCGGGCTGCGCGCGACGGACGTGAAGGCCCCCGGCGCGGTGTTCGACGCGTCGGTGCTCGAAGGGGCTGATTTCTCGCGCGCTGAAATGGACGGAGCCTCGTTCTCGGGGGCCGCGCTCGCGGGGGCGCGCTTCGAGGTGGCGAAGCTCCGCAAGGCGCGCTTCGACGGCGCGGTGATGACCGGCGCGACGCTGCTGGGAAGTGATGGGATGCACGCGGACTTCGAAGGCACCGACCTGCGCGACGCCGACCTGCGCGGGGTGAATCTCTACCAGGCCAACCTGCGCGAGGCGCAGACCCGCGGCGCGCGCTGGGAGCTCGCCAACCTCGCGGGCACGCTGCGGGAGGGCGCGCGGTGAGCGACGACGTTCCGGTGCTGACCGACCGCGCGGCCGTGGTGGCCGTGGTGCTCGCGCAGGGCGGGGCCGAAGACCTCGACGTGCGCGGCTGCGACCTCACGGGCTTCGACTTCGCGGGCGTGCGCCTCGCGGGCGTGACCTTCGACCGCGTGCGACTCCGCGGGGCCGACTTCTCGGGCGCCACGCTCGAAGCCGTGACCTTCGTCGACTGCGAGCTCCGCGGCGCGGTGTTCTCGGGCGCGACGCTCGCGGCGGTGACCTTCCGCGCGATGTCTCCCGGCGCGACGGTGCTCGAAGCGAGCTTCTTCGACCGCGCGAACTGCGAGGGGCTCCGCGCCATCGACGTGTCGTTCGCGGGCGTCGACGCCGAGGGCGTGCACGTCGACGGCGCGCGCTTCGAGGGCTGCGACCTGCGCGGCGGAGGCTTCGCGGGCGCCGTGTTCGGTGACGTGACCTTTGAACGGTGCTCCCTCGTGCGCGCGTCGTTCGAGGGCGCGAGCTTCACCGACGCGAGCTTCGGGCGCGTGTCGATGACGGCGGCGTCGCTCCACGACGCGAAGCTGCCCGGCGCGCGCTTCGACCAGGTGGATTTCGACGGTGCCGACCTCGACGGGGCCGAGCTCGACGGGTGCGACCTCCGCGCGGTGCACGGGCTCCCGCGCGCCATCGCCGGCGCCCGCATGCCCGACGCCAACCTCGCAGGCATGGACCTCTCGCAGACCCGCTGGCGCGACGTGCTCCTCGACCGCGCGGTGCTCGACGGCGCGACGCTCCACGAGGCCCAGTGGCGTGGGGTGTCGCTCGTCGAGGCCTCGCTCGAAGACGTCGACGCGACGGGCGCAGACCTCCACGAACTCGACGCGCCGAAGGCGAAGGCCACGGGCATCAACCTCGCGGGCGCCACGCTCGCCGGGTGCCGCGCCGACGGGATCTCCCTCGCACAATCCGACCTCGCCCGCGCCACACTCCGCGACGGGAGCCTCGTGGGCGCCGACCTCACGGGCGCGCGCCTCGCCGACGTGCAGGCCCGCGAGATGGATCTGCGTCGCGCCACGCTCCACCGCGCATGGGCCCGCGGCGCGAGCTTCACCGCGTGCAACTTCGAGGGCGCTGCGCTCGACGGCGCCCGCCTCGACGACGCCACGCTCCGCGACTGCGAGCTCGGCGCGACGACCTGGCGCGACGTGTCGGCGCTCGGCGCGCGCTGCGAGGGATCGCGCTTCGACAAGGCCGTGCTCACCGGCGCCGACCTCACGGGCGCCGACCTCCGACGGTGCGCCCTGGGCCGCGCGGTTCCTGCGGGGGCGGTGCTGCGCGAGTGCGACTGCTCCGACGCGGACCTCGACGGCCTCGACCTCGCCGACGCGCTGTTCGGCCACGCCCGCTTCGTGCGCGCGTCGATGGTGGGCGTGAAGGCCCCGGGGCGTGACTTCACGGGCTGCGACCTCACCGAGGCCGACCTCTCGAAGGCCGACCTCACGGGCGCGGTGCTCTCGCGGTGTGTGGCGTTGAAGCTCCTCGCGCCGGGGGCCGTGTTTCGCCGCGCGCAGATGATCGACATGGTGCTCCGCCTCGCCGACCTCACCGACGCCGTGCTCGACGAGGCCGACGTGCGACGCGCGGATCTCTCCGAGTCGAACCTCACGGGCGCGTCGTGTCTGCGCGCGCGCTTCGAACTCGCGCGGATGCCGAAGGTGATCGCCGTGAAGGCCGACCTGCGCGAGGCGGAGCTGCGCTTCGTGCAGGCCCCGTGGATCGACCTCTCGCACGCGCGCCTCGACCTCGCCGACCTCTCGCACGCCACGCTGCGCGGCGCGAAGCTGCACCGCACGACGGACCTCAACGCCCGCTACACCGACGCCGACCTCACGCTCGCCGAGCGCACCGACCCCGAGCGCGCGAAGGCCGAAGACTTCACGCCGCGCGCGGTGTGAGCGCTCACGCGTCGGGCGTGATGCCGAGCACCTGCGAGCGTCCGCGGCGGCGCACACGAAAGAGCTGACAGCGCACCGAGGAGCCCCGCGCCGCGAGGGCTTCGAGGGCCTTCTGACCGTGTACGGTCTCTTCGAACTCGCCGCTCGCGGATTGCCAGCGCAGGGTCTTCCACGTGCGCGTGTTGCCGTCTTCGTCGGTCTCGCTGCGCTGGCCGAAGCTCACGGTCACCGCGAGGCGCTCCACGGGGCCGAAGCCCAGTCGACGCGCGGCGGGCACCGCGAAGCGCCATGCGAGCGCGGCGATCACCGCGAGCGCGTAGACCCCCGTCGCGATCACGGCCCAGCGCGCGCCCTCGTGCCACGCGTAGAGCGGCACCGGAGAGCCCAGCACCGCCACCGCCCCGAGGATGGGCAGCGAGAGGTCGTCACCCGGCGCCTCCATCGCCGCCGCCTGCGCGTTCGGGAGTTCCCCGCGGAGCCACGCGTCGATGCGCGCGTCGTCGGCCCCGTGCTCGCGCAGAAACGCCCGCTGCGCCTCGGTGAGTCCTTCGGCGTGCGTCGCCGCGCGGTAGTGCCCGTCACCCATCGGTGCGCAGCTTCGCGACCGTCGCCGGGCGCTGTCAACACGGCGTTGTGCGCGAAACCCACGCGTAGACACCGCGGAGCGCGCTCCCGTATCGTGCGCGGGCTCCATGCGGCGCATCCCTTCCGCGGCGGGCGTCATCGCGGGTGCCGCGGTGGTGCTGATCGCCTTCGTCGTCGTCAACGGCCCCGAGGCGCGCGCGGAGTTTCCCCTCGACGACGCGTGGATCCACCTCGACTACGCCCGCGGCCTCGTGCGCGACGGCGCGCCCACGTACAACCCCGGCGAGTCCGAGGCGGGCTTCTCCTCCGCCGCGTGGATCGTCGCGCTGCTCCCGTCGCTCCTCTTCGCGGCATCGCCCGCGGCCCTCGCGCTCGCGGTGAAGCTCACCACGCTCGCCTTCGCGATGGGGGCCTCGTGGGCCTCCGCGCGCCTCGCCGCGCGCATGGTGCCCGACGATCACCGCGAGACGGCGATGGCCCTCGGCGCGGTGCTCCCGTGGCTCTCTCCGGGCTTCGCCTTCGCGTCGGTGAGCGGCATGGAGGTCTCGCTCACCGCGTGCGTCGCGGCCCTCGCGCTCGACGCCGTTCTCGACGATCGCCCGCGCGCGTCGGCGCTGCTGCTGGGCGTGCTCCCGTGGTGTCGCCCCGAGGGCGCGGTGGTCTCGCTGGTCGGGTGGTGCGCGCTCACGCTCGCCGCGCCCACGACCGCGGAGCGCGTACGTCGCGGGGTGTTCGCGGCGCTGCCCGGCGCGGTGCTCGGCGCGCTGTGGGTGGGCTGGTGCCTCCACGTCGCGGGGCGTCCGCTGCCCAACACGTTCTACGCGAAGGCCGGTGACGGACCGCTCGCGGCGCGCGTGGCGTACTGGTTCGAGCGTGTGCTGCTCGCGCCCGGCGCGCTCGCGGCGGTCGCGCTCACGGCGCTCGTCGCGTACGCGCTCGTGGGCGCTTCGAAGCACGCTGCGCAGCGTCGCGCGGCCCTCGTGGTGGGAGCCTCCGCGGCGCTCCCGGTGGCGGCCATCGTGGCGACGCACGGACTCCATCGCGGCGTGTTGTTCTACGAGCAGCGGTACTTCCTCCCGTTCACCGCGCTCGTCGCGCCGCTCGCCGCCGCCGGGGGAGCACTCCTCGCGAAGGAGCTTGTTTCCAGGGGAATCCGCGCGCCCCTCGCCGCGCTCTCCCCCGCGCTCGTGGTGGCGCTGCTGGCCTCGCCCGCGTGGCTCGCGGCGCGCGAGAGCTACGCGGATCACTGCGCCGACATCCGACGGCTCCACATGCAGCCCGCGCTCGACGCCGCCGCGCAGACGCCGTCCGACACGGTGCTCGCCGTCGAGGGCGCCGGAGCCTCGCGCTTCTTCGCCGGACCGCGCCGCGTGATCGACCTCCTCGGGCTCAACACGCACCGTCTCGCGGGCGTCGACCAGCGCGAGCGCTTCTGCGTGGTGCTGCGCAGCGGCGCGCGCGTGGTGATCGTTCCCTCCGACTGGATGCCCGCGTTCGACGAGCTCTACCGCACGCAGACCCTCGCGACGTACACCACGCCCCGCTGGTCGGTGACGGCCGCGCATCGTCCGCGCGCCGTGGTCACCGCCGCGGTGATTCCGCGCCCCGAAGCGCTGCGCTTCATGGACTCGCACTTCGACGCCGACTGCCACCCCCGAACGAGCCGCACGCCGTGAACGCCCCGCCACCCTCTCGCGAACGCTCCCTCCGTGTGCTCGTGGTCGCGCTCGCCGCGGTGCTGCGCGGGGCAGGCCTCGTGACGGCCTCGCAGCTCCCGCTCTTTCGCCACATGCGCCTCGACAACCTCGTCTACCACGAGGCCGCGCGGCAGGTCGTCGGCGGCGACTGGCTCCTCGGACGCGACGTGCTGCACATGAGCCCGGGCTACACGGCCTTCATGGCGGCGATCTACGCGACCGCGGGCGAGGGGCCGTGGCCGTGGCGTCTCGCGCAGATGCTCCTCGGTCTCGCGACGGTGTGGTTCGTGGGCGACGTGGCCGCGACGGTGATCCGCTCGTGGCGTTGGGGCGTGGTCGCGTCGCTCGTGGCGGCGCTCTACGGGCCCTTCATCTTCTACGAGCAGCAGCTCCTGCCCGAGGCCGTCTCGACCTTTCTGCACGCGGGGTTGCTGGCGTCGGCGGTGCGACTCGCGCGCGGGCTCGACGACGGCGACGTGATTCCGCTGCGTCGCTTCGCGGGGCTCGGGCTGTGGTGGGGACTCGCCGTGCTGGTGCGTCCCAACGCGATGCTGCTCGGCGCGCCCCTCGCGCTGGGCCTCGCGTTCACGGGGCTTCGCATCGAGCGCGCGCGGCTCCGCGCGGTGGCGGCGATGGTGCTCGCGGCGGCGTGTGTGGTGGCGCCGGTGACCGTGCGCAACGCGGTGGTCGCGGGCGAGCGCGTGCTCGTGACCGACAGCGGCGGGCTCAACTTCTACCTGGGCAACGGACCGGGCGCCGAGGGCACCTTCCGCGTGCCCGACGAGATCCCCGACGCGGGATCAGCGCAGCGGCAGTTCCCTGCGTTTCGCGCGTACGCGGAGCGCGAGACGGGGCGTCACCTCACGTCGCGCGAGGTCGATGCGTTCTGGTTCGCGAAGACCTTCGCGCACATCCGACGGCACCCGCGGTGGTGGGCGCGTCTCCTCGCGGAGAAGACCTGGCTCTTCTGGAACGCCCGCGAGATTCCCAACACCGAGGACTACACCTTCGTGCGCGGCCTCGACCCCGTGCTTGGCGCGCCGCTCGTGCAGTTCTGGATGCTCTCGCCCTTCGCCCTCGTGGGCACGGCGCTGTGGCTGCTCCGACGTCGCCGCGAGGAGGCGCTCGTCGCGGGTGTGAACGTGACCTTCATGAGCGCGCTCGTGGGCTTCTTCGTGCTCGCGCACTACCGTGTTCCCGCGGTGCCGGGGCTCCTCGTGGCGGCCGTCGGACTCGTCGCGCAGGGCGTCGCGTGGTGGCGTGCGGGCGATCGGAAGCCCACGCTCGCGGCGGCCCTCGCGGTGGCCCTCACGGTGCCGCTCGTGGCCGCGCCCAAGGTGCCGAAGCCCTGGGACGACGAGTGGTACAAGCTCGGCTACGCCTACCACCGCCAGGGCCGTCTCATGGCCGCGGAGCACGCGTACCGCGAGGCCCTGCGCATCGCGCCCGATCACCTGAGCGCGCACAAGAACCTGGCGATCCTGCGCGAGACGCTGGGCGACACGACGGCCGCGCGGCGCGAGTGGCAGGCCGTGCTGCGCATCGCGACGGCGACGCATCGGGCGAACTACATCACCGAGTCCACGGCGCACCTGCGCGCGCTCGAAGGGCGCTGAGCGCGTCGGCACTCCTGGCAGGCCGTGCGGGCTACGCGAAGGCGCCGTCGCCCACGCGGCGGCAGCGGCCGTACACGGTGACCGCGTCGTCGCGCGAGGCGTCGCCCTCGACGGTGACCTCGACGCGCGCGCCGCCCTGTTCGAACGAGAACCCCTGCGCGGGCCCCGCGGGACGCACGCCGAAGCGCACGAGCCACACAGCCGTCGAGGCCAGCGCGAGTCCCGATCCCGCGTCGTCGCTCGCACGCGGAACGAGCACGCGCGCGCGCACCGGACCCTCTGCCGTGGGAACGAACAGCACCGCGCCCACGGGCTTCGCCTTCTCGATCATGCGCTGCCACGGACCGGGATGGATCGCCGCCCGCGCGAGGGCGTCGGCGTCGCGCACGGGCACCTGCACCGTGAGCCATCCGCACGAGGCCGACTGCACGGGGAGTCCGTCGGCGAGGTCGCTCACGTCGAGTCCGAAGGCCGAGGCGGCGAGCGCGCGGTCTTCGACGGGGCGTCCGTTGATCACGGGACGGGTGACGGTCATCGCGTAGCGGTCGCCGTCGCGGCGCACGCCCACGGCGATCACGCCTTGTTCGAAGACCACCTCGTCGAGGCCCAGCGAGGCCGCGGCGGCGAAGGCGCCCTTCGTCGAGAGCGGGAGCTCGCGGTTCGGGGTGAACATCCGCAGGCGCCACGCGCAGTCGTCGCGGCGCGGCGGAAGCACGAACACGGTCATGGACGCGCCGAGCGAGGTGGCGATGCGCTGCCCGCGCGCGCCCGGATCTTCGTGGGCGCGGAGCACGGTGACGGTGGGGCCCGAGAAGTCTCCGTCGCCGAAGACTTCGAACTGAGAGTGCTGCATCACGGGGTGTGGGGGCGGGCGTTGCGGTAGTGCGCGGCGATCTCGGCGAGCCCTTCGTCGAGCGTCACGCGCGGCGACCATTGGAGCACCGTGCGGGCGTGGTCGATGCGGAACGATCCCCGGCGGAGCATGAAATCCACGGCGTTGCGGGTGAAGGGCGGGGGCCTCCCCGTGACGCGGGCGACGCCTTCGAAGCCCAGCGCGACGGCCTTCGCGAGCGCGCGGGGCACGGTGCGCGTGGGGCGCGGAACGCCCGCGGCGTCGGCGAGGCGCGTGAAGTACTCGCCCAGGGTGCAGTGCGTGTCGCCGTCGGTGAAGATGAACGCTTCGCCCACCGCGGCGTCGACGGTGAGCGCGCGCAGCACGCCGTCGAGGAGGTTGTCGACGTGCACGTGCGCGAAGTGTCCGCGGCCGCCGTCGACGAAGAGCATCTGCTTCGCGCGCATGAGCTCCACGGGGCGCACCACCCAGGGCACGGAGCCGATGCCGTAGACGTCTCCAGGGCGCACCACGATGACCGGCGCACCCGCGCGCTGGAGCTCGCGCGCCACCATCTCGCCCGCGCCCTTCGTGGCGCTGTACGGGTCGCCCGCGGCGAAGGGACCGACGGACTCATCGGCGAGCGCGCCCGCGTCGAGGCCCATGGCCGCGATGGACGAGAGGTGCACGATGCGCTTCGCCCCCGCGTCGCGAAAGGCTTCGAGCGCGTGCCGTGTGCCCGTGACGTTGATGGCTTCGAAGTCGGCGAAGCTTCCCCAGTCGCCGACGCGGGCGGCGAAGTGGAGCGCGTGGTCGACGGAGCCCGCGGGCACGGCGGCGCGCACGGCGTCGCGGTCGCGGAGGTCGCAGCGCACGTAGCGGGAGCCCTCGGGGATCACCGTCGGGGGTGTCACATCGAGGAGCGTGACCTCGCGTCCGGCGTCGAGGAGGCGGCGCGTGAGGCGCGAGCCGATGAAGCCCGAGGCGCCGGTGATGACGTAGCGGCCCGGGGGCGGAGGAACGAGTTCGTCGGTGCGCACGGCGGCGGCACCGTACCCCATCCCGCGGGTCACGACGCACTGGAACCTCCATCGCGTTCGGGGGTATGAGTGAACCCGACCGGGTGCATCGGGGAGGACCTGTGACGCAGCGCGATCACGAGACGGACATTCGAACGCTTCCGACGCTCTCGCGCGATTCGCAGCTCCTCGCCGAGCTGCACGGCGAGTGGCGTGACCTCGACGAGGTGCTGCGCCGCGCGCCCTCGGTGCTCCCCTACGCCGAAGCGCTGCGCGACCTCATGCGCCGCGTGGAGTCGCACCGCGCGATGCTCTTCGCCGCCAACGCGTCGTTGCAGGTGGAGCGCTCCGAGCGCGACCGCACGGCCCGCGTGGAGTTCGACGCCAACGTCGACGCGATCAAGTTCTGCACGGTGATGCTCGGCGAGATGCGCGCGCGGCTCGGACTGAGCTCGCTGCCGCCGCCCGTGATCGACTGAGGGCTACACCCCGAGCTCGGCGCGGAGCAGACGGTTCCAGTTGGCGCGCGGACGGAGCTGCGCGAGCACGGCGATGAGCCCGAGCTGCATGCGTCCGACCATCACGAAATCCGGCGGCATGGCGACGGTCTTGCCGCGTGAGGGAAGCCATCCGAGTTCGCGGCCGATGTCCTTCGCGGTCTTCACGCCGTCGACCACGGCGGTACGAAGCAGCGCGCGGTCGATGGTCACCTCGGCGTCGCGGGCCACCATCGCCGCGGTGTGGAGCATGAAGTCCTGGTGGTGCTTGCGCGCCCGCGGATCCATGGACTCCATGCCGAAGAGGTTGGCGCTCTCGCGTCGCCACTCGTCGACGCGGTCGGTGACGAGCATGAGGGAGAGCTCGCGCCAGCGGCGGTGAAGCTCCGGCGGCATGACCTTCACCGACCCGAAATCGAGGAAGGCCACGCGGCCGTCGTGGGCGAAGAGGTAGTTGCCCGGGTGCGGATCGGTGTTGAACACGCCGCGTCCGAGGGCGAGCCCGAGGGTGAAGCGGAAGATCGCCCGCCCCGCGCGGTCGCGTTCGTCCTGCGTTCCGTGCTCCGAGACCTCACGGATGGAGCGCCCCTCGACGAACTCCATGGTGATGACGTTGCGCGCCGTGTGCGAGTGGTACACCCGCGGCACCATCACATCGGCCCAGTCGGCGATGAGGGCGCGGAACATGTCCTGGTTGGCGGCCTCGCGCGTGTAATCGAGCTCGGCGGCGATGTGCTCGACGACCTCTTCGACGCCGCCGCGCGTGTCGGCGCCGGGGGCCATCATCGCCACGATGGGCTGCAGCGCTTCGAGGTTCTTGAGATCGCTCGTGAGGGCCTGCGCGATGGAGGGGTACTGCACCTTCACGGCGACCGCGCGCTCGACGCCGTCTTCATCGCGAATCGCCGCGCGGTGCACCTGCCCGATGGAGGCCGCCGCGATGGGCGTCTCGTCGAAGCGGGTGTAGGCCTCGTCGAGCGGGCGTCCGAGGCCGCGCTCGATCTCCGCGCGGATCTCCGCGAACGACACCGTGGGCGCGTTCGACTGAAGCTTCGCGAGGGTCTTCTGGTAGACGTCGGTGGCCTCGGGCGGAAGGATCCCGTCGACGTACGACATGGTCTGCCCGAGCTTGAGCGCGAGCCCGCGGAGATCGCCGAGCACCTTCAGCGCGCGCTCCGCGGATTGCTGCACGAGCAGCGCATCGAGGTCGGGGGCCTTCTCGCCACGGAGCACGCCACGGGCGACCGTGGGCAGCTCCGTCGCGGCGAGCTTCATGAGGGCCATGCCTCGCGCGAGTCGTCCTTTGGGAATCTCGTCGGCCACCGTCGTCCTCCGAACCTGCACCACCGCTTCGATGCGCTGCGCCGCGTGCGCGACGCGCCGTGATCGCGAGGGGAGCTGCGATCAGGTGCGGTAGTCGGCGTTCTCGCTGATGTACTCGTGCGTGCGGTCGCCGCCGAGCACGGTGGCCTTCGCGTCGCCGAGGCCCAGGTCGACCTCGATCTCCACCCGTCGCCCGTGCGGCGGATGGCGCACCGGAGGCTTGAAGGTCACGCCGTCGGGGGGCGCCACGGAGGCGTAGAGCTCCGCGGACTTCATGTGCGCCACGAGCGCGGTCTCGGTCTCGGGATCGAGGCGGAACGCACCGTCGCGAAAGATCTCGCGCCCGGCCATGGCGATCGCACAGCGCGAGAGGTCGAGGTCGGGCCTCGCGGCGCCCACGTGCTTGCCGATGGCCATGACCAGTCGGCCCACGTTGGGGTCGTTGCCGCAGATGGCGCACTGGAGCAGCGGCGAGTTCACCACCGACTTGCCCACGCCCAGCGCGAGCGCGCGGTCGGGGGCGCCCTTCACGGTCACGCGGATCACGTGGTGCACGCCCTCGCCGTTGCGCACGACGTCTTCGGTGAGCGCCGCGCACACCTGCGTGAGGGCCTCACGGAACGCCGAGAGCTCACAGGGAACCTTCTTCGACGAGACGAGGGCCACCGTGTCCGACGTGCTCGTGTCGCTGTCGATGGACATGGCGTTGAAGGTCGCATCGACCGCGTCGCGCAGGGCTTCGCGGAGCGCCTCGCGGGGCACGTCGCAGTCGGTGAGCAGGTAGACCAGCATGGTCGCGAGGTTGGGCTCGATCATGCCCGCGCCCTTCGCGATGCCCACGATGCGACCCGCTCCCACGGCGGCGCTGCGCACCTTGGGGTAGAGGTCCGTGGTGACGATCCCCTCGGCGGCGGGCATCACCGAATCGCCCTGGAGCGAGGCCTTCAGCGCGGGCAGCGCGGTGAGCATCGCGTCGACGGGGAGCCTCCACCCGATGACGCCCGTGGAGCACGGGAGCACCTGGCGCGCGTCGAGTCCGAGCTCCGTCGCGAGGGCCTCACAGAGTCGCTCCGAGGCTTCGACCCCGCCGGGCGCGCACACGTTCGACACCTTGTTGTTCACGAGGATCGCGCCGAGCGTGGGCTCGTCGAGGCGACGGCGTCCGACGATCACCGGCGCGCCGGGAAACGCGTTGCGCGTGAACACCGCGGCGAAGGCGTCGGTGGGCTCGTCGAGGGTGAGCAGCGTGAGCGTCATGGCCGAGGGCTTGTGCACCTCGACGGGCACGAAGTTCAGCCGCGTGGTGCCCACACGAAAGCCCTGCGGGAGCGCCGACTGCGCGGCGAGCCAGGCGCGGTGCGCGTCGGCCGAGGAGAACTCCGGGTGCATCATCGCGCGACGGTTTCGCCAAAAGCCCGGAGGCCGTCAAGCCGTGTCTCGGCGCCGTCGGAGCGTGACCCCGTTGCGCGCGTCGGACATTTTGTCTGCACCACCAACTCCGCCCGCGCATCGCAAGACCGTGGAATCCGCGCCGCGCGCGAGCACGCACTGGGGCACACAACGTGAAAGGCCGTTAAGACAGCACATGGAAGCCAACGGGGGAATCGGTCGCCTGGGGAACGAAGTGTTCATCGTGCTCGCGGTGCTCGCGGTGCTCGGTGGTTTCGCCTGGGTGGCCCGCGGCGCGCGCCGCAACGCCGCGCAGATCGCGATGACGCACCGCTGGGAGCCGCTGCGTCCGTGCCTCGACCGGGTGATGCGTCGGCAGCTCCAGTGCGAGCGCGAGGCGTGGGGCGCGCGGGGGCGCGAGAGCGTGTGTGTGCAGTGCGGGACCCTCGCGCGCACGTACCTCATCACCGCCGAGGCGCAGCCGCCGGGGATCACCTCCGAGGAGGAGCGCATGGTGCTCCGTCGGGTGCGCGACGTGTTCCTGCGCCGTGCGATGCCCTCCCGCGAAGACGCCCGCACGCTGATGCTCATGGGCGACCGCATCGCGCACGCCCGCGACACGCACTGACGCGCGACCCGCACGGACGCGCGACCCGCACGGACGCGCGACCCGCACGCGAACGCGCGACGGCGAGAGATCCACGGAGAGGGATCGCACGGAGGGCGCGTCGGCGGGGAATCGGGGAATCGGTCGGAGGGGGAACGCGGTCGTCCGGTGGGGGACTGCCGCAACTCGTCACCCCGGGTGCCGCAATGTGGCACCCGGACGCCACGGTGCGCGCGGGCGCGGTCAGGTCGGGACGCGCGTCGGGGGCTGCGAAGGTGAGACACGACTGCGCGCGGGCACGGCGGCGTGGGGGCCGGTCTTCACCTGCTTCACGCGCTCGCGAATCCTCAGCCCCACCTCACGATCCACGTGTTCCAGCGGGTGATTCGGGATCAGCACCACCGGGTCGCTCGGGTTGGAATTGGCGGGCATGGGCGTTACCTCGCTAGCGGTTGAACAACGTCGCGGCCGTCGTGGAGGGCCGTCCTCGCGCCATCGCACGACTCGGGCCGACTGTAGCGCCGACGAAAAGAAATTGTCCACGGCACCCCCCGCGACCCGGGAGCCTCGCCGTGTGACCGACGCCCGACGCTCAGTCGAGGTTGATGGGCGCCCAGAAGAGCTTGAGCTGGTGGTGCGTGCCCGAGCGGCGGTAGCCCACGAGGCCGAAGAGCACGTTCCACGAGAGGTCTTCGGGGCGCGGGCGCGCGTACGAGAACAGCGGGAGCACGTGCCACTCGTAGGAGCGCACGCCCTGACGCTGCGACTCCATGAAGAGCACCGGAGGGATCACCACGGTCTGCGATTCGAGGTCGCGGTATCGCCAGAAGAGGGGCGTGACCATCATCAGGTCGCTGTGCGTCTCTTCGTTGGTGAAGCGCGCGTAGAGCGGGCCGAGCACGGTGTGGGCGCGCGGCCCCGAGCGACCCGTGAACACCAGCGGGTACACGTTGAGGAACCAGTCGCGTCCCGTTCGCTCGTAGTGCACCGTGGGGAGCACCCACCACGTGTTCGTGTTGAACGTCGCGCGGTGATAGAAGAGCGGGAAGAACGCCTCGGTGTGCGCCCCCGTCGCGGGCTCGCGCGACGAGAAGAAGAAGGGCGCGACGGCGTCCCAGTTCGTGCTGCCGCGGTGGTTCTGGTAGAGCCAGCTCACGAAGGTCGAACTCTCGCCGCGGCGGTGCCAGTAGAACAGCGGCGTGAGGATCGTGCGGGCCTGCGTCTCGGTGTCGCTCGAGAGATGCAGCAGCGGCGCGATGGTCGTGCGGTTCGACGTGCGGTCGTGGTGGTGAAAGAACACCGGCGCGAGGTTCACCGAGAAGGAGTCCGGTGAGCTCGTGGTCCAGAAGGGACCGACCACGGTGAGCGAGCGGTCTTCGTCGCGGTCGTACCGGTGGTACGTGAGCAGCGGCGGAATGAGCGCGTAGTTGCGGTGGAGGTTCGACCCCGCGAACACGAAGGGCGCCACACCCCAGTCGGTGTCGCTCCGCACGCGGTCGTAATAGAACAGCGCGGCCCAGGTGAAGGCGTGCTCGGGCTTCCACGTGTGGACCGTGAGCAGCGGCGGAATGATGAGGTGCTCGCGCTGGAGCGACCCGTCTTCGCCGAACGATTCACCGTAGAAGAACAGCGGCGCGAGGCCCACCGCCGTGCCGTGAAGCTGCCCGCGTCCCTGCCAGGAATGGAGGTAGAACGGCGGCACCACGTCGGTGCCCCAGGTGCCTCCCTCGTCGCGCGTTCCCCGCCAGCGGAAGTACACCGGGAACACCGCGTCGGTGCGCAGCGTCGGCGAGCGGTGCTGGTAGTACGGCGGCACGAGCAGCGAGGTCGTGTCTCCCCTGCGCTCGCGGTACACGAAGGGAAACACCACCGTCGTCGCGCGGTCGCGTCCGCGTTCGAGGAGCAGCACCGGCGGCACGAGCACACGGCGCGTGTCGTCGGGCGCTTCGGGGGTGGCGGGGGCGATGTCTCCGGGCGCGGCGCCGAGCTCGGCGCGGGCCTCGGGCGACAGGGGGGCGACGGGCGGCGTCTGCCGTGCCGTGGGGGCTGCGGGCTGGGCCTCTTCGGGCTGCGCGTCGGCGGGCTGCTCCGCGGCGGGTTGCGCGTCGGCGGGCGGGTCCGCGGGAGGCTGCGGAGACGTCTGTGCGAGGGCCAGCGCGGGGCACAGCGCGAGCGAGGCGGCGAGCGCGAGGCGGCGCATCAGCGTGCGGTCTCCGCGGCGTCACGGAGCCTCGTGAGCTCGGCGACCACGGCGTCGCGGGCGACGTCGCGCTGCTTGTCGGGAGAGTCCTTCGGGAGCGCCATGTCGCGCAGGGTGACGGTGCCGTTGGCGACTTCGTTTCCGCCGAGCACCAGCACCACCGTGGCCGCGATCGCGTCGGCGCGGTTCATCTGGCTCTTCATCGACCCGAAGCGCGTGTCGACGTGCGCTTCGAAGCCCGACTCGCGGAGCGTGCGCGCGAGGGCCAGCGCGGCGCCCTGCACGTGGAGCTCATCCTTCGTGGCGGCCACCACGGCGACGCGAAAGGGCTTCTTCTCCGCGGGTTCGGGGGCCGCGAGCATGAGCCGCTCGATGCCCAGCGCGAAGCCCACGGCGGGCACGTCCTTCGAAGACCCGAGCTCGCGGAAGAGGTTGTTGTACCGACCGCCGGCGCCGAGGGTGTCCTGCGCGCCGAGGCGCTGCGACGTGTCGACGAGTTCGAACACGGTCTGCGTGTAGTAGTCGAGTCCGCGCACGAGCCGCGGGTCGACCACGTAGGCCACGCCGAGCGCGTCGAGGAACGACCTCACCTTCTCGAAGTGCGCGCGGTCGTCGTCAGAGAGGTAGTCGAGGATCGTGGGCGCCGCGCTCTTGAAGCCCGCATCGCGCGGGTCTTTCGAGTCGAGGATGCGCAGCGGATTGCGACCGAGGCGGCTCTGGCTGTCGGGCGAGAGCTGATCCTTCACGGGCTCGAAATACGCCACGAGGGCGTCGCGGTAGCGCTGCCGCGAGTCGCGCGCGCCGAGCGAGTTGAGGCGCACCTCGAAGGGACCGATGCCCAGCGACCGCACGAAGCTCGCCGCGAGGTCGATCACCTCGGCGTCGGCCGCGGGAGACGCGTCGCCGTAGACCTCGGCGCCGAGCTGGTGAAACTGCCGGTAGCGGCCCTTCGCGGGACGCTCCGCGCGGAACATCGCGCCGGCGTAGTACCACCGCACCACGGGGCTGCGATCGAGCACGCCGTGTTCGAGGGCCGCGCGCACCGCCGACGCCGTGCCTTCGGGACGCAGCGAGAGCTGACGTCCGCCGCGGTCTTCGAACGTGTACATCTCCTTCTCGACGATGTCGGTGGTGTCACCCACACCGCGGTGAAAGAGCTCGGTGTACTCGCACACCGGCGTGCGAACCTCGCGGAAGCCGTAGCGCTCGCACGCGTGGCGGAAGCGATCCTCCAGCGTGCGCCATCGCTCGATGGAGACCTCCCCCGTGCGCGCGTCGGCGCTGAGGAGGTCGTTCATGCCTGGAATCGCCTGAAGGGTGGCCATGGAGCGGGCGCGGACCCTACGCGCGACGCGGTGTTCGGGTCAAGACGCGCTGCGGTGCCGCAGAACGCGCCGCGCGCTGCACGTGCCGCGCACCGGGTCGAGCGACGCGATGATGGTGTAGCCGTTGATCACCAGCACGTACGCGCCCGCCGACGCGGTGCCGTAGCCGTCGACGGTGACCGTGTGGATGCCCGCGCCCGGCGGCACGTACGTGGTGAAGCTCGACGCGGTGGAGCGCGCCGCGCAGGCGGTGCCCTGGTCGTCGTTGCAGACGTCGGTCGTGCTCGATGCGTTGCGGTAGTAGAGCACCGTGTCGAAGCCCGTGGCCGCATCGCAGGTGGACGCGTTGAGGTTGAAGCGCCCCGAGGCCGAGCAGCTCCGCCACCAGTAGGTCACCTCGGGTCCGTTGGCCGTGCACGCCGCGGAGGGAGCGAGGGTGCCTGCGCCCGACGTGCTTCCGCGGAAGGTCTGCGACGTGGCCGCGCCCACGCCCGTCACGTTCACGGGCGCGCCGTTGCCCACGGGCAGATGCTGAACGTTGATCGACGCGCGCCCGAACTGCCCCGCGTAGCCCGAGAGCACGAGGAAGTACGTTCCCGGTTCGAGCACCGCGCTGACCTGCGAGCGGTTGCCATCGCCCGAGCACCCGAGGCTCGTCGCGTCGTCGTTGCAGGTCACCGATCCGCCCGTGCCCGCGGGCATCGCGGTCGTGCACGCGGTCGCGAAGAAGAGCACGGTGTCGAAGGTCGGCGCCGGATGCGTCGTGGTGCCATCGCCGAAGGTGTCGGCGTACACGAGCTCACGCTGCGTGAGCGTGAACGTGAGGTACACGTCGGGCGACGACGCGGTGTTGCCGCAGCTCCCATCGACGTCGTGGAGCGCGTTGGCCGTCGTGAGGTCGAACCACTGCTGGCGTCCGCTCGTGAGGTTCACCGCCGTGGCCCCCGTGCACGCGTCGTTCGACGGACGGCACGCCGACGTGCGGCAGGTCTCCGACGTGGCGCAGACCGTTCCGCAGGCGCCGCAGTTGCGCGCGTCGGTGGCGAGCTGCGCTTCACATCCGTCGGTGGGCGCGCCGTTGCAGTCGGCCCATCCCGCGTTGCACGACGCGAGGCTGCACCGCGGACCGACCGACGCGCACACCGCCGTCGCGTTCGAGAACGAGCACGCGGCCCCGCACGCGCCGCAGTTCGTCGTCGTGAGCAGGTTGGTCTCGCATCCGTCGGCGCGCGGGTCGTTGTTGCAGTCGTCCCAGTAGGCCGAGAAGAAGCACGCCGTGCCTGGACACGTCACCGTGCGCGTGCACGTGATGCTGCACGTTCCTCGCGCGCAGGCGGGCGAGCCGTTGGCGCCGCTGCACGCGCGTCCGCAGCCGCCGCAGTGGGCCACGGTGCTGTTCGTGTCGGTCTCGCATCCGTTCGATGCGACGTTGTCGCAGTCACCCCACGGCGCCGTGCACGCCGACACCGCGCACACGCCCGCGCGGCACGCCGCCGTCGCGTTGGGCAGCGAGCACGTGTTGCCGCAGGCGCCGCAGTTGCGCGCGTCGTTGCCCACGTCGGTCTCGCAGCCGTTCGAGGGATTGCCGTCGCAGTCGGCCCATCCCGCGGCGCACGCGCCGATCGCACATCCGCCCGCGCGGCACACGGCCGTCGCGTGCGCGAGCGAGCACACGTTGCCGCAGCGTCCGCAGTGCGTGGCGCTCGTCGTGGTGTCGGTCTCGCAGCCCGTCGACACCATGCCGTCGCAGTCGCCGCGCCCCGTCGCGCAGGTGATCGCGCACGCCCCCGCCACACACGCTGCGGTGCCTCCGACGCTGCTGCATGCGTTTCCGCAGGCGCCGCAGTTCGCGACCGTCGTGGTGTTCGCTTCGCAGCCGTTCGTGGCGCTCCCGTCGCAGTCGGCCCACGGCGACGCGCAGGTGAACCCGCAGGTCGACGACGCGCAGGTGGTCGTCGCGTTGGCGCGCGCGGGGCACGCGGTTCCGCACGCGCCGCAGTTCGAGGGATCGGTCGCCGTCGACACGCAGCGTCCGCCGCAGTTCGCGAGGCCCGTTCCGCACACGAGCGTGCAGCGTCCGGCGGAGCACACGTTGCCCGTCACGCACGCGATCATGCAGCTCCCGCAGTGGTTGCCGTCGCTCGCGAGGTCGCTCTCGCAGCCGTTCGCCGCGCTCAGGTCGCAGTCGCCGAAGCCCGCGTTGCAGCTCGCCACGGCGCATACGCCCGCGCGGCACACGCCCGTCGCTCGCGACGGCGCACACGCGCTGTTGCACGCGCCGCAGTGGGCGAGGCTCGTCGTCGTGTCGACCTCACACCCGTCCGATGCGCTGCCGTTGCAGTTCGCGCGTCCCGTGTTGCAGGTGATGCCGCAGACGCCGCCCGCACACGTCGCCGTGCCGCCGGTCGCGTTGCACGCCGCCCTGCACGCGCCGCAGTTCGCGGGGCTCGTCGTGAGGTTCACCTCGCATCCGTTCGAGGCCACGCCGTCGCAGTCGGCGAAGCCCGCGTTGCACATCGCAATCGCGCACGCGCCCGCCGCGCAGGCCGCCGTGGCGTTGGGCAGCGCGCACGCGCGTCCGCACAGGCCGCAGCTCGTCGCCGTGTTGGTGAGGTTCACCTCGCAGCCGTTCGCGGCCGCGCCGTCGCAGTTGCCGAAGCCCGCGTTGCAGCTCGCCACCGCGCACGCGCCCGCGCTGCACGTCGGCGTGGCGTTCGCGAGGGCGCACGCGCGTCCGCACATGCCGCAGTGCGAGAGGCTCGCCGTGGTGTCGACCTCGCACCCGTCGGCCGCGTTGCCGTTGCAGTTCGCGCGTCCCGTGGCGCACACGATGGAGCACGCGCCCGCCGCGCAGCTCGCGGTGCCGCCCGCCGCGCTGCACGCGTTGCCACATCCGCCGCAGTTCGCCGTGCTGGTGAGGGTGTTGACCTCGCATCCGTCGGCGGGGTCTCCGTTGCAGTCGGCGAAGCCCGCGTTGCAGCGCGCGATGGCGCACACGCCCGACGCGCACGCGCCCGTCGCGTTGGCCGGCGCGCACGCCCGCCCGCACATGCCGCAGCTCGCGAGCGTCGAGCGCGTGTCGACCTCGCACCCGTTGGCCGCGCTGCCGTCGCAGTCGGCGAAGCCCGCGTTGCAGCGCGACACCACGCACGCGCCCGCGTCGCACGCCGCCGTGGCGTTCGCGAGGGCGCACACGCGGCCGCACGTGCCGCAGCTCGTGACCGTCGTGCGGAGGCTCGTCTCGCAGCCGTTCGAGGGGTTGGCGTCGCAGTCGCCGAAGCCCGCGGCGCAGGTGAAGCGGCACGCGCCGTCGGCGCACGCGGGCGTCGCGTTGGCGGGCGAGGGGCAGGGGCGTCCGCACGCGCCGCAGTGGCTCAGCGAGCTCGCGAGGTTGGCGCAGGAGCCCGCGCAGTTGGTCTCGCCCGCCGCGCAGGTCGAGCGGCACACGCCCGCGGAGCACACCTCGCCCGCGGCGCAGGCCATGCCGCACGCGCCGCAGTTCGCGCGGTCGCTGCGCGTGTCGACCTCGCAGCCGTTCGAAGCCCCGCGGTCGCAGTCGGCGAAGCCCGCGGCGCACGCGAAGCCGCACGCGCCCGCCGCGCACGTCGCCGTGGCGTTGGAGGGCGCCGAGCATGCGTTGCCGCAACGTCCGCAGTGGGTCGTCGAGGCGCGCGTGTCGACCTCGCAGCCGTTGGAAGCGCTGCCGTCGCAGTTGCCCCATCCCGCGTCGCACGAGAGCCCGCAGGTGCGCGCCTCGCAGGTGGGCGTCGCGTGGGCGCCGGTCGCGCACGAAGACCCGCACGCGCCGCAGTTCCGCACGTCGTTGCGCAGGTCGACCTCGCAGCCGTTGGACGCGCGGTCGTCGCAGTCGGCGAGGGTGGTGGGGTCGTCGCATCGGAGCTGACACGCGCCCGCCTCGCAGCGCGTCGCGCCGCCGGGCGCTTCACCGCACGCGGTCTCGCACGCGCCGCAGTGGGCGTTGTCGCGCGTGAGGTCGACGCAGCGCGCGCCGCAGAGCGTTCCGTCGCAGAGGGCGGCGGCGCAGGCGCGGCGTCCGTCGGCGTCGGTGGCGCAACGAGGGAGCGCGTCGGTGCACGCGGTCTCACACGCGCCGCAGTGCGTGGCCGTGTCGAGCGGGGCCTCGCAGCCGTTGGACGCATCGCCGTCGCAGTCGCCCCATCCCGCCTCGCAGGTGAAGCCGCAGCGCGACGACGCGCAGGTCGCCGTCGCGTGGGCGGGCGTCGGGCACGCATTCGTGCACGCGCCGCAGTGGAGCGGGTCGTCGGTGAGGCGCAGGCACGATCCGTCGCAGCTCGTCTCGCCGGTCGCGCAGGTCGAGACGCACGCACCCCCGGAGCACACCTGGCCCGACGGGCACGCGCGGCCGCAGCCCGCGCAGTTGCGCACGTCGCTGCGGACGTCAACCTCGCAGCCGTTGGGCACCGCGTCGTCGCAGTTGGCGCGGCCCGCGATGCACTGGAGCGTGCACGTGCCCGCGGTGCAGCGCGACGCGGGGTTCACCACCTGACAGTCGTAGTCGGTCACGCACTGGGGGCGACACACGCCGCGCAGGCACGCCTCACCCGTGGCGCAATCGCTGTCACGGGCGCATCCCGTGGCGCCCGCGGGCGGGAGCACGCACGCGCGAACGCCCGGGCGATCGGCCTCGCCGCAGCGCGCGGGGGCGGTGCAGTCGGCGTCGGTGCGGCACGGCGGACGGCACACGCGACCCGCGCAGACGAGGCCCGACGCGCAGTCGGCGTCGAACTCGCACTGGTTGTCTTGCAGGCGCTCGCTCGTGCACGCGAGGAGCGCGAAGAGCACGGCGAACAGCGCCCGAAGGGGCGCGCGGAGAGGCGCGGTCGATCGCATGGGAACACCCCGGAGATGGCGACCGGGGTGACGCGGACGTCCCGTGGTGGACGCCGCGCGGCCTCGGTGCGCGCGCGGGAGGAGTGCACCCGCGGTGCCGTCGGCGTCAACGTCCGCGCGGGGGCTGTGACGGAATACGTCAGCGCAGGAGGTTGTAGGCCTGCACCACGTCGTTGTAGGCGTGGTTGACGGCGTCGGGCGATCCCTGCACCACCCACGCGGTGCGCGTGCGGAGCGTGCGGCGGTCGAAGGCCGTGAAGGGCTCGTTGTTCTGGAGGCGCACCGAGAGGCGCTGGAGATGCACCAGGTACGCGGCGCTGCGGGCCTGGTAGAGCGGCAGTCCGCGCACGGCGTTGGATTGCGCGGGGTTCTGCGCCATGGCGTTCGTGAGCGCGGCGACGCCGGCCTGGTAGCTGTTCACCGAGGCCGCGAAGCTCGCCGCGTCGATGCCCTGGAGCACGCCGTTGCGGTCGATGGTCCACCCGCGGAGCGAGCGCGAGAGGTGACGCGCGCTGCGCTGGTTGTTGCGGAGGTTGTACTCGACGACGAGCGACGGGTCGGTGCGGGCGCGCGTGAGAAAGGCCTCGGTGGCCTGGTCCTGACTCGCGGAGACGGCCTCGCTCATCGCCTGCTGCGCCGTCGAGAAGCGCTCGAACGCGAGCATGAGCTGCGGGTGCAGGAGCGAGCCCTGCGCCATGCGATCACCGCGGTAGGTGAGCGGGTTCGCGTAGTACGCGTGCGCCTGATGGATCAGCGGCACCACCACGTTGAGCGCCGCGACGAAGTTCGGTCCCGCGGCTTCGAGCGCGGGCACCGAGGGCGTCTGCGTGGCCGCCGAGGTCACCGCGCGCGCGCACTCGCCGGTGTCGCCCGTGACGTCGTAGATCCCGTAGATCGTGCGCTCGTTGCCCGTCGGTCCCTTTCGGCGGTCGACCCATTCGAGGTAGCGATCCTCGGCGTTGAAGACCTGCCGCGCGAAGCGGTTGAGGCAGTGCTGCACGTACGGGTCGATCTTGTTCGAGAGCTGCTCGTCGAAGGTCTGCGTCCGCGCCGTGCGCATCGTCGACGAGGTGGTCGTCGAGGTCGACGAGGTGAGGCTCCGCGTGACCGCGCGCGATCCCGTGCGCGCCGCGACCCGCACGCCCACGCCGGCCACCACGAGCAGTCCAGCGCCCACCACCGAGGCGAGCGATCGGCCTCCGCCGCCCGAGGGACGCGCGGGTGGCACTGCATTGCCACCCCCCCACGGCGCGACGGTCTGCGCGGGCTGTCCCCACGGCGGCTGCGGCTGTCCGTAGCCCTGCGACTGTCCGTAGGGAGGCTGCTGTCCGAACGGCTGCGGCGGCTGCCCGAACTGCGGCTGCGACGGCTGCCCGAACTGCGGTTGCTGCTGCCCGAACTGCGGCTGCTGCCCGAACTGCTGCGGTTGCTGCGCGAACTGCGGTTGCTGTCCGAACTGCTGCGGCTGCTGCCCGAACTGCGGTTGCGACGGTTGCTGCCCGAACTGCGGCTGCGAGGGCTGTTGCGCGAATTGCGGCGGCTGCCCGAACTGCGGTTGCTGCGCGTGAAAGCCGCCCTGCTGCGACTGGATCGCGGCGAGCTGTGCGGGCGTGAGCTCCATCGCCTGCGTGGAGGCGAAGGCGGCGGGCGTGTGCTGCGGCGCGGGCTGTCCGAAGGGGCCCTGCGGCGCCTGCGGGGTCGATTGCCCGAAGGGATTCTGCGGCTGCGGGCCGTCGGGTTGGTTCGGCCACTTCGGATTCGACATCGCGGTGCTCCCTCTGCGTGCGCAGGACGACGCGCGCGCTCCACCCGCGCGAGATCGTCGGCCGAGGAGAACCGCCCCGTGACCGCGGCGTCAAGCGCGCGATCGCACGGCGCTCACGTCGCGAGGAAGGGATAGCGCCACACCGTCGGAGGCGTGAACGTCTCCTTGATCGCGCGCGCCGAGACCCAGCGCGAGAGGTTCTGCGCGCTGCCGGCCTTGTCGTTGGTGCCCGACGAGCGCGCACCGCCGAAGGGCTGTTGCGCCACCACGGCGCCCGTGGGCTTGTCGTTGATGTAGAAGTTGCCCGCCGCGTCGCGCAGCGCGTGGAGCGCGTGCTCGATGGCCCCGCGGTCGCGCGCGAAGAACGCGCCGGTGAGCGCGTACGGCGTCGAGGTGTCGCAGAGGCGCAGCGCGTCTTCGTAGCGGTCGTCGTCGTAGACGAAGGCCGTGGCCACGGGGCCGAAGAGCTCGTCGCGCATCAACGGATGCGACGGGTCGTCGGTGCGCACCAGCGTCGGACGCACGAACCACCCCTCGCGGTCGTCGGCGCCCGCGCGGAGCACCTCGCAGCGCGCGTCGGACTGCGCAGCCTTCACGCGGCCCGTGAGGCGCTCGTATGCGCGGCCGTCGATCACCGCGCCCATGAAGTTGCCGAAGTCGCGCACGTCGCCCACGCGCACCTCGTCGATCATCGGGAGGAGGCGGTCGCAGAGGGGCTTCCACAGCGAGCGGGGGATGTACATCCGCGAGGCCGCGCTGCACTTCTGGCCCTGGAACTCGTACGCGCCGCGCAGCACCGCGACGGCCAGCGCGTCGACGTCGGCGCTCGCGTGGGCGAAGATGAAGTCCTTGCCGCCGGTCTCTCCCACGAGCCGCGGAAACGATCGGTAGCGACCCGCCGCGACGTGGGCGCCGACCGTGCCCCACATCGACTGGAACACCTCCGTCGACCCCGTGAAATGCAGCCCCGCGAAGTCGCGGTGCGCGAGCGCCACGGAGACCGTCTCCGCGGGATCGCCGAGCACGAGGTTGATGACCCCGTCGGGCAGCCCCGCCTCGCGCAGCAGCGCCAGGATGAAGTGCGCGGAGTACGTCGCGTTGATCGAGGGCTTCCACACCACGGTGTTGCCCATGAGCGCGGGCGCGGTGGGGAGGTTCGCGGCGATCGAGGTGAAGTTGAACGGCGTCACCGCGAGCACGAAGCCTTCGAGGGGGCGCAGTTCGAGCTGATTCCACACGCCGGGCGGGCTCACGGGCTGGTCGCTGTAGAGCTGCTGCGCGAAGGCGGCGTTGAAGCGCCAGAAATCAATGAGCTCGCACGCCGCGTCGATCTCGGCCTGGTGCGCGGTCTTCGACTGCCCGAGCATCGTCGCCGCGTTGAGCACCTGGCGATGCTTCGTGGTGAGCAGATCCGCGGCCTTGAGAAACACCGCCGCCCGCGCCTGCCACGGCATCGCCGCCCACGCGGGACGCGCCGCGAGCGCCGCCTCGATGGCCTGCGTCACGTGCTCGCCCTTCGCGCGGTGCCACACGCCGAGGCGCAGGTCGTGGCGGTGCGGCGCGCGCATCTCCACCACGTCGCCGGTGCGCACCTCGCGGCCCGCGATGAACGAGCTCACCTCGACCTCGCGCGACGAGAGCTCGTCGAGGGCGCGCGTGAGGGCCGCGCGTTCGGGCGTCCCCGGCGCGTACGACAACACGGGCTCGTTGATCGCAAGAGGAACCTGAAGGCGTGCCGACAGCATGGCCGCGGACGTTACACCGGCACACCGGCGACACGCGAGACGCCTTGCGGTACAAGCCTCCGACTGGCCCCAATGCATCTCTGGCAATCGATCGTGCTCGGTCTCGTCGAGGGGGTGACCGAGTTCCTGCCCGTGAGCTCCACGGCGCACCTGCTCCTCACGCAGCGGCTCCTCGGCATCGGCGCCACGGAGGCCGCGAACGCGTGGGCCGTGAGCATCCAGTTCGGGGCCATTCTCGCCGTGCTCTGGATCTACCGTCTGCGCGTCGCCTCGATGCTCCGCGGCGCCCTCGGCAGCGATCCCGCGGGCCGCGCGCTGCTCGTGAACGTGCTCGTGGCCTTTGTGCCCGCGGCGGTGATCGGCAAGCTCCTCGACGGCCCCATCGAGCGCGTGCTCTTCGGCCTGTGGCCCGTGTGCGTCGCGTGGATCGCGGGCGGTGTGCTCATCCTCGTGCTCGCGCGTCGCGGCCTCGATCGTCGACCGGGCGCGACCCTCGACACGCTCACGCCGAAGACCGCGGTGCTCATCGGGCTCGCGCAGTGCGCCGCGCTGTGGCCCGGCACCTCGCGCTCGCTCGCCACGCTCGTCGCGGGCCTCGCGCTCGGGCTCGACATGGTGGCCGCGGCGGAGTTCAGCTTTCTGCTCGGGCTCGTGACCCTCTCGGCCGCCGCGCTCTACAAGAGCTACAAGGCCCGCCACGCGCTCGCCGACGCGTACGGCCCCACGGAGATCGCGCTCGGAATCTCGGTGGCGGCCGCGTCGGCCTTCGCGTCGGTGCGCTGGATGATCGGACAGCTTTCGAAGCGCGGCCTCGCGGTCTTCGGCTGGTACCGCATCGCGCTCGGCGTGTGCGTGGTCGCGGCCCTCGCGGCGGGACTGCTGAGGCCCACGTGAAGATCACCTCCGCGGCGCTTGCGGTGGGCATCGCGCTCGCGGTCACGACGGCCTCGCGCGGAGGCTGCGCGCAGACGCTCCGCGGAGAGGTCAACGAGGAGCACGACGAGTACCGCCGCGGCGGTGAGCTCGGGGCCTTCGTGCTCGCCGCGGGGAGCTACGGGCTGCGCCTCGGGAGCATGATGAACTGGTGGGCGGGGAGGCGTCCCGACGACGGAGACTTCGCGACGTACGCGATCCTTCCGTCGACGCTCGCGGTGGTGGGGGTGACGGGGGCGCTGCTCGCAGACCACTACCATCCGCTCCGTCGCGGACGCGCGCTGGCCCTCGGCGCGGGTACGGTGGTGGGCTACCTCGGGTCGCTCTCGCTCACGATGTGGCTCCGCAACGAGGCCACGCCCTCGGTCGAGACCATCGCGGGACCGACGACCTTCGTGGGCACCACCGCGGGCCTCGTGGCGGGCGTGCTCGTGGGACACCTCACGGACGCGCGTCCCGGTGAGGGCCTCTACGTCGCGACGGGCACCGTGGGCGGCACGCTGCTCGGGGTGTTCCTCTGCGGCGCGCTCCGCTGCGGAACGGACCTGGGCGCATGGGCCTTCGCGGGCGAGATGGTGGGCCTCGGCGCGACGCTCGCCACGCGTGCGCTGCTGCGTCCGACGGCGCGCGAGATGCGGCTCGTGGCCGTGGGTGCGATCGGCGGCGCGCTGCCCGCGGTGAGCGTCATCACCGCGCACTGGGCCCGCGACGGCGGCATCACGAACGACGCGTGGGCGCGGGCCTCGGGGCTCGCCGTGGGCGGCATTCTCATCGGCGGCGTGGCGGGCTACGCCATCGCGCGGAGCACCGCGGTGGACGCGCGTCCGCCGGTGCCGCTCGCGGTGCTTCCCATGACGGGCAGCGCGCTCGGGCTCTCGGTCGCGGGATCGTTCTGAAGGGCTGTGCGCCGTCGTCGGTGGGCGCTCACTCGACGTGCACGACGACCTTGCCGCGGGCGCGTCCCGAGATGCTCCGACGGTGCGCGTCGGCGGCGCGCGCGAGGGGAAACACCTCGTCGATCACCACGCGGAGCTGACGGCGCTCCCAGAGCGTGGCGAGCCAGCGCAGATCGTCGGCCACGGAGCGCATCATCACGCCGCGCACGCGCGCTCCGAGGCCGAGCGCGCCGAGGGCCTGGCGGCCGAACACCGACGCGTTGGGCAGACAGCTCACGTACGTGCCCTTCGCGCGCAGCCACGGCGTGAAGCGCGTGGGCGCGTCGCTGCCCACACAATCGAGAATGACGTCGTAGTCGCCGCCCGCGTTGAACACCTGCGTGGCGCCGTAATCCACCACGTCGTCGTCGCCGAGCGAGCGCACGAGGTCGACGTTGCGCGCGGAGCACACGCCCGTGACGTGGGCCCCCGCGGCCTTCGCGATCTGCACGCCGAAGTGACCGACGCCGCCCGAGGCGCCCACGACGAGCACGCGCTTCCCTTCGGCGCCGGTGCGCGTGAGGCCGCCCTCGTTGCAGAGCCCCTGGAGCGCCGTGAGCCCCGCGAGGGGAACCGCCGCCGCGTCGTCGTCGGACATCCCCTCGGGGATCTTCACGGCCACGCTCGCCTCGAAGGCCGCGCGCTCCGCCGAGGCGCCGCCGCGCTGGCCGGGCATGCGCGCGAACACGCGGTCGCCGGGCTTGAAATCACCGTGTCCCGTGAGCACCTCGCCGGCCACGTCGAAGCCCGGCACGTAGGGCATCGGCGGCTTGAGGAGGTTGAAGGGAAAGGTGCCCGCGGCGATCTTCCAGTCGATGGGGTTCACGCTGCTGGCGCGCACGCGCACGAGCAGTTCGCCCTCGCGGGCCACGGGGGCGGGGAGGTCGACGAGGGTGAGGTGCTCGGGCGATCCGAGCGCGGTGTACGCGGCGGCCTTCATGGGAGTGGTGCCCTCTGCGATGCGTTCGCGGAGGCGATGGGATCCATCGCGACGAGGTGGGTCAGGCGCGGTGCAGTGCGACGGCGCCGCGGTCGGTGAAGAGGCCGTAGGCCACGAGGTCGAGCATCACGTCGACGAGCTCGGTGGGCGAGGCCGCGCTCTTGCGGAGCATGAGCTGGTAGTTGAGCTCCTTGAGCACGCCCATCACGCAGAGCGCTCGCGCGTGACGGTTGCCCGCGCGCACGAAGCCCGCGGCCTCTCCCTCCGAGAGCGCACGCTCGATGAGCGCTGCGATGGCTTCGTAGAACGCGAGGAGCTTGCGGTCGAAGTCTGCGTCGAGGCCCACCGCCGCCGAGAGGAGGATGCGCGCCATCGCGGGGTTCGAAGAGAACAGGTCGACGACGCGCAGGAGGTTGTCGCGGAGCTGAAGCGACGCGGGCGCCGTCGGGTCGTCGAGCTCGATCACGCGGATCGCGTCGTGGAGCTGACCGAGAAAGGTGTCGACGATGTGCTCGAAGATCGCGCGCTTGTCTTCGAAGTACAGATAGAAGGTGCCCCGCGCGATGCCCGCCCGCACGACGATGTCGTCGATGCGCGCGTCGTGGTAGCCCTTCGCGGCGAACACCTCCGTGGCCACGGCGATGATCTGCGCGCGGCGCTGTTCCCGGTCCATCGCCATGTGTCAGCGCGCCTCTACCACGAAGGGGTTGATCGCCGCCACGAGCGCGAACTCCCAGAGCGTGCGGGCGTCGCGCAGGTCTGCGGGCGCCTCGCCCGGTCGCAGCGTCGTCGCGAGGAGCGCGCCCACGAGCACGCGCCCGAGGGTCTCGACGGGCACGCGGGGCTGCGCGTGGAGCTCGGCGAGGGTGAGCGAGAGCGCGTCGGCGAAGGTGCGCTCGGCGGCGTCGAGGCGCGCGCGCACGAGCGATCCGAGGCGCGTGTCGCAGGTGCCCTGCGCGCAGAGGAGGGCGAACACGCGAAGCTCCAGCGCCCGCTCGTCACCGAGCTTCGAGAGCGCTTCGAGCGCGCCGCGCAGGCGGGGAAAGGGCGGCGCCGACGGGTCCCACGCGGCCATGAGCGCGCGTTCGAACCACTCGCCCGCGCGGTCGAGCACCGCGTCGACGAGCGACTCCTTCGAGGCGAAGTGGTGCAGCAGTCCGCCCTTCGAAACGCCCGCGCGCTCGGCCACGTCGTGCAGCGACATCGCCTCGGCCCCGCGCTCGCCGACCAGCGACATGGCGGCCGTGATCAGCGCGTCGCGGGTCGACTCGCGGCGGTCGTCGGGGAGGCGCCGCGGTGCCGTCACGATGCGACGGTGGGGAGCTTGTGCGACGCCCCGCGGAGGATGTCCGCGAAGAAGTCGTTGCCCTTGTCATCGACGACGATGAACGCGGGGAAGTCCACCACCTCGATGCGCCACACGGCCTCCATGCCGAGCTCGGGGTACTCGAGCACGTCGACCTTCTTGATGCAGTCCTGCGCGAGGCGCGCCGCGGGGCCGCCGATGGACCCGAGGTAGAAGCCTCCGTGCTGCTTGCACGCTTCGGTCACCGCAACCGAACGGTTGCCCTTCGCGAGCATCACGAGGCTCCCGCCCGCGGCCTGAAACTGGTCGACGTACGCGTCCATGCGGCCCGCCGTCGTGGGCCCGAACGAGCCCGACGCCATGCCCTCGGGCGTCTTCGCGGGACCGGCGTAGTACACCGCGTGGTCCTTCATGTACTGGGGCATTCCCTCGCCGCGGTCGAGGCGCTCCTTGATCTTCGCGTGGGCGATGTCGCGCGCGACGATCATGGGCCCCGTGAGCGAGAGCCGCGTGCGGATCGGATACTTCGACAGCATCTCGCGGATCTCGCTCATCGGACGCGACAGGTCGACCTTCACCACTTCGCCGCCGAGCTCCTCGCCGGTCACCTCGGGGAGGTACTTCGCCGGGTCGCGTTCGAGGGCCTCGATCCACACGCCGTCGCGGTTGATCTTCGCGACGCACTGACGGTCGGCCGAGCACGACACCGCGATGGCCACCGGACACGACGCGCCGTGGCGCGGCAGGCGGATCACGCGAACGTCATGGCAGAAGTACTTTCCGCCGAACTGCGCGCCGATGTGGGTCTTCTGCGCGAGGGCCAGCACGTCGGCTTCGAGCGACACATCACGGAAGCCGCGACCGAGCTTGTTCCCCTCGGTGGGCAGGGTGTCGAGGTAGCGCGCCGAGGCGAGCTTGGCGACCTTGAGCGCGTACTCCGCCGAGGTGCCGCCGACGACGACGGCGAGGTGGTACGGCGGGCACGCCGAGGTGCCGAGCGACTTGAGGTTCTTCTCCAGAAAGGCCATCAGCGACGCGGGATTCAGCAGCGCCTTGGTCTCCTGGTACAGGTAGCTCTTGTTCGCCGAGCCGCCGCCCTTCGCCATGAAGAGGAACTTGTACGCGTCGCCGTCGACTGCGCTGATCTCGATCTGCGCCGGGAGGTTCGACCCCGTGTTGACCTCTTTGTACATGTCGATCGGCGCGAGCTGCGAGTAGCGCAGGTTGCACGACGCGTACGTGTCGAAGATGCCCCGCGCGAGGGCCGCCTCGTCGCCGCCGCCGGTGAACACGTACTGACCCTTCTTCGCCATCACGAGGGCCGTGCCCGTGTCCTGACACATGGGCAGCACGCCGCCCGCGGCGATGGCGGCGTTCTTGAGCAGGTCGAGGGCCACGAAGCGGTCGTTCGAAGAGGCCTCGGGGTCGTCGAGGATCTTGCGGAGCTGCGCGAGGTGACCGGGGCGGAGCAGGTGCGCGATGTCGCGCATGGCCTCGCGCGCGAGCAGCGTGAGGGCCTCGGGCTCCACCTTCAGGAAGGTCTTGCCCTGGGCCTCGAAGGTCGACACGTGGTCGCGGGTCACGAGGCGAAACGGGGTGTCGTCGTGGCCGAGCGGGAGGAGTTCCTGGTACTCGAAGGTGCTCATGGCGCGCGGACGATACACCCCGACGGCGCCGCGGGAATGGCCGTTGTGATCAGCCCCGCAGGCGCCACGCGACGCGCGTCGCCACCGACATGATCGAGAGCTGCGGGTTCACGCCGAGGCTCGTGGGCAGGATGCTCCCGTCGGCGATCCAGAGGCCCTCGGTGTTCCACACGCGACCCCACGCATCGGTCACGGAGTTGTGCTCCGACGAGCCCATGCGCGCGCTGCCCAGCGGGTGCTGCGACGTGCACTCGATCTGCCGTCCGTGGATCTTCTCCCAGGGCACACGCTTGAGCCCGTCGGCGTCGACACCCCGAAGCCCGAGCACGGGGAGGAACACCTCGCGCGCACCCGCTGCGAAGAAGGTCTCGGCCATGAGGTTCACGATGCGCGGAATGCGCGCGCGATCCCGCGGCGCCATGCGGTACGTCACCACGGGATCGTGGCCGAACCAGCGGTGCACGGTGCCGCCGCCCTCGTCGTGGAGGATGCCGCCGAACATCGCGAGGTGCCCGATCTTCGCCGCGTTCTGCGCGTGCTCGACGCCCACGCCGGGCATCGTCGCGCCGAGCATGCCCGTCGGAATGAAGAGCCCCGTGAGCGTGATGCCCTCGTGCTCGAAGGCGTCGACGTACGCGCTCTGGAGCGCGCCCTTCCACCCCTCGACGGGGCGGTCGAAGCGCGCCAGCACACGAAAGCCCGGATGCAGCGTGAGCCCCGTGCCCACCCACCGCGGATGCCCCACGCCGCTGCGCTTCAAGAGGTTCGGCGTGAACCACGCGCCGCCCGCGAGCACCACCTTCGACGCGCGCACCGTGAGCTTCGAACCGGGCGCGCCCCCTTCGCCGTTGAGCAGCCGTCCGCGCACGCCCACGGCGCGGCGACCGTCCATGATGACCTTCGCGACGCGCGCGTGCGACCACACGTCGGCGCCCGCGGCCACGGCGCGCGGGAGGTAGCTCCGGTCGACGCTGAGCTTGGCCATGTGCGGGCAGCCGAAGTTGCAGCGGCCGCAGCCCTCGCAGCCCTCGGTGTTGCGCCGCATGGGTTTCACCTCGAAGCCCATGCGCGCCGCGCCCTCGACGAAGCGCTGCGTCGACTGCGAGCGGAGCTGCACGGGCACCTCCTCGACGTGAATGGCCTTCTCGACGTGGGCGAAGTAGCGCTCCATGGTGCGGGGAGTGAAGTCCGCGAGGCCGAGGTCCGAGGTCCAGCTCGCGAGCACGGGGTCAGGGATGCGGAAGCACACGCCGCCGGTGAGCACCGACGATCCGCCCACGCAGCGCCCCATGGTGACGTTGATCGTCGGCGTGTCGCCGATGCCCAGCGCCGCCGTGATGGCCCCATCGCGCCACACGTGACGCAGCGACTCGCTCGGACGCATCTGCCCGAGGAGCTCACCGGGCACGTTGGGTCCCTCTTCGAGCACCACGACGCGCAGGCCCGAGAGCGCGAGCTCGGTGGCCACGGTGGCGCCGCCCGCGCCCGATCCCACGATCACCACGTCGCAGTCGAGCGTGAGGTCGCCGCGGTGGTCGCGGCCCGAGCGGTACGCGCCCGCGCTCATCGCGCACCTCCGAGGCAGCCGCCCGTGGAGCCCGTGCGACGCGCGTTCGCGGGGTGCTCGTACCAGAGGATGCAGAGCATCGCCTTGGCGCCGAAGACCGCCATGCCGAAGGGGCCGCGCTCCATGCGTTCGAGGGCCTCGGCGCGGGCTTCGAAGGGCAGGTCGGCGAAGCGTCCGAGCCTTCGCACATGGAGCGGTCCGAGCCAGGTGATGGCCGTCACGCAGAGGCGGTAGAGGCCGCGCGCGCGGGCGCCGCTGCGGGCCATGAAATCGTGGAGGTCGTCGCAGAGCCAGTCGACGCGGTCCGCGGGCGCGGGGCCCTCTTCGGTGGCGAAGAGGGTCTCGACGAGGCCGCGCGTGGCGGCGCGGAGCGAGGGCGAGAGTCCGGGGCCCGGAGGCACCGCGTCGGGCACCTCGATGCGTTCAGCGGGGAGGGGAGAGAGGTCGGTCACGGCGGCGCGCGAGGATCGCACAGCCGCGCGCGGAGGGCGTCACTGGAAGCGCTGCGCGTAGGCTTCGCAGTGGCTCCATTGGGCGTCGACGCAGCTTCGCTGACCGGGGTGACACGTGGCGGCCGTGGCGGGCCCGTCGGTGTCGACGTCGCAGGCCTGCGGGGGTTCGGTGGTGCACGGGCACTTCCACGCGGGCTCGCGGCAACGGATGCACTCGTCGCGCACGTTGGGGTCGCGGTCGTCGCAGTCGGGGCCCATCACACAATGCTCGCCGAGACCGTCGCGGTCTTCGTCGACGCACACCACCGAGGCGTCGTCGTCGCCGACGGAGGTCGTCGCGGCCTGGCCCGCGGGGCGCGGCTCATCGGGCGCGCAGGCGGCGAGTGGGAGCAGGAGCAGCAGCAGCGCGGTTCGCATGGCGTCCGTCCGTGGCGAAGGGGAGAGCGCGATCGGGGCGCGATGCGCGGGCTGCGCGGCGCCGTCGCTCACCGTGGACGGCGCGTGCACAGAAGCCTTGAGCTGGGCCGTGGTGTTCTTCGTTGACGGCCTCGGCGGAGCTCGTCCATGCAACGTCGCGCACCATGAAGCGCGCCCTCTTCACGCTCCTCGCGCTCGCGTCGTGCGGGCCCTCGTCGCGCCCCGCGCGCACCGCCGTCGCTGTGGCCGTCACGGACTCGCAGCCCGATGCGTCGACCGCCGAGAGGGTCTCTCCCGACGACGACGTGGCCGCGTGGAACCTCGCCGCGCGCGCAGGCGCCGTGGTCGAGACGCTCCACGGCGTGACCGTGAGCGATCCGTTTCGCGCGCTCGAAGAAGACACCCCCGCGACGCGCGCATGGATCGACCGACAGACCGCGCGCAGCGAGCGCTACCTCACGGCGCACGCGAGCGAGTCTCGCGCGCAACGCCTCGCGCAGCTCGCCGACATCGGCGCCCTCGCGTCACCCACCGCGGTCGGATCGCGGGTGTTCTACCGACGGCGCAACCCCGGCGACGAGCAGCCCGCGCTCGTGGTCGTCGACGCGGCGGCGCGGGGCTACGACGCGCACAACCCCGGCGCGAGCGCGCGCGTGCTCGTGGCCCCGTCGACCTTCGGCGAGCGCGCCGCGATGGACTGGTACGCCCCGTCACCGCGCGGACGCTACGTGGCCTTCGGCATCTCGCAGAACGGCGACGAGCGCACGGTGCTCCGCGTCGCCGAGGTGGCCACGGGCCGCGTGCTCGACGTGGCCATCGCGCACACGAAATGGTGCCGCCTCGCGTGGCTCGCCGACGAGTCGGGCTTCTACTACACGCGCTATCCGCGCGAGGGCGAGGCCGGGTGGGACGCCGCGCAGCCCGACACGTACTGGCGACGGCTCTACGTGCACCGCCTCGCCGACGCGCCCGATGGGAGCGCCGACGCGCTGGTCTTCGAAGGCAGCGACCGCACCGAGGCGCCGTCGCCCGCGGTGTCGGCCGACGGTCGCTGGCTCACGATCAACCTCTTCAAGGGCTGGTCGCACACCGACGTGTTCCTCGTCGATCGCGCGGCGCGGGTGGCGCCGGGGCAGCGTCCGCGCGCGGTGCCCGTGGCCGTCGGTCACGAGAGCCTCAACGAGGCCACGGTGTACCGCGGGCGGGTGATTCTCTCGACGAACCGCGACGCGCCGCGCACGCGGATCTTGTGGGCGCCGGTGGAGGCCGTGATGCGCGCGAGGCCCGCCGCCGACGGATCTCTCACGCCGACGCCCGCGCCCGCGGGGCCGTGGCGCACGCTGATTGCCGAGGGCGAGCACCCGCTCGAAGAGTTCACCCTCGCGGGCTCGCGCCTCGTGACGCGCTCGCTGGAGAACATCGTCTCGAAGGTGCGGGTCTATGACCTCGACGGGAGGCTCCAGGGCGAGGTCGCGCTGCCCGGCGACGGTGCGGTCACGGCCTTCGGTTCACAGGACGACGGCAGCGCCGTGGCGATGCTCTTCACGTCGTTCTTCGTGCCTCCGACGGTGCTCTCGCTCGACACCGCGACGCGCCCCGCCGACGGCGTGTGGCGCCCGCTGCGCGTCGACGCGCCCGCCATGGATTTCGACCCCGCGCGCTACCAGCTCTCGCGCGCGTCGGTGCGTTCGGCCGACGGCACGATGGTCAACGTGTTCTACATGCACCGGGCCGACATGGTGCGCGACGGACACAATCCCGTGCTGCTCAACGGCTACGGCGGATTCAACCTCGCGATGGCCCCGCGCTTCACGCGACAGGCGCTCTACTGGCTCGAACGCGGGGGCGTGTACGCGGTGGCGAACCTGCGTGGCGGTGGTGAGTTCGGCGAGGCCTGGCACCGCGCGGGCGCGCTCGAACAGAAGCACCATGTGTTCGAAGACTTCGAAGCGGCGATCCGGTGGTTCGGCACGGAGGGCGTGAGCGAGCCGTCGCGCATCGCCATTCAGGGCGGGTCGAACGGCGGGCTGCTCATGGGCGCGATGCTCACGCGCTGCCCCGAGGCCTTCGCCGCCGCGGTGGCCGACGTGGGTCTCTACGACATGGTGCGCTTCCACCGCTTTCCCCCGGCGGAGATCTGGACGACGGAGTACGGCTCGCCCGAGCAGTCCGACGCCTTCGCGTACCTCTACGAGTACTCGCCCTATCACCGCGTGCGCGACGGCGTGCGCCTCCCCGCGGTGTGGGTGAGCACCGCGGACCACGACACGCGCGTGTTCTGGGGCCACTCGACGAAGTTCGCCGCGCGGCTCCAGACCTCGCAGCCCCCCGGCGCGCCGATCTACTTCTACATGGAGCGCAACACGGGCCACGGCGCGGGCATGCAGCGCAGCGATCAGGCGCGCGCGTGGACGCGCATGTTCACCTTTCTCGAAGACCGCCTCGGCGTGCGCTGACTTCGAACGACGACGCGCGCCCGGACCCGTCGGTCGGAGCGCGCGTCGGTGCGGGAGACCCTCGTCGTTCGGCGATCAGGCCGTGATCTGGAGCAGTCGCTTCACGCGCGCCTCGGCCGCGAGAATGATCGGTCCGGCCTGCTCGGCGGGGATGCGCAGCGCGGCCACGAGGTCGACGAGGAGGGCCTTCTCGGCGTCGCTCTGCTCGCTGTCGATGTAGGTCAGCACCACGGCGTGGTTGAGCAGCGTGAGGCGGTCGTCGGCCGAGAGGTCGGTGATCGGAATGTCGGCGAGCGAGCGCGGCTCCTTCGCGAAGGCGCGCACCTCGTCGGCCTCGGCGTCGCTGGCGTTGAAGGCCGAGAGGAGGGCTTCGAGGAGTTCCTTCTCTTCGTCTGCGAACTTGCCGTCGACCCACGCCACGGCCACGAGAGACTTTAGGATCGCCAGATCTTCGACGTGCATCGGTGCTTCGCCTTTCGGTGAACGGATCGGGAGTGGAAGAGGTGCGGAGGTCGCGGTCGGATCAGCCGTTGCGCCACACGACGTGGCCCACGAAGAAGGGCCCCATGTGGTCCATGTACTCGGAGGTCTGCTTCGTCTTTCGCATCGACTGCACGACATGCGAGAGCGGATAGAGCTGGTCGCCGATGAGGCCGATCACGAACTCGTGGTCGTTCGCATCGAGGCCGTGACACGCGAGACGGATGTCGTGCGCGAGGTTCGCCGACCCGTACCGATGCCCGATGGTGCCGTGCTCCCGAAGGATCGCGCCCTGCTCGCGCGGTTCGAGGCGGTTGAACGCCCCCGTGCGCTTCAGCGGATACCACACCGCCCAGGGCCACTCGGGGTTGAGCACGGTCTTCACCGGGCGTTCGAGCATCCAGAAGCGCAGGTCGCTCTCGAAGCCCGAGGAGTACGCGCGCGCCAGCATCGTGAACTCGGGGCGCAGCGTGAGCCCCTCGCGCGCGAGCGCCGGACGCACGTGCTTGACGAAGTGCGCGGGGTCTTCGCTCCAGGTGAGCACCGCGAGGCCCCGCGGGTTGTTCACGTCTTCGTAGATCACCGAAGGGACGTTGCGGTCGCGGAGGTCTGCGCCGAGCGCCTGCACCATCGCCGCGGGATCGCCCGCGCACTCGAACACCAGAAGCTGCATGAACAGCCGACGGTCGAGAAACTGCGGCTCGCCGTTCACCGGCGCGCCGCGCTCGCGCAGATCGAGGGGCGCTTCTTCGTGTCCGTGTCCGTGACCGTGACCGTGACCCGCGCCCGGGGCTGCGGGAGCGTGCGCGTGGGCGGGCTTCTCGGGCGTGTCGCTCATGGCCGCGGAGTATCGCCGCGACCCTCGCGCCGTCAACGCTCGATCTCGCGCGCGGGCATCAAGCGCCCGGCGTGCGTTCGAGGTCGTGCTTGCGAATGAGCCGGTGGACGTACGTGCGGTCGAGGCCCGCGGCCTGCGCGACGGCGGAGACGTTCCAGTGGTGTCGGGCGAGGAGGCCGGTGATGTACTCGCGCTCCAGGTGGTCGAGCCAGCGCTCGCGGAGGTCTTTGAAGGGCTGGTCGAGGTCGACACCCAGAGGCCCCGCGCCCGTGGAGCGCTTCGCGCCGTCGCCCACCATGGCCAGGGCCTCGCGCGCGCCGAGGGCGATGGCCCGCTCGACGAAGTTTCGCAGCTCGCGCACGTTGCCCAGCCACGGCCGCGCCGAGAGCTCGCGCACGAGCTCCGGGGCCAGCGCGCCGGCCGCCCCCTGCGGAAGAAAATGCTGCACCAGGAGCGCGATGTCTTCGGTGCGCTGACGCAGCGGGGGAATGTTCACCGGCAGCACCGAGAGGCGAAAGTAGAGGTCTTCGCGAAAGGCCCCGGCGTTGACCATCGTGCGGAGGTCGCGGTGCGTGGCGGAGATGAAGCGCACGTTGACCTTGCGGTACTGCGTCTCGCCGAGGCGACGCACCGTGCGTGACTCGATCGCGCGCAGGAGCTTGGGCTGCATCGAGAGGGGCATCTCGCCGATCTCGTCGAGAAAGACCGTGCCTCCGTCGGCGGTCTCGATGGCGCCCGCGCGCGCGTTGGCGGCGCCCGTGAACGCGCCCTTCGCGTGGCCGAAGAGTTCGGCTTCGAGGAGGTTCTCGGGGAGCGCGCCGCAGTCGACGATCACGAAGGGCTGCTGCGCGCGCGGCGAGGTGTTGTGGAGGGCCTCGGCGACGAGCTCCTTGCCCGTGCCCGTCTCGCCGTGGAGGAGCACCGTGGAGTCCGTCGGCGCGATGCGCGCGAGGCGCGCGAAGAGCTCGCGCATCGCCACGGAGCGGCCGAGCAGCGGACCGAAGCGGTCGCCGGGCCAGAGGTCCACGGGCGCGGGCGCGGGCTCGTAGCTCACCTGCAGGGTGGTCGATCCCGCCTGCACGCGGCCGCCGTCGGGCACGCGCGCGCACTGCACCATCACGCCCTCGACGAAGGTGCCGTTGCGGCTCCCGAGGTCGCGCACCCACACGCCGTCTTCGCGCGCTTCGAACTCCAGGTGGAGCCGCGAGACCGCCGGGTCGTGCACGGTGATGTCCACGCTCTGCGCGGAGCCGAGCACGGCGCGTCCGTCGAGGGTGGCGGCGCGCGGTCCGTTGCCGTCGGTCCATCGGAGCTGCGGTCGGCGGCGCGTGGCCGAGAGGGTCGCGCCGAGCGCATCGCGTTGCACCACGGTCACGTCGGGCGGGAGCCCCTGCTGGTTCGACATCGGCGCGACGATACAGCGCGCGCGCAGCCGTCGCGAGACGTTCCGCGCGCCCTGCGGTGTCGACGGCGCGCGACACCGGTGGCCGGTTCGTGCGGGGTGTCCTGCGGTGCGACGTTGCGTGGTGCGTCCATCGCGCGGTGCGCACACGGCGACCTCAAGCTCCGCGACGCGCAGCCGTTCGAGGGAGTGCGAGGTATTGATGACGACGACGGCTGCTCAAGGGCCCGAAGAGACGACGAAGCGCGCCCGTGTGCTCTTCGTCGACGACGAACCACAGATGACGGTGGCGATCCGCCGCGTGCTCTCACGCGAGCCCTTCGAGGTCATGGTCGCCAACACCGTCACCGAGGCGCGCGCCCTCATCGCCGCGCACGACTTCGACGTGATCGTCTCCGACGAGATGATGCCCGAGATGAGCGGCTCGGATTTTCTCGCCGAGATGCGCCGCGAGCACCCCTACACCACGCGCATCTTGTTGACGGGACGCGCGAGCCTCGACACGGCCATCCACGCGGTGAACCACGCGGGGATCTTCCGCTTCCTCCAGAAGCCATGCAGCGCGAAGGTGCTCATCGCGAGCCTTCACGACGCGCTCGACCAGCAGCGCCAGCGCGTGCTCCCGCCGCCCTCCATCGCCCCGCCCGCCGCGGGCCCTCCCCTCGAAGATCAGCACCGCTTCGACCGCGCCGTCGAGGGCCTCTGGGTGGCCATGCAGCCCGTCGTGTCGAGCGCGCGCCACGACGTGTTCGCCTACGAGTGCCTCGTGCGCACGAGCGAGCCCTCGGTGCCCCACGGCGGCGCCTTCGTCGAGCTCGCCGAGAAGCTCTCGCAGTCGCAGTTCCTCGACCGACGCATCCGCGAGCGCGTCGCGACGATGCTCCACGAGCAGCCCGAGGGGCTCACCGTGCTGGTGAATCTGCACCCGAGCTCCCTCGACGACGAAGACCTCTTCGACCCCGCCGCGCCCCTCTCGCTGTGCGCGCCGCGCGTGGTGCTGGAGATCACCGAGCGCGCCTCGCTCAACGACATGCGCGCGGTGCGAGACAAGGTCATGGCCCTGCGCGCCCTCGGGTATCGCATCGCGGTGGATGACCTCGGCGCGGGCTACGCGGGGCTCCAGAGCCTCGTGCTGCTCCAGCCCGAGATCGTGAAGATCGACATGGAACTCGTGCGCAACATCGACACGACGCCCACGAAGGCCAAGCTCGTGTCGGCGGTGACCACGCTCTGTCGCGAGCTCGGCGCCGACGTGATCGCCGAGGGCATCGAGACCGTCGAGGAGTTTCGCGCGCTCACGGGCATGGGCTGCACGCTGCTCCAGGGCTACCTGTTCGCGCGGCCGGGGAGGCCCTTCCCCAAGGTGTCGTGGCCCGCGGTCTGAGCGCTACAGCGCGCCGAGGTCTCGCAGCGCCGCGACGATCGCGTCGGTGATCGCCTCGCGCGGTTGCGTCGCGTCGAGGCGCAGCGGCGTCGGGTCGGTGATGGCCGCGAAGATGGCCGCCGAGCGACGGAGGTCTTCTTCGCGTTCGAAGAGGTTGCTCTGTCCGCGGTGGTTCACGCGCGCGACGCCGTCCTTCGGGTCGAGCGTGAGGATCACGAGCAGATCGGGCCGCGGGGCGATGGCCTCGTTGCGCCGACGGATCTCGTCGACGTCGAGCCCGCGCGCGCCCTGGTAGGCCATCGACGAGAAGTAGTAGCGGTCGACGAGCACCACGCGACCCGCGTCCACCGAGGGACGCAGCAGGGTCTCGACGTGCTCCTGGCGATCCGCAATGAAGGCTTCGAGCTCCTCGACGGGCGAGAGGCGTCCGGTGCTCGCCGATGCGCGGAGCCGTCGTCCCCACGGTCCGTCGGTGGGCTCGTGCGTCACCACGACTTCGCGACCCGCGGTACGGAGCGCCTCGGCCACGCGCGCCACCTGGGTGGTCTTGCCCGCGCCATCGATGCCCTCGAAGGCCACCAGGAGGCCGCGCCTCACGGTCTCGTGCGACATAGGCGACGGAGCATCCCACGGGGCGCGCGTTCACACTGAATTTCGAGCGGACGGGGCCTCGTCGCCGACCGTTCACCACGAGGAGCGTCACACCCGATGGGCCCCGGGGCGTACGCTGTGAACCCGTCATGCAGCCCGAACCCCGCTCACGCCTCCGCGACGCCGCGCTCGCCACCATCCTCGTGCTGTCGGTGTTTCCGCCAGTGATGCTCGTGCTGTGGTCCCTGTTCGCGGCGCAACTGGGCGGGCGCGGTGAGTGGGCGATCATTCCCCTCGGCCTCGCGGTGATCGGCGCGGGGCTCGCGGCGATCGTGCGCACCTACCGCTACGCGCGCGAAGGCGGGGCGCACACGCTCGGCATCGTGTGGGACGTGATCCTCTTCGCCGTGATGCCCGTGTGGGGACTCGCCATGAACCACACGCTCAACGGCCGCTGCGTCTCCGACTGCGACATGGGTGTGTACCGCGCCTTCGCCGAGCCCTGGGCCGCCGCGCCCTTCGCGCTCCACGTGTGCGCCGCGCTCGCCTACGCCGTGTCGCGCAGGCGACCCGCGAGGCTGCCCGCCGTGGTCGAGGCCCTCACGCTCGCGACGATGTTCGTGGGCGCGCTGCTCCACGTCGCGCTCCAGGTGCAGCTCGGCGCGGGCTTCATGATCATGGGGCTGATCCTCTTTCCCTTCGGGCTCCCGGTGATCTCACCGGCGCTCACGGTGATCCGTCTGCTCGGCGAGCTGCGCGCGCGTCTCGTGCTCCGCGCGGCCGACGACGTGGTCGCTCCCGCGGCCCCGGTCGACGTGTACCGCGAGGCTCCCGTCGCGCCGCCCGAGGCGCCCACCGCGATGAGCCGTCCGTGGATCGTGAACACCCTCGCTGCGAGCCCCGTCGTCGCGGGCCTCTGGGCGGTCGCGAGCGCGCTCGTCGCGGGTCGCAACGGCGCGGCGGTGATGGCCTTCACCGAGACCTGTCAGCACACGTTCTCGCGCATCCCGGTGCAGATGGTTCCGCGCGACTGCCACTACCTCTGCACGGTCGCGGCGCAGGGGCATCCGTGGCTCGTGCGACCCGAGCGCATGGGCGTTCGCAACGGCCAGCCCATCGTCGTGAACCGCCAGCTCGCGGTGGCCAACGCGTTCGAAGACCTGCTCCACACGCGCTGGCCGCGCTTCGGTCGCCTCGCGCGTCGCACCTACGACCGACTGGGATTGCCCGTGATCCGCTACATCCGCGCGTCGTGGATGTCGGACGCGGTGTACCTCGCGATGAAGCCCGCGGAGTGGATCTTCTACGCGGTGCTTCTGCTGCTCGATCCGGGCGATCCCGAGGCGCGCATCGACCGCATGTACCGCGGGTGATCGCTCAGCCCGTGCGCTCGCCGCGCGCGATGGCGCCGAGGCCCAGCAGCACCAGAAGGGCGCCCGCCACGGCCGTCGCAGGCGGCGCGTCGTGGAGCACCGCGAACACCAGCACCGTGCTCGCCACGGGCTCCGCGAGGATCGTCGTCGCCACGGCCCACGCGGGCAGATAGCGCAGCGCCCAGTTGAGCAGCGTGTGCCCGAGGATCATCGGGCCGAGGGCGAGCACGAGAAAGAGCGCGTGCTCTCGCGCGTCGGTGATGCGCAGCGTCTCGCCCGTGAGCAGCGCAAGCGCGAGGAGCGTGAGGGCCGCCGTGCCGTACACCGGGAGCACGTAGGCCATGAGCCCGAGCGTGCGGCGGAGGCGTCCGCCGAGCACGAAGTACGCGGCCCCCGCGACGGCGCCGAGAAAGGCCAGAAGGTCGCCGGTGAGGCGGTGCTGCCCGCGGCGGTCTCCCCACGCGATCACGGCCGATCCCAGCAGCGCGAGCGCGATGCCCGGCACCGCGCGACGGGGAAAGGGAGCGCCCGAGATCCATGGGGTTGCCGCGGCGACGAGGGCGGGGTGCACGGCCACGAGGGTGGCGCTCGCGGCGACGCTCGTGGCGACGGGTGACGAGGGCGCGAGGCTCGCGATCCACGACGCGAAGTGCAGCGCGAGGGCGACGCCTGCGGCCACGAGGAGCCAGCGCTCGCGGCGCGGAAGCAACGGCAGCTCGCGGCGCGCGGGACCGATCGCGAAGGGCGCGAGGATCACCGTCGCGTAGAGCAAACGGTAGAACGAGATGGCGAGCGGGCCCGCGTGCGCCATGCGGATCCAGAGGGCGGCGGAGCTCACGGCGAGGAGCGCGGCCGCGAGGGCGGCGACGAGGCGCGTGGGCGCAGGGGCGGAGCGCATGGTGCGGGTCCGATTACCACGGTTGCGCCGCGCGGGATTGAGGTAGCTTCGCGCGCCGTGAGTGTGCCGCTGCGCGCCGCGATGGTGCGGTTCTCGACCCTCGACCCCTCGCTCTGGCCCCGCGCCGTACGCGCCCTCGCGGACCTCGGGTTCAACGCCATCGACGTGCCCCTCGTGTGGCGCGAGCACGAGCGCGACGACGGCTCGCTCGACTTCACCTCGCCGCGCCTCGACGTGGCGGCATTTCTGCGCGCGGTGTCGTCGGCGGGATTGCGCGCCGTCGTGCGCCTCGGTCCGTGGCCCGTGAGCGACGTGCCCGCGCTGGGCATCCCCGATCGCGTGCTCCACGACCGACGGTGTCAGGCGCGCACGCGGCGGCAGAACCCGGTGTACGTGCTCGACCTGCCGGGCTTCGCGCCGCTCCCCTCGGTGGCCAGCGTGGCGTATCGCGAGGCCGCCGCCGCGTGGATCACCGCCGCCGTGAAGGCCCTCGAACCCGCGCTCCGCGATGGCACCGTGGCGCGTGTGATCGTGGGTCACGGCCCGCCTGCGATTCTGCGCGACGACGCGTTCGAGTTCGACCACCACCCCGACGCGCGCGGTGACGCTGCGCCTGTGCTCCCGCCGCACCGTCGCGGCGTCGACGCGGCCCTCGACGAGGTGAAGCGCCAGACCGGTCACGTCGTGGAGTTCAGCGGGTGGCTCGTGCGCGCCGCGGCCGACGCGGGGGTCGAGCGCGCGCGCATCGCCGTGGCCATCGCGGGCTCGGTGCTCACATCACCGCTCGCGTGCGCGGTGGGGGCGACGCGCGTCGTGGCGATGACCGCGCCGCCGCCGCGTGCGGGCGTGTCGGGCATCTGGCGTCAGGTGCGCTTCGCGTGTGCGCTCGGGGCCGGCGTGCACCTCGACCTGCGCGCGGGCAATCCACCCTTCGAACCGCCGACGCGGGCGACGCACACGCTCCAGGCGGCGCGCGTCGCGATCGCGGCGGGCGCGTGTGATTTCACGGTGCAGATGGGATGCGCGGGTGACGGATGGGTGGGCGCGCTGCTCGACGAGCGCGCCGAGGTGCGGGCCCACGCCGCGCGGTGGAGCGCGCTGCTCGCGTGGGCGCAGACGCTGCCCGAGGGACGTGAGCTCGGGGTGACGGTGCCCATGAGCCTCGACGAGGTGTACGAGGTCCGCGCGTCGACGGGCGTGCATCCGCTGCCCATGGGGCTCCTCGCGTGGGTGGGCTTCGCGCCCGAGGAGCTCACCGCCCGCGATGCGATCACCGCGACACGGTGGGTCGACGCGGAGGGGAGGCTCACGGCGCAGAGCGTTCCGTGGCGGCGCGCGCTCGCGACGGGGCCGTGTGCGTGCGATGGAGCATGGGCCGACGCGCAGGCCGCGCAGTGGTCGGCGCTGGCGCCGCGCGTGTCGCCCGAGGGGGCCGCGCTCGTGCGCGCCGTGGAATCCCACGGACGGCGCGCGCTCGTGGTGGCGTCGGCGGTCGAGGGGCCGATCCGTGTGTCGCCGCCGACGTCGGGCCGGTGGAGCGACGAGGCGGGTGTGATCGACACGCCGCGTCCGTTGCCGGGCGGTGAGGTGATGGTGCTGCGCGAGGTGCTGTCGTGAGTGGGCGCGCGTGGCAGCTCGCGGGCTTCGACGCACGCTCGTGGCACCGGCTCGTGACCCTCGTGGCGCCGGGCTTCGCCTCGCACGCACCCGCGGCGAGAGAGCGCGGCGCACGCGTCGAGGGCGGACTGCTCTTCGTGCTCTACGACGAGGGCGAGGTGGTGCGCGCGATCCACTCGCTGCGCGGCCCTGTGGACCTGCCCATGTGGCGCTCGCCCGCAGACCTCGCGGCCTGCGCCGACGCGTGCGGATCGCACTTCGCCGTGGCCGCGGCGGTGGGCGCGATCGAAGAACTCTACGAGCGCGTGGGCGGCAGGCTCCATCGCGGTGACGACGTGGCCTCGGGGCTGCTCCTCGCGCTCGGGGCTGCGCGTGAGCTGATCGATGAGGGCGAGCTTCACGTCATCCCGTCGCTGGCGAGGGGTGTTCCGTTGCCGCCGCCCGAGGTGCTGCGGCGCGCGTGGGACCACCTTCTCCCCGACGGTCACGCGGGCGTCATCGTGCTCTTTGAAGGGGTCGAACTCGAGACCGCGGTGGTGCTCCGTCGACGGGGCGCGGGCCTCGATCGTGTGCTCGGACCCGAGGTGCTCCGTCGCATGGTCGGACGCCTCGACGGCGACCTGCGACGCGACCCACGCGCGGTGCGCGAGGCCGTGGAGCGCGAGCTCGGACCGATGGCCTTCGGTGTGTTCGCCCCGACGACGACCCTGCGCGAGCTGTTGATGTCACGCGAGAGCGGCGCGTGGGCGGGTGCGCTCGCGCGGCGCGAGGTGGTGCTCGATCCGATGCCGCCGTGGGCCGCAGTGGCTGCGGGGGCGGGCGCGCTCCACGCCGTGGGGAGGCGCTCGCGCGACGTGCTCTCGACCCTCGACGCGCTCGGCGTGTTCGGTCCGTTTTCGAAGCGTGCGCGCGAGGTCGGAGAGCTTCTCGGCAGCGTCGATGTGCGCGCGATGCTCGGCTTCGATCCGCTCGACGTGGTGGGCACGATCCTGCGCGGGAGCGCCAACGCCGCGCACCCCGACGACGACGACCACGAGCCGTGATGCACATGCGTGTACGACCGTGCACGCCGCGTGAAACCCCCCGCAAGGCCCTTGTGGAGCTCCATGCGCTCGGACTAGGTTCGTGCGCGTGCAGTCCACCCCTTCTGGTGCGCGCAACTCCATCGCGCTTGAGGTCGGCGGCCAGCGCCTCCGACTGACCGCGAACGGCAACGAGCGCCACCTCGAGAGCCTCGCCGCGTTGGTGAATCAGCGCGTCGAAGACATCCAACGTTCCGCGAAGGGCGCGCCCGCGTCGACGCAGCTCGCGCTCGTGGCGCTCGACCTCGCCGACGAGATCATGGCCTGCCGACGCAAGGTCGAAGAGGCGCAGCGCGAGGCCGCCCGCGCCGTCGCCGAAGCCGAGGAGCGCGCGCGCACCGTGGAGCAGGCCGCACGCGTGGCGATCTCCGACGCGCTCGCCGAAATCGACCGCGCCATCGCCGCCGACGAGGCCCTCCTCGCGTCGCGCGCGAGCGAGAGCGCGTAGCCCTCAGCGCGCGCCGAAGAGGGCGCTGCCCACGCGCACCACCGTGGCTCCGCACGCGACGGCCACGTCGAGGTCGTGGGTCATGCCCATCGAGAGCGAGGGAAGCCGCGCAGCGCCTCCGTGCGCCTCGCGCAATGCCACCAGCGCGCGGAACACGGGCGCCGCATCCTCGGGGTTCTCGCTCGCGGGCGGCACGGTCATGAGCCCGCGCAGCCGCAACGCCTCACAGCGCTCGATGGCCGTGAGCACCTCGCCAAGCTCACGCGGATCGCAGCCCGACTTGCTGGCCTCACCCGACACGTTCACCTGCACGTAGGCGTCGACGGTGCGACCGGCGGCGAGGGCGCGCGCGCCGAACTCCGTCGCGAGCCGCGCGCTGTCGAGCGAGTGCACCGCGTGGACGAGCGGCGCCACGTTGCGGGCCTTGTTGCGCTGGAGGTGACCGATGAAATGCCAGCGCAGCCCGTCGAGGTCGGCGAGCGCGGCGTGCTTGTCGACGAGCTCCTGCGCGTAGTTCTCGCCGAAGTCGCGGAGGCCTGCGTGCCACGCGGCGCGCACCACCTCGGCGGGCCAGGTCTTCGTGACGGCGACGAGGAGCACGTCGGCGGGATCGCGGTTCACACGGTCGCAGGCGTGCGCGATGCGGTCGCGCACCGAGGCGACATGGGCGGCGATGGTGTCGGGGGTGATCACGTCGCGCCGTCGAGGGGATAGCCGTCGAGCGCGCCCGCGCGGAGCAGCACCTCGACCACGCGGTGAATGGGGAGCCCCACGACGTTGTGGTAGCTGCCCTCGATGCGCTCGACGAAGGCGCTCGCGAGGCCCTGCACGCCGTAGCCGCCGGCCTTGTCGCGGCCCTCGCCGGTGGCGACGTAGCGGCGAACCTCGTCTTCGCCGAGCGCGCGGAAGGTCACCGCCGTGGTCTCGGCATAGGCGGGCGCGTCGAAGGCGTCGGCGCCGTGGATCACGAAGCCCGTGGTGACGTGGTGCGTGCGGCCCGCGAGGAGGCGGAGCATGCGGCGCGCGTCGTCGTCGTCGCGGGGCTTGCCCATGAGCTCGCCGCCGAGGTGCACGATGGTGTCGGCGCAGAGGAGCCAGCGGCCGTCGGCGCTGCGTCCCTGGCGGTTGAGGGCGTAGAGCGCGGCGGCGCCCTTCTGGCGTGCGAGGCGCGTGGCCATCGCATCGGGGCGCTCGCCCGGCAGAAGCTGCTCGTCGACGTCGATGCGGAACACCTCCACCGGGATGCCCACGGTCTGGAGGATCTCGAGGCGCCGCGGCGACTGCGAGCCGAGGAGGAGGGGGTTCGACGGAGAGATGCGCTCAAGCATCGGAGGGAGGTCCAATCGTGCCGGGGTTTGCGGATTCGTCAACGGCGCGTGCGGGCCGCGGGCGTGGGGCGCGCGGGCCCCGCGGACTCGGGACGCAGGTCGTGTTCGAAGGTGCTCTGCAGGTCGACGTTGCGACCCCCGAGGTTCATCTGCAGTCGCATGGAGCCCGTGCTGTGGCTGCGTCCCATGCGTCCGCGACCGAGCTCCAACACGGCGTCGCCGGTGGCCGTGCCCGAGCCGTTGATGCGCACGCCGCGGAGCGACGCCCCCGACGGGGTGCTCAGCGTCATCGACACGCCCACGGTGGCCGTCTGGGCCTCGCCCGCGCCCTGAATCGCGCGCAGCGTGTAGGTCACGTCGACGCTCATGTCGAGCGCGCCGGGAACGACATGGAGGGTCCGCGCGACGTGCCACGAGCCGCCCGGTCGCACGGGCTCCGCGGGGAGCTGCGCGCCCATCTGATCGAGCGACTCGATGAGCGCGTCGAGCATGGGGCGCACCTCGGCGGGCACGGTGCCCACGGCGCTGCGGGCCGACACGAGGCCCCGCGCGTCCTGCGTGTACTGGAGCGTGAGCCCGCGCATCGCCGACGCCACCTGCGTGCGCATCGCGGCGGGGAGCTGCTCGCCCGCGAGGTTCATCTCCGTCACGCGGAGCCGCTGCTGCGCCGAGCCGTCGGGGTTCACGCGCACGGTCTCGACCTCGTGCCGCGCGGTGGTCACCGTGGGCGCGCCGCCGGGCATGGTCTGCGTGGTGCGCGTGGCGTAGCGCGAGGTCTGCCCCGCGACGTAGCGGTACCGCAGGGCCACGGCGTTCGTCGCAGTCTGCGCGTGCGCCGCACTGGGGAGCGCCATCGCGACGAGGAGCGCGCGGAGGTGCGTGTGCATCAGAGCGCGCGACGCTATCACCGATGCGCGGACCCGACCACGTCGGCCACGCGCGACACGCCCTCGCGGGCCATGCGTTCGACGAGCCCGCGGCAGAGGTCGCGCGCCATGGTGGGTCCCTCGTAGACGAAGCCCGTGTACACCTGCACGAGCGAGGCACCCGCGGTGAGCTTCTCCCACGCGTCGTCGGCGTTGAAGACTCCGCCCACACCCACGATGGGCACGCGCCCGTCGGTGCGCCTCCAGAGCCGCGCGATGACGGCCGTGGAGCGCGCGCGCAGCGGAGCCCCCGAGAGCCCGCCCGCGCCCATCGCGGCCACGTGCGCCGGGTCGGTGACGAGCCCCTCGCGCGAGAGCGTGGTGTTCGTCGCGATGAGCCCATCGAGCGACTCGTCGCGTGCGAGGTCGGCCACCGCATCGAGGTCTTCGTCTGCGAGGTCCGGCGCGATCTTCACGAGCAGCGGAACACGTCGCCCGTCGAGGGCCTCTCGCACCGCGCGCACGATCGGTCGCAGCGCGTCGACCGACTGGAGCGAGCGCAGGCCCGGCGTGTTGGGCGACGACACGTTGATCACGAGGTAGTCGGCGAGCGGTGCGAGTCGACGCGCGCCGTCGGCGTATTCCGCGGGCGCATCTTCGAGGGGCGTGACCTTCGACTTGCCGAGGTTCAAACCGAGCACGATGCCCTCGGGCCGATGCGCGCGCAGGGCGATCTCGGCCGCATCGACCCCCGCGTTGTTGAAGCCCATGCGGTTGAGCACCGCGCGGTCTGCGGGCAGTCGAAAGAGCCGCGGACGGTCGTTGCCCGGCTGCGCGCGCCCCGTGAGCGTGCCCACCTCGACGGCGCCGAAGCCCAGCGCGCCGAGCGCGTTGTAGAGCGCCGCGCCCTTGTCGAAGCCCGCGGCCACGCCGAAGGGGTTGCGAAAGCGGAGCCCGAACGCGTCGACCGCGAGGCGCGCGTCGTCGACAGGCGCGAGCGCGGCGCGCACCGCGGCACGCAAGGGCGACACGCGGTGCACGAGCGAGAGTCCGCGCGCGGCGACCTCGTGGGCGCGCTCGGCGTCGAGGGCGAACATGCTCGGGCGAACGACGTGGTGGTAGACAGTGCGGAGCATCGCGCGGCGACTTCTACACAGCTCCACACGCGACGTCGAATGCGGCGGCGGGTCAGCGCGCGCAGTCGATCCGTTGCGAGGCGCCCGCGCCGTTGGCGAGCGACACGACGACGAAGCCGCGCGGCGTGGGCTGCACGGCGTTGACGTCGCACACGCTGCCTTCGAGCCGGTGCTGCGCCACGGTGGCGCGCAGCCCTACGTCGAGGACGGTGAGCAGGCACGCGGCGCCGGCCTCCTGCGTGGAGTGCAGCGTGAGCACGCGATCGCCCGACACCGACGCGCCCACCACGTCGCCGACGGTCGTGGGGAGGAGGTAGTGCGCGCCCGTCGTGAGATGCTCGATGCGCAGCGAGCTCGCGCCCGTGTCGCCTGCGTTGCCATCGTGCGAGATGCGCACGCGACGGCAACCGCTCCGGGGGCACGCGACGACGCCTTCGACGCCGCCGGAGACGCCGCTCCAGAGGGTCTCTCCGTCGGGCGAGAGCACCCACGTGGGATCGAGGCCGCCGGTCGCGTCGGAGCCCGACACGACGATGTGACCCGCGTCCCACCGCACGCGGAGGTCGCGCACGCTCACGTCGGTGTCGCCTGTTCGCAGCGTTCGCACGGGGCCGAGCGGGCTGCCCGTCGCATCGAGCACCTGGAGCTGCGGCTCGCCATGGCCGCATCCCTCGCGCGTGCGGCGGTGCCACGCGAGCGCCACACGCCCCGCCATCGCCGTGATCGACGGCATGCACGCGCTCTCGGGGAGCGGGCTTCGCAGCGGTTGCGGATTGGTGAGCCGATCGTCGAGCGCGAGGAGTCGCATGCCCCGCGGGTCGCCGTTGTCGTCGAGGCGCGCGCTCTGCACCGCGAGGTACGCACCGCCGGACCACGCGAGCGTGGGGCCGCCGAGCGCGAGGGCGAGCGAGGCGGGCACGTCTCCATCGCCACGAGGACCGCGCCAGTGCAGCTCCGAGCCCGAGCCCACGTGCACGAACACCCGCACGCCGTCGGGGCCTCGCGCAGCCCACGGAGCGCCTACGGGCGCGCCTGTCTGCGCGGTGGTCAACGGCTCCGCGGCGCCGACCTCGCAGCGGTACGCGAGCCCGTTGCGGAGCGAGTCGAGCGGAACGGGCGCGGCGCCATCGCCGGTGGAGTCGGGGTCGCGTCCCGAGCAGCCCCACGCGAGGGCTGCGCACACGAACAACGGAGTGAGACGCACGGTCGCGAGACTAGCCGAGGAGACGCCCCGCCGTCGCGCATGGCGCGCGGTGGAGCGTCACTCGGAGCGTGGGGGTGTGTGCGGTGTGGGAGGCGGGCGAGCGCCGACGCGGAGGGCGCGCGGAGCTCAGTTCGTCGACTGCGTGGCGGCTTCGGCAGGCGCGGCGGCGACGACGGGCGATTCGAGGGCCGCGGCGAGCACCTCGTCCATCTTCGACACGGTGATGAACTCCAGCGTGTCGCGGATCTCCTCGGGCACCTCGTCGAGGTCGGGCTTGTTGCGCTCGGGGAGGATGATGCGCTTGATGCCCGCGCGGTGCGCGGCGAGCACCTTCTCCTTGATGCCGCCCACGGGGAGCACGCGGCCGCGGAGGGTGATCTCGCCAGTCATCGCGACGTCGTGGCGGACCTTGATGCCCTTGAGCATCGAGACCAGCGCCGTGAACATCGTCACACCCGCCGAGGGACCATCCTTCGGCATCGCGCCCGCGGGGATGTGGATGTGGATGTCGGACTTCTCGAGGAAGTCCTCGGGCAGCCCGTAGGTCTTCGACTTGGCGCGCACGTACGAGAGGGCGGCCTGGGCGCTCTCCTTCATCACGTCGCCAAGCTGGCCCGTGAGCTGGAGCTTGCCCTGGCCGTGCATCCGCGTGGCCTCGATGAAGAGGATCTCGCCGCCGACGGCCGTCCACGCGAGGCCCGTGGCCACGCCCGTCTCGTCGGTGCGCTCGGCCACCTCGGAGGTGAACTTCTGCGCGCCGAGGTAGGGCCGCAGATCGTCCGCGGTGTCGATGAGGTACGGTCCCGCGTTGCCTTCGGCGATCTTCACGGCGACGCCGCGGATCACGCTCGCCACCTGGCGCTCCAGGTTACGCACGCCGGCCTCGCGCGTGTAGTGGTCGATGATCTCCTCGACGGCGGCGTCGGTGATCGTGAGCTGCGCTTCCTTGATGCCGTGCTCGTCGAGCTGCTTCGGCAGGAGGTGCTGGCGCGCGATGGCCTTCTTCTCGTTGCGCGTGTAGCCCGGGATCTCAAGGATCTCCATGCGGTCGCGCAGCGGCGGAGGAATGGGGTCGGCGACGTTGGCCGTCGCGACGAACATCACGTGCGAGAGGTCGTACTGGATCTCGAGGTAGTGATCCGCGAAGGTGTTGTTCTGCTCGGGGTCGAGCACTTCGAGGAGCGCCGCCGACGGATCGCCACGGAAGTCGTGACCGATCTTGTCGACCTCATCGAGCATGAAGACCGGGTTGATGGTCCCCGACTTCTTCATGCCCTGGATCACCTGGCCCGGGAGCGCGCCCACGTAGGTGCGACGGTGACCGCGGATCGCGGCCTCGTCGTGCACGCCACCCAGCGAGATGCGCACGAACTTACGGCCGAGCGCCTTCGCGATGGAGCGACCGAGCGAGGTCTTGCCCACGCCGGGCGGGCCCAGGAGGCAGAGGATCGGGCCCTTCTTGTCCTGCTTGAGCTTGCGGACGGCGAGGTACTCGAGGATGCGCTTCTTGACCTTCTCGAGGCCGTAGTGGTCCTCGTCGAGGACGGCGCGCACCTTGGCGATCTCGAGGTTGTCGGGCGTCTGGTTCGTCCACGGGAGGTCGAGGATCCAGTCGAGGTAGGTGCGCACGACGGTGTACTCCGCCGAGCCCACCTGCATCGAGCGCAGGCGACGGAGCTGCTTGCGCGCCACCTGCTCGGCCTCGCTCGGGAGCGACGCCTTCGCGATGCGCTCCTCGAGTCCGTCGAGGTCGCCCTGATCGCCCTCGTCTTCGCCGAGCTCTTCTTTGATCGCCTTGAGCTGCTGGCGGAGCACGTACTCGCGCTGGTTCTTGCCCATCTCCTCTTTGATCTGCGAGTTGATCCGCTCGCGCATCTTGAGGATCTCGAGCTGACGCGTGAGGAGCTTGAGCACCTGGCGGATGCGCTCCTTCACGTCGGCCGTGTTCATGAGCTGGGCCTTCTCGTCGACGGGCGCGTCGAGGTTGGCCGCGACGAGGTCCGCGAGCGAGCCGGGCTCCTGAATGGAATCGATGAGCGACTGGGCCTCGCGGGGCAGCTCGGGCATGAGCTGGATCACCTGCTTGGCCACATCGCGCAGCGACATCGCGAGCGCCTCGGCCTCGACGTCGTCGGTGACGGGCAGCTCCTCCATGCGGCGGATCTTGGCCTTGAGGTACGGCCCGGTCTGCGTGACCGTGTCGAGGCGGATGCGCGTGAGTCCCTGGAGGATCAACGAGTAGTTGCCCGTGGAGTGCTTGAGGCTCTTGAGCACGCGCGCGGCGGCGCCCACGGGGTAGAGGTCGCCCTCGCCGGGGTCGTCGATGTTGGGGTCGCGCTGCGCGAAGATCGCGATGACCGGCTGCGAGAGGTTCTCGAGGTCCTCGACGAGCGCCACGGACTTCTCACGACCCACGTCGAACGGCGCGACGGCCCCGGGAAAGAGCACCGCGTTCCGGATCGGAAGCACAGGCAGCTCGTCCCCAAACTTCAGATCGTTCTCGTCGGGGGGCTGCGCCCCACGTTTACGCTCCGGCATTGTCACCTCAAAAATCTTCCACGCTCTGGCCGCGGACGTCCGGGGACAATAGTCACGCCCCCTACGCAGCGCAACGACACAAAAACTCCCCGACGCGCGCGCTCCAGAATCAGAGCATCCCGTGTCAAACCGCTGCAAATCAAGCCCGATCGCGTGAGCCCATCGCCCCACGACGAGGCCGCGCGTGAGCCTCGCATGACCTGCTCGTCGCTGCGTGTCCGCGCGCCGGGTGTGTTATCCACGCGCCGCTTCTCCCATGGAACTCTCCCCTGCCTGGCTGCTCGGTTGGCGCTGTCTCTACGCCCTCGCGCTCGCGCTCGCGCCGTGGGCGCTGCCCCTCGACGCGCCGTTGCCTGACTCCCCCGACGCGCTGATGCTGCGCGCGTTCCTGGGCTGGCTCGGCGTGGCGCTGATGGTCTCCTTCGCGGTCGCACTCGCTCGACGCTCCGATGCGCGAAGGTGGCCCCTCGTGACGGGCCTTCTCGCATTCGCGCTCGCGCTTGCGTCGGCGTGGTGGCTGCCCGCGCGCGGGCTCCCTCTGGGCGTGAGCGTGTGGGCCCTCGGTCCGCTCGTGTGGGCGACGCTGGTGGGCGCGCGCGCCGTGACCCTTCCGCGTGCGCGCAGGGCGCCTGCGCTTGCGGGGCTGATGGTGATGGGGGCGGTGACGGTGGCCTTCGCGGCGCCGCGGGTGCGCTCTGTCGAGGCCATGTGGCGCGCCACCACGGAGCGCGCGCCGACCCACGCGGAGGCGTGGCGCGCGCTGGTGAAGATCACGGCTGCGCGTGGGGATCGAGTGGGCGCGCGGAGGCTCCTCGATCGCTGCCTGCAGTCCTCTCCGCGGGCCACGGCGTGCGCGCTCGATCGTGCGGAGATCCTGCTGCGAGACCGCGCCTTCGCAGCCGCCGCGCGCGATGCGGCGACGGTGCTCGCGACGCAACCGGAGAGCCCGCGCGCGAACGTGCTCCGCGCATCGGCGCTCGCGCGGCAGATGCCCATCCCGTCCGACGCCCTGGAGGCCGCGCGCAAGGCCGTGGAGTACGCGCCCCGCGAGGCCGAGGCCCACTACGCGCTCGCGCTGTGCCTCGATGCGGCGGGCCGTGTCGACGAGGCGCGCACGCACGCGCAGACGGCCGCCACGCTCGGCGGCGGAAGTGATGTGCGACTGCTCCAATCGCTCCTCGCGCTGCGCACGGGCGACGCGGCGATGGCGCGCAGCACCGTCGAAGGTGTGCTCCGCAACGCGGGTGAAGACGCGCGGGCCTGGTACACGCTCGGCCTCGTAGAGCAGCAGGCGGGGCACTACAACGCCGCCCGCGAGGCGTACCTCCACTCGCTCCGCATCGACCGCACGGGCTACGCGGCGCGCTACAACATGGCCACGCTCGCGATGGGCGCAGGCGCGCGCGAAGAGGCGCGGCACCACCTGGAGCTGCTCCTGCGCGACCATCCGGGCGACCCCGCGGGCGTGGCGCTCCAGCGTCAGCTCGATGGCCTTCCGCCGCTGCCGTCGACGATGCTCGTTCGCCCGCCGTCGCTCTGAACGGCAGCTCTGCACCGCGCAAATGACCGACGCCCGCGCCGCTCGTTGGAGCGTGCCGCGGGCGTCGATGCATTCAGCGATCGGTCAGGCTGCGATCAGAGGCAGCAGGCGTAGCCGTAGCGGTCCGTCGCGGGGTTCGGGTCGTCGGCCTGGCTGGAGAGCAGGCCGCCCACGCGGTTGTTGTCGTTGTCCGCGCCGTTGTTCGTCCACGCGCGGATGCCGGGGAAGCGGCCCGCATTGCGGATCGACTGCATCTGGCTGTTCGAGCAGATGTCGGCGCCGATGCGGGCGCAGGCGCGCGCGGCGTCGAAGAAGGTCGCGTCTTCGACCGTGCGCGTGGCCATCACGCACACGCCGTTCACAATCGAGCCGGGCGCGGGGCACGAGAAGTCCGCCGGGCGCTGGTTGATGCAGCACGCATAGGCCCAGGCGTTGTTCCACGCAGGGTTGTCGGCGGTGCGGGCGCCCACGACCGCGGCGAAGCGCGCGTTGTCGTTGTCCGACACCTCGTTGGTGAGGCGGCGGATGTCGCCGGAGAAGCGCCCCGCGTCGTTGAGCGTCACGTACTGCGACTTTGAGCAGAGGTCACTGTGGAGCGAGGCGCACACGCGCGCGGCGGCGAGGGAGGTCGTCTCCTCGCGATTGTTGATGAAGGTGATGCGCACGCCGGCGCCGGTCGAACCCATCGCGGGGATGAGCGTGGAGCGCGACACATCGTCAGCAGGTGCCGCACCCGCGCAGCAGGCAAAGCCAAACGTGTTGCTGATCGTAGGGTCGTCGACCGCCGGGGCGCCGAGCACGAAGCCCAGGCGGTTGCCATCGTTGTCCGAGAAGTGCTTCGACCACACGTTACGGCGGCCCACGACGTCGTTGTAGAACATGTCGGCGCCGACACCTTCATGTGCGTAACGGAGGCGCATGTATTGGGTCGCCGAGCAGAGGTCGCTGTTGAGACCCGAACAGGTGGTGGCCGCCGTGTTCCAGTCGGTGCCGGGGTTGGTGTTGTCGCTGTAGGTGACGCACACGCCCTCGATGCGCGTTCCCGCCACGCAGCGGCTCTCGCTGTTGCCCGACGAGCCCGAGCCCATCGTCGCGATCGCGGGACCGACCCAACGGCCCATGGAGTCGATCACCATCGTGCCGCCGACGGAGATGCTCCGCGGGGTGATGTCACCCACCGCGTTGCCTGCCACGAGGGCGTAGGGAACGCTCGTGATGACCTCGCGCGGCGTCATCTCGGGATCGGACCCGACCTGCACCGCGAGGTAGCGCGACGAGCCGTTGAACACCGTCGAGGGGAAGGGCGTGGTCGCGCCGAGTTGCACCGAGAAGAAGCCCTCGTCGAGGGTCACGGAGTTGGTCTCCGTCCACAGCACCATGCCGCCGGTCGCGGCGTCGTAGATGCGGTAGGTGACCGTCTGGCGGCCGCTGAGGGGACCGCCCGTCGAGTCGAAGAGACGGCCCTGGTGCATGAGGGTCTGCGGGACGCCCTGCGCGCTGGCCGTCTCCGGCGCGAATGCAGCGGCGGCCGAGACGAGAGCGATCGCGAGAGCCTTGCGAAGCGAGAGCATGTTCGAGTCCTCCATCGCGCCTGCGCGCGCTTGATCTTCTTCGGTGTGAATCGGTTGAAACCTATCGCGAGCCGCCGGTCGCCCCGATGAGCCCGCCGCGGAGGCGGAAGCCCGTGGAGCGCATCACCGACTGGTTCGTCGTCGACTGGCCGAGCGTCGAGACCATGCGGAAGCTCGGCGAGCGCATCACGTCGCCAGAGCTCACGAGGCTCGTGCCGCGGTGGCCGGGGATGCCGAGATCCACCGGCATGTCGACGGGAACGTCCACGGCGGCGTCGCGCACGTCGCTGCCCGCGTCGATGAGCATCACATCGGGCCCGCTGTCAGGCGTTCCACTGTCCATCATGCTCGCGTCGACGCCGCTGTCGGGCATTCCGCTGTCGACGGGACCGCTGTCGGGCGTTCCGCTGTCAGGCGTTCCGCTGTCGACGGGGCCGCTGTCGGGCGTTCCGCTGTCGACAGGGCCGTTGTCGACGGCCGCATCGACCGGCGTCGCGTCGGGCTGCTCGGCGTCAGCAGGCGTGACGTCGGGCGTGGCATCGACCGGCGTCGCGTCGGGCTGCTCGGCGTCGGTTGGCGTGGCGTCGCCGGGGCCATCGGCCTGCACGTCGGCAGCACCGTCGGCGCGTCCGTCGGGGGCCACCACGGAGGTGCTGTTGTCGCCGCAACCCGCCGCGAGGGCGGCACAAGCGAGCAGCGAGAGGAACATCGGTCGGAGCGTCATGCGAGAGCGTCCTTCGAGCCTGTTCAGGTGAAGCGTGACGGTAACCGTACAGATGAAATCGCGTCAACGACCATTCCGACGATCTTCCCGCCGCTGGCAGGATGCGTCGTGAACTGGCTGAACGGGGCGTGGGGTCAGCGCGAGTAGGCGCAGCGGAAGCCCACTTCAGCGTACGTCACGTTGGTGGGGCTCGCGGACCGTGCCGCTGCGCATCCCGACGGCTCGTTGAACGAGCTGCTGCGGCGCGAGCGGGAGTTCGACGGCGCGAGGCAAAGCGGGTTCGACTGTGGGGACGCGCTCCAACATGTAGAGGCGTCGTAAGGACCAAAGTAATCCGCCATCCACTCGGCGACGTTGCCCGTGAGGTCGAAGATGCCTCCCGACGCGGGAAAGGCACCAACTCGCTGCACACGCGCATCGGCGGCGCACATCGCCACGTTGGCTCTTGAACAGGGGTTGGTTCCGTCGTTTCCCCACGGATAAACCCGGCCTGATACGAGCTCCTCTGAAGATACTGCACGTCCTGTTGCGACGAACTCCCACTCGGCCTCCGTGGGAAGGCGTCCGCCATTGAACACGCAGAACTCCTGGGCAGTCGTCCATTGCACGCAGTTGATCGGCAGGTCTTCTCGCGAACCCGCCGTTCGAGACCATGTGCATGCACCGAATCCATCGGTGCTGATGTCGGGCTCCATTCCCGGGCCATCCCACGCGATCATCTGCCCGCCGTGATAGCGCACCGGAGACGCGCGCAGCGACGCACCGCCATCCGCTGCGCGGGCCGTCCAGAAGCGACGGAAGCGCGCCACCGTGACCTCGTACGCGTCGATCGCGAAGGGGCCCACCGTGATCGACGGCTGCCGTGGGCGGGCCGATGCGCACTCGGACGGGGCTCCGTCGGGGGCGCCCATCGTGAACGTGCCGCCCGCGATCTCGACCACACCGCAGCCGGGCGTTCCCGCGGTCGCGCAGCTCGGCGTCGTGCGCGTGCAGCCTCCGTCGGCGCAGGCATCGGTGCTCACGTCACGCGCGGTGTCGGTGCTGCCATCGCTCGCGACATCCGCACTCACATCGCTCGCGGCATCGCCAACGCTCGCATCGGCTGTCGACGTGTCGGTGGGCGCGGGGCCGTCGACCACCTCCGTCGCGTCGCGCAGCGTGACGTCGCACTGCGGAGACGCGCCGCGCGTGCAGTCGATGAAGGTCACCTCGGGGAGGCAACCGCACACCAGAGAGAGAGACAGGCCCGCAACCGTGATCGATGAGATGCGCATGGCCCACGACTACCACACGTGCGCCCTCCGACGGAACGTGTCGCGCCCCGGGCTGGAGCTTCGCCGAGAAGCGCGATAGAGGCCCTGCCGTGAAGCTCCGAACGACCCTGCTCTCCGTCGCTGCGCTCTCGCTCGTCGTGGGGTGCGCCGACACGCCGCCCGAAGACCGCGTCGGCGACGATGTGCCCGATGCGTCCGCGCCCGATGCCGCGTCGGACGATGCGCAGCCTGTCGACGTCGCGGTGCCCGATGCGCAGTCCGTCGACGTCGCGTCCGTCGACGTCACGCACGACGCCGTCGTGGTCGATGCGCCTGCGGTGGATGCGGCGGTGGATGCGCCCGCGCCGCTCGATGCGTCGACGACGGATGCGTCTGCGATGGATGCGGTGGTGGATGCGCCCGCGCCTGTCGACGTGAGGGTCGTCGATGCGTCGTCTGATGCCGCGCGCGATGTGAATGCCGTCGATGCGCGCGTCGATGCGAGTGTGGATGCGGGCGGTGACGACGCCTCGGATGCGGGCGCTGCGGGACGTGGATTTGCGCCGTCGGGGAGCGACTGGGTCGTGCCGCCGAACGGGCTCTCCGATGGCTTCTACGCGGCCAACCTTGCGACGGGCACGCGCTGGTGGTCGCTGCTCGACATGAACGGCGACGGGCGCCCCGACCTGGTGCAGACGGGCGATCCCACGCGCACCGGCGGCTACGTCTTCGGCGCGGGAACGTCGTCGCCGTCGTGGCGCGTGTTCCTCAACACGGGCGCGGGCTTCGCCACCACTCCGATCGTCTGGACGCTGCCCGACATCGGGCTCTCCGACGTCCCCTACAGCACGAACCTCGGCACCGGAACGCGCTGGTGGAGCACGCTCGATCTCAACGGCGACAACCGCCCCGACCTCGTGCAGACGGGCGATCCCTCGCGCACCGGCGGCTACGTGTTCGGCGCGGGAACGGCCTCTCCCTCGTGGCGCGTGTTCCTCAACACGGGCACCGGCTTCGCGACGACGGCCACCGTGTGGGCCGTGCCCAACATCGGGCTCTCCGATGGGCCGTACAGTGCGAACCTCGCGACGGGCACGCGCTGGTGGAGCACGCTCGATCTCAACGGAGACAACCGTCCCGACCTTGTGCAGACGGGTGATCCCGCGCGCACCGGCGGCTACGTCTTCGGCGCGGGAACGGCCTCTCCGACGTGGCGCGTGTTCCTCAACACGGGCAGCGGGTTCGCCATGAGCGCGACCGCGTGGACCGTGCCCGACATCGGGCTCTCCGACGGCCCCTACAGCACGAACCTCAACGCCGGAACGCGCTGGTGGAGCACCGTCGATCTCAACGGAGACAACCGTCCCGACCTCGTGCAGACGGGCGATCCCACGCGCGCTGGCGGCTACGTCTTCGGCGCGGGAACGGCCTCGCCCTCGTGGCGCGTGTTCGTCAACACGGGCACCGGCTTCGCCTCCACCGCGACCGTGTGGGCCGTGCCCGACGTGGGACTCTCCGATGGCCCCTACGCCACGGCGCTCAACGAGGGAACGCGCTGGTGGGGACTCTTCGACCTCGATGGCGATCGGCGGCCCGAGTTCGTGCAGACCGGCGATCCCACGCGCACCGGCGGCTACGTGTTCGGCGCGGGAACTTCCGCTCCCGCATGGCGCTTCTGGAGCAACACGGGCAGCGGGTTCGTGCGCGCGTCGACGCGCTGGTCCGTGCCCGAGATCGGCCTCTCCGACGGCCCCTACGCCGCGAGCCTCGCGACGGGCACGCGCTGGTGGATCACCGTCGACATGAACGGCGACGGACGCGCGGACTTCGCACAGACCGGCGACCCCACGCGCAGCGGCGGCTACGTCTTCGGCGCGGGAACGTCGTCGCTCTCGTGGCGCGTGTTTCTCGCGCGCTGAGCGCGTTCACGGCAGCGCGAACACCTCGACGCCGCCGTCGGTGAACACCACCGCGGCGCGTGTTCCCTCGGGCGAGAGCTGCGCACGGCGCACCGGGCGTGCGGGTGTCGTGCGTGCGAGCTCACATCCCGCGTCGAGGTCCCAGAGCGTGAGCGCGTTGCCGTCGCGGAGCAGCGCGCGCGTGTCGGTCGCCGCGAGGAGCGCCGCGGTGGGCGGTGTGGTGGCGAGGGTGCGCTGCGTGCCTTCGCGCAGGTCGGCGCGCCGCAGCGAGGTGTCGTCGTGCACGAGCACTGCGCCGGGGCATCCATCGAGGTGCGCGTACGCGAAGGAGCCCGTCTCGCCCCACCACGTGTTGGGGAGCGTGACGTCGAAGGCACGGGCCTCGTCCGGCGTGGCCGTCGAGGGATCGGTGCAGCGCTGCGTCTGGAGCGTCGAGGCCGCGGGCTCGAAGCAGAGCATCGCCGTGTCTCCGTCGAACGAGGTGTGTGGCGCGCCACCGCGGAAGGTGAACGACGCCGCGCGCGCGCCGTCGCGGTCGAGGTCGAGGAGGCGCGCGTCCATGCCGGGATGCGCCGCGAAGAGGAGCCGTCCATCGGGCGAGCACGCCATCGAGCTCGCGCGTTGACCCGCCTTCGGAACGCTCCGCACTTCGAGGCCCGTCGAGAGATCCCACGTGGTGAGCGCGCGCACGAAGAGCCCGTGGAGCGTGCGTGCGTCGGGGCTGAAGGCCAGCGCGCCCCAGCGCCCCGCGCGATCGAAGACCCAGCGCAACGAGGGCGGTGCCACATCCCACACGCGCACGGTGCCGAGGTCCGAGAGCGTCGCGAGGAGGGCGCCGTCGCGCGACCAGCACAGCGCGCGCACCGCCGCATCGGCTCCGTCGCTGCGCGTGATGCGACGTCCGGTGTCGAGGTCGCACATCTCCAACAGCGGCGGGCTCTGCCAGAGCGCGAAGCGTCCGTCGGGGGTGAGCACGGGCTTGAGGCCGTCGACCATGTCGAGCGTGCGCCGCGCGCCCGTCGCCGCTTCGAAGCACTCGTACACGACCGCGCCGCGTTCCACGCCGCGCAGCAGGATCCGTCCGCGCGCGACGTCGATCACATGGCGCCGCGCGGGCAAAGCGATCGTGCGTCCGAGGCGCGGGCCGTCGCGGTCGATCGGGGTGTACGCGCCCGGCGTGAGCAGCGCGAGGCCGTCGCCGTCGGTCACCACGCGCGACTCCCGTGAGGGAGGGCGCTTCAACGAACAACCCCGCACCGTGAGGTCCGCGAGCGTGCAGCACTGGAGGTCGCCGCTGCGCGCGTCGACCCACGCGGCGTGGCGTCCGTCGCCCGAGAAGGCCGCGGGCGCCATCGTCGAGAGCTCGATGGTGCGGCCCGTGTCGACCTCGGCGAGCGTCACGCGCTGCCCGTCGGACACGAGCGTCGTCGAGATGCCGAGCACGACGAAGCGTCCGTCGGGCGAGGTGACCGGCACGCCCACGCCCATGCGGAGGTTGTTGGCCACGCGCGAGGTCACGCCCCCTGCGGTGACCGTGTCGATGCGCAGCACGCGCTCGGGCGTGACGCGAAACATCCGTCCGCCGTCGGGGGAGAGCGCGGTGATCGGCATGCCCGTGTCGGCACCCGAGAACACGCGGGTGAGCACGCCGTCGTCGAGGTTCCAGCGCCACACCGTCCACGCCTGCGGGCTGCGCGAGGAGAGGTCGCTCGCGAGCACCCACGCGCTGCGTCCGTCGGCGAGGGGCGCGATCGTCGAGACGTAGCCGCCCACACGCGCGAGGGGAGATCCGTCGACCAGCACGGAGCGGAGTTCCATCGCGGTGATTCCTCGCGCGCCGTGTGTCGAAGCGTCAACCCGCGCTGTCATCGCCGTGGGCGATGTGCTGTCGTGCGCGCCCGAGCAACCCGATGAGCACTTCGAAGAAGCAAGGACTCCCCGAGGCGCAACGTCCGCCCGCCGACGTGACCCGCGACCTCTACCTCACGTGGCGATCGCCGCGCCTCGGCACGCAGAGCCCGCACCGCATGACCAACCCCGTGTGGGCCTGGCTCGCACGGCAGCGCGAGCTCAACGCCTGGGCTGCGAACAGGCACTTTCAAGGGCCGTCGTCGATGGCCGTCGGGCCCGCGTGGTGCGGGCAGCGCTTCGGGCAGAGCCGCACCGCGCTCGCCGATGGCCGCGTCGTGTGGATCGGCGGCGAGCACGAGGACTACTACGACCCCGATTTCTTCATCTACAACGACGTGCTCGTCGAGTCGCCCGATGGCGCCGTCGAGGTGTGGGGCCATCCCTGGGAGAACCTCGCGCCCACGGACTCGCACAGCGCCACGCTCGTCGGCGATCGCATCGTCGTGGTGGGCGGCATCGACTACGCGCACCGTCGCCAGCCGGGCGTGACGCGCGTCGCGATCCTCGACACGAACGACTGGTCCGCGCGCACCACGTTGCACCGCGACGGACCCGGATGGATCCATGGGCACACGGCCACGCTCGACGACGACGGCCTCGGGCTGCGCGTGCAGGGCGGGATCGTGGAGCGTGGAGAGGGGCCGCGTGTGGAGCAGCACGACGTGTGGCGCCTCGACTTCGCGCGCATGACCTGGGCGTGCGTCGAGCGTCGCACCGTGGGCCAGTGGTGCATCGCGCGTGTCGACGGACAGCGCATGCGCCTCGGCGAGCTCGGGATGCTCCGCTGGCACCGCGACGACCGCACGGACTTCGGTCGTCAGCAGCGTGACGCCTACCGCGCGTCGTACGGTGTGGAGCCCGACCTCGACCTCTGGGATGCGCGCTACGCCCTCGACTGCGCGCACACGCGCCTCGACGACGGCGACGACGACGAGGCCTACAACGTCACGCGGCTGCGCGTGGGGAGCGCCACGGTGCGCTACGTCGAAGAGAGCCACGGCGTGCGCGTGGTGATCGAAGGGAGCGTCGACGATGCGACGCGCGAGGCGGCGCTCGAAGGTCCGCGGCGCGTGGTGGAGCGCATCGAGGGCGCTCCGTGTCGGGTCACGGCGGTCAGCTGAAGAGCGACGCCATCGCGTGGGCGAAGACCGTCACCGCGAGCACGGCCGCCACGAGCGACGCGACGAAGAGCACCGCCGCGGCCATGAAGTACGCGCGCTGCAGCGAGAACATCTGCGAGAGCGCGCGCATGGCCTCCATGAGGTTGCGAATGTCGTCGCCGCGGGTGGTGGCGATGCGCTCCACGGGGTCGGCCGCGCGACGGAGCCACACGCCGGTCACCAGCGAGAGCGCGCCGGTGAGGGCCATCGGGGCCGACGAGAGCAGCGCCGGGGGACCGCCCATCCACGTGTGCGCGACGGCCACGAGAAAGAGCGCCACGCCCATGATCCCCTGCGCCATGCCCACGAAGCGCATCGAGCGCGCGAGGCCCAGGAACACCTGGCTCTCGGCCTCGGCGAACTCGTACTCCGCAGCGGGCTTCGCGACGGTGAAGATCGGCGCGTTGGTCAGGTCTTCGGCCATGGGCGCGACGGTATCACCGCGCCCACGCGAAGCGTCAACGTTGCAGCTCCGCGGCGGCGAAGAGCCACGGCGCGAGCGCGGGCGGCGGCGCGTTCGACACGGCGTCCGCGGCGCGCGAGAAGCGCGAGAGCGTCAGCGAGAGAAGGCCCTGGAGCGCCGTGCGCGTGGGCGCGTCGAGCGCCGCCGGGGGATCGCGCAGCAGGGCCGAGAGGGCGAGGGCCGTCCACGGTTCCCACGAGGCCACGCCGGGGGCGCATCCGCGGTCGGCGGGGCAGCGGTGGAGCAGCGCGCGCGACCACGAGACCGCGAGCGCATCGACCGTGGCGCGCGTCGCGGGATCGGTCTCGCGTCCCTGCCACGCCACCCAGAAGGCCAGCGCGTCGATGCCCTCGCCGAGCGCGCCCGAGGTCACCCGTTGCGCCGTCCACGTGAGGGCGCGGGCGCGGGCCGTGGTCACCGCGGCGGTCTCCGTGGGCTCCGCGCGATGCGCTTCGACGAGGGCCCAGGTCGCGAGCACCGATGACACGTCGGTCGCGGCGTGCGCGGCGGGGGCCATGTCTTCGCTGAACGATCCGTCGGGGCGCTGCGCGGTCACCAGCGCGTCGCGGGCGATGCGCACGCGGGCCCGCGCGGTCTCGGCGCGGCTCTCTTCGGCCATGAGCGAGTAGGCCACCGCGGCCCACGCCGTCGCCGAGGTCACGGGCTGACGCTGCGCCGAGGCCGTGGGCGACGACGACCATCCGCGCGCGAGCCGTGACGCGTCGAGCGCGCGCAACACCTGGAGCTGCCGTTCCGGCGAGACCACCGCGCCCACGACGTGTCCGCGGAGCAGCGCCACGAGGGCCTGCCCCGTGTCGCCGCCGTTGCTCGCGGCGCGCTCGGCGTTGCCGAAGCCGCCGTCCGTTCCCTGCGCGGCGAGGAGCGCGGGCGACCAGCGCGCGGTGCACGCGCGGAGGGCCGTGCGATCGGTCACCGCGAGGCCGTGCGAGGTGGGCGCGGGCGGAGGCGTCACGTTGGCCGCGACCACTTCGGGCACGCGACGGTGCAGGAGCACGTAGCCCGCCGCGATCGTGAGTCCGAGCGAGACCGCGCCCGCGATGGCGATCACCGTGAGCGACACGCCCGACGCGGGCTTCACCTGCACCGCAGGGAGCACCGTGGTGAGCGCGTGCGCATCGGGGCGACGGCGGGTCATGCGCTCCGAGGCCTCGACGGAGTTCTCGATCTCCAACGAGATGCGCTGCGCGAGGGTGTTGGGCACGGCCGCCTGGGCCTGCGGTGCGACGGAGGGCGCGGGCTGCGTCGCGGGTTGCGGGGCGACGGAGGGCGCGGGCGTCGGGGCCTTTGCGACGGGGGGCGACGACGCGAGCGCAGGCGCTGCGGGCGTCACGGGCGGCGTCGAGGCGACCGCCGGAGGCGCAGGGCGCGAAGGCGGAGGAAGGGTGTAGGGCGCGTGCTCGGCCTGCACCGGCGCAGCAGGCTGTGGCGGGGATTGCGGCGGGGGCTGCGGGGCCGGTGGTGACGACGCGAGCGCGGCGGGCGGTGTGGGCGGTGTGGAGCGCACCGCGGGGGTGGGGGCCGCGGGCGTGAGCTGGGCCTGCGGCGCGGGCGCGTTCACCGGGTGGGCGAGGGGAATGGGCGCGGTCTCCAGCGGACCCAGACGCGCGTGGTCGCTCACGGGCTCGTGCTGCGCGGGGCGCGAGAGCGGAATGGGCACCGTGTCCATCGGCGGTCGCGCGTTGGGCTTCGACCCCGTGCGCACCGTGGGCATCTTGATGGTCTTGGCCTCGCCGGGGTCGCGGGTGCGGGCCGGACGCGCCATCGCGTGGCCCATCGTGGGCACCGTCGGGCGGTCGGAGCTGCGCGGAGGAGGCGGCGCGCTCGATCCCGGTGCCGACGGGCGGATCGGCGCATCGGAGGTGCGCACGCGCGACATCACCTGACGCCCCGTGGCAGGGATGGTGGGACGTTCGCTTCCCTCGACGGGCGTGTCCTGCGTGGGCTCGTCGTCGGCCTGTGCGGGTGCGCGCGGCGGAGGACGCGACGGAGGCGTTCCGAGCGTGCCCGGGGTGTTGCGTCGTGCGGGTGTGGGCAGCGGACGCGCCATGGGCATCGGCGCCGTGCGCGGAACCCTCGGACGGGCCACGGGCGAGAGCTGCGTCTGGTCGCGGGTGAAGTCCGCGGGGTCCGACGATGCGGGGGCCGACGTGCGCGGCGCCGGTGCTCTCGGCGCGGTGATGCTGCGCGTCGGCGGCTGCGTGGCCGAGGGATCGAAGAGTCGCAACAGGTCGCCGAGGCCCTCACCCGCGCTCGCGGGACGCTTCGCGGGCACCGGGTCGATGCAGCGCAGGAGCCAGCGGTCGAAGGCCGGGCCGAGGGTCACGCCGCGCGCGGCCGCGAGGGTCGAGGGCACGGGGTGGCGGGCGCCGTCGGGAATGCGCTCCATGAGCGACGCGGCGGTGTTGCCCTCCCAGTAGGGCGCGCCGACGAGGAGCTCGTACGTGATGAGCGCGAGGGCCCACACGTCGGTGGCCGCGGTGGGTTCGACGCCGCCGGTGAGCTGCTCGGGGGTCATGTAGAGCGGCGTGCCGATGCGGGCGACGTCGCTGCTGCGCTCCTCACGCAGAAGCTTCGCCACGCCGAAATCGAGGATCTTCACCCGCGGCGGACCGTCGCTCGGAAAGGTGAGGAAGAGGTTCGCGGGCTTGAGGTCGCGATGCACGATCCCTTCGGCGTGCACCTTGTCGAGCGCCGACGCGACCTGGCGCATGAGCGACAGCACCATCGACGGGGGAATGGGCGTTCCGCGTCCCCACGTCTCGGCGATGTACTGCGCGAGGTCCTTGCCGTGGAGCAGCTCCATCACAAGGAACGCGATGCCCGACTCGGGATCCACATCGGTGTCGATCACCTGCACGATGTGATCGCTGTCGATGTTGGCGCAGACGCTGGCCTCGCGTTGAAAGCGCTCGACGCTCACCGGGTCCGTGGCGATCTCGGGGAGCAACACCTTCAGGGCGAGGCGACGGCGCGTGCCGAGGTGCTCGACCTCGTGCACTTCGGCCATGCTGCCCGCGCTGATGCGTCGCACGATCCGGTAGCGCTTCGAGAAGACGGCGCCGGTGTTCAGGGGCGTGCGAGGCGAAGGCAGGCCGGGGCCTGCCGCGTGCTCACGCGTAGGGTTCTCATCGGAAGGGGTCACGTCCGCGGCGCGACTCTACAGCACGCTTCGCAAGCAACGCGAGGCCCCGTTGACCGCAGGAACTTCGCGTCTTCGCGCGGCCGTCGCGTCCCTTGACTTGGCAGACACACGCGGGCATAGACCCGCCCCGTCGCGAGCATATGGTGGCCCCCTCCCAAGTGTCGTGCGCGCCCGTCGAGGCAGCGATTCCGATGATGCAGCGCACCCCCGACATCGCGAGGGCGCCCGCGGCGCAGTCGCTCTCTGCCTGGTTCCGTGACGTCGTGGCGCTCACGAAGCCGCGGCTCACCTCGCTGGTGCTCATCACGGCGACGGGGGGCATCTGGCTCGCGGGTGGCCGTGTGCTCTCGGTGAAGGCCGCGATGACGCTGCTCGGCACGCTGCTCGCGGTGGCCGGCGCCCACACGCTCAACTGCTGGATGGAGCGCGACCTCGACGCCCGCATGGAGCGCACGCGCGCCCGTCCGTTGCCCGCGCAGCGCTTCGATCCGCGCACGGCGCTGGTGCTCGGGGTGATCTACTCGCTGGCTTCGTTGCCGGTGCTCTTTCTCGGGGTGAACGCGCTCACGGGTGCGCTCGGCGCCCTCGCGCTCTTCAGCTACGTGGTGGCCTACACCCCGATGAAGACGCGTTCGCCCGCGGCGCTCTACGTCGGTGCGCTCCCCGGCGCGCTCCCGCCCCTCATGGGGTGGACCTCGGTCACCGGACGCATCGAGTGGGCGGGTCTGGTGCTCTTCGCGATCCTGTTCGTGTGGCAGTTGCCGCACTTTCTGGCCATCGCGATCCACCGCAAAGACGACTACGCCCGCGCGGGCATGAAGACCCTGCCCATCGTGCGGGGCGACGCCGTCGCGGGACGTCACATCGCCCTCTGGGTGCTCGCGCTCGTGCCCGTGACCGTGGCGCTCGTTCCCCTGGGGGTTGCCCACGGGCTCTACCTCGCGGCGGCGCTGGGTCTCGGCGCGTGGTTCTTCGCGGTGTCGGCGCGGGGCCTCCGCGGACCGGTCGACGGCGCGTGGGCCCGCAAGGTGTTCTTCACCTCGCTGATCCACCTCACGGGGCTCTTCATCGCCCTGATGGCCGATGCCGGCTGAGGTCGCCGACGCGGTCTCGGAGCGACCTCCCGCGCGTGGGAAGCCGGGCCTTCGCGAGACGCTTCGCGCGCGTCCGTGGCTCGCGGCGCCGTGGGTGGCGCTCGTCGTGGCGGCGCCGGTCACCATCGCGCTGAACACCCGTCGCGCGCCGGTGCCGGTGTTCCGACAGCTCCCGACCTTCGCGCTCACCGACCAGACGGCGCGGCCGTATGGGAGCGCGCAGCTTCACGGGCATCCGTTCGTGGCGAACTTCATGTTCACGAGCTGCCCGTTCTCGTGCCCGAAGCTCACGCGGCACATGGCGCGGGTGCAGGCGGCGCTCGCAGCGCGCGGAGACGCCACGGCGTCGGTGCGCATGGTGAGCTTCTCTGTGGATCCCGAGGTCGACACGCCCACGCGGCTCGCGGAGTACGCGCAGCGGTACCGGGTCGACGCGGCGCGCTGGCGCTTTCTCACGGGGCCCACGCCCGACATCCAGCGCTTGAGCGTCGAGGGCTTTCAGGTCGCGATGGGCGCACCGCCCGAAGGACGCCCGCAGGGCTACAACATCCTGCACGGCGAGCACATCATGCTGGTCGACGGGCGCGGTCGCATCCGCGGGTACTACCGCGCGAACGACGAGGGCCTCGCCGACGTGGTGCGCGACGCCGAGACCGTGGCCCGCGAGTCCGCCTCGCAGTAGGCGACGGAGGCTTCACGATGGCCCGATGGACGACGTACGCCGCAGGCGCCCTGGTGGCGGTCGGCGTGGTGGCGAGCTTCGCGCTGGCGATCACCTTCACGGCGCGGCGCTACCAGCACCTCAAGCTCCCGACGGGGCCCGACGTGGTGCACGTCGAGGTGATGGCGCAGCAGTTCGCGTGGACGGTGCGCCATCCCGGTCCCGATCGTGTGCTGGGCACGGGCGACGACGTGGTGCGGGCCAACGAGCTGCGCATCCCCGTGGGGCGCGACGTGGTGGTGCACCTCCGCACGCGCGATGTGGTGCACGGGCTGTTTCTTCCTGCGTTCGGGGTGTACCGCGATGCGCTGCCGGGCCGCGATGCGCCCTTCGCGATCAAGGCCACGGCGCCCGGCGAGTCGCAGATGCTCTGCTCGCAGCTCTGCGGCGTGGGGCACAGCGCGATGACCGGCCGCGTGGTGGCCGCGCGGGAGTAGCGGGCGGCAGCGGGCGCGGCAGCGGGCGCAACAGCGGGCGCAGCAGCGGGCGCAACAGCGGGCGCAACAGCGGGCGCAGCAGCGGTCGCAACAGCGGGCGCAGCGACGTGGCCGGGGTTCCCGTTGGTCACCACCGGGCTGGTGCGTGAATCGCACCGGGCGCCGCCCGGCGCTCCCAGAAGCGCGCGGAGCGGGAGGAGGTCATGCAGCGTCGGAGGCGACTCCGACGCGACCGCACACACCAGCCCGGGGTGACC